>NZ_JAMBQG010000017.1:0-130480 GCF_023369805.1 Parabacteroides leei
CCTGACAGTAATTGGGTCCAGTTCATAGTTTTATGATAAATGTCTTTTTACAAAGATAGACATTTTGGGGGAGAATCGGAGAATAAAGGCTTCAAATAATAATTAATTACGTAGTTCTATCAGAACTATGCTGTTCCAAGTTAAATTTACGTTAAGTAACATTTCTGTGTGTCGGAAAACATACCATATTTATGTTAATGTAAACGAATTTAAAGACTTTACTAGTTAAAATAGCATGTGAGTCTGAGATAAATTCATAGCTTTGTAAACAAATGGATAAAATATGGTTTAAGTTCTGATAGAACTCAGTTCTTTTACCTGCTTAGATCTAATTAAATGTTAAAGTGTTTGCTAAACCTAAGAAGAAGTATTATGAAATTTTTTATTATTAACTCATCTAAACAATCTGACTTTATGAGGAAAAGCTTTGTAATGTTGATACTATTCTGTATAGGAATATGTACAAATGTGCTATGGGCGCAAAGTAAAGTAAGCGGCGTTGTAATGGACAAAGAACTCAATGAACCTCTCGCCGGGGTGAATGTTCTGCAAAAAGGGACAACTGTGGGTACCGTAACGGATATGGATGGTAAATATTCGTTGGATGTTAGCAGTAATGCTGTTTTGGTTTTTTCTTATTTGAGTATGAAAACAATAGAAGAACCGGTCAATGGCCGTTCTACTATTAATGTAAACATGGTTTCCGACTCTGAACAGCTGGGCGAAGTCGTTGTAACTGCATTAGGTATCAAACGTGAGTCCAAGACTTTGACTTATGCTGCCCAAACAGTAGGAGGAAAGGAACTGAATGAAATCAAGAATGTAAACATGATCAACTCTTTGCAAGGTAAGAGTGCAGGTTTGCAGATCACTCCGAACTCGACTGGTGCAGGAGGTGCTTCAAAGATTTTGTTCCGTGGTAATAAATCTATTAGCGGTAGCAACCAGCCGTTGGTTGTTGTGGATGGCGTGCCTTTGATGATGAATGTATCGACCTCTCAGGTAGATATGGTATATGGTAGCCAGCGTGATGGTGGCGATGCTATGTCGACGATCAACCCGGACGATATTGCTCAGATCACTTTGCTGAAAGGTGCTTCTGCTGCTGCATTGTATGGTGCTGTTGCTGCCAATGGTGCTATTATGATTACAACCAAATCTGCTCAGGCAGGTAAGGTGTCTATCAATGTATCGAGCAATACGACAGTTGAAACGGCGATGTCTCTGCCTAAGTTCCAAAACTCGTATGGTGTGAGTGATGAAGGTACTTTTAGCTGGGGTAACAAGTTGTCTTCTAAAGCTCCGAATTATGCAAAAGAATTTTATAGACCGGGTTTCACTACCAACAACTCTATCTCCCTGGCTGGTGGTAACGACAATATCTCGTCTTATTTCTCTTATGCAAACGTGGCTTCCAACGGTATTATGCCGAAGAACGATTATATGAGTCACAACCTGTTGGCTAAAGTCGGTTTTAACTTGTGGAAGAAAGTGAAAGTCGATGTAAGCGCTCGCTACAATAACCAGCATATCGAGAACCAGGCTATGGCCGGTTTCCTGGGTAACCCGATCACCGGTGCTTATCTGTTCCCGAGAGGTGAAGATTGGAATGGTTACAAGAATAACTTTGAAGTGTATGATCCGTCATTGAATACAAACGTCCAGAACTGGACAAACCTGGGACAGGAACAGTTCTCTAACCCGTATTGGATGCTGAACAGACAAACTCCTGTTTCTGATCGTAACCGTTATGAATTCGGTGGTAGCGTGAAATATGATATTATAGCTGGTCTTTCCGTTGCAGGGCGTTTACGTTATGAACGCGGTGAGGATAAGTTTATCCAGAATGAATATGCTTCCAGTACCGGTGGCCGTAACTCAATGGGGCAAATAAAAGATAACCGTGTGTTCAGTGAACAGATGTATGGTGACGTATTGGTAAGTTATAATAAAATATGGGATGAAGATTATTCATTGTCAGTAACGGCAGGTAGCAGTTTCACAAAGACTAATTCATCCAGTATTGAAATCATCGGTGATGGTTCTAAGTTCTCTGTAGTCGATGGTAAACCGACAGGTAACACTTATTATCCGAATATTTTCTCACCGGCAAACTATTATAAGACCAGAACTTCTGAAACTTTATCAGAAAAGCGTTTGAATTCTGTTTTTGCTACGGCTCAGTTTGGTTACAAGGAAGGTTTGTTCCTGGATGTAACGGCTCGTAATGACTGGTCTTCTGCTTTGGCATTTACCGATGGGGTTTCATTCTTCTATCCGTCTGTCGGTGCAAGTGCTTTGTTAGACAAGTTTGTCGATTTCGGTAAGAATGTGGATATGTTCAAACTCCGTGCTTCTTATTCAATTGTGGGTAACGACGTTCCGGTATTTATGACTAATCTACGCTATACATTGAAAGACCAGGGTTCTATCACTCCTCCGGAAAAGGCCCCGTTCAAGACTTTGAAACCTGAAAAAACAAACTCTCTGGAAGTTGGTTTCGACGGTACATTCTTCCGTAATCGTTTGAATGTGAACTTGACCTATTATAAAACGAACACAAAGAACCAGTTCTTTGCTATCGATGCTCCCTGGGAAACAGGTTTGAGACAACGTTATGTAAATGCCGGTGACGTTCAGAACGCAGGTTTTGAAGCTGTTTTAGGTTGGTATAACCAGTTTACTGACAATTTCAGCTGGACTACAAACTTCAATTTCTCTTACAATACGAATAAGATCAAGAAGCTGATCGACGAATTGCCCGACGGTTTGTCATTGGCAAACTATGGTGGTGCTAAAGTGATCCTGAAAGAAGGCGGACATTACGGTGACTTGTATGTTCGTCAGGTCAAAAGAGACGATAGCGGTAAGCCGGTTGTTGACAATGGCGCACCCCAATTAGGCGGCGACGGTATTGCCGATCTGGAATATGCAGGCGATATGAATGCGAAGGTAAACATGGGTTGGACAAATACATTCCATTATAAAGATTTCACTTTATCATTCCTGATCGATGCAAAAGTAGGTGGTAAGGTAATGTCGATGACGGAAGCTACATTAGACGGCTGGGGTGTTTCAGAACGTTCGGCTGCTGCTCGTGATGCAGGACAGGTTGTATTTGAAGGTGTAACTTTTGATCCGCAGAAGTTCTATTCTACTACCGGTGCAACAAACTTCAACTCACAGTATGCAAATGGTTTGTATATTTATGATGCAACCAATGTTCGTTTACGTGAATTGTCATTCGGTTATACATTCCGTAACTTGTTTGGTGCTGGTAAGAACCTGAATGCTTCCCTGATCGGACGCAACTTGTTCTTCTTCTATAAAGATGCTCCGATGGATCCGGAAGTTTCTGCTTCTACCAATAATGGATGGCAGGGATTCGATATGTTCTCATTGCCTACATCCCGTAGTTTTGGTCTTAATTTAAAACTTAATTTCTAAATCTTAGTTCCTATGAAGATAAATAAATTTTTGACATATACTGTCGCTTCAGCTCTTACATTGGCTGCTGGTTCTATGATGACAGGCTGTACCGATAATTTTGGAGAACTGAATACGAATAAATATGAAGTAGACCCTGACAATTTGCCGTTTGAGTCTCAGTTTGTAGAGCCGATCACTTACGTCTATGCTCCTCAGCAGAATATGTTCCAGTTCTGGACTAACCTGAGCACAGACTTGTTCAGTGGTTATTTCATGACTCCGCATAACTTTGGCGGTAACGGTAACGTCGACTATAAACTGAACCGTGGCTTTTGCGGTGGTATGTATGAAAACTTCAACCTGCATATATTCAATAATACACGTCGTTTGATCAAGACGTGCGATGAGAAAGGTCTTGTTGATTATGCAGCGATCATGCGTGTGGTTCAGGTGTATGCCTTGTCTACAATGACAGATACTTACGGACCGGTCGCTTATCAGTCTGTACTGGATGGAAACGATGTATCTTTCTATTATGACTCGCAGGAAAGCATTTATAATGCGATGTTTGCGTTACTGGATGAAGCTATAACCGGCTTTAAGAATGGAACGTCTGATGTAGCCAATATGCAGCAGTTTGATTACTGGTGTCAGGGAAATCGTGAGTTGTGGGTGAAAGTAGCCAATCAATTCAAATTACGTTTGGCAATGCGTATTGTAAAAGCTAATCCGGGCCTGGCTAAACAGAAAGCTGAAGAAGCTGTTTCCGGAGGTGTATTAACTTCTGCCGATAAGGATATCCTGATCGACCAAGGTCTGAGCAACGAATTGACCCGTATGTTCGAATGGGGTGACTGTGGCGTGAATGCAAACCTGGTGACAATCCTGGAAGGTTATAACGACCCGCGTATTGCTCTTTATATTACGAAGAATACAAATGATGTCAAAGTAGGTGACAATGTAGTTGTCGCTAAAGACTCTAAGTATCTGGGTATTCGTGGTGGCTGTAATCTGCCGAATAAACCGAACCAGTGGGGTAACTTCTCCAATATAGTGTGTACCTATTCAACTCCGATGCCGGTAATGAAGGCTGCCGAATCTTACTTCCTGCGTGCAGAAGGTGCTTTGCGTGGCTGGAATATGGGTGGTAGCGCTAAGGATTTGTATGAAGAAGGTATCCGTCTTTCTATTAAGAACGAATTGAAGTATAAAGGTGTTTATGCAGGTGTGACTTCTATTTCCGACGAAGAAATCGATGCTTATATTAACGGAACGACTCTCCCCGCTGATTTTGTAGATCCGGTGGATGCTCAAAATAGTATCAAGGCTATGAATACCGTTCCTGTGAAATGGGATGAAGGTGCTAACAACGAACAAAAGTTACAACGCATCATTACCCAGAAATGGATTGCTAACTTCCCATTGTCAACGGAAGCATGGGCTGAATATCGTCGTACGGGTTATCCTAAGCTATTCCCGAACCGCGTAAATAGCAGCGACGGTACGATCGATACAGACGAACAGATCCGTCGCCTGATCTATTCGGAAGTGGAAATCAATACGAACAATGATGAGTTGCAGAAAGGTATCCAGGTGCTTAATCAGGAAAATTCAAGCTCGAAGTTTACCGGCGATATCGGTGGTACTCGTGTTTGGTGGGATAAAGCAAATGTAGGAAACTTCTAATTTTAAAGAAGTTCTGTAATTACGAGAATATAAGAAAGGCTTCCTGCTTTGATTGCAGGAAGCCTTTTTGTTTATGTACTATTGTTATCTGCTATTTAAGCGGATGCGGAGTGTCGGAAGACCATATCGCTTTGATTGTCTCTTCCTGGTTATATCCCAGAGGGCAAGCTTTGCTTCGGATATTGGCCCGATAGGTATTTTGTGTTTCATTAGGGCTGCAAATACCACGTAAGCCGGGCATTTCGATGTGCCCGTTCGGATCTGTCTGCTTGATCCAGTTCCATGCATACCAAAGCCATTCGTTCCTATAAGTTTCAGGTTGTTTGGCATACCATGATATTTCATCCCAACCCCATGGAAAATAGGAAGTAGTATCGGCTACGTTGACGGGCTCTTCTTTTCCGTAGTTGTCTATTTCTACCAGATAAGGAAGCGACTTACATGTCCATCCGCTAGGTGTGGTACATCCCAGACTTTTCCCATAAATACCATCTAAATGATCGACACGTAACTCTGCTTGTTGAGCTTCACCGGCTTTAATATCTCCCGGTATGGCACGGATACGCATCGGGAAAGAATTGAAGTCGATCAGGCTTTTGCCGTCTTTTAGCATGCCGCCTTTAGGCGTATGGGCATCCAGCAATACCCAGTGACGACGGGCATGTTTAGCTGCATAGGCACGGATATGATCGATAACCTTTGCCCAATATTCCCGGTGGGGATCATGCATGCCGATCAACTCGATCTGGCCTAAATGAAAGGCTTCGCAACCGATATTAATATAGGAACAAGCCAAGAAATGAAACCATAGCTGTGTTTCCGTACGGCTGATATCAGGTACACTCCCTCCTTTATGCCAATGATCCACATATTTGCCTTCTTTGCTTAGCATATCTTTGTAAGAGAAGTTCCTCTTTTCCGGTTTTATTCCGTATGACCGGAAGACCCATTCGGGAACAGGTATTGTATTAACCTCATCCGAGATTGCTTCGAACAGACATCCCTGAAAGATAATGTCCGGATCATAGGCATGCAATTCTTGAATGATGGATTGGGCTTTAGACCAGAATTCCGGATTGTTGAGGATGCGTTCATTTTCCCACCGGAAGATTGCACGGCCGATGAGTTTGGCCCCGATATTTTTGATCATACGGATATCATCCGTGTAAATGTCTTTGTTTTTTTCTCCCGGAGCCAGTACGCAGGAGAGCGTGATAGATCGGTCCAGATAGTTTTCTAAAACTTCACGGTCTATTCCATTCCGGTCAAAATGATAGGCCTTATCCTGTGCACTCATGCAAAGGGGGAATAAGGCTAATAAAATAATATATTTGCAGATTTGTTTCATCTACTTTCCGGTTGTTTATTCCAGTATACCTTTTCCCTGACGTATGATCTCAAAATCATCTGTCGTACAATCTATGACCGTCGATGCTTCGAAACCTCCATAGCCTCCGTCGATTACAAGGTCTACCAGGTCTTCATACTTTTCGTGTATAAGTTCCGGGTCGGTAGTGTATTCGATCATATCGTCGTCATCGTGTACCGACATGGTCAGGATCGGGTTTCCCAGTTCTTTTACCAGTGTACGGATAATGTTATTATCAGGCACGCGGATACCGACTTCTTTTCTGTTCTTATATATCTTAGGTAATTCGCTGCTTGTTGGCAGAATGAAGGTGAAAGGACCCGGCAGGTTCTTTTTCATCAACTTGAATGCAGCATTATTAACCTTGGCATATTCACTTAAATTTGAAAGGTCGTAACAAATGATGGCCAGGTTACTCTTTTGAGGATTGATACCTTTCATTTGACAGATCTTTTCGACAGCGCGGACATTTAATGCATCACAACCGATCGCATAGACTGTGTCGGTCGGATAAATTACCAGACCTCCGTCGCGGAGAACTTCGATAACTTTGTCTATTTCCCTTGGGTTGGGATTTTCCGGGTAGATCTTTATTAGCATAGCTTTTTCAGTTGACAGTAGACAGTTGATAAATGACAGTTAAAACGAGAAAATCAATCGGCTGAAAGCCGGATATCTGTCAACTGTCATCTGTCAACTGTCTACTTTTACGGCTTAACCGTAAATGATATTACCGTTTTCGTCGGTAAACTCTTCTAATCCTTTGCTGTATTGGTTCATGGCACGAAGGCTCATGCCCATACTTGAGAAGCCTCCGTCGTGGTAAAGATTCTGCATCGTTACCTTACGAGTGAGGTCGGAGAACATCATGACGCAATAGTCTGCACATTCGTCGGCAGTAGCGTTACCCAGCGGGCTCATCTTGTCGGAGAAATCCAACAGGTGTTCCATTCCTTTCACACCGCTACCGGCTGTAGTCATTGTCGGCGACTGAGAGATCGTATTGATACGAACCCCTTTTTCGCGTCCATAGATATATCCGAAGCTGCGTGCAATCGATTCCAACAGGCTCTTGGCATCGGCCATATCGTTGTAACCGAAGAATGTACGTTGTGCTGCCACATACGACAGGGCCAGCACGGAGCCTCCCTGTGCAATAGCATCCTGTTTTTTAGCTACCTGCAACATCTTATGAAAAGAAACTGCAGAGATATCCAACGTCTTTTCAAGCATTCCGTAATCCAGATCATCGTAGGTACGTTTCTTACGTACGTTTGGACTCATACCGATAGAATGTAATACGAAATCTATTTTACCTCCCAGTATTTCTACTGATTTTGAGAATACCATTTCCAGGTCTTCAACGCTTGTAGCGTCCGCCGGCAGTACTTCTGCATTCAGTTTCTTTGCCAGGGCATCTACTTCGCCCATACGAACGGCAACCGGTGTATTACTTAGCGTAATGATTGCACCTTCCTCTACTGCTCTTTCTGCCACCTTCCAGGCGATTGACATTTCATTCAGCGCACCGAAGATAATGCCTCTCTTTCCTTTCAATAAATTATGACTCATACCTTTATTTAATTTATTTACAGCACAAAAGTACATAAAATGTGCAAGATGAGCAATTATTCCCTGTAATATACTCTCTTCACCCTTGGAGAAACCGATGTCAGTATCTCATAAGGGATTGTTTTGAGTTTGTCGGACAGCTCGCTTACCGGCAGTTCTTCGCCAAAGACGATAACCGGATCGCCCTCCTGCGCATTGGTGTCGGTGACATCGATCATGCAGGCATCCATACAAATATTGCCGACTATAGGACAACGTTTTCCGGCGATGGAAACTTCACCTCCCCGGTTACTGAAGTGGCGGTCGAGGCCATCGGCATAGCCGATCGGGATGATGGCGATGCGTGAGTCGCGGTCGACGTATGTTTTCCGGCTGTAACCGATCGAGTCACCTGCCGGGACATGCTGTATCTGAAGGATGGTAGTGCGCAGGGTACTGACGTTGCGCAACCCTTTTATGCCGGAAGCGCTTACTCCGTATAGCCCAATGCCTAAACGAACCATATCCATCTGGTAGTCCGTGAAGCGTTCGATCCCCGCAGAGTTCAGAATATGTTTGATCACTTTGTATTCCAGAAGACTTTCCAGTTCGGCTGCTGCTGCACTGAATGTGTCCAGTTGTTTCTTTGTAAAATCATCGAAGATGGAAGAGTCGCTGCCAACCAGATGGGAGAAGATGGAGCGTGCCGTAACGCCGCTTTGCTCTTTCAACCGTTCACAGATGGCCGGGACATCACTTGGCTGGAAACCCAGGCGGTGCATTCCCGTATCGATCTTGATATGGATCGGGTAGGAAGTGATACCTCTACGTTCCGTCTCTTTTATCATGGCATCCAATAGACGGAAGCTGTATATCTCCGGCTCCAGGTTGTTTTCGAACAGGACGTTGAAACTGCTGAATTCCGGATTCATTACAATGATTGGAATAGAGATACCCTCTTTGCGAAGTTCCGCTCCTTCGTCGGCAACAGCAACGGCCAGGTAATCGCAACGATGTTCCTGCAATGTCTTGGCAAGTTCGTATGAACCGGCTCCGTATCCGAAGGCTTTCACCATACAGACCATCTTTGTTTCCGGTTTCAACTTCGAACGGTAATAGTTGAAGTTATGCACCACTGCATCGAGGTTTACTTCCAGAATTGTTTCATGTACCTTCTTTTCCAATAGTTCGGAGATACGTTCGAAGTGGAAATGGCGTGAACCTTTAAGCAGGATCAGTTCATCTTTAAACTGTTTGAATGTCGGCGATTTAAGGAACTCGTCTGTTGTGTTATAGAATTCCTTTTCCATGTCGAATGCTGTGCCATACTCTTTCAGGTCGCGGCCGATGCCGATAATGCGGTCTATCTTTTTACGGCGAACCAGGTCGGCTACCTTCTTATAGAGGGACTTCGGTAATGTGCCGGATTGCAGGATATCGGAGAGGATCAGCGTACATTTCAGCTTCTTGTCCACGTGACGGCTCTGCTGGAAGTCGAGGGCGATATCCAGCGAGTTGATATCCGAATTGTATGTGTCGTTTATCAACATACAGTTGTTGATACCCTGTTTTACGTCGAGACGCATGGCAACAGGTTCTAACTGAGAGAACTTTTTCGTATCGTTTACACTGGTTGGCTTCAGGAAAAGTATTACTGCCATGCAGTGGATCACATTCTCGATGGATGCATCGTCGGTGAAAGGGATTACATACTTTTGAGTCAATCCCAGTAACGTACAACGAATCACCGTTTCATTCTCTTTCTTTTCGATCGATTCGATATAAAGCGGGGCTTCCGAGTCCGTACGGCTCCAGGCAATCGCTTTATGGGAAAGGCAGGCAGATTCTATACAGTTGGAGATAAATACATCATCGCCGTCGTAAATGATCGCTTCACAGTCGTTGAACAAAGTGAGTTTCTCCAGGCATTTCTGTGTCGTGGAGATAAAGTTTTCCTGATGTGCTTCACCTATATTAGTAATGATACCGATGGTCGGGGCAATGATCGGGCGAAGGTTTTCCATCTCGTCCGGTTGAGAAATACCTGCCTCGAAAATACCCAGTGTATTCTTTTCGCTCATTTGCCAGACCGATAGCGGCACACCCAGTTGTGAGTTGTAGCTGCGGGGAGAACGTACGATGTTGAACTCCTTATGCAGCAACTGGTAAAGGAACTCCTTTACAATCGTTTTTCCGTTACTTCCGGTAATACCGATTACGGGTATATTAAACCGTTTGCGATGATAGGTGGCCAGTTTCTGAAGCGCTTTCAGCGTATCCTTCACCACCAGGAAGTTGGCATCCTGAAGCGCTTCGAACTCAGGAAGCATATCGCTTACAACAAAATTGCGTACGCGCAGTTTGTAGAGTTCTTTTATATATCTGTGTCCATCGTTAGTCTTTGTCTTAAGGGCAAAGAAGAGACTTTGTTCCGGAAAAGAGAGCCGGCGACTGTCGGTCAGCAATATGCTGATGGTGCTATCTTGCAGGTTGTTTGCTTTGGCGCCAATAATTCCGACGATTTCTTTTATTGAGTATTCCATTCTTTACATTAGTTTAGACTTTATTATTTCCATCTCTTTTGTAAGATCAAAGGAAGGAAATTTCTCGTTAATTCGTTCCATCTTTAACAAAGTTTGCGAGATAAACCGTTTATAGGCATCACTTTCGGGCTGAAACGGGCGATGATTAATAGCCTTTTGTATCTCTGCCCATTCTTTAAGGATCCCTTTGGTTTCATCCGATAAGAAATTTTCTGTAAAACGTTGCCAAATATAATCAATGGCAAGCTCCGACGGATGCAACATATCGGTCGCATAGAAGCGGTAGTCGCGTAGTTCATCCATCATGATCTCGTAAGCCGGGAAGTAGGCGATCCGTTCAGGGTATGCTGCCTGAAGCTCGTCTACGGACAGAAGTAAGGTCGCCTTGCTGAGTTGATTACCATGTGCCCCGTCTTTCCAGTGGCGTATGGGGCTGACGGTAAACAGTATCTTCAAATCCGGATTTTGTTCCCATAATGAAAGCAACAGTTCCTTCCATTCCGCAATGATCTCCCCGACTGTCAGCATCGAGCGGTCGAACATCTTCTCCGGAAGTTTATGGCAGTTGGCAACTACTTCACCCGAGCTCTTCAACCGGTACACGTAAGCTGTTCCCAACGTTACCACCAGGTAAGTTGTCTTGCGGAACCCGTTTGCTGAGGCCTCCAACCTGTCGTTTATATTTCGCAGACACTCCGTTTCCGAAGTCGAAGAGAAACGGCTGTGATGCGAGAAGCTATGGTATACGCCTTCATGTTGTAACAAATCGTCGGCAGTGAACCGCTCCGGGTGTAGCAACCTGCGCAGTGCCGCTGCAATCGATGCGGGATTATACAGCGTACCGAACGGATTTATATCTACATTAAATTTATTCCCGGCCAGCCTTGTTCCGATATTTTCCGCAAAACAGGAGCCGAGTAGCAGCATGCGTTCCGTACAAGAGAAGTGGAAGGGGGCTCTGGGAATATGGATATAGGTATATAATTCCATATTACTCTATTGCTTCGTTAGACGGTGCTTCGGGTGGTTTCTGATCGTTCGACCGTCGGATGTAGAAGGCTCGTCGCCCGCACCAGTTCTTTTGTATCTGATTGTCTTCGATCAGCTGTTCCAGATCCTTTTTGGCTTTCTGGCGTGTGCACTGGTTCAGATCGGCGGCAACGGTCTGATTGATTGTACCGTAGTTTTTGATATACCAGAGGATACGCTTCTGCCGTATATCTTCATTGTATGCTTTCCTTTCGGTAGTCCCTTCCCGTCGTTCTATCCTGGCTCCCCGGAAACGCTTTTTCAGTTCCGGATCAGCGCGAAACTCCACGTTCTTAAATGCAATGGAAGCTGCCCGTATGTCCTTTTTATTTTCCACCGGCCTGCATTTCAGCGTGACAGAAAATGTTCCGATCCCGTCTAGATGTACGCTTTGACTGTTGCTGAGGCAGTAGAACAACCGTTCGCTGATAGCCTTGATCGCTCCTTTGATATCGGCAGAGGTAAAGGTGCTCATCCCCTCGATCATGCGCGCCAATTCGTTGGTATCGACGGTCTGGATGTTGATAGCCCTGGCATGCAAGGTAGGCTTCGTCTCCCCCGGTCTCGGAGGATTGGCAAATAAGTCGTATTCAATACTCATATTCTTCCTGATATTTAAGGTGCAACATCATAACAATTAAGGATTTTCCTCCTTAATATCGAAAATGTAAGGTATGCCTTTCATAAATTTAAGGCTTGCTCTACAAATATGTAAGGCTTGCCTTACTTTTTAGTAAGGTATACCTTTCAAATTCAAAAGTCCGTACCAAAGGTAATAAATGTCCTGAGAAAAAGAATTAATTATTCAGGCCTTTTTTCTTAGTTCTACAGTATTTGTTGGAGGTTGCTACAAAGGCTTGAAAGAAAAGGGATATAGCTGCATATATAAGATGTACGTGCGTACATTATTTATGTAAGTGGAAAATCGGTCGAATATGGGGTGTAAAGGGTTGATAGAGAGTGTGATTTTCGGAAAAAGGACGTGACGAGATTAATCGTTCCTTTTTTCTAGTCTACAAAAGTAAGAATTAGTTTGATACCAACTATCCTTTTTAATATTTTTTTCATCAGCCTATATGCTTTCTTATCAATCGAATAGCAAAGTAAGTACGAAAAGGTGTTTTTCGCAAACGAACAGCCTTCCCCAAAAAACAATGACTAGAAAAAAGGAACGATTAATCTCGTCATATATTGGAAATGCGAGCCGTTCCGATTGTGAATTGAACTTATTACACTTTAGTATTAATATTAAATTATTTATTATGAACAAAAAGTTTTCTACTCTTTTGGCAGGTGCTGCGCTTTTAATTGGTGCTGTGTCTGTTAATGCACAGGGAGATAATTATGCAACTTTGTTCGGTAAACTTCAAAAATCTTCAGCAGTGGAGAAATTGAAGGCTGATGACAAAGGTTTGTATCAATTATCTAACCAGAACGGATCATCATCTAATGCAGATAGTGTGCTTTATATGGCAGCAGATGGTAAATTGAAGATGGTTCCGGCTCCTCAATCGGCAGATAGCCTTGCTAACACACTGTGGTGCGTAACTATTACGGCTTCTTCTAATCAGGGTCAAAGTTATGCTTATGATTTCTTTAACAAAGGTACTGGCCAGCGTTTGGATATAACCATGCAGGGGCTTGAAGGGCTTGCTAAAAATACTTTGAATACAGACACTGTTACTGTTGGTGGTGAAATCGCAGGTTGGGCATTTGCTCCTGCTTACGAAAAGGAATTAACACAAGACAATTACCTTTATTCTTATTTTAGCAAAGACTCTGTAGTCGGTTTGGCTATGGGTACAGCTAAGGGTAATCCGGAAGGTGTTTTTGCTGTTAAAACTGGTGCAGCAGAAGCTATGAGACAAGATGCTAGTACTAACCTTACTAAGTTTACTTTGAAGAAGGCTGCAGAAATTGTATTGAATGCAAAACAAATCAATACATTATTCGGCCAGCAAGATGCTGATAAAGGTGTAGCCTTAACTTTCAAACCGGATGTAAACAAAGTTAGTCAGAAGAATCCGTTTGCAAACAAAGATGCTAAATTTATTGCAGAACAGGTTTCTACATCAGCTGGAGACTCTGTTAACTACGTTTATGTATTGAAGTCAGACTCTTCTTATTTGAAGGTAGATACAGCTTTGGCCAATACAACCGGAACTAAGTTCTTGGCATATGGCTGGTCAAAACTGGATGTTAAGAGTCGTAAAGGTCATGCCACTGCTCAGGACTCGTTGAAAAATTCAGCTTTAAAAGCTCAATCTCAGTTCCTGTTCACTTACAAGCCGTCTGTTGACAGTGTGAGTATTTATGTACACAGTGCAATTTTCCAGACTCCGACAGGTAAAAGCTGGTCAAATCCGTCTGATATAAATGTTTATGCTAACGCACATGTTTCTATTCAGGATTTAGTAAAAGCTGACGAAATTCGTATTCTGACAGTTGATTCTCTGGCTCAAAATACTCATATTTCTTTGAATTATAGTGGTTGTGGTGCTGTGGTAACTGATAATATCTCGGTTGATAATGGCTTGTATATCATTAAGAATAAAAAAGGTCAGGTATTGGCTGCTCCTATACACAGAAATGGAACAAATCGTGATGCAGTTGAATGGGTAACTCTGGATACTCAGGAACCGACTCATATGCCTGCTTACCAGTGGGTTGTTGCTAAAACACAGTCTGCTGCTGCTTTGAAGGAAACTTCTCCTATTCGTTTTATCAACCGTGAATATGGTTTGGCTTTGACAGATACTCTTCAGTTGAAGAAAAATGATGAAGGTAAAACTGTTGCTTCAGGTGTATTATTCAATGGTCTTTCAATGGACGAATTTACATTGACTCAGATTACTGACTCTACGATTATTAAGGATACAGTTCTTGGTTACAAGTATGTAAAACCGGTAGATTTGGATATCACTAAATATAAATTCAACTATCTGCATCCGTATTCTCAGGAAAAATATATCGGTTTAAGCAAAGATAGCAAGGATTCAGCTCTGTATGTTAAAGATGATATGGGTGCATTTAACCTGAAAGAAGGTAATTATGCAACATATGGTATTGATCCTGCAACTGTTAAGGATTATGTTCCAGGCTTGGCTCAATTGCATAGAATGCAGTATGTTATTGTTATGAATAATGATACTCTTGTTGGTAATGCAAAAGATCAGTATACAATGGGTAACGTTGGTACTGCAGCCATCGACAGCTTCTACTTCAAAGCAAATAACTTCTTCGGTGGTAAGGATTATTATGCAATCGTACAGGCTAAGAGAGGTGATAACAAGATTGATGATAATGCAAAGAAAGCCGGTGTAGCTGATGATGGTATGTCTGCTATTTTGAAGGTTCAGAAATTAGAAGAAACAAGAACTTCTGCCTTTACTGTAGAACCTCTTGATGCTCCTCTTTACAGACGTTTCGATTCAGAAGCTCTTGAAGGAAATGCAGGTGATGCTGCTGATACATTGAGATTTGTTGAAGCTTATCGTGGTGAAGTTCTTCAGATTGAAGGCAACCCGACATTTAAAGTTCCTGGAATTGATATGTTAGGTATCTATACAACGGATAAAGCTCCTTCTGGATTATCATTTATTGTTGATACAGCTTGGGTTAACCGTGGCTTAGGTTATATCAAACCTCAGTACTTGATTTCTATCGAACGTAATGACCAACCGGGTAAAGTTGGTGAACCTTGTAAAGAAGCTGGTCCTCACGTTGACATTAACGGTAATTTGACAGATGATGCTACACAATGCGTTCATGGAACTTTAGGAACTCCTGGATTCCAGAGAGGAAAATATCTTGTGAACTTCGCTGATTCTGCTGCAGCAAATGTTGATGCTCCTCAGAATGTTTACAAATGGAAAGGTTATGACCGTGTAGGTTTCGTAGAAGCTATCCGTGTAGTTGATACATTGTATATCTTGAGAGATGAGTTCAAGAACTTGCCTAACGATAAGATCAATATCGCTGCAATCAAGAAAGCTGACTCTATCGCTGTATCAAAGAAGGGTATATCATATATCCACAGACTGGATAATGACAAACATAAATTTGTGACTTGGTCAATGCGTTTCATGAATCCTGAAGTAGCTGCCAATGAAGTTGAGACAGACAGATCATTCTTAGTTGAATCAATGAAGAATGTAAATGATTTGGATATTGCTCCTGTTAGAGCTTCTTGGTTAAAGAACCAGAATGGTTGCTTGGTAATGTCTAACTATGATTCAAACTTCAATGAACTTCAGACAGGTGGTGATGATGCATTAGTATTCAATGTTAAACATGTGGCTAATGACGAAATAGCAACAGATAACGATGTTATCACAACTTCTACAGTTTCTGTAGTTGCTGGTAACGGTGAAGTAACAATCAAGGGTGCTCAGGGTAAGACTGTTACTCTTAGCAATGTTCTTGGTCAGACAATTGCTAACACAGTTCTTTCTTCTGATGATGCTACAATCGCTGCTCCTGCTGGTGTAGTTGTAGTTGCTATCGAAGGTGAAGCAGCTGTTAAAGCAATCGTAAAATAAGAATAGATTTTAATCAAAAATAAATTCTAAAATTTCCACGTGGTGGTGTAGAGACGTTGTAACTAACGTCTCTACTATCCCATCAATTACCCTGCGACAGGCGAAAAAGTGGTTATTAATATTAAGTAATAAAATAAAGTTCTTACTGTAATTACTTCCGTGAGGAAGGAATACAGAAAAAAACAGCCTCTGCGATCTTGTATCGTGGGGGCTTTGTTATATGAAAAAATGTAGCTACTTTAGCTGCTTGGGATGTGATTGATTATGCCTAAATGAATATGAGAAAACCTGATATACAACAAGAATACTTTGTTTTGTCTGCTTTGAAACAAGATAGTCAGGAGGCTTTCTCATTATTGTTTCGAACCTATTATACAGACTTGGTGTTGTTTTGCGGTAACTTCATAAAGGACAAGAGTGCTTGTGAAGATATCGTGCAATCGATCTTCCTGAAACTATGGAACGACAGAAAGAGTATACAAATAGAAACATCCCTGAAGTCTTATCTGTTGAAATCTGTACGTAACAGTTGTTTTGATGAATTTCGTCATCTTGAGATAGTCCGTCAATATGAGTCGGATTATGAAAATCCCGTACTTGACTGTTATGATACGGAGAATTATGTGTTGTATTCCGATTTGTATGATCATCTTCGCTATGCTCTTGAACAAGTCCCTGAACAATACCGGGAAGCTTTTGTAATGAATCGCTTTGAAGGGTTGAAATACAGAGAGATTGCTCTGAAACTAAATGTGTCGGAAAGGACTGTGGAAGTGCGTGTCAGCAAAGCCCTTGAGATTTTGCGAAAACAACTGAAAGATTTTTTCATGCTCTTACTATTGATCGGTATTCCCTAAAAAACGTTATAAGCATGTGGAAGAATTCTTCCCGTACGTCTTAATACTATAAAAGAAGAAAAATGACAGATAAAGATCAAATACAATATATAATCACCGCCTATCTATCCGGTAAAGCTACAGCGGAAGAGCGTCGTTTATTAGAAGACTGGGTAAAGCAATCTCCTGAGAACGATCGCCATTTTCAGGAAATGCGCAATATCTGGCAGGTAATGAATCCGCCTTTTAACCCCTCTGAGATTGATGTATATGCAGCCGAGAAAAATATTTTTACAAATATCGTAACTACAAAGAGGAATATTACCCATATTGCACTGGTTTACTGGCAGCGTATAGCGGCCATTCTTGTTATTCCTTTGTTGATAATCAGTACTTATTTGTTCCTGAATAGAGATAACGATTTGTACGATACTACCGAATATCAGGAAGTGAAGTCTCCACATGGAACATTCTCTGAAGTTCGTCTACCCGATGGAACTAATGTCTGGTTGAATGGCGGAAGTTCATTGAAATATCCTTTGACATTCCGAAAAGGCGAACGAAATGTATTCCTTAGCGGAGAAGGATATTTTGAAGTTCATTCGGATAAAGAGAATCCGTTTATTGTGAAGACAGAACTGATAACACTTCGAGCGACCGGTACTGCTTTTAATATTGAAGCTTACAACACCGACTCCATGACCTCTGTAACAATGGCAGATGGCCGGATCGATGTAGCATTCGGTAATTCTTCCCCTGTTGCGATGGTGCCCGGAGAACGTGCCTCTTTTAATAACCTGACCAGGCAATGTCTTATAACCCGGACAGACCCTTATAAATGGTGTGCCTGGAAAGATGGTCTGATGATCTTCCGTGATGATCCGTTAGCGTATGTCTTTAAACGTTTAGGACTAACTTTTAATGTCGACCTGGAATTAAAAGACTCAAGCCTTGCTAATGCTCCATACCGTGCTACGTTTGAATATGAATCGTTGGATGAAATACTGCGATTATTGGAAATGAGTGCGCCTATAAAGTTTAAACACACCAAAAGGACTGTTAATACTAACAGCGCTTATAGCAAGCAAAAAATAGAAGTTTATAGAGTGAAGAAATAATTCTCAAAATTATTTCAAGAAAAGTGCTTTTTCGGATGTGGTAAAAAACAGCTGAAACGTCTTAGTTATGTATTGAGATGAAATATATTGTTAATCATTAAATTCTGATGCCTATGAAGTGAGTTGTAAATCTGGATCAATGTCTGCTAAAATAAAAAAGGAAAGGTGTGCGAGACCTTCCCTTTCCAAAGTTTAGCTGTAAAAAAGTTTTTTTTAGTCAACCTTATTTTCTAACTAAACAAACAAATGTATGAATTCCATTTCGGATAAAAAAATCGAAAGGCATAGTACTGCCATAAAAATTCTTCATGTTATGAGATTTTACCTGTTATTTTTAATCGTGAGTATAACACAGGCTTTTGGTTCTGCTCTCTATTCTCAATCAGCGTCATTGACATTACGAATGAATGATACAACGATAGAGGATGTACTAAACAGAATCGAGGAACAAACCGAATTTCGTTTTCTGTATAATAAGAAGATTGTTGATGTAGAACACAAAGTAAATGTTTCTACTAAGAACGGAAAGATTACCGATGTTCTGGATCATCTGTTTAAAGATGCAGGAATCTCTTATACTATCAGCGACCGACAAATCGTTTTAAATAAAAAAGATGCTTTTAAATCTGTACAACAATCCAATCAGGTAACAGGTATTGTTACCGATGCCAATGGCGACCCGATTATTGGAGCTAATGTTATTGAGAAAGGAACCACGAATGGTATTATATCTGACCTGGACGGTAAGTTTACTATAAACGTAAATCCAGGAGCTGTTTTGCAAGTTTCCTATATAGGTTATATAACCCGTGAAATCATCGTAAAAGACCAATCTTTCCTCACGGTAAAACTGTCGGAAGATACACAAGCTTTAAATGAAGTGGTCGTTGTCGGGTATGGCATTCAGCGTAAGGTAACGACGACCGGTGCTGTAACGAAGTTGGAGGGCGACGACCTGAATAAAATGACAGTAGTTAATGTAACAAAAGCGCTGCAAGGTTTAAGTCCGGGTATCACAATTGTTGACCGCGGTGGGGCTCCCGGTAGTGATGATCCTGAAATTTATTTACGTGGTGTCGGTACAACAGGTAATGCGAATCCTTTGGTATTGGTAGATGGAATAGAAATGTCATTGAGCCAGATTCCATCTGCAGAGATCGAAAATATATCTGTATTGAAAGATGCTGCATCTGCTTCTATTTATGGTTCTCGTGCAGCTCACGGGGTAATATTGGTTACTACCAAACGTGGTAAAGAAGGGAAAGTGAAGTTGTCGTATGACGGCTCGGTCGGTTTCCAGGACAGAGCAGTGAAGGCGGAACAGGTATCTGCCCGTGAATATATGACGATGGTAAATGAAGCATTGATCAATGCCGGTGGATCAAGCAAATATTCGGAAGAGGATATTCTGGCAACTGAAAATGGTTCTGATCCATACAAACACTCTTTTACAAACTGGCCGAACGAGGTTTATAAAAGTAATTATATAACACAACATACGCTGAATCTGACAGGCGGTAGTGAAGTTGGACGTTATCTGGTTTCATTTGACTATCTGGATCAACCGGGCTTGACCGAAAATACAGAATATAAACGTTACAGTTACCGGGTAAATACAGACCTGAATATCGGCAAAATGCTGAAAGTGAGCAGTGACGTTACTTACCGTCATATCGACCGTTTGTGGCCGGAAGGTTTGGAAGATGCACAGTATAATGCTTGGAGTATGCAACCTACTACACCGAATAAATATGAGAATGGTGATTATGTATTAGACAAACAAAACAGAAGTGTTATGTCGTATACCGATTTGAATGTAGTGGGTGAAGATCGTTATAATCTGGATGCCGTTTACGGACAGGTAAAAGCTGATTTTGAACCGATAAAAGATCTTATATTTACCGGTATGGTTTCTATCAATGGTAATTGGGATAGAAGAAAGATACACTATAAGAATCATAAATATTATAACGAGGCTGGTGAGCTGATTACCCAGCGGAATAATCCGAATAGTGTTAAAGATGAACGAAATAACGATTACCAGATGACAATGCGCTTTCTGGCTAATTATAAAAAACGTCTGGGAGACGACCATGATTTGTCATTTTTATATGGTATGGAACAGATCTCTTATCGTAAATATTATTCGATGGCTCAGCGTAAAGATTTAATATCGGATGAGTTGCCTGACATTTCTTTGGGTTCGGCGGGTAGCCAGTTTGCAGAAGGGAAACCTACTAAATGGGGGATTAATTCTTATTTTGGTCGTATAAATTATGGCTTTAAAGACAAGTATCTGTTTGAAGCAAATATTCGTGCAGACGGTTCTTCCCGTTTCGCTAAAGGGCATAAATGGGGTGTATTCCCTTCCTTCTCTGCCGCATGGCGTATTTCGGAAGAAGCATTTATGAAAAATTTGGGCTTTGTCGACAATTTGAAGTTGAGAGCTTCCTGGGGACAGACTGGTAATGAACGTATCGACGCATTTATGTATCTGCCTCAGTATAATATCTCCAAAGATGATGAATCTCCAATTGTAATGAATGGTAGTCTTGTTTCTGCTGTTTATCAGAAGAAGATGGCGAATCCGGATGTGACTTGGGAAACAGTGGAGCAAACGAATATAGGTTTGGATTTCAGTATTCTTAATAACTCGATTTATGGTGAACTCGATTGGTATACTAAGGATACAAAGGATATTTTGTTGGCTTTAGGCATTCCTAAATTTATCGGATTAGATGCTCCGGAACAGAATGCCGGTGTTGTTCGTAATTCAGGTGTGGAAGCAATGATCGGTTTCCGTAAGACATTCGGAGATGTGTCCTTTAATACATCTGTGAACCTGGCTTATAATAAGAATGAGTGGATAGACCGCGGTGGCGATGATAAAAATATAGATGGCTATAAAATACAGCATATCGGTTCTGCTTTGAACTCGTTCTATATCTATCAGGCTGATGGTCTGATCGCAAATGAAAAAGAACTGGAAGAATATAAAGCTAAATACAAATCTGATCCGCGAGGTATGTCTGATCTGCATGCCGGTGATGTGAAACTGGTTGATACGAATGGTGACGGAACAATCGATCCGGATGACCGTCAGATATTTACATCCAATATACCTAAATTCACTTATGGATGGAATATCGGTGCAGACTATAAAGGGTTTGACTTAAGCCTTTTGTTCCAGGGATCAAGTGGTGCTAATCGTATGATGTATGGCGAATGGATTGAAGGGCCGAGCTATGAAGCATTTACCGGCGTTCATTTCCGCGACAGATGGACGGAAGATAATCAGAATGGTAACGCATCAATGCCACGTTTGGAAGCAGCCAATAACCGGAATGCATCTACTTACAACTCCTTTTTCTTGCAGAAAGTAAATTACCTGCGTCTAAAGAATGTTCAATTGGGATATACATTCCCTACTAATATTATAGATAAACTGAGAATCACGAAACTAAGATTATATGTGTCAGGTTCGAATCTGTTTACTGTCAGCAGCATGGATAAAGGACTTGATCCTGAAGACAAGAGTGACAGACTTAAGACATTCCCTCCGTTGCGGATCATTAATTTTGGTGTGAATATTATCTTTTAATCTAATAAAATAAACAGTATGAAAATATATAAGAAATCGTTGTTGTACGGTGTACTGTCATTGACTCTGTGTATGGCGGGCGGTTGCGACAGCAATATAAATCTGGATCCCGAAGGTATTATTACAGCAGACGGATATTTTAAATCGGCAGAAGATTATGAAAAGGCACTGAATGCCCTTTATGAAAGACTGAACGTTAATAATTATGATTTGTGGCTGGATGCAGTAACAGATAACGGTTTGGTAACTCATAGCTGGAATAAGGGATATGACATGGGACGTGGTCTGGGGAATACTTCTTCTTCTTTTCCGAATGAGAAGTGGACGAACGGCTATATTTCTATTCAGCGTGCAAATAATATAATCAACAATATCGATAAATACCAGTGGCCTGGAGGAGAGGCGGATACCGACCGTAATCGGGTATTGGGAGAAGCGCTTACACTACGTGCCTATTATTATCTGGATTTGGTATCTATTTTCGGTCGTATCATGTTTTATACCGAAAATCCGGCTACTGTAGCAGAGAGTGAAACTGTGAAGCAAATAGAGGATCCGAAAGAGGTGTTCGATTTTATTCTTGACGATTTAAATAAGGCGATAACCGGTTTACCGGAAAAATCAGCTAATAAGTCAAAGGTGGGAAAACCAGCTGCTCGTTTGCTTCGTGCCCGTGCTGCCGCTTTTGCAGCCGGTTATCTGAAGGATAAATCTTATTTTCAGATTACTTTGGATGAAACATCCCATCTGATTGCTTCTGCTCCGCAATTGGCCGATTTTGATAAATTGTTTGTGAGTGGATGTGAAGATCAGGAAGAAGTGATCCTGGTGAGAAGATATTCAATGGACGCTAAAAATGGCTGGGGCGACTGGTACAACCAATCTATTGGAGGGTATTGCGTTACTACTCCTGTAAAGTCGCTTGTCGATGCCTTTGAATATATTGGTGAAGTGAACGAAAACCGACCATATATAAATAAAGATCCGCGTTTTTACGAAACGATTTATGCTCCGGGTATGGAGTTTCGTGGTAAGTACTTCAATACGATACCCAATAATGTAGTGGAAAGAGATGGAAAAACTTATTTTGATCCGGCTAAAGATTACGGCTCTTTACAGGATAAGGAAATCAGTGTTGGTGATGTGTTGGCCGAAGGCGGTGGTGGAGAATGGAATAAAACTCCTACCGGTTTTGCCTGGAAGAAATATTATCAGGAACCGGAAACTTGGACTACTTACAACTCGTTTATCGTTTTCCGTTATGCAGAAGCTTATCTGTTGAGAGCGGAAGCATTGGTTGAGACCGGAGGTAATGCGGAAGAAGCCAAAACATTAATTAAAGTCATCCGTGACCGGGCCGGTAATACGAACGATATTGATAAAATGATTACCGAACGATATAATGGCAGTTTGCTGAACCTGATTCGTAACGAGAGACGGATTGAACTGGCTCAGGAAGGTCTTCGCTTCTTTGATATCCGTCGCTGGGATATTGTACTTGATGTTATGAACAAACCGATAGAAGGTATTGTATATCGGGATTTCTCAGGTGGGACACCTTCACGTAAAGTTCTTATCCCGGCAGAAAGGGATGCATTTAGTGCAAGAGATTTCTGGTGGCCTATACCGCAGGCTGAAATCGACTTGAACATGAAACGTATCACACAGAACGAAGGTTGGAAATAACAACTTGTCCTGAATAATAGATGAAGGTGTTAAAAGTGTGGTTGGCAAAATCTCTTTTAACACCTTCTTTTTCCTAAAGTATTGACATTTCCGAAAACGTATTGATTTATGAAATTGGTTTATTTATGTGCATTATTGACTAGCAGTGTTTATAGTCAATCTCAAGGAATGTATCCTGATATTGAGGATACTGCCCGTAATACATTTTGCGTATCATCAAATGATACGATGCTTGTAAAAATATTCAATTGGGCCGTCGGTAACTCCGATAAATATGTGGGTGATGATAGTGATCCGGTTGGTCCCTGGTATGAGGCGGCTCTTCCTGATAGAGAAGCTTTTTGTATGAGGGATGTGTCTCATCAATGTATGGGAGAAGAGTTAAACGGACATGGTAGGCAAAATCTGAATATGTTGACCCGGTTTGTGGAAAATATATCTGTCTCCAAAGATTATTGTTCGTATTGGGAGATTAATAAGGATAATTTACCTGCACCGGCCGACTATGTTTCTGATAAAGATTTCTGGTATAATCTGAATGCTAATTTTGATGTGCTGAATGCCTGTTATCGGTTATATCTGTGGACTGGTGATGAAACATACATCAATGACCCTCGTTTTGAAACATTCTTTCGCCTGAGTGCGAACGAGTATATAAATCACTGGCAGTTGCAGGCGGATAAAATTATGCAGCGTCCCGGTGTTATGCACGAGGATGATACGCTTATCGATCCAAAGTTTAAAACATTTCGCGGCTTGCCTTCTTATGAAGAGTCTGTACGTGGGTTGACTGTTACCGGAGATTTGATTGCTTCTGTTTACAAAGGATTGAAGTCGTATGCTCAGATATGGAAAATCAGAGGTAATGAAGATTCCTGCCGTTTGTATGAAACCAAAGCGTCGGAATATGCCCGGCTTTACAACTCTGTCTGGTGGAATGAACAAACACAGAATTACTATGCCTATAAGCTGGAAGATGAAATCCTGCAAGAAGGAGGCAATAATGTTTTCCCTCTTTGGTTTGAAATTATAGATAATTCCGGAAGGGTTGACCATCTATTGGAAATGATGGCTGAAAAAGAAACAAATGTTGAAAGTATGTCATATTATCCGATGATATTCTACAGATACGGTAAAGAAGATATTGCTTATCATTATCTGAATGAATTATATTCGAATGAACGGCGCGATTATCCCGAAGTGGCAAGTGGAGTAATCGAGGGTATTGTATGTGGAATTGCCGGTGTTAATGCTGATGCAGCGGCTAACAGGATATCTACGCTTCCCCGTTTTACTTCATCAACAGGTTGGTTTTCAGTTGAAAATATACCCGTATTCTCCGGAAAAATATCTATCTTGCACCACTCGGGAGAAAAGAGTTCTTTAGTGAATAAACTCGATAAGGAATTTGTTTGGAGAGCGATGTTTCCAGGAAAAGTAAAAAAGATAAATGAAAAGCCAGCTGAATATGGTACTGACGCTTTAGGTAATAATTTTAGTTTTATCGATCTCGTTTGTCGACCGGGTGAAACAGTGACTGCAGAAGTTCAATACAGATAAAAAAACTGACTATCATGAAAAACTCAATAAAACTGATCGCTTGTTTGCTGATTGTCGGGATGTGTGCCTCCTGTAGCAGAGTGTTGCCCCCGGATATGCGTAACCGTATCTCGTTGGAAGGGCAATGGGGATTGTTGCTTGATACCGCTGATGTCGGATTTAACATAGCGCAATTGTCAAACACCGGTATGGACTCTTTGTTTTTACCGGGAACAACAGACATAGGAAAGAAGGGTAAATATAACCCGGATATGGCTCAGACGAATGCTCTTTCCCGTGAATTCATATTTGAAGGAAAAGCTTTATATACAAAGGTTGTTGAAATACCAGAGAACTGGAAGGATTCATCTGTCCGTCTTTTTATGGAGCGGACTAAGCCGACTACAATCTGGATAGATGGAAAGGAAGTGGGTACGAATGATAATATTTCGACAGCACAACAATATGAACTGTCAGAATTTCTCACTCCCGGCACTCATACGATTGCCATTCAGGTTGATAATGGTTTGAAGGCTGTTCCGGATAAGGTTTTTCATTCTTCTCATGCCTATTCGGGCTCGACACAGACAAACTGGAACGGAATTATCGGTGAGTTCTATCTGGAAAGTGCCCCTTTATGTGGAATAGAAGATATACAGGTTTATCCTGATGCTATCAAAAAGTCGGTAATAGTAAGGGTTACACTTCGTAATAGGGATATCAAGACACAACAGGGTGAATTGTCTTTTTATGCCGAGGCGTGGAATACCGATAAAAAGCATAAGACTCCGGTGGCAACGATCGGCATAGATTGTTCTGTCCCTGAGCAGATATATGAATTACCTTTGGGGGATAATGCACTATGTTGGAGTGAATTTTCTCCGGCTTTATACCGCTTGTCTGTTGCATTTAAAGCGGATGGCTATACGGATGTTCGACAGGTATCTTTCGGTCTGCGTAATTTCTCTGTAAAAGGCAAGCAGTTTACGATCAATGATAAAGTGACTTTCCTACGTGGTAAACATGATGCTTGTGTGTTTCCCCTGACAGCTCATACAGCGATGGACGTCGATTCTTGGCGGCGTTATTTTCAAATTGCGAAAGAGTATGGTATCAATCATTATCGTTTCCATTCCTGGTGTCCGCCGGAAGCTTGTTTTGAAGCAGCAGATATAGAGGGGATTTATTTACAGCCGGAGTTGCCTGTTTGGGGGAATGTCGATATAGAAGATACCGTGTTATGTGATTACCTGAAGAAAGAAGGATTAAATTTGCATAAGGCATATAGTAATCACGCTTCTTTTGTGATGTTTGCTTTAGGTAATGAAATGACAGGAAAAAAGGCTTTGGCCATGCTGGTACAAACATTCAAACAAGCAGATGACAGACATTTGTATGCTTCCGGCTCCAATAACTATCTGGGGATGGAAGGAAAACAGGCCGACGAACAGTATTTTACCACTTGCCGGGTAGGACGTGAAAAGGAAGGTACATTTAATACGCATGCACGAGCCTCTTTCTCTTTTGCAGATGCAGAAGATGGTGGTTACCTGAATCATACTTATCCTAATTCGGTGATGAACTTCTCCTCGGCTGAGGAACTTTGTGATGTTCCTGTTATCGGACATGAAACGGGACAGTTTCAGGTTTATCCGAGCTTCGACGAGATAAGTAAATATACAGGAGTGTTGAAGCCTCGTAATTTTGAAGTCTTTAAAAAACGTTTGGAGGAAGCCGGTATGGGAAACCAGGCTCAGGACTTTATGCAAGCTTCCGGTAGATGGTCTGCCTTATTGTACCGGGCGGATATTGAGATGAATTTGCGGACACCTCATTGGGGCGGTTTCCAGTTGCTGGATCTACAGGATTATCCGGGTCAAGGCTCTGCTTATGTGGGTATTCTGGATGCATTTATGGATAGTAAGGGGCTTATAACACCAGAAGAATGGCGAGGCTTTTGCTGTGAAGTCGTTCCTTTGTTCTGTACGGAAAGGTTTTGCTGGGCGAACAATGAAACAGTATCAGGTGAAATTGAGATAGCAAACTATTCGGCTGATGACCTGGACGGAAGACAGCTTTCATGGACACTTACGGATAGTAAAAAACAGGTACTGGATGAAGGTGTGGTGCCTTTACAGGTCAAACAAGGTGAATTGGTTAAAGTAGGAACCATAAAACCTTCTGTCTCTGCTGTTCATAAGGCGGAAAAAGTAAACTTGACTCTATCTGTCGACGGAACTCCTTATAAGAATAGTTATCCATTATGGATTTATCCGACCGATAATCAATCGATACCGGCAAAGAATATTCTTGTGGCTACAGATCTGGATTCCGATATGTTTAATGCTTTAAAGGCAGGTGGTAAAGTTCTTTTGTTTCCGTCCAAAGAAAAGCATCGGGAACAAACTGTAGGTGGCCTTTTCCAAACAGATTACTGGAATTACCGGATGTTTAAATCTATTTGTGAGAATATCCATCGTCCGGTCTCTCCGGGAACACTCGGTATTTTGACTGATCCGGAACATGCCGTATTCGCTGGCTTTCCGACAGACTTTCATACAAACTGGCAGTGGTTTTCCATTATAAAGCAAAGCTATCCAATGATATTGGATCGTTTGCCGAATGAATACCGTCCGATAGTACAAGTTATCGATAATATCGAACGAAATCATAAGCTGGGACTTTTATTTGAGTTTGAAGTGGAAAAAGGTAAATTACTGGTTTGTATGTCTGATGTGAAAGCTGTATGGGATAAACCGGAAGCCCGTCAGTTCTATAATAGTATATTGCAATATATGGATTCTCCGGACTTTAGTCCTTCTTTTCACCTGACGGCTGAAGCATTGAAAGAATTCTTTTCTTCAAAAGTACAAAGTGGTAAAATTGAGAAATTAGGGAATATATCCTATGAATGAAATATGTATCATCATTTAATTGTAAGTAAGCTATGAATAAGTTATTCTTTAGTCTATTATTATTGATTGGTTTATGTGTTGTTCCGATCAATGCTCAGAACCGTTGGTCCATCAATCCCAACGGGAGTATCTCATGGGAGGTGAAGGGGCGTATTCCTCATTACGATCATATCGAAATGAGCGGTTTGAAAGTATCTGCTGTTTTGCGTTACGGGGTGAATGCCGACGGCTCTTTCGAGTTGAATAAGAGTATGATCTGGCCGATGCTCCGGACGATACCGAATAACACACATGCCAGTTTGATGCGCCGGTTCGCTTGGAATGCTTCGGATATGGTATCGGTTAACGGGCAATCGCTTTCCGGTGAAAAGGTAGGTAAAATCACACTGGATGGTACAATGACGGTAGAAAGTACGGTCGCTTTGCCGCGTAAGGCGCAAGTCACTATGACCCGTATTGTTTTCCCTTCTGTGTCCAATCCTGCCATATGTGAGAAATATATTCTCCGGAATACGGGAGAGTCGGCTGTGAATGTGGAAATACCTGTTTCCCGTTCAGTTATAGACACCGATCCGGCTATTGGGGTGGATGGTAGTTATAGGCTGGTTTCCGAGATTATAGGATCGACAAGCAAACAGCTTCAACCGAAAGAAGAACTTGTCTTTTATGCCTCAATCAGCGGTTATAAGCAGGGCGAGACAGAACAAAAGATGGATATCGAAAAAGAACTGCAGGCTAGAAAAGACCTGATCGCTGGCTTTTGGAATAACCTGATACTGGAAACACCCGATCCCGTTGTAAATACTATGTTTGCTTTTGCCAAGATACGTGGAGCAGAAAGTATCTACGACACTAAAGGTGGTTTAATGCATGGTCCCGGTGGCGAGTCTTATTATGCCGCAATCTGGGCTAACGACCAGGCAGAATATATCAATCCCTTCTTCCCTTATCTGGGATACGAAGTCGGAAACGGTTCCGCCCTTAACTCATTCAAGCATTTTGCCCGTTTCATGAACCCTGAATACGAAAAGATACCCAGTTCCATCATTGCAGAAGGACTGGACGTTTGGGGAGGAGCCGGTGACCGTGGTGATGCCGCAATGGTCGCTTACGGAGCAGCCCGTTACGCTTTGGCAAGAGGAGACAAAGGAGAAGCTGAAGAATTATGGCCGCTTATCGAATGGTGCCTGGAGTACTGTCGTCGAAACCTGAACGACAAAGGCGTTGTAGCCTCCGACTCCGACGAACTGGAAGGACGTTTCCCGGCAGGGAAAGCCAACCTCTGTACCTCTTCATTATATTACGATGCTTTACGTTCAGCTTCCTATCTCGGAAAAGACCTGCAGAAACCTTTTTCTGAACTGGCCGACTACGAGAAACAAGCGAAGGACCTTCGTAAAAATATAGAAGACTATTTCGGTGCAAAAGTTGAAGGTTTCGATACCTATCAATATTATGAAGGAAACGATATCCTTCGTTCCTGGATTTGTATCCCGCTGACAGTCGGTATCAATGATCGTACAGACGGAACAATCAACGCCCTGTTCTCTCCCCGTTTATGGACAAAGAACGGCCTTTTGACTCAAGCCGGCAGTGAAACTTTCTGGGATCGTTCCACCCTGTATGCTCTGCGTGGTGTATATGCCTGTGGCGCAACGGAAAAAGCAACTGAATACCTGAAGTTCTATTCCAACCAACGTTTGCTGGGTGACCATGTCCCTTATGCCATCGAAGCATGGCCCGAAGGAAGCCAGCGCCACCTTTCTGCAGAAAGCGGATTATATTGCCGCATCATCACCGAAGGATTGTTCGGTATCCGTCCGACTGGCCTGAAATCCTTCACCTTCACTCCCCGTTTACCAGCGGAGTGGGACCAGATGAACCTGCGTAAAATAAAAGCGTTCAATTCCACATTCGACATCGAAGTAACCAGCAAGAACGGCAAGCAATCAGTTGCAGTCAAAACCGGTGGTAAAACCCTTTTGCATAAAACATTTAAAGCAGGAGAAGTAATTTCCGTTAAACTTCCCTGATCCACCAAATCATCAGCCAGGAACCTAAAAGAATTCCTGGCTGATGAACAGCAGCATCGTATATTATGAGACAAGAATGTCACATATTATGAGAATATAATGTCATATATTGTGGGAATGCAGTATCATAATATATGATACTCTTCACCGACCAGCCTGAAAAAATTCCAACTTACCTTTCACCTCTCTCCAACAAAACGCGCAGTGTTTTAGAAAGGCCTCAGCGAAGCCGGTGCAGCCTTGATTTTTTGCTTACTTTTGGCTCGGGCCAAAAGTAAGATCCCAACCTGTTGATAACTTTTTTGTACTTTTCTTCTATATTTCTTGGAAGGTAATTTGATAAATGTTTAATTTTACCCAGAAATAGAGTAACGTGCCCGTTGCCAACGAAGTAGGTTGCTTTTGTTTAAGGGAAAGTTTAACGTGGAACACAAGAATGGAAGAGAAAAATAGCTGCTATCACGTACCGGTAATGCTCGAAGAAAGCCTGAAAGGTCTGAATATTCAACAAGGGGGGACTTATGTAGATGTAACCTTTGGCGGAGGAGGACACTCACGTGAAATACTGAAACAACTCGATAGCGAAGGAGAACTTTATGGATTTGATCAGGATGCTGATGCAGAACATAATATCCCAGCCGATCCCCGTTTTGTGTTTGTCAGGAGTAATTTCCGGTATTTGTATAATTTTATGCGTTATCATGGCGTTGCCGGAGAGGTTGACGGCCTGTTGGCCGACCTGGGAGTCTCTTCCCATCACTTCGACGATAGGGACCGCGGTTTCTCTTTCCGTTTTGACGGTGCGCTGGATATGCGGATGAACACTCGTGCAGGACAGACCGCAGCCGATATACTGAATACCTATGCCGAAGAAGCATTGGCAGATGTATTCTATCTGTACGGTGAACTGAAGGTGGCACGTAAACTGGCCTCACTGATCGTCAGAACACGTGAAAACAAAAAGATAGAAACGATCGGTGACTTCTTGGAGTTGGTTAAACCCTTCACCGGAAAGGACAAAGAGAAGAAGTTTCTGGCACAGGCCTTTCAGGCACTTCGTATCGAGGTGAACGATGAAATGCGTGCTTTGAAAGAAATGCTGCAACAAACCCTGCAGGTGTTAAAACCCGGTGGGCGTTTGGTTGTGATCACTTATCACTCGTTGGAAGACAGGTTGGTAAAGAATTTCCTGAAAACAGGAAACTTTGAAGGGAAAAGCGAACAAGACTTTTTCGGAAATGTGCAAACGCCATTTCGTATGGTAAACAATAAAGTAATCGTGCCTTCCGACGAGGAGATTGAAAGAAATCCCCGCTCGCGAAGTGCCAAGCTTAGGATAGCAGAGAAAAAATGAACGGAACAATGAACAATTAATAATTAATAATGGGTTTCGCGTTTCTCTCGTTATTAATTATTCATTGTTAATTATTAATTAGCAAAGCTGTCATGGTGGAGGAAAAACAACAACGTAAAAAGTCAAAGAAAAAAGAGAAACGTCTTTCTCTTTTGTATGTGCTGGGCGGTGGTATCCTGAATGAGGATTTTATCGTTAAACACACACGGATGATCGTGCTTGTTGTGATAATGATATTCTTCTTTATCGGAAACCGCTACACCTGTATGCAAAAACTGCGTGAGATAGACCGTCTGCAACAACGTTTGCGTGACGTGCGCTTCGAAGCTTTGTCTATCTCATCGGAACTGACAGGCAACAGCCGTCAGTCGCAAGTAGAATTATTGATTGAAGAACAGGGTATTGAACTGGAAGGAGCCAAAACTCCGCCGTATGAATTACATAAATAAGTATGGCTGAAGAAATTGAACCAAATGAAACTGCACCGAAAAGTAACCGGATATTATTCTGTTACTTTCTCGTTGTGTTATTGTTGGGGCTTATCGCAGTAGGCATACTCCTGCGGACGTTTGATACAGCTTTCGTGGAAAAGGAAAAATGGGAGAAAGTGGCCGAAAGCCAGAAACGCCCGAACCGACTGATATTACCCGGACGTGGAAATATCTACTCTTCCGATGGTAAGCTGATGGCCACCAGTGTGCCTCGCTATTATACCTATATCGACTTTCGTGCCGACGGCTTTTCCGTCGATACGTTCCTGAGTTCGAAGGTGAACGGGGTAGACTCGCTTTCGGTTTATCTGTCCCGTAAATTCAAGAACCGCACTCCGGCCGGATATAAAGCACACCTTTTGCGTGGATTGAAAAGCAAAAGTCGTCAGTATCCGGTGTACGAAGGTCGTGCCTCGTATACGGATTTGAAGGAAATGCGGAAATACCCATTCCTGCGATTGAGCCGCTATAAGAGTGGATTTTATACGAAAGAAATGGTACAACGCCAGAAGCCGTTCGGGACACTTGCTTCCCGTACGATCGGGGACATTTACGGAGAAATAGAAGCCGCAGGTGTAACCAAGGGAAAGAACGGGTTAGAGTTGCAATATGACTCGCTGCTTCGCGGTGAAGCCGGATTAAGTTCTGTCCGCCGTGTGGGTGGAGGCTGGACAAACGTGGTAGAGGTCGAACCTGTGGACGGTATGGATATCCGCACGACGATTGATATCAATATCCAGGATATCACCGAGAAGTCCCTGGTGGATATGTTGAAGAAGATCGATGCCGAGTCGGGTACTGCCGTTGTCATGGAAGTTTCGACTGGCGAGATAAAAGCCATTACCAACATGGGACGTATCCGTGAAGGAGCTTATGCCGAGACTAAGAACCATGCTGTTGCCGATGAGATAGAACCGGGTTCGACCTTCAAGGTGGCCTCTATGATGGTCGCCCTGGAAGATGGTGTCTGTCAACCCAGTGATACTGTGGACGTAGGTAAAGGTGTATATATGTATAAAGGTGCCCGTATGACCGACCACAATATGAATAAAGGAGGATACGGACGTATCTCTGCAGAACAGGCTATCTGGTATTCATCCAATATCGGGGTTGCCAAGATCATTCTGAAAGGATACGAAAAGAATCCGACCAAATATGTGGAAGGACTTTATAAGCTGGGACTGACTATCCCGTTGAACCTGGAGATACCGGGAGCCGGACGTGCCAAGATACGTATGCCGAACGACACGACTTTATATTGGTCGAAGACTACGTTACCCTGGATGTCTTTCGGATATGAAACACAGATCCCGCCGATCTATACGCTGACCTTTTTCAACGCCATCGCAAATGGTGGAAAGATGGTTCGCCCGATGTTTACGAAAGAGATCATGCACAATGGAAAAACGGTGCGAAGCTTTTCGACGGAGGTGTTGAAGTCATCCATCTGTTCGGATAAAACGCTTGATATCATTAAAGAAATGTTGTTGGGCGTTGTTGAACAGGGTACGGGTAAAGCCGTTCATTCGGATATCATCCGTATAGCCGGTAAAACAGGTACGGCACAGATCGCAACAGGCGGTGTCTACCGTACAAGCGGGCACCAGGTGGCTTTCTGTGGATATTTTCCGGCCGATGAACCTAAATATTCCTGTATCGTGGTGATCCGTCGTCCGCGTATCGGTTATCCGTCCGGTGGTACGATGTCGGGAGGCGTAGTGAAGGCAATAGCAGAAAAAGTATATGCCAGTCATATGTCGTTCGATATGCGGGATATGGAGCGCGACTCATTAGCTGTATTAATGCCGGCGGCGAAGAATGGTAACCTGGATGCGCTTGAAAATGTGCTGGGAAAACTGGACATCGATGCGAATACAGATAGTCTGGAAACAAAATGGGTAGTTGCCAAACGTGAAGAAGGAGACGAAGAACTCCATCTGCGTGATTTGACGCTCCGTGAAGGATTAGTGCCGAGTGTGATCGGTATGGGAGCCAAAGATGCGGTTTACCTACTCGAGAGTGCTGGTTTACGTGTTGCCCTGGATGGCTTGGGACGCGTTTCTGCTCAATCGATGGGACCGGGTACGCGGATTGCCAAAGGACAAACCATAAGATTAACATTAAAATAATATGGAACTGAAGAATTTGATTCATACGTTGGATGTACTGGAAACAGTCGGAGCGGATCATGTAAAGATTACAGGCATCCAGTCTGATTCCCGCAAGGTGGAAGACGGCTTCTTGTTCGTGGCGGTAAGAGGTACGGCGGTCGATGGACATGCCTATATCGACGGTGCCATAGCAAAAGGTGCTGTTGCGATCGTCTGCGAGGAACTGCCGTTTCTTTCGGAAGAAAAGGTAGTTTCTACCGAAAGAAAACTATGTTTCATCCGGGTGAAAGATTCGGCGGACGCATTGGGTAAATTAGTATCGGCCTGGTATGACAATCCTTCGGATAAATTGACGCTGGTGGGCGTTACCGGGACGAATGGGAAAACAACCATCGCTACTTTATTGTATGAAATGTTCCGTAAGATGGGACATAAGGTTGGCTTGATCTCCACTGTATGCAATTATATCGACGGTGAAGCGATCCCGACAGAGCATACAACGCCCGACCCGATCACCCTTCACGGCCTGATGGCCCGGATGGTGGAAGCCGGATGCGAATATGCCTTTATGGAAGTCAGTTCCCATTCAATCGATCAGAAACGTATCAGTGGCTTGTCGTTCGACGGTGGTATCTTTACCAATCTGACACGCGACCATCTGGATTATCATAAAACGGTAGAGAACTACCTGAAAGCAAAGAAGAAATTCTTTGACGACCTGCCTGCGGATGCTTTTGCGCTGACCAATGCCGATGATAAATCAGGTCTGGTCATGCTCCAGAATACAGCGGCAAAGAAGCTGACCTATTCACTCCGTACCCTGGCCGATTTCAAAGGAAAGATCCTGGAGTCGCATTTTGAAGGAACAGAAATGATCATTAACGGTCGTGAAGTAGTCGTTCATTTTGTGGGACGCTTCAATGCTTACAACCTGCTGGCTGTTTACGGTGCGGCTGTTTCACTGGGGAAAGATCCGGAAGAGACGCTGATCGTGTTGAGCACGCTGCATTCGGTATCCGGTCGTTTCGAAACGATACAGTCACCGTTGGGATATACGGCCATTGTCGATTATGCCCATACGCCGGATGCTTTGACAAACGTGCTGAATGGTATTGAAGAAGTGCTCGACGGAAGAGGCCGAATCATCACCGTTGTGGGTGCCGGCGGAAACCGCGATAAGGGGAAACGCCCGTTGATGGCGAAGGAGGCGGCGAAGCTGAGCGACCAGGTAATCCTGACTTCCGACAATCCCCGTTTTGAAGAGCCGGACGAGATCATTCAGGATATGGTAGCCGGGCTGAATCATTCGGATATGGAACGTACGCTTTGTATCACCGATCGTACACAGGCTATCAAGACAGCCACTATGCTGGCAAAGAAAGGCGATGTGATCCTTGTGGCCGGTAAAGGCCATGAAGATTACCAGGATGTGAAAGGCGTGAAACATCATTTTGACGACCGTGAGAAGTTACGGGAAATATTTGCAACACAACAACAATAAAACGACATGCTTTATTATCTTTTTAATTATCTGGATCAATTGGATTTACCTGGAGCGGGGATGTTTAAATACGTATCATTCCGTTCCGGGTTGGCACTGATCCTTTCCCTGTTCATCTCGACAGCTATCGGCCGCCGTATTATCGACCGTTTGCAGATGTTGCAGATCGGCGAGACGGTACGTAACCTCGGACTGGAAGGGCAGATGAGTAAGAAAGGTACACCGACAATGGGAGGTATCATTATCATCATTGCCATCCTGATCCCGACTTTACTTTGTGCGAAGCTGAATAATATTTATGTGATCCTGATGATGGTCACCACCGTTTGGCTGGGCGCTCTAGGTTTTGCCGACGACTATATCAAGGTGTTCCGTAAGAATAAAGAAGGGATGCACGGTAAATTCAAAATCATCGGACAGGTTGGCCTGGGGTTGATTGTCGGTTTGGTGTTGTTTATGAGCCCGGATGTCGTGATTAAGGAGAATATGGAGGTACGGCATGATAATGTGATCGAAGAAGTTCACTATCATACGGTAGAAACGAAGTCTACCAAAACGACCATCCCGTTCATGAAGAATAACAATTTCGATTATGCCCAACTGGTTAGCTGGGCAGGCAATTATAAAGAAGAAGCGGCGTGGCTGGTCTTTGTTTTAATGACCATATTTGTGGTGACAGCTGTATCGAACGGGGCAAACCTGACGGACGGCCTGGACGGCTTGGCTGCCGGAACCTCTGCTATCATAGGGGTTGCATTAGGTATTTTAGCTTATATGTCCGCCCACTTCGAGTTCGCCTCCTTCCTGAATATCATGTTTATCCCCGGAGCGGAAGAGTTGGTGGTGTTTGCCGCCGCCTTTATCGGGGCGACAGTCGGTTTCCTTTGGTATAACTCATACCCTGCGCAGGTCTTTATGGGTGATACGGGAAGTCTGACCCTGGGTGGTATAATCGCCGTATTTGCTATAATTATACGTAAAGAGTTGCTAATACCAATTCTTTGTGGTATTTTTCTCGCTGAAAGTATTTCGGTTATGGCGCAGGTTGCCTACTTCAAATATACAAAAAAGAAGTATGGTGAAGGTCGTCGTATATTTAAGATGACGCCATTGCACCATCATTTCCAGAAGGCGGGGAATGCAGGAATACAAGCATTGCTGCAAAAACCGTTCAACGTGGTGCCTGAATCGAAGATCGTGGTGCGCTTCTGGTTGATCGGTATTATTCTGGCGGTTATAACGATCGTCACATTGAAGATGAGATAATAAATATATATAAACGTGGAAAGAATTGTTGTATTAGGGGGAGGAGAAAGCGGTGCAGGTGCAGCCGTGTTGGCGAAGGCAAAAGGATTTGACGTGTTCGTTTCCGACTTTTCGTCTATCAAACCCAAGTATAAGGATATGCTCGACGCCCACGGAATCCGTTGGGAAGAAGGACAGCATACCGAAGCCGACATTCTGAATGCCGACGAGATCATCAAAAGCCCCGGAATACCCGACAAGGCTCCGATGATCCAGAAACTGAAAGCGCAGGGGACGCATATCATCTCCGAAATAGAATTTGCCGGACGATACACCGACTCGAAAATGATCTGTATCACCGGAAGTAATGGTAAGACGACGACGACCATGCTTACATACCACATCCTGAAAGAAGCCGGAGTGGATGTCGGTCTGGCTGGGAACGTAGGGAACAGCCTGGCATTGCAGGTTGCCGAAGACCCGCATGCAGTCTACGTGATCGAACTGAGCAGTTTTCAGTTGGACAACATGTACGACTTCAAAGCGGATATAGCTATCTTGCTGAATATAACGCCCGATCATCTGGACCGTTATAACTACGAGATGCAGAATTATGTGAACGCCAAGTTCCGTATAATCCAGAACCAAACGTCGGAAGATGCGTTCATCTTCTGGAACGACGACCCGATCATAGCCCGCGAGATCGCTAAACGCCATCCTGCGGCAACTCTTTACCCATTCGCCGAAACGCATGAAGACGGCGTGAAGGGATATACGGATAATAAGCAAATAGTAATTGAAACCTCAAACGGAACATTTACAATGGATCAGGACTTATTAGCATTAACGGGTACACATAACCTGTACAATTCGCTGGCATCGGGCATCGCATCTAAGGTGGTCGATATCCACGATGAAAATATACGGGCTTCACTGAGTGACTTTACCGGGGTGGAACATCGCCTGGAGAAAGTGGCCCGTGTACGCGGAGTAGATTATATTAACGACTCGAAAGCGACGAATGTAAACTCTTGCTGGTATGCCTTGCAAAGTATGACGACCAAACTGGTACTGATACTGGGCGGAACGGACAAGGGTAACGACTATTCCGAGATTGAAGAACTTGTAAAACAAAAAGTACGTGCCTTGATCTTCTTGGGTGTCGACAATAGCAAACTGCATGCTTTCTTCGACGGAAAGGTGGCGCAGATTGAAGATGCGCACTCGATGGAAGAAGCGGTAAGCAAGGCTTATGAACTGGCAGAAAAAGGCGACACCGTATTGTTATCGCCCTGCTGCGCCAGCTTCGACCTCTTTAAGAGTTACGAAGACCGCGGTGATCAGTTTAAAGTTTGCGTACGTAACTTGTAAAATGAATTAGAATGGATCTGGCAAGTAAATTATTTAAGGGCGACCGGGTGATATGGATCATCTTTATGTTCCTGTGCCTGATTTCGGTTGTTGAGGTGTTCAGTGCCACGAGTACGATCGCCTACAAGAACGCGAATCATTGGGCACCGATCGTTCGTCATGCCACTTTCCTGTTGGGCGGGTTTGTATTGGTTTTGCTGTTACACAATGTCCCGTGCCGGTTTTTCCCGGTGTTTATACTTCTGCTTCCTGTTTCGGTATTGATGTTGATCGTCACGCCCTTTGTGGGAATTAATGCCAATGATGCGCATCGTTGGTTGGAGATATTCGGTATACAGTTTCAGCCTTCGGAGTTTGCCAAGCTGGCTTCGATCGTGTTTATCGCCTTCCTGCTCAGCAAACGGAGTAAATTTACGGACGACCAGATATTCAAGTATATATTGATCGGGGTGGGGATCACATGCGTCCTGATCCTTCCCGAAAACTTCTCGACCGCCTTTATGTTGTTTGGTGTCTGCTTCCTAATGATGTTTATTGGACAGTTGCCACTGAAGAAGCTCGGAAAACTGGCCGGTATCCTGATCCTGTGCCTGACCGTGTTTATCGTGCTGCTTCGCTTCACGCCCGCTGGAGTGACCCGGTATCTGCCCGACCGTTTCAGTACCTGGCAGGGACGTTTGGAACGTTTCTTCGAGCCTCATGAGTCGGACATCGACGCAAATGGTGTTTATAAAATAACCGATGATAATTATCAGGTCTCCCATGCCAAGATCGCTATTGCACGTGGGGGAGTGTTCGGACAATTGCCGGGTCACGGGCAGCAGAGGGATTTCCTTCCGCAGGCTTATTCCGACTTTATCTATGCAATCATTATTGAAGAACTGGGAGTTGTAGGCGGTGTATTCGTCCTGATGTTGTATATCATGTTGTTGGTACGCGTCGGGATGATTGCCCGGAAATGCGATAAAGCTTTCCCGAAATACCTTGTGTTGGGGTGCGGATTGCTGGTTGTCGTACAAGCACTGGCTAATATGGCGGTGGCTGTGAACCTGATCCCGGTAACCGGTCAGCCGATGCCATTGGTCAGTCGTGGAGGAACCTCGACGGTGATTTCCTGTATCTATTTCGGAATTATCCTGAGTGTGAGCCGGTTCGGTGCCAATATGGGTAATGAGGAAGATGAAGATCCGGAAGATGAAACCGAAGGTGCTGGTGCAGCTCCGGCTATTACAGAAGAAGAAATATCAAACTGGGTACCCGATACGCAACCCGAAACGGAAGAACAGTTTGCAACAGAAACAAAATAGAAAATGAAACAGTACCGGATAATAATAAGTGGCGGTGGAACAGGGGGACACATCTTCCCGGCCATCTCCATAGCCAACACCGTCAGGAAACGTTTTCCTGATGCGGAAATCTTATTTGTAGGTGCGGAAGACCGGATGGAAATGGAAAAGGTTCCGGCCGCCGGCTATCAGATAGTAGGTTTACCGGTGAGCGGTTTCGACCGTGCTCACCTATTTAATAATATAAAAGTGCTCAATCGCTTGCGTAAGAGTCTCCGGTTGGCAAAGAAGACAATTTGTGATTTCCGTCCCGATATCGCCGTGGGCGTTGGAGGTTATGCCAGCGGCCCGACTTTATGGATGGCTGCTTCACAAGGTATTCCGACTCTGATACAGGAGCAGAATTCGTATGCCGGAGTTACCAACAAGTTGTTGGCGAAAAAGGCTTCGAAGATCTGTGTCGCTTATGACGGTATGGAAAAGTTTTTCCCGGCAGACAGGATCGTGATAACCGGTAATCCGGTGCGTCAAGACCTGGAAGAGGCGACTAACAGGAAAGAGGAAGCATTGGCATTCTTTGGTCTTTCTCCCGAAAAGAAGACGATCCTGGTGGTCGGCGGTAGCTTGGGAGCCCGGACGATCAATCGCAGCATTCAGGGGGATCTGGATAAACTGTTCGCCTCCGATGTGCAGGTGATCTGGCAGACCGGACGTTATTATTATAGCGAGGCGACCAAGCACCTGAAAGCTTATCGCGGTATGCCTATCTGGTGTTCCGACTTTATTACGCGGATGGATTATGCCTATGCGGCCGCCGATCTTGTCATCTCCCGTGCGGGGGCCAGTTCGATTTCCGAACTTTGTCTGTTGAAGAAACCGGTTATCCTGGTTCCTTCCCCGAATGTGGCGGAAGACCATCAGACCAAGAATGCACTGGCTTTGGTAAACAAAGACGCTGCGATAATGGTTGCAGATAGAGAGGCAGAGCAACAGCTTGTCGCCAAGGCGCTCGAAGTTGTTCATGACGACGAACGACTGGCCGGGATGAGCCGTAATATTGAAAAGCTGGCTCATCATCACAGTGCAGATCAGATAGTAGATGAAATAGTTAAGATAGTAGAGAAAAAGCAATAATATGAATATAAATACGATAACGGCTGTCTATTTTGTCGGCGCGGGTGGTATAGGAATGAGTGCCTTGATCCGCTATTTCTTGTCGAAAGGGAAACAGGTGGGAGGATATGATAAAACTCCGTCTGACCTGACTGCGCAGCTTAACCGTGAAGGTGCCGTTATTCATTATGAAGATAATGTATCCCTGATTCCGGATGCCTTTAAAGATCCGGCTCAGACATTAGTCGTTTATACGCCGGCTGTTCCTGAGTCGCATGCCGAGTTGACGTATTTCCGTCAGAACGGATTTGAGGTGATGAAGCGTGCCCGTGTCCTGGGGGAGATCACCAACTGTTCACGAGGCCTTTGTGTTGCCGGAACGCATGGAAAGACAACTACCTCTTCGATGGTAGCCCATCTGCTGAAACAATCGCATGTGGATTGTAATGCGTTCCTGGGCGGCATCCTGAAAAATTACGATAGTAACCTGATGCTTTCGGACAAAAGTGATTTGACCGTGATCGAGGCCGACGAGTTCGATCGCTCTTTCCATTGGTTGACACCTTATATGGCTGTCATCACGGCTGCTGATCCCGATCATCTGGATATCTATGGCACAGCTGAAGCGTATCGTGAAAGTTTCGAGCATTTCACTTCGCTGATCCGTCCCGACGGTTGCCTGATCATGCGGAAAGGTATTGCTGTAACGCCTCGCCTGAAAGAAGGAGTGAAGTTATATACTTATTCGGCCTCTGAAGGAGGAGATTTCCATGCGGAAAATATCCGTATCGGAAACGGTGAGATCTTTTTCGATTTTGTGGGCCCCGATATCCGGATAGCGGATATCCAACTGGGAGTACCTGTTAAAGTAAATATCGAGAATGGTGTTGCCGCTATTGCCCTGGCATGGCTGAACGGGGTGACATCTGAAGAAATAAAGAAAGGCATGGCTTCGTTTGCAGGCCCGAAACGTCGTTTCGACTTTCATCTGAAAAAGGATAATATCGTGTTGATAGACGATTACGCTCATCATCCGGCCGAACTGAAAGCCAGTATCCAATCTGTTAAGGAACTGTATGCCGGACGTAAGGTGACAGGTATTTTTCAACCTCACCTGTATACCCGCACACGTGACTTTGCGCCTGATTTTGCTGCCAGCTTGTCGCTGTTGGATGAATTGATCCTGCTGGATATTTATCCGGCACGCGAGGAACCGATACCGGGAGTGACTTCGGAGATTATATTTGACGCTGTGACCGCTCCGGTCAAAAAGCTGATCCGTAAAGGAGAATTGCTCGGCCTGGTGGAAAAGGAAGCGGATACATTTGAAGTAGTATTGATGGTTGGCGCCGGCGATATCGACCGGTTGATCGAACCGGTTAAACAAATATTGGATAAGAAATCGTGATTCGTATAGTATCCATAATAGTAGCTACACTGTTGTCTTGTTACATCGTGTTTGTCACCTTCTTCTTCCGGGATATGAGGCAGGATAAGGTATGCCAGGACCTTCAGGTCGTGGTGAAAGACAGCCTCGATAAACATTTCGTAAGTGAAAGCGACCTGGTGGCGATCCTCAAAAAGGCGGATCTTAACCCGATCAAAAAGCCTATGGACGCGATCAATACGGATAAGATAGAGAATGAACTGAAGAAGAACGAGATGATTGCCCGTATTGAAGCGTATAAAACGCCGTCGGGAATAGTCAAGCTCGAAGTGGAGCAGAAAATACCTGTTTTACGTGTGATCAGTTCAAGGGGAAACTTCTATGTGGATAACCTCGGAAGCACGATGCCGGTCAGTCATCGGTATGTAACTGACGTCCCTTTGGTAAGTGGATACGTCGAAAAAGAGCTGGCGGTAACCGACTTATACAAATTTGCATTATTTTTGCAGGAGAATGAGTTCTGGAATAGTCAGATAGAACAGATTTATGTTCATCCTGACAACGAAGTGGAACTGATTCCCCGGGTGGGAAACCACCGGATCGTACTGGGTTCTTTCGATAACTTCGAAGAAAAGCTGGATAATCTGCGGCTCTTCTACGACGAGGTCGTTCCGAAAGTCGGATGGGAGAAATACAGTATAATTAATTTAAAATACAGAGATCAGATTGTTTGTACTAAAAGATAGATGATATGGCATACACAGACTTTATAGCAGCCATCGACCTTGGCTCTTCTCACATGGTCGGTATGGTAGGAACGAAGGGCCCGACCGGGGCACTCTCGATTATTGCCTACGAAGTTGAGAACTCCGCTACCTGTATACGAAGAGGATGTGTATATAATGTGGAAGAAACGGCGAATAAGATAAAGCGTCTTATACTGAAGCTTGAAAATAAACTGAACGGCGCGAAGGTCGCGAAAGTATATGTCGGCATCGGTGGTCAGTCGCTGCGTTCTATCGACCATACGGTTCCACGTATTCTGGGTACCGACGGCGTAGTGACCGAAGAGATTATTGATGGTCTCTACGAAGAATGCCGTAATTATCATCCGGATATGCTGGATGTGCTGGCTGCGGTTTCGCCTACCTATTTTTTAGATGACAAACCCGAACCCAATCCGGTAGGTATTCCTTGTACCCGGATCGAAGCCCGTTACAAGTTGATTGTAGGACGGCCTTCGTTGAAGCGTTATGTGCTCAACAGTATTGCCGACCGTGCTAAGATAGAAATAGCCGATATCGTTGTCTCTCCCCTGGCTTTGGCCGATGTAGTGCTGACTGACAACGAGAAGGATTTAGGATGTGCCTTGATCGGTTTCGGTGCCGGAGTAACCACGCTGACGGTTTATAAAGCCGGACAGTTGGTCAACCTCTCGGTCATTCCTTTCGGAGGTCATCTGATCACCCGCGACATTACCAGCCTGCATCTGGTGGAAACGGAAGCCGAACGGGTGAAACTGACCTACGGTAGTGCACAGATGGAGAAAGACAACGACCTGAGCATCCAGGTAAGTTCTGCCGACGGAATGGGACTCCGTGAGATCAAATTGGCCGACCTCAATAATGTGGTTGAAGCCCGTATGAAAGAAATTCTGGAAAACGTATATGCCCGTCTTGAAGCTACCGGACTGATGAACGGTTTGGGAGCAGGTATCATAATAACAGGTGGAGGTGCCGCCCTGAAAAACCTTCCGGAAGTCATCCGCGAACGGTTGAACATGGATGTACGCTACTCGGCTGTCCGTAAAGGTATCGTGGAGAGTGGGGAAATGATAGCTAACAACCCCGAATATGCTGTGGCTGTCGGCTTGTTGGCAAAAGGGACTGAGAACTGTGCCCTTTATATTCCGCCTAAAGCGGAGGTGAAGGTGGAGGAACCGGAGGTAGAGGTGAAGGAAGAAGTGAAAGCGGCTCCTGAACCCCCGAAGAAGAAACCAGAGAAGAAGAAAGGCCCTGGCCTGTTCGGACGCATAACCAAAAGTATAGACACGTTTGGCAAGGGATTGTTTGATGACGAAGACGATACAAAGTAATCAGCGAATGTAATAAAACCGGAAGACAATGGACGATACAATATTAAATTTCAATTATCCGACAGATACTCCTAAAATCATCAAAGTAATTGGTGTAGGAGGCGGTGGAGGTAACGCTGTTACCCACATGTACAAGGAAGGTATACATGATGTTACATTCGTTTTGTGTAACACCGATAACCAGGCGTTGAACCGTTCCGACGTGCCTGTAAAAGTACCGTTGGGACGTAACATCACCCAGGGACTGGGAGCCGGTAACAAACCTGAACGTGCCATGATGGCTGCCGAAGAAAGTATGGAAGATATCCGCAAGATGCTTAGCGACGGTACTAAAATGGTCTTTATCACTGCCGGAATGGGTGGTGGTACAGGTACAGGAGCAGCTCCGGTAATTGCCCGCTTTGCCAAAGATATGGGTATCCTGACTGTCGGTATCGTTACTATTCCATTCGTATTCGAAGGCGAACGCAAAATCATTCAGGCCTTGAACGGTGTTGAAGATATCAGTAAGAACGTGGATGCGCTGCTGGTTATCAATAATGAACGTCTGCGTGAGATCTATTCCGACCTGACCATGACGAATGCCTTTGGAAAAGCCGATGATACCCTTACCATTGCTGCCAAAAGCATTGCCGAGATCATCACCCTACCGGGTATAATCAACCTCGACTTTGCCGATGTCAATACCACGATGAAAGATGGTGGGGTTGCCTTGATGAGTAACGGTTTCGGTGAAGGTGAAGGACGTGTACGCCAGGCAATCGAAGATGCACTGAACTCTCCGCTGTTGAACAACAACGATGTGTTCAATGCCAAAAAGATATTATTCAACGTTTCATTCGGCGAGGAAGCCGAACTACGCATGGAGGAAATGAACGATGTTCACGATTTCATGTCACGCTTCGGACGCGATATCGAAGTGATCTGGGGTACGGCTATCGACAGCACTCTCGGTTCGAAAGTGAAGATGACGATCCTGGCAACCGGTTTCGGTATGGAAGACATTCCTCAGATTGCCGAAAAACGTCAGATCGAACAGGGACGTATGACCGAGGAGGAACTCCGTCTGGAAGAAGAACGCCTGAATAAGGAACGTGCCGAAAAAGACCTGATCGACAAATATTACGGAGCTTCCGGCCAGCGTATGCGCCGTGTTGCAGCCCGTGCTAAAGCTGTTGTATTGACACAGGATGAACTGGACGATGATGCTTTGATCGCCCTGATTGAGGATAATCCTACTTATAACCGTGATCCGAAAGTAATAGCTCGTGCCCGTTCGAAGGTCGGTGGTGAAGATGTTTCGGTATCATCGACAGCAGTCAATACTTCTGCTTCCCGCTCCGAAGGAAAGAAACCGGATACAGGAGGCAAGCAGGTGATAAGTTTCCGATAATTTTAAATAAGAAATAAAATATGGATTTGTTTGAAAAAGTCAGCGAAGACATTAAAAACGCAATGAAGGCAAAAGATAAAGTTGCCCTCGAAACATTGAGAAATGTGAAGAAATTCTTCCTCGAAGCAAAGACAGCTCCGGGAGCCAACGATACTTTGACGGATGCCGATGCCACCAAAATTATCCAGAAGCTGGTAAAACAAGGAAAAGACTCTGCTGAAATCTACACCCAGCAAGGTCGTGCAGACCTGGCAGAGGGTGAACTTGCACAGGTAAAAGTGTTGGAAACTTATCTTCCGAAGCAGATGACTGCCGAAGAACTTGAAACAGCATTGAAAGCGATTATCGCCCAGGTTGGTGCTACCGGCCCTCAGGATATGGGTAAAGTAATGGGAACGGCCTCCAAAGCGCTTGCGGGTAAAGCGGAAGGACGTGCTATTTCGGAAGCGGTGAAACGTCTGCTGAATAGCTAATATAATATAGTTTTGAAAATAACTTATCTCCTCTCAAGAGGGGATAAGTTATAACCAGTCACTATCTGATATATGAAAATGCTTGTATTGTAAGCTTTCTTTTAGACTCATTCTTTTAGAACTAGACCGAATTTTAATAACTTTAAACGATGATAACCTTTATCTGTTGTCTTGCAGTCCTTATTGCAGGCTATTTCATCTACGGTTCTTTTATAGAACGTATCTTCGGGGTTGATCCTTCCCGTAAAACTCCGGCTTTCACTCATCAGGATGGGGTAGATTATATTCCGATGTCTTCCTGGAAAGTTTTTATGATCCAGTTTCTGAACATTGCCGGTCTCGGTCCGATATTCGGTGCCATAATGGGAGCCAAGTTTGGTGTGGCTTCTTTCCTGTGGATCGTGTTGGGCACGATCTTTGCCGGGGCTGTTCACGATTATCTGGCCGGAATGCTTTCCCTGCGCCATCATGGCGAGAGTCTGCCTGAAATTATCGGACGTTATCTCGGAAACAATTTCAAGCAGTTCATGCGTGGATTTACCGTTATCCTGATGATCCTTGTCGGAGCTGTCTTTGTTGCCGGTCCAGCCGGGTTGCTGGCAAAGTTGACTCCGGAATACCTCGATGCCACTTTCTGGATATTTGTGGTATTTATCTATTATATCCTGGCCACTTTGTTGCCGGTCGATAAGATCATAGGTAAGATATATCCTTTGTTTGCTGCCGCCTTGCTTTTTATGGCAGTAGGTATTCTTGTGATGTTGTTAGTGAACCATCCGCCACTTCCGGAGCTGACAGATGGCCTGACGAATACGCATCCGGAAAATCTTCCTATCTTCCCGATTATGTTTGTGAGTATTGCTTGCGGAGCCATTTCCGGTTTCCATGCTACTCAAAGTCCGCTGATGGCCCGTTGTATCAAGAATGAAAAATACGGACGCCCTGTCTTTTTCGGAGCGATGATCACAGAAGGTATCGTGGCTTTGATCTGGGCTGCAGCTGCTACTTACTTCTATCATAATAATGGTATGGGCGAAAGTAATGCAGCCGTGATTGTAGACAGCATCACTAAAGAATGGCTGGGGACGGTCGGCGGAGTATTAGCTGTATTGGGCGTTATTGCTGCTCCGATTACTTCGGGGGATACCGCATTCCGTTCGGCTCGTTTGATCATAGCAGATTTTCTCCATAAGGAACAGAAAAGCATAATAAGCCGTCTTGTGATTTGTATCCCGCTGTTTATAGTAGCGATCGGGATATTACTTTACAGTTTAAAAGATAAGGATGGTTTCGATATGATCTGGCGTTATTTTGCCTGGACAAATCAGACGTTGGCAGTCTTTACGCTTTGGGCATTGACGGTCTTTCTTGCCCGTTCGAAGAAGCTGTATATCGTAACCCTGATCCCAGCCCTGTTTATGACAGCCGTTTGTTCCACCTATATCTTTGTCGCCCCTGAAGGATTAGGCATGGACGTTGCGGTCTCACAGATAATCGGCTGTAGCATTACAGCAGTAACACTGGTTGTATTCCTTTTCTGGAAAAGAAAAAATCCCGGAGTCGTTTGATCTCCGGGATATGTTCCTTAAAGTACCTGGATACCTTCTTCGCGGGCCTGTTCTTCTCCTGAAGGAGTGATCAGTTTGTACCCCTTACCGTGGATGTTGATGATTTCGATACCTGGATCATCTTTCAACAGTTTACGAAGTTTGGTGATATACACGTCCATACTACGGGCATTGAAGTAGTTATCGTCTACCCAGATAGTTTTCAGTGCATAGTTACGTTCCAGAATTTCATTAGCGTGTGCACACAATAGGCTCAGCAACTCGCATTCTTTTGTAGTCAGCTTTGTTACTTTGTCGCCAATGGCCAGTGTCTGTTTCTGTGTATCGAACAAGAAATTCCCCAGCTTGTAGAAAGGAATGTCTTTCATCTTTTTTCCTTTCACACGGCGCAGGATAGCTTCGATACGAAGCAACAACTCTTCCATGCTGAACGGTTTTGTCAGATAATCGTCAGCTCCGATTTTGAATCCTTCCAGGATATCTTCCTTCATTGTCTTTGCAGTAAGGAAAATGATTGGAATATCAGGATTTATTGAACGGATTTCCTGTGCCAGGGTAAAACCGTCTTTTTTCGGCATCATTACGTCTAATACGCAAAGATCATATTTGCCTTTGGTGAAACCTTTGTAACCAGCTTCTCCATCAGAGAAGAGATCAGTTACATAACCTTTTGCCTGTAAGTATTCTCTTAATAGCATACCCAGGTTTTCGTCGTCTTCACAAAAGAAGATTTTCAGTTTTTCTTCCATAACTAACTTTTTATAAGAGGTAAAGTAATAATAAATTTTGTTCCTACATTTCCGGGACCGATCTCGGCACGGATCGTACCTTTATGGTCCTCGATGATTTTACGGACGTAAGCAAGTCCCAAACCGAAACCTTTTACGTCGTGTACATTTCCAGTGGGTACCCGGAAGAAGCGGTCGAATACTTTCTTAAGATATTCTTTCTTGATCCCGATACCGTTGTCTTCAACAGCAATCAACAGTTTCCCGTTGTTGTCGTTCCAGGTTCTTACCATCAATGTAAGCGGTACTTCCGGACGGCGGTATTTCACCGCGTTGTCCATCAGATTGAACAATACATTGGTGATGTGCATTTCATCTACATAGATGGACGAGTCTGTAGCCTGTAAGTCAATGTCGAGTGATCCATCATATTTTTCTACTTTCAGGACGAAGGTGTTAGCTACGCTGATCACCAGGTCGTTTGCATCTATTTCTTTCAGCTTAAGTGCTGCTTTCTGTCGTTCGAACAGCGACATCTGAAGCACTTTTTCTACCAGAAAGCCCAGTCGTTTCGTTTCATCATTGATAACTCCTGAGATGTGTTTAAACACATCGGGGCTCTTGGTTATATCCGAATCTTTCAACATCTGTGCCGCAAGAGATATTGTTGATACCGGTGTTTTTAACTCGTGCGTCATATTGTTGATAAAGTCGTTCTTCATTTCTGACAGTCTCTTCTGGCGGAATACTATATATATGGTAAAGATAAATGTTACCAAAAGTATCAGCGAAAAGAGTACGGATGGTACAATAAATGTTACAGAACTTGAAATGTAATCACCCTTTGTCGGGAAATATACCTTCATATAATTCTGTTTTGAGGGAGGATCGTTCGGGAACAATACATACGTAATTATATCAGACGCAATAGGTTCCTTTTTTATTTCTCCACTTTGGTACACTTTTTTGCCATCTTTGTTAATAACAAAAAATATGAACGGCAGGTTCAAACCGTTGTTAATAAATTCTGATTTTAAGTAATTATTCAGTTTCTTAAAATCTACCCGCTCCTGAATAGGTTTAAGGTTTGCAGTAGTTACCATGCTATACACAACTTCCTGCATCAAAGCGTTCTGATATTGCATGCGGCGCTTCAATGTTTTCTGCAAATCCTGTGATGTACTGACAATGTTGTTACCCGATTGTTTCTTGTCGAGCGACGACAGGGGTTCGAACTTCTGGCTGAAACTGCGTAATTGTTCTATATGCAATATGTTTCCATTTGCATCCTGTATCTGCAACTTCTGTTGGGTGATTGCCTGGGCAACCTCTTGCGGATCCTGACTGTTTTGCAGATAATTATTCTCATCACGCTTAATATCTTCTTCCAGATATCTGCGTGTTTCGTCTAGCTCCAGGTTTTTTGATACTTGGTGCAGGCTTCTTTTTACTGTTTCATTGAATTGCTCGCTACTTTTTTTGAGTATGATACTCACGTACTTAACCTGAAGGAAAAGCAAACCGGCAAATGCAAATGCCATTACAACAGCGAGTAACCAAATAGTAGATTTCCTCATTCCAAATACTTTCTCTTTTTAACAGAACAAATAACGCTCATTTTAGTTTAATATTCACACAAAAAAGGTAAAAAACATAGGTTGGTTTTATTAAAAATGGTTTAGCTTGTCGGGTGCTAAATAACCTATTAGTCTTGAAAACAGAGTCTTATGCCACCATTTACCTTTCAAGAGGAATACTTAGAGTATTGTTCTTGTGTATAAAAACATAATTATTGATTATTTTGTTTCAACTTATGCAAAAAATATGAATTTGCCGGGAATAGTTTCAGCTTCATATTCAGGCATACGGAGTAGTATAATATATATGTATAACGGATGCAACTGCCGATTTATTTTATTTGAGTGCTAACGAACGGTAACATAAGAAATTGAAACTTCTTAAAAACTTTTGCCGAATGCGTTCAGATTTAATTATTAGCTATATCTTTGTCTCCTGACAAGTGACAAGAGTTATGTAGTATGGCACAAGAAGGTATTACGCAAATTGATGTAAAACAGGTATTACAGCAAAAGGCCCCCTCGGTGGCTGGCAAAATCCCCGGTTTTGTAGTCAATTATCTGATTCGTACCATTCACCAGGATGAATTGAATGATATCCTCACCCGTTATCATGATAAGGATGGGGTTGATTTTATGCAGGAGTTGATCGGTTACTTCGACCTGACCCTGGAACTGGTGAACGAAGAAAATATTCCTGCTGAAGGACGCTATATCTTTGCATCCAATCATCCGCTGGGAGGGTTGGACGGTATCTGTTTGTCGGCTGTGATCGGGAAACATTACGGCGGGAAGATCCGTTATCTGGTGAACGATCTGTTGCTCTACTTGTCGAATCTGAGGTCCATTTTTGTCCCTATCAATAAACACGGTGCGCAGGGTAAGAGGAATGCCCGGCTGATCGATGAGGCTTATGCTTCGGATAATCAGATCGTAACTTTCCCGGCAGGTCTTTGTTCCCGTAAGATAGACGGAAAGATACAAGATCCTGAATGGAAGAAATCGTTCATTCAGAAGGCGGTCGAACATAAACGGGATATCGTTCCGGTCTATTTCGAGGGAAGGAATTCCAATTTCTTCTACCGGCTGGCTAATCTGCGTAAAGCGTTGGGGATTAAGATGAATTATGAAATGCTTTATCTGCCGGACGAGATGTTCCGGTGCAAGCATAAAACATTCCGTATCCATTTCGGGAAACCTATCCCGTGGCAGACGTTCGACGGTAGTAAGAAGCCGGGCGAATGGGCCGAATGGGTAAGGACGCAGGCTTATAATCTCAAGAAAACATAGACTCAATTTATATGCAAGACATTATTAAACCGATTGACCGTGCAGTACTTAAGGCGGAACTGACAAAAGAGAAAAAGCTCCGCAGCACGAATAAATCAAACAATGAAATATATATTGTAACAGCCCATGACTCTCCCAATGTAATGCAGGAGATCGGGCGTCTGCGGGAGATTGCTTTCCGCTTTTATGGCGGAGGTACAGGTTTTCCGGTGGATATAGATGAATTCGATACGATGGAAGACGCTTACCGTCAGTTGATCGTATGGAGTCCGGAAGATGAACAAATCCTGGGTGGTTATCGTTTCTTATGTGGATCGGATGTGAAATTTGATGAGAACGGCAAGCCGATGTTAGCCACTTCTCACTTGTTTAACTTCTCTGACAAGTTTAATAAAGAATTCCTTCCTTATACGGTCGAACTGGGCCGTTCTTTCGTAACTTTAGAATATCAATCTACACGTGCCGGGGCAAAGGGTTTATTTGTACTGGATAATTTGTGGGACGGATTGGGAGCCTTGTCGGTTGTTGATCCGAGCTTGCAGTATTATTTCGGAAAGGTAACGATGTACAATACATATAATACAGAGGCTCGTAATATGATCCTTTACTTTCTCGGCATGCATTTCCCGGATGCAGACAAGCTGGTGACGCCTGTCTACCCGCTGCAAACCGATATGGATATGGAGAGGATGAAGGATTTGTTCCATTACGATAACTTCAAGGACAATTATAAGGTGTTGAACCAGGAAGTGCGTAAGTTCGGTATCAATGTGCCGCCCCTTGTAAACGCCTATATGAGTCTTTCACCTAAGATGCGCGTATTCGGAACGGCTATCAACCATGAGTTCGGGGATGTAGAGGAGACCGGCATACTTATAGCCATCAATGAAATCCTCGAAGATAAGAAGAAACGTCATATCGAAACTTACCTGAAGGAAGAGGGACAGACGGCTGATTTGATAAGGAAGATAGAATAATACTATTCTTCTTCCTGTTCCTTTTGTTTGATCCACTCTTCGGCCACTTCTACAAGCGACTCGTACCATTTCTGCCCGAATTTGCGGGTGAGAGGTTCTTTGAGGAATTTGTATAGAGGCAGATTTTCCTTTCGCCCCAGTATCTCTGCGGCTTTACAAATCTTCCAGCGATCGTAGTTGACAGCACGGAAGTCTCTGTATTGTGTGACGCGCACCGGATAAAGGTGGCAGGATACCGGCTTGTAGAAAGATATTTTTCCTTCGCGATAGGCCTTTTCGATGGCACATTTGCAGGTACCGTCATTGTCATAACAGGTGAATACACAGTCTTTACCGTTGACGATGGACGTGACGATATCGCCTTCACAATCGATGAAGGCAACACCTTGTTTCTTTATGATTTCCTGCGCTTCCGGGGCCAGGTCGTCCCAGATAACCGGGAGTACTTTCTCCAGTTCCGCTATTTCTTTTTTGTCTAATGGGGCTCCTGAGTCGCCTTCTACGCAGCAAATACCTTTGCATTGGCTGAGGTCGCAGAGAAACTTGGCTTCAATCAGGTCGAGACTAACCAGGGTGTCTTCTATTTGGATCATTTCAGTTGAGAGTTGAGAAGTGATAGTTGACAGATAAGAAATGACAGTTAACAATTATTCCCTCCTCTTTGTGGAGTAATAACTGTCAACTGTCACTTATCAACTGTCAACTAATAAAAGTTGTTATTTAATTAAAGATTTGCCTGTCATTTCTTTCGGCTGCTTCAATCCCATGATGTGAAGGATAGAAGGAGCAACGTCTGCCAGGATACCGTCTTCTACTTTGGCATCTTTGTTTTCTGTTACGTAAACGAAAGGAACAGGGTTCAGCGAGTGAGCCGTGTTCGGTGTGCCGTCTTCGTTCAGAGCGTGGTCGGCATTACCGTGGTCGGCGATGATGATCACTTCGTAGTCGTTAGCCTTAGCAGCTTCAACAGTGTCGTTCAGACAAGCGTCGATGGTTACGACTGCTTTTTCGATGGCTGAATAGATACCGGTGTGGCCTACCATGTCGCCGTTTGCATAGTTACAAACGATGTAGTCGTATTTCTTTGTATTGATGGCTTCTACCAGTTTGTCTTTCACTTCGAATGCACTCATTTCCGGTTTCAGGTCGTAAGTAGCTACTTTCGGAGACGGAACCAGGATACGGTCTTCACCATCGAACGGAGTTTCGCGTCCGCCGTTGAAGAAGAAAGTAACATGAGCATATTTCTCTGTTTCGGCAATGTGCAACTGTGTTTTGCCAACTGATGCCAGGAATTCGCCCAGTGTATTTTCTACGTTGTCTTTGTCGAACAGGATGTGAACACCCTTGAAGCTTGCATCGTACGGAGTCATGCAGAAATACTGCAGGTTAGGAATAGTCTTCATTCCTGCTTCCGGCATATCCTGCTGAGTCAGAACGACTGTCAGTTCTTTGGCACGGTCGTTGCGGTAGTTGAAGAAGATAACTACGTCGCCTTCTTCGATAGTAGCTACCGGCTTACCGTTTTCTACGTGTACGATCGGTTTGATGAATTCATCCGTTACGCCCTCTGCGTATGATTCTTCCATAGCTTTTACCATGTCTTCAGCAGGTTTGCCTGTTCCGTTCACGATCAGGTCGTACGCTTCTTTCACGCGTTCCCAACGTTTGTCACGGTCCATTGCATAGTAACGGCCGATGATGGAAGCGATCTTACCGCCTGTTGTTTTCAGATGGTTTTCCAGTTGTTCGATGAAGCCTTTACCGCTTTTCGGGTCTGTGTCGCGACCGTCCATGAAGCAATGAACGTATGCTTTGTCCACTCCGTATTCTTTCGCGATATCAGCCAGTTTGAACAGGTGTTCCAATGAGCTGTGCACACCACCGTCGGAAACCAGTCCCATGAAATGGATCTGTTTGCCGTTTTCTTTGGCGTAGCTGTAAGCACGTTTGATTTCGGGATTGTCGAGGATTGTATTCTGACGACAAGCGATATTGATCTTCACCAAGTCCTGGTAAACGATACGGCCTGCACCGATGTTCAGGTGACCTACTTCCGAGTTACCCATCTGTCCGTCGGGTAAACCTACGTTTTCGCCGGAAGCCTGCAACTGAGAGTTAGGGTATGTTTTCAACAGATAATCCCAGTACGGAGTGGGAGTGTTGTAGATTACATCATCTTTACCACGGTCGCCGATTCCCCAGCCATCGCAGATCAATAAAAGTGCTTTCTTGCTCATGATTGCCTTATTTATATAGTTTATACTTATTAAATATCTAATACCGGGCGCAAAGATAAGCATTTCTACCGTAATATTATTTCCCTTTAAAGTATTACTTTTGTGGTAAATATGGAAAAGAAGATATACTACAACGATCTGGGAACCATCCTTCTCCGTACTACCCCGCGAGCAACCCGTTATACGCTGAAAATATCAAAGGGAATGATCACCGCCACTATGCCGGAAGGCGGGGATGAAGGACGGATGCTGTCTTTTATCGAAGAGAACAGGCAGAAGCTTCTCACGGCTTTGAAAAAGCATCCGGCACGCCCGTTGCTGGACGAGACGACGCAGTTGCAGGCGACTACTTTCCGTGTAGAAATATTCCGTACAGACCGTAACAACTATTATATGACCTTGAAGGACGGGATACTTCGTATTGCTTGTCCGGCGGCAACCCGTTTCGAATCCGACAAAGTGCAGGAAATCTTGAAGGATTTGTTGGAGAAAGCACTCCGCCACGAGGCTAAACGACTACTTCCCGACCGGTTGATGGCATTGGCCGACCGGTATCGCTTCACTTGTACAGGTGTACGGATCATGAACAGTAAGACCCGGTGGGGTAGTTGCAGTACACGTAAAACGATCAATCTCTCTCTGTCCTTAATGTTGCTCCCCTGGCATCTGATCGATTATGTCTTGCTTCATGAACTCTGCCATACGGTGGAGATGAACCATAGCGACCGCTTTTGGAAACTTCTGAATGGTGTAACCGACAATAAGGCGCTCGCCTTGCGGAAGGAGTTGAAAGGTTATCACATGCTTTGATCTGTCGTGTAAGCCTACTCTATTGCTAATCTTTAGTTACCGGACAAAATGTTTTGCCACGCTGATGGCAGAGTTTTGCCATGCCCTTGGCAAAGTTGTGCCATCAGCGTGGCAAAACTTTGTCATCGTCGTGGCAAGGTTGTGTCATAATGATGGCAAAGCTCTGTTGATGCTTACTGTGCCAGCGAGAACCGGAGGGCAACACCGTAATTCGAGTTACTTGTCGGATAGGCTGCGTTAGATATTAGCGGTTCGTTGATCTGCAAATCGTAGAAGGCACGCACTGTCAAGGCGCGGCTCAATCCGTAATCGGCTGAGAACTGGATCGTCTTGGCTATGTTACCGCTGGTAGCTTGTGTAAAGCTATCCTCTATCTTACGGATCAGCGACTGCATTTTATTGTAAGAGAAGTCCAGGCGCACGGTCAGGTCATTGCTGAAGTCGCGTGTTTTCTTCATCTTCAATATCTTGTTGAACTCGGCGAACTTATACCCTAATCCGATCGTATACTTGTTTGAAAGTGCTTCTACGATCTGGTAGGAGGATATGTTCAGGTTCAGATTACGGCTCGTTGCATAATCCATACGGATCGTAATATTGTTCAGCATGGTAGCATCGACACCCAATAGCGGATTGAAGCTTTCGTTGAGGCTGACACTGGATATTTCGTATGGGGAAGACGGTATAGCCAGGTTATCCGAACCTTGTGTAAAGCCCATGTTGCCACCCAATCCTGCGTCTACCCAGGTAGAATAGGAATTGTAGGCTCCGACATTATAGGTACAAACGTACTGGTGACTTAGCATTACGGTCTTGAAGTATTTCTTCACGGCCGGAATACGAACCAATCCGTCGTATGTGATACGCCAGTTCGGCAGCAGGCTGCGCAGGGCCGGGAAAGGAGACGACGAAATCTTGTTCGGATCTTTTCCGGTATAGGCTGACAGGAATGCCGGTATCAGCACGTCGGCCGAGTTTTTGTTGACACCGCCTGGTGTATAAGGTTGTCCTGCTTGTCCGTTTTCTGTCAGGAAGCCGCCCGAAGGATAGTTTGTGCCGCTATACTGGCTTTCAAGACGGTTGGCTATGATCTCACGGTTTTCGATAAACTTGTTGAATGTTTCCGACGCATATCCGTTGTCGATATTACCGCTACCTTTAAAGAAACCTCTAAGACCGATGGTTGTCATAAGGAAGTTACCGCCGGTTTGTTCCGGCATGCCTGGATACATATATTGTATATCGGTACTGCGGGTATCTACCCGGTTGGCATTCAGGTCGATCTTCAAACCGGTGATAGGTTCGAGATTTGCCCGTATGTTTAGGTTTTTTGCACTGCTCATTACGGCAGGCGTTATGTTGGTGGGGTTGTAGACCAGCCATTCTCGTTCGTTGGCATCTTCCAGGAACTGACGATTTACGGCACCAAAGGCAAAGCCCAGACCAGGCGTCAGGCCGAACGGAGAACGTCCCTGACCGAAAATGTCACCGATCATCGGACGGAATCCGGGAACCATCATACCATCGGTTGTCTGATATTGGATGTTGATACGACGTACCATCATCAGGAAGCGTGAAGCATGTTCGGCTGCCTTATACAAGAAGTCTTCGGTCGCTTTGGGGCCGGGTTTGATGGTTAGCTTCAGATGGGCAGTATCCTGATTGAGGATCATTACCTGTGCGTAGTTGATCGGTTTGTACTTGATTGAGTACACCTTCCCATCGGCTCCGCGTGCAGTGATACGTACCTTTTTGGTGAACATGCCGTGTTGAACGACTGTTCCGCTATCCATATTCAATTGTATGTCTTTTTCCAGTTTGATCTCTTTCTGCTCTTTCTTTTTGGTAGCCGTACGGGTGGCAGAGAACTTTTGGTTTACCTTTTTCAGGAATTTGTTCTTGTTATAGAGCGATAGCATGTTCAAGCTGTTCTGTAAATCGAACTGTCGGTTGTTTTTGATAGTGTTACCGATCTCGTAATCGGATTCGACAACGGCCCCACGGTCCCAGTTGTACTGCGCGTTGTAGGTCAACGAGCTGTTTACCCAATCGAGTACGGGAATATACTGCAAAGGCAGGTTCCAGGTAACATTGAATGTCTGGTCGTACTTCAGCGGTGTACCCAGATCGGCGATACTTTGTTTTACAGAATCTTTCCATATTTGATATCCGTTCGGGTTCAACTCCTTGTTAACCTGTTGATACGGTTCTTCGATACGGGCATTCGTACCGGAAGTGAATGTCATATTCAGATTGTTGGTGAAGTCCCAACGCAAGCTGAAAGCACGGTCCCAGTAGAAGTTTGAGCTGAAGGACGCTTCCGGCTTACTGCCTGTGTCTTCCAGGTCGCGCAACTGCAATTCGTAATAGTTACGCATCATGGCTGTCTGGAAACTGATGTTCGACGGAACATAGTTCAGGCTGAACTGTTTAGCATAACGGGTATATCCGTTATTCTTCTTTATCTTCTGGAACGGACGGAACGGTTTTACGTACGGTGTGTAACTATACGATAAGTTTCCACGGTAATCCTTCGTCGTTTCATATTCGGTTTCCGGATTCTGCGTTTTAGTCTGGCTGAAAGAGTAGCCGACCGAGAAGTTGGCCGGGTCGTAAGGCATCGGGTTCTTACTGCGGATATCCGCTTTCACGTTGTTGAACGAGATACTTTTGATCACGGTTTTGTCTACCGAGAAGTTCTTGATAGAGTCTTTTTCGGCTTTTGTTTCTACAGCATCGAGGGCATCGTTTAATTTGATATCCTGATCGAGCGGGTTATACTGAGGCTTGGTCATTTCTTTCGAGTAGGCATAGTACATCGGGATGCTGACTTTTGCTTTTTCCGGGAAGAATTTACCCCATTCGATATTGGTTGCTATGTTATATTGTGAGAAGTCGTCGATACGACGTTCGGATAATGACTGGTCGAGTGCCCCGAAGCCGGCCGTTTCGATGCGTCCACCCACGTTGACTGTCCCCAGGTCGGATACGGCCACATTGAGGTTGGCATTGGCAGCCCATCCGCCTGACTCGTTGAAGTCGCTCAGGCGTAATTCGTTCACCCAAACTTCGGCACTCTTCACTGTATTCGATTTGTTACGAACACCGATCATGATGGTCTTCACTTCCGCTAGACTCGGGTTACCGACGATACTGATCGTATTGAGCATGTTGTTCGGATCAGGCATCGAATAAACGGTCTGGTAATTGACTCCGCTATCTCCTCTCCGCTTGGCAGCATTACGCTCCAACTTGAGGTTGGTCAGTGCTTCAAAGACGATGTTCATCGTGTTTGTCGTAGGATTCCAAACTTGATCTGCGGTAAAACGTATTCCATCTCCGGAACCATTACCGGTATAAGGAGTTAGCGTCAAGGGGACTTCGTATTCGTAGTAGTTGTTCTTATAATCGGATCCCAGACGAATGAAGACGGTCAGGTCGCCATTTGCTGGAGCATAAGGATCGAGGTCGCTTATCTTTTCTCCGTGGATGAACATCTGCATCTGTTTGTATTGGCGCAGATCGTAAGAGGTGTTTTTATATACCGCACGTGCATCAAACGGTGATAGTTCAGTTACTTTCATCGACAAAGCCTGTTCGTTCTGACGTGCTAGCTGAGGCTGTCCGGTCATAAGTTCACGGCTCACTCCTGGAGGTGTTACGTAGTTGACGGGTTCACGCGAACTGTTCTCTTCGATGTTCACCGAAGATACTTCCAGTGTGGCATTAGACTTAACCGGCACTTTGGGATCGGACAAATCTTGTTCGTAAGAACGCCAGTCGCCGCGAACCAGTTCGAACGTAGCGAAACGAAGGATGGTCGGCTGTTTGAAATTCGTCATGTATAGACGCATGAAACGAATGGTCTTGAAGTCGTTGATACTTCCGACACGACGATTGTATTTCTTGATAGGTATTTTGAACTGATACCAGGTAACCCTTTCCTCCTTACTATTATTGGCATTGGTACCATCCGGCAAGACTGGATAAGTTTCTTTTGTGCCTACAATATAGTTCGAACCTACTGTCAGTTCATTACGACGAATGGGAATTTTGTATTCGAAGTATTTTTCATTTTCGTTCATGGTATTATCCTGGTTCAGATCTTCTACATCCGGATTCTTTGAAGCGGAGGTGTCATATCTTTCTCCACTAGTGCCGGTTTCGGCGGAGTTTCCTTCAGTTCCGTTGTAGCGTTTGTAACGGTCGAGAATGCCTACCTGGTTGGCGTCGAGGTCTGAACCACGGTAATAATGGTATTTATCGGTACCAGGGTTTCTGAGGGGAGAGAATTCGTCACTCTCCATCTCTGAGATGATATCAGGGTTCAGTTTCGTCTTCAGTTTCTCTATGAATTCCGCATAAGTAGGAAACTCCCGCTCTTCATCTGCGGACAGGCCATTCAGCCCGACATCCTGCTTGGAACGTGCTCCGGCAGTATTGTCGAAAGCGTATACAGTACTTTGCTGTTTAGGAACAAGTCCCCATACCGTGGAATCTACTTTGCTTCTGTCTCCATCAACGGGTAAGCCATTTTCAAAGAACTTCCTTTCGTCTTTCAGTACGTCTTCGGATATTTCGCCAAGGTTGAAGTATAAGTCTCCACCGTTATTGGTGCCATTCTCATCTTCAAGGAACGGGTCGAGCATCCAAAATTCGATGTATTCGATATTGGCTGTTTCAAAGTCACTCTGATCGATTTTGCGCATTATTCCACCCCAGCGCTTTTCCGGATTTTGTAATGTACCGTCGGAATTCACCAAATCGGCATCCAGGTTATACGGGCCACGTTCATTCGGGTAGAAGGCAAGGTTCAATGCATTGATCGTACTGGTTTCATTATATCCCTGATCTTTGTCTGGAAACAATTCGGAAACCTGAATTTCACGGACATAATGATTGGATAACTGTTCTTTATCATTCTTGATATAGGATGGTGCCTGGCTGGAGTTTCTACGGGTGAACAAACCGTCCACATAATACCAGGCCAGCAAGGCACGGTTTTTACCATATTCTATATCGTTTACCAGTGAAGCTTCGGGGAACAAAGCGCTTGCCTTGTTATCGTCATACGGTGTACTGGCCAGTTTCCAGGGATAAGGGCTCAACAGGTCGAAACCGCTTTGTGTCGACTCGAAATCATCTATATAAGAATAGCCTCCGTTTTCTTTGCTTTCGTAATGTCCGGCAATCAAGTGGGCAAACTCGGCGTTGAATGAGATCTGGCTGGGTTTGGTCAGCGTAAGTAGCGGTAGCTTGTCAAACATATTGGTCAGCCACTGGCTTTCCCCTTTATAGGCTGTATTTAATCCCCATAGTGTATTCTTGATAGATTCTTCACCGATGACCGTTTTTGTAGTCAGAGGCATTTCCGACATGTGCATGATGGTAGCTCCCAACGAGAAATTAGGTGTGAACTGGTAATTCAGGTCCAGCCCCATCATCGTTTTACGTTGCATGCTGTAAGCTGTCTGGTTTTCCAGTGATACGCTGACAGGTGTTCCTGCAGAGATGATACTTTCATTCAGGATTGTAACTGTTCCTGATGTATAATCGACTGTATAGTCTACATTTTCGGTCAGTGTGGCTCCGGCGGCAGTTACGCGTACTGATCCGCGCGCTACGTTGCTGGCTCCCAGCTGTATTTCGGCGGCGGAAGAGGCTTTGTATTCTCCCGTCATCTTGAATTTGTTCTTTTCGGCTATCTGCCGGGCAACTGTTTGCGTAGAGTCGTACAATTCCTGGAATACATATTTGTCGGCGACAGCCGCAGATATATTCTGCTCTATCATCTTTTTCTTCAGGCTGGAACCGAACGGTTCGACGCTCGGGAAGATCACTCTACCCATATCTGCCTGGATCGTGTAGCCTTCTACGAAGTCGAAGAAACCATCGGCATGGGGTTCGTTCTGCGAATTCAAACGGTCGGCACCCATGATCCGGATCCAGATCTGTTTTTTGTCTGTCGATTCCGGCAAATAGTTCAGGTAAGTACCTGTCGTATCGCTCTGATACATCACATCCAGACGGAACTTTTCTTTCTGTACGGAATAAGCTCCCAGTGAATAGATGTTTTTCATCATCAGATCCCAATACTTCATGGCAGGTGACATCTCTGTACCTTTTAACAGCTTGGTGTAGATACATCCACTCGGATTTTCAGGATTATTGTCTGAGAACTCACCGACTTTTACTGTCTTAGGCGTGCCGTTATTGTCATATTGATATTCGTAGGCTACAGCTAATACTTCACCGGGCTGCATGCTTGTTTTTAGTGAAATATATCCCAACTGGCTATCGTATGTATATTCGGAAGCATCCAGTAAGCGTGCATTATCGACCTTTTCGTACTCCGATCCACCAACGAAAGCGGAAAGAGTCTGATTGACGGCCGTGTAGTCGCGTGCTCCGGCATAGGTGGTGATCATTTCGTTATATAAACTGTTCGCATCGTTAGCCGGGAACTCAGGGTTTCCGTTTATCGGGAAAGCAATGGGATTCACCATGTAATTTCTGTCGTTCTCACCTATGTCTGTAAAAGCAACAATGTTACGTGCCTGGTCGTAGTTACCTCTTTTGTTGGTAACCCATACTTGGATTCGTTTGATCGTTATCTTTGAATTGATGGTAGGCAATGCCTTGACAGCTTCATCGTATCTGTTGCGGAAATAGTGTGATAGAAAGAAGTGCCTGTTTTCATCATACTTGTCGATGGTCAGTTCGAACGGTTTGGTTTGTACGCCACCTTTCGAGTTTACCGTTTTTGATTCCGATTCCTGCTGTGCAAATAATGCGTTTACCCTCAGCTTTCCGAACTGAAGGTCTGCTTTCATGCCGAACAGGGCGGCCCCCCCGTTTATCAGGGAGTTGTTGGTCGTCATCGATACGTTACCGGCTTCCAGCGACTTGATGATCTCGTCTTCTTCTCCGGTGTAAGCCAGTTTGAGCTTTTTAGAGTCGAAGTCGAATGAAGTCTCCGTATTGTAGTTCATATCGAAGTTTACCTTCGAACCGACGCTGGCTTGTACATTGAGCTGCACACTCTCGTCGAAGTTGAAGAATGTACGGCTACGGGCACGCTCGGGAAGTGAAGGGTCCTTGGTGCTGTTACTTTTCAGACCCATTGTAATTTCGGCAGACCCTTGTGTTCTTACGCGTACACCACCCGGGCCGAATACTCTTTCCGCTGCACCGATACCGAACTGCATATCGGCCAGATTGAATTTTTTATCTGCTTCTTTCTGAAACTCTTCCTCATTTTTCTGACGGTAGTAAGAGCGGAGCGACTGTTGCATACTATAATCCTGGTATTCTTCGGGAGTCAGGCTGATAGGAGTGGTCAGGTCCTTGTCTCCCAATCGCGTACGAACCACATAAGTTCCGGTCTTAATGTCATATTCGACGGCTGTCTTTACGTTTTCAGGATCCCGTAAGTCCATCGGGGATTTCTTTGTCAGGTCTTCATAATCCTGCGGTACGGTTTTGGATACCGGATAACGGGTTGCCGGAACGGTGTCTTTTCCGTCGGGCATGTCCTGTCCTTCCAGTAGCTGGATATCCGGTAGTGTAGCCGTATATGTCAGGTAATCGGCATTCAGCGAGATCATGCCGGCCCCGAATAGTAGTACTGTTACCCAGATAAGATATTTTAGAGTTTTCTTTTTCATTTTAAACTGTCAACTGCCACTTCTCAACTGTCAACTATCAAAGCATTCTGAGCGCGCTTTTAATCACTTGTTCCACTGCCAACATAGGCGAACTTTTCAGTATCGAGCTTACAGCCTTTTGTGAAGCTGCCTTTTGGAATCCCAACATAACCAGGGCGGCAACCGCTTCTTCTGCGACTGCACCATGACCAGGCACCGGAGCAGCTGTTTCACCAACGACCATATCTCCGACTTTTACCTTGTTTTTCAGGTCGACCAGGATGCGTTGGGCTGTTTTTTGTCCGATACCTTTCACCGAGGTGAGTGCCGTTTCATTTTTGGTGGCGATCACCTGTATCAGTTCGGAAGGGGGAAGTGATGATAAGATCATGCGGGCTGTATTTGGACCGACTCCGGATACGGAAGTCAACAGCAAGAACAACTCACGTTCTGCTTTCAGGGCAAATCCGAATAATAGGTGGGCATCTTCACGTATAACCTCATATACGTAAATTTTCCCGGAAGGTTTCCCGTTGAATGCGCTGTATGTAGTCAGAGATATGTTAAGTTGATAGCCAATCCCGGCACACTCAATTATCATTTGTGTAGGAGTCAGCTCTACGATATCCCCCTTAATATATTCTATCATTTTGTGTTACATCTTAGTAATTCGTACCTATTATAACGCAAAATTAAGCAAAAGCGTATATCAGACCTAAAGAAATCTTCAATAACGTGAATAATTATTCTCTTCCGGGGTATTCTGCAGTGAAGGTTTCGAAACAACCGCGATCCTGAAGAGTGATGTAGCAGCGTCGATTATCCGAACCTCCGAAGGTTATGTTCGAAGGTTTTTTGCCTTTTAGTTGTATTTCACGAATCAATTTGCCTTTCGGGTTGATGATGGCAACGGTCCCTTTATCATAACGGCAGAGGTATAAGTTCCCTTTCACATCACAGCGGATACCGTCCATCCCGAAGTCTTCAAAGGTGTGGAAAAGCTTTTTATTTTTGAGCGTCCCGTCCGGTTTGATATCATAGGCCCAGACCTTCAGCTGAGCAGACTCGTTGACATATAGCTTCTTTCCGTCGGGGCTTACGTCGATGCCGTTGGTCGTTCCCATATTATCTTCCAAAAGACTCACTTTTCCATCGGGTGTGATCAACCAGAGCTGTCCTTTTTTGTTGGGCCAGTCCGGATCGCTGGCGTACAAATTTCCGTTGGGGGCCAGGGTGATGTCGTTGGGTTGGTTCATCTTCGATTCATGGGCATATACGCTGATTTCTTTGGTTTTCATATCTACCTTCAGGATATTGTGCCCGGTATAATCGGCAACCAGCATATTCCCTTCTTTATTGAATCGGATACCGTTGCCTGTGGAACCTTCCGGTAGTGTCACGAAGCATTCGTGCGATCCGTCCGGATACACAATGCCGATCGTCCCTTCTTTAGCGTAATTCACGGCATAGAGGTTTCCGGCTTTGTCGGTGGCTGGGCCTTCTATCCCGTTCGTGAAAGTGCCTTCGGGCAACAGGTCGGTCGTCTCCCGTTGGGAGGTTACTTGTGAGGTGGCTATCAGTGTGCTGCACAGGCAACTAATAATATAGAGGAATATTACAGGTGTTTTCATGATCTGTTATTTTATTGTTTCCAGAATCCGGGAACGAGTAAAGTCAATACGGTAAATATTTCCAGACGGCCTGTCATCATCAGGAATGAAAGGAACCACTTGGATACGACAGGGACTTCAGAGAAGTTATCGACCGGCCCCAGCTTTCCGAGTCCCGGTCCCACGTTGCTTATGGCTGAAACGGCAGCTCCGATCGACTCCTCAAACCCCAGTCCGTCAAGCATCAGGACGATACAACTTACCACAATAAGGAGCATATAGGCAACGGCAAAAGCCAGTACACGGTGTACCACTTCACCGGATACGATATGTGTATCCATCCGCACCGGAATAATGGCATGGGGATGAGTTTGTTTCTTGAACTCATTGAAGAGGTTTTTGGAAAGGATGGCGAACCGCCCTATTTTTAATCCCCCACAGGTAGAACCGGCACAACCGCATATAAACATCAGGATCAAGGCTATCATCCAGAAGAACGGTCCCCAGGGAATGTAGTTCTCTGTAGCAAATCCACAGGTGGAGACTAAGGTCACTACCTGGAACGAGGCTTTCCTGAACGCCGATAAAAAGTCGGTAGCAAACCCCTGGTACATTACCCAGGCTGTAGAAACAGCGATCATAATTGCTACAAACCAGAAAAACCAGCGAAACTCTTCATCGTGGAACAGTTTTTTCACATTTCCGTTGAAGCAAAAATAGATCAATGTCATATTGGTTGCTCCGATAAACATGAATATGGAGATGACATATTCTATGTAAGCCGAATCCCAGTAAGCGATACTGCTGTTTTTGGTTGAATATCCCCCGGTAGAGATTGCAGTCAAGGCATGGTTCACTGCATCGTATAAATCCATGGGGCCTATCCATAACAGGCCGATCAATAGGAGAGTAAGGAATAAATAAACACCCCAGAGCCGTTTGGCTACCTGGGTAACACGCGGACGGAACCGCTCGTGTGTTATTCCAGGGGTTTCCGCATTGAACAGCTGGGTCGCTCCTCCGCCCAGAATAGGCATCAGGGCTACTGTAAATACGATCATACCGATACCTCCCTGCCACTGCGTAAGACTTCGCCAGAACAGGACACCTTTCGGTAACGCTTCTATATCAGTCAGTATGGTAGAACCGGTGGTGGTAAACCCCGACATCGTTTCAAAAAATGCATCCGTCACATTGTCTATATATCCTCCCAGATAGAAAGGAAGCATGCCGAATAAAGAGAAAAGTATCCAGGTGAATGTTACGGTAAGCATCCCCTCCCGTCGTCCGGCAGAATATTCGTTGGCACGGAAACCGATTGCATAGAGTGTTACACCCGTCCCGAACAGGATTCCACAGGAAAGCAATAAAGGATACAGGTCGTTCCCTTTGTAGAGGAATGCAACGACTGCCGCCATCAGCATGAACAGTGTCTCGAGGATGCACATCATCCCCAGCATTTTTATTATGAAACGTACATTCAGTAACATACTAATTAAAATAATCTTCCAGTTTACGCATGGCTGTTTCCAGGCAGAAAACAACTACGTGGTCGTAAGCTTGTATTTGAGTATCACCTTTGATCATCATCGGTTCTCCGTCTCGTATCAGTCCTCCCAGTGTCAGGTCTTTCGGCAGACGCAGGTCTTTTACCTGTTTACGCGTGATTTTCGAGTCTGGACGTGCCACCAACTCTGCCACATCGGCGTTGGCGAATGTCAGGAACTTCACGTTCGACACGTCGGCATCCAATAGGAACTGGTAGATATGGCTGGCTGCTATCAGTTTCTTATTGATAACCGAACCGATATCCATATTTTCCGCCAGTGGGATATAGTCGATATTTTCGATTTTGGCGACCGTTTTGAATACACCGAAACGCTTTGCTGCCAGACAGGCCAGTATGTTCGTGCTCGAGTTGTCTGTCAGAGCGACAAAGGCCTGTGCATCTTTGATACCTTCTTGGATAAGCAGTTCCGTGTCGCGTCCATCGCCGTTAATTATCAATACGTTGCTGGGTACTACTTCCGCTATGCGGTGACTTTTCTCTTTGTTGGTTTCCAGTATTTTGACACGTATATTATTCGGCAGATACTGGCTGGTACGGATAGCGATGCGGCTTCCTCCCATGATAAATATCTTCTTTACTTCCGGGTCCTTTTTGCCGGCATGTATCTGCACGTCTTTGATATGCTCTTTCGTTGTGGTAAAGAATACGATATCTCCCGGTAAGACATAGTCGGTACCCCGCGGGATGATCGTCTCGTATTGCCGTTTGATGGCAACGATATGGTAGAGCTTCTGTTCGTTCAGCAACTCGGCCAGTTGCCTGTTTACCAGCCGTGAGTTTTCACGAACCTTTACTCCGATCAGGATCAGAGCTCCTCCAAACAGTTCCCAATACTGGCGTGTCCACGGACGGCGTACGGCATTTACAATTTCCTTGGCTGCAAGCATCTCCGGATAGATCATCGAATGGATACCCAGCTTTTCGAACAGTTCTTTATTCTTGGGCAAAAGATATTCGTAATTATTGATGCGGGCCAGTGTTTTGCGTGCTCCGAGCTTGGAGGCGAGGATGCTGGCTGCGATATTCGTTGTCTCTTCAGGTGTAACGCTGACGAACAGATCTGTCTTTTTTATTCCGGCTTCTTCCAGATCACGGATTGAAGTAGGGTTCCCTACCATCGGGAGGATCTCCATGTTGGAGTTCGTGAAATTCAATCGCTCCTCACTCGGGTCCATCAGGATGATATCCTGTTGTTCCTGCGATAACATCTTTGCGAGATGCGTACCCACTTCGCCTGCCCCGGCAATAATAATTTTCATGTTGTTACTAATTAATCGTTCATCATCTTTCTGATCTCTTCCGCGATACTGCCGGCATTCAGGCCGCATAGCTTGTATAATTCGGGGATTGATCCGTGTTCAATGAATGAGTCGGGTATACCGATGCGTTTCACCCGCGGAGTATATCCGTTATCTGCCATGAATTCAAGTACGGCAGTGCCAAAACCGCCTTTCACCACTCCGTTTTCTACGGTGATGATGCGTTTGAACTTTTTGCCTACTTCATGTAATAACTCTTCGTCGATCGGCTTCAGATAAATCATGTCGTAGTGGGCAACCGATATGCCTTCACCCTTCATTTCACTGATGGCTTTTATAACTTCGTTTCCGATCGGACCCAAGGTCAGAATAGCTATGTCGTCTCCTTCGTTCAATTTTTTTCCTTTGCCGATGGGCAGTACCTGCATCTTATTTCGCCAATCCCTCATTTCTCCCTTACCTCGCGGATAACGGATCACAAATGTTCCCGGAGCTTCTTTATATCCGGTGTACATCAGGTTTCTCAGATCCAGTTCATTGAGAGGGGAGGCGATGGTCAGGTTCGGGATGGGGCGGAGGTAAGCGAGGTCGAACATTCCGTGATGTGTGGCTCCGTCTTCACCTACCAGTCCGGCGCGGTCGAGGCAGATCACCATATGCAGCTTTTGCAGTGCCACATCATGGATCAGGTTGTCGTATGCACGTTGCATAAACGACGAGTATACATTACAGAAAGGGATCATCCCTTCTTTGGCCAGTCCGGCGGAGAAGGTCACTGAATGTCCTTCCGCAATCCCGACGTCGAATGCGCGTTTGGGGAATGCTTTCATCATATGGATCATCGAACTGCCTGTCGGCATGGCGGGGGTAATTCCCACGATCCGTTCGTCTTGTTCGGCCAGTTCTACCAGCGTATGTCCGAATACATCCTGATACAGTTGCGGTTCATCCAGATTGTGTATAATGATGCGTTCTCCGGTTTCCTTGTTAAACTTGCCGGGAGCATGCCATTCGGTGGCCGACTCTTCCGCAGGTTTGAAACCTTTGCCTTTCTTTGTTTTAATATGTAATAACTTAGGACCTTGCAGGTCTTTTATATCGTTCAGCAACTTGATCATGTAGTTTACGTCATGTCCGTCCACCGGACCGAAGTAACGGATACTGAAACCCTCAAACAGGTTGTGTTGCTGTGTAAGCAATGCCTTCAGGCTATTATTGAAGCGGATGATATTCCCCCGGCGGTCGTTGTTTATCAGCTTCATCTTTTTCAGGCCGCGATACACGTCGTAACGCATTTTGTTGTATGCCTGGCTGGTTGTGATATCTACCAGATACTGGCTTAGTCCTCCCACACAGTTGTCGATAGCCATATCGTTGTCGTTGAGGATGATCAGCAGGTTGTTGGGGTTAGCCGAGGCATTGTTCAGCCCTTCGAAAGCGAGTCCTCCCGTCATGGCTCCGTCGCCTATTACAGCGATTACGTGGCGGTTCTTTTCTTCTTTCAGCGCTGAGGCGACCGACATACCCATGGCTGCCGAGATCGAGTTGGAGGCATGGCCTGCAATAAATGCGTCATAGGGACTTTCTTCCGGGTTTGGGAAGCCGCTGATGCCTTTAAATTTACGAAGTGTATGGAATGCCTCCCTGCGTCCGGTCAGAATTTTATGTCCGTATGCCTGATGGCCTACGTCCCAGACAATCCGGTCGTATGGGGTGTTGAATACGTAGTGAAGGGCAACGGTCAGTTCCACCGTTCCCAGGCTTGCACCCAGGTGTCCGGGATTTTCAGAAAGTATATCTATTATGTATTGACGCAACTCTGCACATACTTCCCCCAACTTTTCCTGGGGCAACTCTCGTAAATCCTCCGGATAGTTAATGACGTTCAATATGTGTTCATCCTTGCTCTCTGTCATATCTGCTAATTTTGTGGCAAATGTAAAGAATTAACGGCACATAAAATAGTTTTAACGGGGCATTTCTTTAGCATAATGGTTAAAACGGGAGGGCTGTAGTGTCTTTATCTGTGGGTGCTGCAGTTGTTTGGTGTGGCTGTCCGAGTCATTTCCGGTGGGTGTTGCGGCTATTTCCTGGTAGTTGCCGCAGCCATTTTTAGTAACTGCGGCAGTCATTTTCATTATTTGTTCAAGGAAGAAGAACTTTCGAAATAACCGTGTTCCTTCACGACATTCCCTTTGTCGTCGAAATAAACTTTCATTTCTTTCTGTTCACGGGTCATCAATACTACCTTGTATTTTACGAATGTACTGTTGTTTGAAACATAAACCGACTTGATCAGGCAATCCTGATACGCTTTGTTCACTCCCTCCTGTAAGATCTGGGGGATTTCTGTGATGTCGATTTCATAAAACTTATCTGTATTCTCTGTTTGTGCATCGTTACCCGGTGTGTTCTGAGCCTGGATCTGTGATGTGCATACGGCGCTTACGGCAATCATTGCCATTAAAATAATCTTTTTCATACTTTCTTTTTTACCTTAAAAACCTAAAACCTAAATTTACCTATTGCCCTATATTACGCAATATCCGTGCCAAAATGCAAGTGTGAGGATGCGTGGAAAAGTAATGTGCTGTAAACTTGTTGCTTATCCGTCTGATATCCCATTCTGTCCGCAAGATGAAAAACAAACCCGGTGGAAGATATGGGGAAATATTCCCTATCCTTCCGGGGAATTCCACAAATACCCCGTAAACCATCCTCCTTCTCTGATTGTTTATCTTTTTGCACTCCAGTAGCTGTGTTAAAAAAATTACTACCTTTGTGAACTTGGGATAAATAAACGATTCCGATATATAATTGCAGTGATAATCAGTATGAAACAAACGAGTATAATAATCACTTTTCTCTCTATTCTCCTGTTGACAGCCTGTGTAAATAAGCCGACGGAAGGGAATATAGTAACCGTAACGATCGAACCCCAACGCTATTTTGCCGAGAAGATTGCCGGGGATAAATTCAAGATAAACTGTGTGGTTCCTGCCGGGCAAAGTCCGGAAACATACGATCCCACTCCCCAGCAAATGATACAGGTCGGGAAAAGTATCGCTTACCTGCGTATCGGCCCTATCGGTTTCGAACAGGCCTGGATGGATAAGATCCGTGAGAATAATCCGAAGCTGGAGATATTCGATACTTCCGAAGGAATGAAGTTGCTGACCGATACGGAAGAAGATGCCCATGCGCATGATCATGCCGGTCACGACCACGATGCCCATGCCGCAGAGGACGCCCATCACCACCATCATCATGGTGGAGTGGACCCGCATATCTGGAGTTCCATCGTCGGTGCTAAAGTCGTAGCCTGGAACACGCTGAATGCTTTTATCGCATTAGATCCCGATAATACGGAATACTTCTGGAAGAATTATAATGAATTAGTGGATGAAATAGATAAAACGGAAACGGAGATCAAGCAACTGCTCGATCCGCTGACCGACCGTACTTTTATCATCTATCATCCGGCCTTGACCTATTTTGCCGACGAATTCAACCTGATACAGTTGTGTATCGAAATGGATGGCAAAGAGCCTTCGCCCGCCCAACTGAAGATGTTGGTGGAAACAGCCCGCGAGAACAACGCCCGTGTAGTCTTTATCCAGCAGGAATTCGATCAGAAGAATGCGGAACTGATAGCCAAGGAGACCGGATGTAAACTGACTGTGATTAATCCGTTGGCTTATGACTGGTCGAAAGAAATGATTCATATTGCAAAAGCATTGGCAGATGGACAAACTCATTGAAATAGACAAAATAACAGCCGCCTACGGCAGCAAGGTCGTCTTGAAGGATGTCTCCCTGACCGTATGGAAGGACGACTTTCTCGGGATTATCGGACCGAACGGCGGTGGAAAGACAACACTATTGAAGGTGATCCTCGGATTGCTTCAGCCGGTATCCGGTTCTATCCGTTTTTATCAGGATGGTGTAGCTGTATCTTCTCTGCGTATCGGTTATCTTCCCCAGTTGAATAATATCGACCGGAAATTTCCGATCTCGGTATGGGAGGTGGTCGCTTCCGGACTAGCCGCCGAAAAGCCCCGTTTCCGTTCGTACACGGGAGCCCAGAAATTACGTATCGACGAGGTGATCCGGCAAATGGGGCTCGAAGAGCTTTACACCCGATCGATCGGTGAATTGTCCGGTGGACAGCTGCAACGCGTTCTGTTGGGGCGTTCCATTGTTTCCCGTCCCCAGTTATTAATCTTGGACGAACCTAATTCGTATGTCGACAAACGATTTGAGTCGCGTTTCTACAAACTGTTGGAGGAGATCAACAAGGAGAGTGCGATCATTCTTGTTTCGCACGATATCGGTACGGTTCTGGCAATGGTAAAGAATATAGCTTGCGTAAACGAAACATCGCATTATCATTCCGGCGTAGATGTCACCGAAGAGTGGTTGGGTGAGAAATATGCCTGCCCGATTGAACTGATCGGACACGGTAACCTGCCGCACCGGGTATTGAAAACACACGAACATTAATTTTCTTTTTCCATGTTACACCCACTTTGTTTAATCTCATTGCCGGAAATCGGCGTTATCGTTGGCATCGCAGTAATTCTGTTTGGTTGTAAGGCGGTTTCACAGAACCCTTTTATCAGCCGGGGACAGAAGGTTGTCTGGATATTGATTATTGTCGTACTCAACTGGATCGGCTTGTTGTGGTACTACTATACTTATTATATGAAGAATAAAGACTGATATATGAAGATATTGATTACAGGAGCAAGCGGTTTCATCGGAGGTTTTCTGGTGAAGGAAGCGTTGCGCAGAGGCTATGAAACCTGGGCGGGTGTACGTGCAACAAGCAGCCGTGAAAACCTGCAGGATGAACGGATACGTTTTATCGACCTGAAATATAATAATCAGGAGGCGTTGACTGCCCAATTGACGGATTTTGTCCGCGAACAGGGTGCCTGGGATTATGTGATCCATAATGCCGGCCTGACCAAGACGTTGGATAAGAAGAACTTCTTCCATATTAACGCTGAAAATACGCATCACTTCATAGAAGCTCTGGCCGCTGCCGGGTGTAAGCCGAAAAAGTTTCTTTTGATGAGCAGCCTGAGTAGCTATGGACAGGGAGACGAAACAACTTTCCGCCCGATCTGTCTGGATGATCCGCAGCAACCCGATACGGCTTATGGGAAGAGTAAATTGGTGGCGGAGAACTATGTGCGCAGCCAGTCGCATTTCCCTTATGTGATCCTGCGTCCGACCGGTGTATATGGTCCCGGTGAGAAAGATTATTTTATGGAGATCAAAAGTGTAAAGTCAGGCTTTGATTTTGCCGTAGGCTTTATTCCCCAGCGTATCACCTTTATTTATGTTAAAGATCTGGCAACTGTGGCTTTCCTTGCTTTGGAGAATGAAGCCGTTCGTAACCGCCATTACTTTGTGGCCGATGGGGATGTATATACCGACGAATCGTTTGCACGGATGATACAAGATATACTCGGAAAGAAACGGGTGTTACATGCCCGTATACCGTTGGGACTGGTCAATGTGGCCTGCCATTGTTCCGAATGGATCGGTAAGTTGCTGAACAAGAGTATGACACTTAACACCGATAAATATATCATCCTGAAGCAACGCAACTGGATTTGTGATGTTACGCCGCTTCAGGATGAACTTGGTTTTACTCCTGAGTATCCTTTACGTAAAGGATTGGAGGAAAGTATCGAATGGTACCGGAAAGAAGGGTGGTTGTAGGTTAATCTACTTTCTTTACGGAACCTAACCCTGCCCTATCCTCTCTGATGGAAGGGTTCCCTTTATATTTTACCGTGCCCATGCCGGCAATCTCGACGTTGAGCTGGTCCTTTGCAAAAGTTTCGATCGTGCCTTTTCCGGCTATCTCGCACGATAAAGTCGAGAGTTCGTAATCGAAGGCATGCACTTTGCCCATGCCGGCAATCTCGAATTCGGCCTTTTCGCCTGCGCCTTTCAGGTTGAATGTGCCTTTTCCGGCTATCTCCCCTTTAAACACTCTTGCATACAGGGCATCTGCGTTTAGCGTACTTTTACCGGCTACACTTACCTCCATTTGGTCGACTGTCACTGTATCTCTTAACTCTATTTTCGTATTGCCTGCCGTTCTGAATTTCACTTTCTCGTTTGACGCAAATTTGCCGTTCAGATTAAACACTTCGATTCCGGCCATATCCGCTTTTTTCAATGAAGAAGAGTTGGTGGTGATGGTAAACTCTGTCGAACGGAGTCTGATCGACTTTTGGCTACGGTCTTTTGGACGGATAACCAGTTTGTTGTCTTTTGTTCCGAACTCAAACAAATCGTAAATATTTTGATCGACCGTTACCGTCAGAGCGGGAGCAGATTCCTGCTGTGAATAATTGAATATGATTGAAGTGCCTTGTACCTCAATCGCATCGTAATCGGTGATATCGATTGTCTGGGTAATTACGTTTCCGTTGCCTTTGACAGACGGCATGAAGATACATCCCGAAGTGAATAACAGGATGACGGACAGTACAGATAAATAGAGTGTTGTTTTCATATCGTTATATTATTTGACTTCTTCTACGCTACCTTTTCCAATTACTTTCTGCTGGACGGCAGTCGGGCCTTTGTAACGGATATTCCCCTTACCGACAATATTGGCTTTCAGATTGTTGGTCGGGTGAACTTCCATTGTTCCGTTACCGGTCATTTTACAGCTCAGTTCGGGTACATCTACACCAAAGGCCATGATCTCGCCACTGCTGGTGATGCTGTATTCGCCTTCTTTGGCTGTCCCTTTTTTCAGGTTGATAGTACCGGAGCCGTTGATGCTGCATTCCAATTTGTCGGCTTGCAGGTTGTTGACTACCATATTGGCGCTTCCGGATACATTCAGTTCGAGTTTACCCATTTTAACCAGCTCCTTCAACTGAACCAGGCAGTTCGAGTTCGCCTTGATTTTCAGTTCATCCCCTGTAAGTGTGCTATTGATCATAAAGTTTGCATTTCCAGCCGCTTTTACCTCTTTCAGCCATTTCGAGTTGGTCTTAATAATGAATTTGGTATAATGGTCTACTTTGACTCCTTTGAAACCAACGGAGAGTTCCCGGTCTTTTATATCTATGTTTACAAATTCATGCAGGTTCTCATCGACTGTTACCTCGATGTAAGGCTCTGCATTCGATTGTTCGTAGTTAAAGTCGATAACGCCATCAATTTTGATCGCATTGTAATCGTCGATCTTTATTTTCTTAGTGGTAAGAGTACCGTTCCCTTTTACATGATCGGCTGCCTGGACTGTAAATAACAGTCCCAATAACATGATGATAGATAATAACCCTTTTGTTCTCATAATTTAATTGTTTAGTATTGCCTTTCCTTAATATAGACGCGACCTGAATGAGGTCGGTTACAAAAATAGGGGTAATTTAATTTATAATTCTTACATTTATTGACTTTTCTCAGGAAATAAATGGTAAGATAGTCTTTATAGCAATAAAAACGACCCGAAGATTTCTTTTCTACAAATACCTGTATGAAAAGAAATTCCGGGTCTACTACAACTCTCCCTATATTGTATTAGTTCACATGATCGATATCACTTGAGCCGCTTGAGCTCTTTTTCACTTCAGGATTGCCTTTGTATTTGATGTCGCTGCTGCCGGATGCGGAAGCATTCAGTTTTTCGGTCACGTTCGTCAGTATATCGGAACTGCCGCTGGCAGAACATTTCAGGCGTTTCACAACGAAATCGTACGATTTGATATCGCTGCTGCCACTGCAATGATATTCGCCGTCGTTGGCTTTTCCGGACATTTTGATATCGCTCGATCCGGAAGAACGGCATTCTATCTTGTCGCATTCAAGGTTACTGGCTTTGACGTCGCTTGCTCCACTCAGGCTTATCTTGCACAGGTTGGATATGCGAACCGGGTTTTCCAGGTATACGTCGCTTGCCCCGGATGCATTTATTTCCAGGTTATCTCCCGTCAGTTTGCTTTGCAGGAAGAAATCCATGCCTCCGGAAATACCCAGTTTTCTTAATTCTTTGGAGTGGCTGTTAATTTCCAACTGTGTCGGATTGATTTGAGTCCCCATTCCTGTACCAATAGTCAGGACGTTTCCGTCGGACTTGATATTCAGTAGTGGAAGCAGGTTTTCATCTATTGTGATATTTAAACTTGCACTTCCCGATTGCTGGGTGTAGTTGAAACGGGGCGATTTGTTTTTCTTTGTGAAAGACATGTTGCCACTTTCGATGCCTTGACCTACTTTGATCTCGTTATAATCGGATACCTGGATTTCCTTGGTGATGATATTTCCGTTTCCTTTTACCTTCTTCGCATGACAAGCTATGGTGCCGAAAGTCATTAATCCTATGAGTGCTAATGCTATTGCTTTCATAATATTTATACTTTTAAGTTTGTTTATCTTTTAGTTCGCTTTTTTCAGTTTGCCTGATCCGATGATACTTTTACTGGTGGTCGGATCACCTTTGTAATATACGTTTCCGCTGCCTACGATATTGGCTTCCAGTCGTTTTTTAGCATAAGCCTGGATATTACCACTACCGGCAATATTACACTCTACTTTGCCTGACTGGCAATCGTAGGCTTTAATGTTTCCGCTTGCGGCAAGATTGTATTCTGCCTGTTCGGTCTTTCCTCCTATCTGAATGAAGCCACTGCCTGCCAGGCTACATTCAACTCCATTCAGGTTGATGTCGGATGCGACGATGCTGCCTGAACTGGCCAGGTTGATTTCCATTTTGTTTCCTGTCACTTTCTTTTTCAGGAGAATGTTTCCACTGCCTGCCATATTGATTTCCAGTTTGCTTATATTGAGCGGACTGGATATAATGAAATTACCGGAGGAAACAACGTTCAGTTCCTTTATTTCACGCGAATTGGTTACCACCTTGAACGTCGTCGGATTCAGGTTGTAAGTATTACCGTTGCGGCTGTTTTTATTTATTCTTTTGGGACTGACTTTTAGTTCTTTGCCATCAACCTTTATCTCCAGTAATTCATAGAGATTTTCATCGATCATGACTTCCAGATAAGGAGCGGCATCCGATTGTTCGTAGACAAACTCCATGACACCTACTGTCGATATCTCGTTATAATCGTCGATTGAAACCGTTTTTGTAATTACATTCCCGTTTCCATCTACTGTTTTTTCAGTGACGGCAGATCCCGCCAGTGTGGTCAGGAGGCAGGCGATAAGAAGAAGTACTTTTGTTTTCATCTGTCTTTATTTTTAGTTCTTTCTTTATAAGACGAACGTAATCCGGTTTCGGTTGCATATCTGAAGAACTTTTTTTAGAAAAAAATAAAAAAGAAAACCGCAACCCGTATTTACAACGGATGCGGTCTCTTTGCTTCCCAACGAAGCAATCTCACGATTCCTCCTTTGCAAAGACTTGTTAACCTTAGATCTAAAATACTATGAAAAAAACTCAATGCAAATATAAGAGGAAATATATTATATGCAATATACTATTGTATCAATTTATTGTAAATTTGTCACTTTATGATTCAAAAGTTATATTTTTTGACCGATTTATTCTATAATCCCAAACTTTTCCGGAATGGAATCCATAATATTGAATAGTTCGGCTACTGTTTCAGCGCGAAGCATGGCAACGCGTGTCGGCTTAAAGTCGGCAATTCCTTTGAAAAGAGGAGTGGCTGCCAGATGACGTCGGATATGTAAAATACCACGACGTTCGTCGAGACGTTCCACACTTTGCATGACCTGTTGTTTCAGGATATCCAGATACCAGGTGAATTTCTCGTCGGGCAATGCCGTTCCGTTCGTCAGGTAATGTTTTACTTCGCGGAATATCCAGGGGCGGCCGATACTACCGCGTCCGATCATGACGCCATCCACTCCGTATTGGTCGAAACGCTGTTTGCAGGCCTCGGCAGAAGTTACGTCGCCATTCCCGATGATAGGGATATGCATGCGCGGATTGTTTTTTACCTCGCCGATCAGTGTCCAGTCGGCTTCACCGGTGTACATCTGTGCGCGGGTGCGTCCGTGGATAGAGAGAGCGGCAATCCCGCAATCCTGTAATTGTTCGGCCAGGTCGACAATGATTTTATTATCGGCATCCCATCCCAGGCGGGTTTTTACTGTTACGGGGATGTTGACGGCTTTTACCACTTCGCGCGTTATTTCCAGCATCAGTGGAATATTCCGCAACATACCTGCTCCGGCTCCTTTGCCTGCCACTTTCTTTACCGGGCAGCCGAAGTTGATATCGAGAATGTCGGGGCGGGCGGCTTCGCATATCTTTGCTGCTTCCACCATCGCTTCCACTTCTTTACCATATATCTGTATAGCTACCGGTCGTTCGTCCTCGGCAACGGTCAGTTTCTCCTGTGTCTTGTTCACGCTGCGGATCAGTGCATCGCTCGATACAAATTCCGTATATACCATGTCTGCACCGAAACGTTTACACATCAAACGGAAAGAGATGTCCGTCACATCTTCCATCGGTGCCAGGAATACCGGATGTTCACCTAAATCTATTGAGCCTATCTTCATACCTTCTTATTATTGACCACAAAAGTACAGCTTTTCTATTAAGTTTCATGAAAGAATGGTGTCCAATCTCCTGTCTACTACGAATTATAGTAGATTAACTATGCATTGTAGTTGTATTACTGGAAAATATAGTTATATTTGGGCATTCCTTTATTAAAACGACAGATTATGATACGGTTAACTGCAAAAGAAGAAGAAATATTAGGTTACTTTTGGGCGAAAGGACCTTTGTTTGTCCGTGAATTGCTCGACTTACAGGAAGAGCCCAAGCCACATTACAATACCCTTTCGACTATTGTCCGTACTTTGGAGGAGAAAGGATATATCGGTTACAAGGCCTTTGGAAATACCCATCAGTATTATGCTTTGGTCTCGGAAGACGAATACAGGAAAAAGACACTGAAGCAGGTGGTCGATAAATATTTCGACAACTCTTATACTCGTGTGGTCTCTACATTGATAGAGGAAGAAGCTTTGACGCTCGATGAATTGCAGGAGTTGATACAACAGATCAAGAACAAGTAAAAACGTTTACTATGGGAGCTTTACTTCTGTACATATTGAAATCTACTATCTGCCTGACCTTGTTTTACCTTGGGTTCAAGGCTTTGCTCAGTAATGACACCTTTTTCCGTTTCAACCGGTGGGTGTTGTTGGGTGGGATAGTGGTCTGTATGTTGTTGCCTTTTGTAAAGCTCGAAACATCAAAGCCTCTGTTTATCCAGCAACCGATTATCGGATTGGAAAAGATCATCGCCGGAAATGCTCCGCTGGTCGAAACATTTTTCCCTGAAGGCTATGGTGAAGAACGCGTTATTTCTACTGAGGAACCGGTTTATACAATAGACTGGGGACAGTTGATCGGTCTTTCTTATCTTCTGGGTTGTGCCGTCTGCCTGTTGATAACCCTGGTCTCTTTCCGTAAGATGCTGGAAATTACCCGTCAGGGAGATAAAACGAAATGTGGAAACTACACACTGATCTTGCTTTCATCTCCTGTTTCCCCGTTCAGTTGGGGGAGATATATTATTCTTTCTGAAGAAGATTATATGAAGTATCCGGATGAAATCCTGACACATGAGAAGATGCATCTTCAATATCGTCATTCCATCGACTTGATCTTTATGGAGATCATTCTTTTGCTTCACTGGTTTAATCCGGCTGTCTGGTTGCTGAAAAGGGAATTGAAGGAAATACACGAATATCAGGCCGATAAAGGCGTGCTTAATCAAGGCATCGATGCAACTAAATATCAACTATTGCTCGTGAAAAAAGCTGTCGGCTCCAGCCTCTACACTCTTGCCAACAGCTTCAATCACAGTAAAATTAAAAAACGTATTACTATGATGTTAAAAGGTAAATCAAAGAATTGGGCCCGCTTGAAGCTATTGCTCCTGGTCCCTGTGGGACTTATCGTCCTCAATGCTTTTGCCCGTCCGGAAGTGAACCGGCAGTTGGAAACGCTTATCCAAAGCAAAGATAAGGAAACTCCTCCGAACGAACAGCAGGATGTGAGGGAATTCTTCCGGACAGAGCTGGATAAGTACATAAGTGAAAAAGAGAATGTACAGAACCCTTCGCAGGAGTACATGTCTCGTTTCCTGAATGAAAAGACAGACAGGCAGGATCTGTTTGTTAACTCATTGGGGCAGATACTTCTGAATAATAAGTATGCTACTGTCGATAATCTGCCGGAGAAATTGACGAATATATTTGCTTCTGCGAAAGATAAGCCGATAGCATTCTATTCTTACATTGATGCAGGAGCTCCTCCGATAGCAGCGGCTAATATCCTGAAAGTGGTGAAAGACGGTTTCATGCAGCAACAGGCAAAGGCGGGGGTAGAAAACGTTCCTATCCTTTTCTACATTGGCGACCCTAAAAACTTTAAAAGAGACTTGAGAGAGCAGTCGATGATCGTTGCTTATTATACTGTAAACGGAAAGAAGATATTCTTTGACGAATACGTAAAGTTGAGAAACCGTGCTGTCCGTGGTGCCGTGCGTAAAGCGGATCTGGCAGATGCAAAAGGCGAAGTAGTGGAATTATTCACCTATTATAAAAATACGGATGGCGAAATCATCCCTTCACCTCCTTTCTATTATGAGTTATCCTCTGAAGAAGGCAACACGGCTTATGCTTTTTCGATTTCCTACTTTAATGAAAGGAAGCCTTTGTTGTCCTATGATACTTCTGAAAAGAATAAGAGGAATTATATGGTGGTCATAGGTTTGGGAATGATTGATGAAGCTCTGGGGAAAATAGGAAAACATGTGAGGGATATTGTAATTCAGCCGGCTCAAAAAAATGTCCCGGTGAGTTATCTCGCTGTCGTAAAGTCTCATTTGGCAACAAAAGGTTATGATAGTATGATCGTGCCGGAGGTGCTGGATCGGGCTGGAAAGTAATTTTAGTAAGGATAGTATGAGAGGATATCTTTTAAGGGATATCCTCTTTTTATCTTAAGCGTTTTATTATCAATTGATTACAGTTTCCTCGTAGTTCCATGCTTTGGAAACTACAGTTCCCTCCGCAGGGAACTGGAATTTCCTGTGGAAGAAACGCGCGTTCCCTTCCTGGGAAACTGGAGTTTCCTGCCGAGGAAATTGCGGGGACACAGGCAGGGATGAAAAGTAATCATACCGAATGCCGGGAATAAGAAGAAAGTTTTATCTTTGTTACTTCTAATCTGAAAATCAAACAGTATTGAGCGAAAAAGATTTTGAACCAATAGATAATGTATAAAACAGGAATAATCTTTTTCATTTATCTTCTTGTAGCCTGCTCTTCCGGCGGACGGAAAGAAGTAGTCACTACCCGGGAACTTCTCCGGCAGGCTGCTTTCTATGGAGACAGATTGCAATTCCTACCGGCATTGGATACATATCGGCAGGCAATCAGTCTGGCTGAAAGGGAGGAAGACAGTGTGGCTCTCTCTTTCGCTTACCGGGGGATGGGAGGAATTTTCCGGAATCAATCTTTAAAACAAGAGGCGTTGCAAAGCGGGAAAAGAGCTTTGTGTTACGCAGGACAAATAACCGGTGACTCGTTACGAATGGCGATTTACCGGGATATGGGTGACGTTTATAGGCTGTCGGGAGAAGCAGACAGTGCCTTTTATTACTATCAGATGGGCGGTTACCGGATCGGACAGGCAAAGATTTTACAACAGAGAGGAAATAGTGAAGAGGCCGAAATATTATTGAAAGCAGAACTCGGACAAGGAGTCTCCGAAGAGGTGAAAGCAGAACTCTATCTGGCTCTGGCTGATCTGCAGATTTCTCTTGGCCGATTGGAAGAAGCCGGGAACAATTTGAGTCATGTGCCTTCCTCCCATCCACATTTATATATTTCTCTGTCCCGAATTGCCGAAAGTCGTGGAGATAGTTTGCAGGCAGACTTCTATCGCAAAAACTATTACCATTATTTATCCACCCTGCGACAGGAAAAGGAGCAGAACCAGATAGCCCAGCTCCTTTTTACTTCGGAACAGAGAACGTGGGAGAACCGTTTATCGAATGCCCAAAAAACACAAAAAGGATATATTTACCTTTGGATCACCCTGTTGATCTTTTGCGGTATCGGGATCTGGGGATATTTCCGTTACTGGAAGAGGAAGACCATCGTTGCATTGTCTGAAGCCGAATTCCAATCATCCGAAGTGTATCAGCGTTTCCACAGAAAAGAAGAATGGAAACCCGCCCCCAAAGATTGGGAAGAGTTATTGCAGGCAGTGAACAGTGCCTATCCCGAATTTCGTGAACGGCTGAAAAGGAAGATACCGAAGTTGAGTGAACAGGAGTGGCGCATGTGTTGCCTGATCAAAATGGATGTTCCCCCTTCAGTAATAGCCATGTTGCTTTGTTGTACGAATCAGGCTATTTCGATGCGCCGTGTCCGACTCTACCAGAAAATGACGGGAGAAAAGGGGACACCGGAGCTTTGCGATGCCTTTATTCGTGATTTTTAAGTAGATGTGAACTGATGTGAAACCGTGAAAAGAGGCATTCTCCTACTTTTGTCTGAAAAAAGCGTATGAAAAAGGTATTGTTCGGGCTTATAATAGCCACTCTTATTTTTACCGGATGCGGATCGAAACAGTCTTCCGGCGAATTACTTCAGATCGATCTGACGGCAAAAAGTTTTGCTTCCGGGCAGGTGGAAATAGTAGACGAAATAGAATTGATCGAATACGTTCCCCTGGAACTGACCGACGAGTCTTTGATCGCCAATATATTGGATATGTGTGTTTCCGATGAATACATATTTATCTATTCCACCCGGCAGGATGGTATTTTGCAGTTCGACCGCAAAGGGCATTACCTTCGTACTGTGGCAAAGACCGGAAACGGCCTGGGAGAGACGGGGCAGATCATATCGCTTACCATCGACGAGGAGAACCGCCTTTTCTGTGTCAGCGAATACTTTTCCACCTCTTTCTACTCTTTTTATGGAGAGTTTATCAAGAAAGTAACCAACCTGCGTCCTTATTCTTATCAACTTTCCGTTGGTCCGAACACGATGGCTGAATTAGGACGAATGTATATCCCGTTGAATGTTCCGGGGATGTTCAGTCTGGGAATCTTTAACTGGGCTACGGACGATACGATCGTGCTTCGTCCGACGATCGGAAATATGAATTTAATGTCGTTGGAAGAAACGAGCCTGAAAGCATGGATATATAATGGAAGTATGGATGGCTGGTTTTGCTATTCGGAAGGGACGGATACTGTTTGGAACGTGAATGCGAAGACTATCTCGCCGGCTTTCCTTATCGACAACGGTTATTCTGCTTCGGAGGAAAAAGAGATGCGTTCGTCTAAAACCGGAAATGCGTCTGTCGACGGTACATACGGCATCTTCAATATCTTCGAAACACCCCGCTCTTATTTTGTTAAATGCTTCCAAAGCTCCGACCAATCTAAATTCTTTTTATACAGTCTGGATAAGGCGACCGGTGCGTTGAGCCGTGAAGCATCTACTATCGACGGCATGGAACTATTCAAATATAACAGGGCATTGACCGGTATTGGTATCCGTAATGAAACGGATGGCGGTCTTCCCGTCTGGCCTTATTTCTCTTATCCGGCTAAAAAGCTGATGATACAGTTTAATACGGCTGTGGAGATTGAATATCTGAAAGAGAAATATCCGGACTTGAAGAAACACCCGGTGTTGCAAGAGGTAACGGAAGATTCAAATCCGTTGGTTACGATCTATCATCTGCGTTGATCCGGTAGAAATGTATCCGGCAACGAGTTAAAAGTTAATCCCTTTTATCTTAGAAGTATGCGAAGAAAGCCGTATCTTTGTGGTTTCTAATTTAAAACCAAACAGCTTTGAACGAAAAAGAATTTGAAATAATGGCTCCGGTCGGCTCGTACGAGTCGTTGATGGCAGCTATCCAGGGAGGAGCCGACTCCATCTATTTCGGTATTGAAGGACTGAATATGCGTTCGCGCTCTTCCAACAATTTCACCACCGACGACTTGCGTAAGATCGTTTCCATTTGTAAAGAACACGGTATCAAAAGTTATCTGACCGTCAATACCGTTATTTATGGGGAAGACCTGGCATTAATGCGTGAGATTATCGATGCTGCAAAGGCGGCTGAAGTCTCTGCCATCATCGCTGCGGATGTGGCTGCTATGAGTTATGCGAACCGGATCGGACAGGAAGTGCATCTTTCCACCCAGTTGAATATATCGAATGTAGAGGCACTGAAGTTTTACGCCCAGTTTGCCGATGTCGTTGTATTGGCCCGAGAACTGAATCTTACACAGGTTTCCGAAATCTACCGGCAGATTGTCGAACAGCAGATCGTCGGGCCACGGGGTGAACTGATCCGTATCGAAATGTTTGCGCACGGTGCTCTGTGCATGGCCGTATCCGGCAAATGCTATTTAAGTTTACATGAAATGAATGCTTCTGCCAACCGGGGGGCTTGCATGCAGATCTGCCGTCGTGGTTATACTGTGAAGGATAAGGACAGCAATATCGAACTGGATATCGAGAACCAGTACATCATGTCGCCCAAAGACCTGAAGACGATCCATTTCATGAATAAGATGATGGATGCAGGCGTTCGTGTATTCAAGATCGAAGGCCGTGCCCGCGGTCCCGAATACGTGCGCATCGTCACCGAATGTTATAAGGAAGCCGTTAAGGCTTATTGTAGCGGGACGTACGATGAAGAGAAGATCGCCGCTTGGGACGAACGTCTGAAGAGTGTCTTCAACCGCGGTTTCTGGGATGGCTATTACCTCGGACAACGCCTGGGCGAATGGAGTAGCAAATACGGTTCCGGTTCGACAAAGAAAAAGGTATATGTGGCAAAAGGTATTAAATATTTCAGCGGCATCGGCGTGGCAGAATTCGAAATGGAATCGGGCACGCTGAAGGTAGGCGATGAGATCCTGATCACCGGTCCGACAACAGGAGCTGTGATGCAGACGATCGACGAAATACGTGTAGACCTGCAAGCTGTAGAGGAAACAGTCAAAGGCGAACGTTTCTCCTTCAAGGTATCGGAGAAGGTACGTCCTTCCGACCGACTCTATAAAATGGTGTCCGAAAATAATAACAACAAAGAACTGAAATAAATGAAAGAGTATATCTTTAAACTGACCGATAAGGTGCGCGACTATGAATGCGACCTGCAAGGCGTGGTGAATAATGCCAACTATCAGCATTATATGGAACATACCCGTCATGAGTTCCTTGAATCGCTGGGAGAAAACTTCGGTGCGATGCACGACAAAGGTGTCGATGGATTTGTCTCCCATGTGGATATCGACTTCAAGACTTCCTTAAAGAGTGGCGACAGTTATATTTCCTGCCTGAATGTTTATAAGAAAGGGGTGAAACTGGTTTTTGAACAGGATATTTACCGGGCCTCCGACGGTGTACTGGCAACGAAAGGAAAAGTGGAATCAGTCGTTGTACAGGATGGAAAACTGACCCGGGGCGAATACTTCGATGAAATGCTTAAAAGAATACAAGATAAACTATGATATAGATCATGACCGACAAACAGATTTACCAAATTGGCTTAACTATGATCAACGGGGTGGGAGATATCCTGGCCCGTCAGCTTCTGCAGGCCTTGGGCGATGCAGAGGTAGTCTTTACGGAAAAAAAGCAGAATCTGGAGAAGATACCGGGCATCGGGAGCCTTACGGCTGCCGAGATCAAACGCCCGGAGGTTCTTCTGCAGGCAGAAAGAGAGTTAGCCTTTATTGAAAAGAACCAGATCACCTGTTACTATTTGGCAGATGAAACCTATCCTAAACGTTTAAAAGAATGCCCCGATGCCCCTATACTTTTTTACTATAAAGGAACGGCCGACCTTGATGCTGCCCGTATTATCAGCATTGTCGGGACGCGCCACGCAACCGAATATGGCAGGATTGTAACGGAAGAACTGGTACAAACCCTGTCGTTATCCTTTCCTGACCTTCTGATTGTAAGCGGGCTTGCCTATGGCATCGATGTTTGTGCTCATCGCAGTGCACTCAGAAACGGGTTGCCGACTGTCGGTGTATTGGCTCACGGACTCGACCGTATTTATCCTCCGGCCCATCGTTCTACAGCTGTAGAGATGTTACAACGGGGTGGCGGATTGTTGTCCGACTTTCCCAGTGGTACGGAACCCGATAAACCGAACTTTGTCAAACGCAACAGGATTGTTGCCGGGCTGGCAGATGCTACGATCGTGATCGAATCTGCCGAGAAAGGTGGTTCACTGATTACGGCTGATATCGCTTTTTCTTATGGCCGCGATGTCTATGCCTTTCCCGGCCGGGTAAGCGATCTTCACTCCAAAGGTTGTAATGCCTTGATCCGTCAGAATAAAGCCGGGTTAATCACTTCTGCCACCGATCTGATCTCTGCCCTTTGCTGGGATGTGGAGAAGAAAGCTGCACCTGTCCCTGTCCAGGCTGAATTGTTTTTTGAAGCAAGCGACCGGACTGAAGCGATCCTGGCCCTTCTCCGCGAGAAAGGCGAAATACACATCGACCGTCTGGCTTTGCTTCTGAACCAGCCTGTCCGGGAACTGTTTCCCCTTCTGTTTGAGTTGGAGATGAACGGACGGATCAGGACGCTGCCGGGGAATATCTATAAAATAGTTTGAGTTGTCGTTAGATACGGGAGTGCAATTTCTTTTTGTGTAAACGGGAACTATCTCTATCTTTGTCAAAAGCATTTTGAATATGGAATTGCGAACAGCGAATGTAGTCAGATATATCATGCCTTTACGCGAAGGCGGTTCGTTGCCTGCGCTGGCGGAGGCTGACGACGGATATAAATATGTCGTTAAGTTCAGGGGAGCCGGTCATGGAACGAAAGCCCTGATTGCCGAATTGGTCGGTGGCGAAATAGCACGTGCGTTGGGTTTCCGTGTGCCCGAACTGGTCTTTTTGAACCTCGACGAGGCTTTCGGCCGTACCGAGGGGGATGAGGAGATACAAGATCTTTTGCAGGCCAGCCGCGGACTGAACCTCGGGCTCCATTTCCTGTCGGGTGCACTGACCTACGATCCCGTCGTGAATAAAGCCGGAGCGAAAACAGCCTCGCAAATCGTCTGGCTCGATGCCTTGCTGACTAACGTAGATCGTACCACGCGTAATACCAATATGTTGATGTGGCATAAGGAGTTATGGCTGATCGACCACGGTGCCTCGCTCTATTTTCATTATTCATGGTCGAACTGGCACAAGCATGCCTTAAGCCCGTTTGTCCAGGTTAAAGATCATGCGTTATTGCCTGAAGCTTCCCTACTGGAAGAGGCCGATGCTGAATTTAAACGTTTGTTGACACCGCAAAAAATACAGGAGATCGTCGAACTGATTCCCGATGACTGGTTGCAATGGAACGACAGTCCCGGCACGCCGCAGGAGATAAAGGAAATATACATGGAGTTTTTAAACGAAAGGATCGCCCATTCAGACACATTTATAAAAGAAGCGCAACATGCAAGGAAAGCACTTATATGAATACGCCGTAATCCGCTTTGTTCCCCGGGTGGAACGTGAGGAGTTTATCAACGTGGGCATTATCCTGTTCTCTAAACGGGCTAAGTATATAAAAGCACGTTATCAGGTGGACGAAAGGAAGATCCGCCTGTTCTCATCCGAGTTGGATATGGAATCGTTATACACCAGCCTGAAAGTATTCGACCATATCTGTTCCGGAGCAAAAGAGGGCGGTCCGATCGCCGCGATGGATATTCCCGAACGGTTCCGTTGGCTGACAGCCGTACGCAGTTCTTCGATACAAACTTCACGTCCGCATCCGGGTTTTTCGGAAGATCTGGAGGCTACGTTCGAAAAGTTGTTCTCGGAGTTGGTACTTTAGTCGGGAGGGTATTCTTTTTTGCTGGAAAAAGCGCTCTTTAATTGTTAAAATTAGCAGTTTTTGCTTGTATTGTATAAAGTTTTATCTTCACTAACACTTTTTGGCGATACAGCTCTTCAAACTTAACAAATATTGGCCTGAAAAAGCTTGACAAAACCTCTTTGCAACAGTATCTTTGTACTGTGGTTTTTTCATAATAGTATTAGATTTAAGGTTAACAAAGTTGGTTAGGGCTTGTCGTGAGACAGGCTTTAATTTTTTATATACATTCCCTCTCACTTCTTTCTCATTTTACCGTTCCTGCTTCCTTTTAAATTTATATGATCGGCAACGTGTTCTTTGTTTGCTGTCGGATGGGAAGGCTGTTTTAAGGATATAATTTTTCTTTATTGATTTAAATTGGTTACTTTTGTAAACAATCAGATATTCAGGTGATTATGATTTGTTTGAGACCGCTTGAAATCGAAGCGGTGAACCTGAAAAAGAAACAATTTGTGTATTTTACTTTATGCGAAGAATAAAATATAAAAAGATGGCTATGTTGATTTACTTTCTTATTGTTGTTGTGGGGATTATTGTATTAGTACTTATAACCGGTCTTCTGCTGCCGGGCGAAAGAGTCGGCTCCCGGCAATGCTTTTACAATGCGTCACCCGAAAAAGTCTATAACGTGCTTATCAACAATGTCGATTATGGTTACCGTAGCGATCTGGAAGAAGTAATTATCCTTGAAAGTCAGGATGGAATAGAAGTCTGGGACGAGGTCGCCAAAAATGGCTCCGTCATTCGTTTCAAAACTACCCGCAAAGAACCTTTCTCACTTTATGAATTCGATATTATCAAGGCGAATGGATTTACCGGACATTGGAAAGGAGAACTGGAGGAAACAAGTACAGGCGGTACTCATTTCACATCGACCGAAACCATCCGGATGAAAAATCCCTTCCTGAAAGTACTCTCTTACCTCTTTTTCGATCTGGAGAAGTTTATGGATGCCTATCAAAATGATTTGCGTACAAAGCTTTGCTCGGCATAACTCCAGAGTATGTATAAAAAAAGGAGCTCTTAATGAGCTCCTAAGAATTTGAAAGGCTGAGTGGCCACAAACTGATCGGCCGTGTTACCGGCATATGTTTTACCATGCAGCAGGTCGAGTTTTTTGACCGGTGCGTTTGCTGAGAAATCCACATCTTTGAAATCTACCCAGAAGATATTCGGATAAGTAGTCGACTCAAAGTAATAGACCTTGTTTTTCTGATCGGAAACAGTTCTCCATCGCGTGGATGATATATTCGGTTGATCGGGTGTCGTGATACCTAGTGGGACGGATGTGTTGCGGATTACGCTGAATACACTGGCTACCGCCATGCGTGTGTCGTCTACCTTCGGGATGGCATTGATATAGAACGATGCCCTTACGAAACGATCGGCTGCCCGATTTGTTCCCGGCAGGAAAGTCGTTCCCCCGATATTTTTCCAATAATCATCGAGGGCCAGTTGCTGGTCGAACACCGGCGAATTGGTCATTACCTGGTACGATTTGTTGTGGTGGATATTCAGTTTCCCATTTACGTATTCGAAGATGGCATTGTCTCCCTCCGTATCGGAGATCGACAGATGTAACGTGGCCATACGCGTACCGTCGGGCATCATGTCCGAGACTACTTCGAACGTCCCTTTTTCAACAAAAGCGACAGCTTCGTCTACCGTTGCAAAATTATCCAGCATGTACTGCACCCAGGCGGCAATGGAAAGTCCCGGTTTTTTGCCGTCCCATTTCGGGTATTCCGACTCAGCCAGCCAGAGCAGGTTGGCCACTAATCCTTTTTCGTTCATCCCGTCCGTGCTGCAGATATCATAGGCGGAAGTCACCACGCTTCCGTATTTAGAAGTCCATTCAAGTGGATTTTTACCTATTTCCCCGTTGCGTTTCATACCCCGCGGAAATATCCAAAGGTTGCTCTGGCTGTCTTCTTTCCAGTCCATCGTGCGGCCTGTCAGCACTGTATTGTCTTTTCCCTGGTAAACTACTCTCGTACAGGCATCCGAAGGATTGAATCCTGCACTTGCAGTAATTGCCAGCAATGCTATTCCCCATTTTTTCATCTCTCTCATAATCTTAATTATAAATATGTTTCTATGATTATATAAGCGATTTGTGTATCGGATTGTTTAAAAAGTAAGGCGGAATCCGCGACTGTCACATATGTTACATTTTAAGATATATATATCCTGTATCTTTGCTTCAAATAATTAAATAATCAGACTATGGAACAGTTACATGCTCATGAAGTCCTTCATATGATGGAAGGCAACAGTTACTCGGAGGCCTCTTTAAGAGCGGCTATCATTGACCGGTTCGGTGAGACCCGGCGTTTTTATGCCTGCTCGGCAGAATATATGAGTGTCGATGACCTGATAGAGTTTCTGAAGGAAAAAGGGAAGTTTATGCCGTTGAATGATGGTTTTACGGTTGATATAACGAAAGTTTGCAATCATTGAAAACAGATAATTAGCCGGATGCGTAATCGTCCGGTATCTTTTTGCCGGTATCTGTCCTTTTGTGTTACCTTTGCGTACAAATACTTTTTCGGATGCCGACGAATGCTATAATAAAAAAATCGAAGATGTGGAACTTGTGGCACGGCTGCCATAAGTTAAGCCAAGGATGTAAGCATTGCTATGTTTACCGGGGTGATGCCAAAAGAAACATAGACAGTTCGGTGGTGACGCAAACGAAAAGTTTCGATTTACCCATACAAAAAAAGCGTAACGGCGAATACAAGATTCCTTCGGGAACGTATGTATACACCTGTTTTACCTCCGATTTCTTTGTCGAGGATGCCGACGGTTGGCGCGCTGAGGCATGGAAAATGATGCGGGAACGGAGTGATCTCGAATTTATGATGATTACCAAGCGGATCGACCGTTTTTCTACCTGTATGCCCGACGATTGGGGAGACGGATATGCCAACGTCACGATCTGTTGTACGATCGAGAACCAGGAATGTGCCGATTACCGCCTGCCTATTTATAAAGCGGCTCCGATCAAGCATAAAATCATTATTTGTGAGCCTTTACTGGGAGCGATAGATCTACGTCCCTATCATATCGGCGGATGGGTTGAGCAGGTGGTTGTGGGCGGCGAGTCCGGCATTGAAGCCCGTCCATGTGATTTCGATTGGGTGATGGCCTTACACGATGTCTGTATGGAGAATGGAGTTTCTTTCTGGTTCAAACAGACCGGTGCGAAATTTATCAAAGATGGCGTATTGTATGCAATTAAGCGGCAGTTCCAGCATTCGCAAGCCCGTAAAGCTGATATAAATATTCCTGAAAAGCCGATACAGGAAGAACTGAAAGAGGTGTACCAGGATATATCCTGATACACCTCTTTTTAGATTATAGTAAATCGATACGGTTGTCTATTTGGCAGGATGAATATCCAGCTTCACTGGATGGATCATATTCTCCGGACTTAAGATCGTATCCAGTTGTTCCTTTGTCAGGATGCCATGATCCAATACCAGTTGATACACGCTTTTACCTGTTTCCAGTGCCTCTTTGGCTATTTTCGTGGAATTTTTATAACCGATAACCGGGTTTAAGGCAGTCACCACTCCAATACTGTGATGTACTTCTTCGATGCAATGTTCGGCGTTGGCAACTATTCCTTCTACACAAAGGGTACGCAGTGTTTCAAAGCCGTTCATAAGCAATTCGGCAGACTCGAAACAGCATTGTGCCATAACCGGCTCCATTGCATTCAGTTCCATTTGTGCAGCTTCGCCGGCCATTGTCACACAAAGCTCGTTGCCGATCACCTTATAGGCGATCTGGTTCATCACTTCCGGGATAACCGGATTTACTTTTCCCGGCATAATGGAAGAGCCCGGTTGCATAGCCGGCAGATTGAACTCGCCTAATCCGCAGCGCGGGCCGCTTGCCAACAGGCGAAGGTCGTTGCATATCTTATTTATTTTGACGGCTACCCGCTTCATGGCTGCGGCATAACCTACCAGGCAGGATGTGTCGGAAGTCGCACCAACCAGGTCGGCAGACAGTTTGATATCCCATCCGGTAATTTCGCGCAGGGCTTCGATACATTTTTCTGCATATCCCGGTTCTGCGCAAATGCCTGTACCGATAGCTGTTGCTCCCATATTGACAGTCAGGAAATCATTTGCAGCATGATCCAGATGAGCAATTTCATCCTGCAGGATACTGGCAAAGCCATTGAATGTTTGCCCCAGGGTCATTGGGACAGCATCTTCCAGTTGAGTACGTCCCATTTTGATGATATGGGCAAATTCTTCTCCTTTTTTGCGGAAAGAAGCGATCAGCGCTTCCAGATAAGGGAGCAACCGGAGATGTGTGGCATACATACCCAGGTGGATGGCTGTCGGATAGGCGTCGTTGGTCGATTGCGAACGGTTCACATGATCGTTGGGTGAGCAGTAGGTGTATTCTCCCCGCTGATGTCCCATGATTTCAAGGGCACGGTTGGCTATGACTTCGTTGGCGTTCATGTTGGTGGTCGTACCGGCACCTCCCTGGATCATGTCGACCGGGAATTGTTCGTGGTGCTGTCCGTCCAATATTTCGCGGCAAGCCTGTGTGATGGCGCGGTATTGTTCGTCTGTTAGCAGTTCCAGAGCGTAGTTAGCTTCGGCTGCTGCCAATTTAGTGATTGCTAGTCCGTTGATGAATAATGGATATTCGTTGAGGTGGAATTTGCTGATGCAGAAATTCTCGATCCCTCTGAGTGTCTGTACGCCGTATAATGCTTCGGCCGGTATTTCCCGGGCACCGATCAGATCACTCTCAGTGCGGGTTTTTCCTGTAAATTCAGTATTCATATTAATACGTTGTTTTATAATGTTTATATTAATTGCCTGTATAGAAATTTTCCGGGACGGTTACTTCGCCGATCAGCGAACAATGTATATGTTCCTTTACTTCTTCGGGTGTCAGTCCTTGTCCGAAGAGAAACATAAGTTTGGTGACGGCGCATTCTGTCGTACTGTCGAACCCGCTTACCACACCGGCTTCCAAAAGTTTATATCCTGTTTCGTACCGGTGCATCTCTACACTTCCGGCATGGCACTGGGTAACGTTTACGATTACGAGTCCCCGGTCTACGGCTTCCTTTAGCATGTTCAGGAACCATTCTTCGGAGGGAGCGTTACCGCTGCCGAAGGTTTCCATAACCACTCCTTTCAGATCAGGGATATTTAAAATACTCTCTACTACTTGCGGTGATATTCCCGGAAAGAGTTTGAGGATGGCGATATGGCAATCGAGTTTATAATGGGGTTTCAACGGCTTTCTGGAAACCGGACGATAGATTTGTGCCATATCGTAATTAATGGAGATACCGGCATGGGCCAGTGCCGGATAATTATAGGATTGGAAAGCATTGAAATAGTCTGCGTTTATCTTGCTGGAGCGGTTTCCTCGCAATAAGTCGTTTTCGAAGAAAATACAGACTTCGGGAACAACCGGTATATCATTTTCTTTGGCAGCTGCTATCTCGATAGCTGTGATCAGGTTTTCCTTGCCATCGGTTCGCAACATGCCTATTGGAACCTGGGAACCGGTAAGGATAACCGGTTTGTTCAGGTTCTCGAGCATGAAACTTAGGGCGGAGGCTGTGAAGGCCATGGTATCTGTGCCATGTAGAACGACAAAGCCATCGTATGTAGAATAATTCTCAGCTATTATCCGTACAATTTTTTGCCAGGACTCCGGACCCATCGCAGAAGAGTCCATAGGCGGGTCAAACTGGATAGAAGAAATGGAGCACTTCACACCTTGTAATTCCGGAATATGTTCCAGGAGATGCTGGAAGTTGAAAGCTTCCAGCGTTCCTGTTTCGGGATTTTTGATCATCCCAATGGTTCCTCCTGTATATATTAGCAGAATGGACGGTTTATCTTCTTTGCGTATATTCATGTTCGATGCTGTCGCCTTTTGTTTACGCAACAAAGATATGAAATGTCATTTTGAAATCAAAAAATGTTTTGATGTATTTAAAATATGTCAATCTTTTTGTTTTATGTGGGGAATATTCTTTTTATTGGTGTTAAAATGATATTTCATTCTCTGTATTTGCATATATCGTCAACGGAGACAACGGTCATGTCATGTTGTATGGCGAAACGGATAATTTCGGGAAGGCGAGCCATTGTTCCGTCTTCGTTTGTCAGTTCACAAAGAACGGCTGTATCTCCCAGGCCGGCAAGTTTTACGAGATCTACACTTCCTTCTGTATGCCCTCTTCTTTCCAAGACTCCTTTTTCTCTAGCTTGTAAGGGGAATACATGGCCCGGATGGGATAAATCTTCAGGTTTTGCTTCCCGGGCGATTGCTGTTTTTATTGTCTGTATTCTGTCGACTGCCGAAACACCGGTGGTGACACCTTCTTTGGCTTCTATCGAGATCGTGAAGGCTGTCTGGTTTTTACTGGAGTTTTCTTCTACCATCTGAGGCAGACCGAGTGACCGGCATTTCTCGGGGGTAAGGCAAAGGCAGACGATTCCACTGCATTCACGAATCATCAGGGCCATATCTTTAACCGTCATCTTTTCTGCGGAGTAAATAATATCACCTTCATTTTCCCTGTTCTCATCATCGACAAGTAAAATGCCTTTTCCTGCCTGTAAATAACTGATTGCTTTTTCTACACGTTCCTTGTAGTCAACTCCGAAATCTTTAATTGTTTTCATTTTCAAACCCTGTTATTAGTTTTTTATAAAGTAAAGTATACAACAGGGCTAAGGGGAGTATATGTAACACTTCTCCTACATATATATAATATGTTGGTAGAAATGTCATATAAGTCATACTGTCTTCTTCTCTCATCCAGACTTTAACTGTCGGTTCCGGAATTTCACCAGATCAGTCCCCTGTAATATATCCAGAGGAGTCGCGGACTGTCACCGCCGGTAGGGAGTCTCACCCTGCCCCGAAGAATACTGAGTACAAAAATAGAAAGAATTAGTAAAACAAATGGAAAAGAACTGGCTAAATAAGGTTTTTTACTACATTTGTACATATCCGTAAAATCAAATTTATGAAACACCAATGTGTAAAATGCCCTTTGCGGGCGAAATATGACCGGGCTCCCCAGTCACTGATAGGAAAATTCTGGCGTTGGCATATTAATTTCTGCCCGGGCTGGAAAGCCTATTTCACTTCATTAAGTCTCGAAGAGCAGCAGTTTTTACGTGATAAATATAGTTTCAAGAAATACCTTTGGTGAATATGATTACTGATATCCGTTTGCGAAGTCAGCAGTTGTTGAAACCTGAGTTCAAAGACCCGAGGGATCTTGTGTCGTGGATGGGAGGCATGCAGGCACAGGATTATCCGCGAGCGAAATGGGCACTTGGTGTCAGGTTGAAATCTGCTACGATCCGGGTGGTAGACGAGGCTATCCGGCGAGGGGATATCCTTCGTACTCATGTGATGCGTCCGACATGGCATTTTGTGACTTCTGAGGATATCCGATGGATGTTGAAACTGTCGTCGCAACGGATTATAACTGCATGTAACTCATTTGCTAGAAGTAACGGAATAGACATACCGGAAAGCCTGTATACAAAGGCTAATGACCATTTCTGTAAGATACTGGAAGGAAATAACCATCTTACCAAACAGGAATTGGGAGATGAAATGGTAAAGGCCGGTATTATTCCCGATCCTGCCGCGGTGGGCTATCTGATAACGAGGGCCGAGCAGGAAGGGATTATTTGCAGTGGTAATGACAAAGAGGGCAAATTTACCCATGCATTATTGGAAGAACGTGCACCTATGGCAAAAGAGTTACCGCGGGAGGAAGCGCTGGCTTTATTAGCCAGGAAATATTTCAGGAGCCATTCGCCTGCTACTCAGGATGATTTTGTGTGGTGGTCCGGATTGTCGCTCACTGAAGCCCGCCAGGCTGTGGCATTGATCGACTCGGAATTGGTTGAGGATAAATTCGCTTCTCAAAGCTTTTTTGTTCATCAACAGTGGAAAAAAAGGATGAGAAGCTGTGACGTGTTACATTTCTTACCGCCTTATGATGAATATCTGATCAGCTATAAGGATCGTACAGCAGCAATGGATAAGGAGCATCATCCTAAAGCTTTTAATAACTTTGGTATATTTTATCCGGTCATCTTGCACAATGGAAGAATTGTCGGAAACTGGAAAAAGATGGTAAAGCGGGGAGATATCCTCATTGAAACTTCTTTCTTCGAAGAATACCGGAAGCCGGATAATGAGCAGATTGAAAAGGCAGCCGACAGATACAAACGTTTTATATTTTGAATATAGAAAGATTGAAAATAAAGTAGTAACGAATAATCGGGTGATGATGAAGCTGACAGTTTTAGTAGACAATAACACATTTATTGATCAATATTACCTCGGAGAACCTGCTGTTTGCTATTATATAGAAGACGGTGAAACGAAAATCCTGTTGGATGCCGGCTATTCGGATGTGTATATCCGTAATGCGGGCGCATTGGGTATCGATCTTTCTCAGGTTTCCACCATTGCATTTTCCCATGGTCATAATGATCATACCAGGGGGCTTCAGTATTTTCCCTACCGGAATTCTTCTGCCAGGATTAGGATCGTCGCACATCCGGATACTTTTAAAGAACGGGTGGCCGGAGATATATCGATTGGCTCACCTTTGTCGGAGGCCGGTTTGAAAGATAAATATGAATTGACCTTGTCGAAAACACCTGTCCGGCTAAGTGAACATATTACTTTTCTTGGAGAAATACCTTCATTGAATGATTTTGAACAGCGAAAGTCTTTTGGTGTATTGAAAGATACCGAAACGGAATGTGAAGACTTTGTAGCGGATGATACCGCTCTGGTTTATAAAAAGGAGGCTGGCCTATTCATTATTACGGGATGTTCCCATAGTGGAATATGTAATATTATTGAATATGCCAAACAGGTATGTGGGGACGACCGGATAGTAGGGGTGATCGGAGGTTTCCATCTGTTTGAAGTTTCTGATCAATTAAGAGGAACGGTCGATTATTTCCGAAAGAATCAAATTAAAGAGCTATATCCCTGTCATTGTGTTTCTTTTGCAGCCAAAGCCGAAATACATAAAAGCATACCGATACATGAAGTTGGTGTCGGTTTATGTATCGAAATATAAACTCAACCTTTCATCTTTTCTTACTTAAAAAAAGTCATAGCCAACTGCCGTTTTTCTTCTTTATTGTTCAATAGAACTATCATACTATCATTTTTGACTTTTTAAGTATTGAAATCCAATGTTTGTAGGCTATGATAGTTCGTGTGATAGTTCCATTTTCAACCATCATACTATCATAAAACAGCCTGACAAAACCGACTGGGTATATGGTTTATTTTCAGCAAAGTAGGGACTTTTCTTTTCTGAGACCCGGGTGTAAAGGGTACTGGGACCCGGGTCTTAGCATCGTTCAAATCCGGGTGTAAAAGGGCCTGAAAAGGGGATCTCAAGGAGAAGAATAAGTCGTTTTCGTGAAAATAACAGCCATATTGGAGCTAAAGATGTAGGGTACTATCGGAAGACAGCAGGCATCAGATCGTTTTTAATCCCTTTTTTGCGATGCATTACCTCAAACAGACCGTTTTATGATAGTTTATGATGGTTAAATGATAGTTAAAACGCGTAACTATCATTGATGTGTTTATTGATATTCAAATGGTGTACTGAAAAAATGATAGTATGATAGTTTATTTTGAAAACACTTAATACCAGCCTTCAAGTCTCAATTGACAGTTAGGCTTCGCGATCGAACATATTAATGATTGATAATCATCTAGATATAACAACAAATTGAGTTTTTACACATTCCTGAAAGCAATAATATTTATAATGTTAAAAACATATGGGCCACGCAGTCTTTTCGATACTTGTGCATCATTACTATTATATTGTTGTGATTAAATGGATAAGAAGGAATTAGTGGATTTGTGTAAAAGTGGGGATGAGCAAGCTTTGGACTTACTTTATAAAACTTACTCGGGGAAAATGATGAGGATATGTCTCCATTATGTGTCCGACAGACAAATCGCACAAGATCTGCTTCATGATGGCTTCATTGTAATCTTTACTTCTATTGATTCATTACGTAATCCTGAGAAACTGGAAAGTTGGATGGGAATCATAATGAAGAATATCTCTCTCCGTTATCTTAACCAGAACAATGCCGCAAATATGATTCCCTTGTCTGAAATACCCGAAGAAGATGAACCGACGGGAAGTTTTTTCGAGGCCGATTTCATGTCGTATGACCAGATAATGGAGTTAGTGGAGAGTCTGCCCGAGGGGTATTCGAAGGTGTTCAAACTTGCAGTATTGGAGGGATTACCTCATAAAGAGATCGGTAATTTGTTAAATATCGCTTCTCACTCATCGTCTTCACAATTATATCGTGCGAAGTCTTTGTTGAAAAAAATGATCGGGGAATATCGCTTGGTTCTTGTCCTGCTGTTGATACTCTTTGTTCCGCTGTTCTATAAATATGTGTGTCGGTGGCCACGACAGCAAAAGCAACAACCCAAAGACTTGCTGCAACAGATGGAAACGGTGCAAAAGAAGGAAAATGAACAGAGCGATTCTACCGAACCGGTTATTCTCTCAGGCAAGGCAGAGCGTCCGCAACAATCAGAGATGCTTGTTGCCCCGTCGTTGGTGTATGCGGAAAAAACGCCATCCCTGCTGCTCCCGAAAGAGATTGCTGTGGACGTACAACCTGTCACCAAGCCCTTGTTCGTTTCCGAGTTATCCCATAATAATACTGTTTTTATTTCGCATCCGTTGAAAGAGTTTACCTCCATGCGGCAGAGCAGGAAATCAAATAAATGGAAGTTTATGTTGGCCGGATCATTGGGGCCACAACTGGCTCAGAATCTATACAAACTGATCGCTACGCCTCATTCCGGCAGTGAAGAGAATCCGGATCTTCCTCAGCAAGTAAGCACGTGGGAAGATTATTACACCTATCTGCAGACTCGTTATCAGGAGGGAACTTTAGGTGATTCACTTACGCTGATGCAGATAGCTGGAGGTAATCGGGGTAAAATTGTAGAATATCAGCATCATGATTCTCCTATTACCCTTGGACTTTCTGTAAACAAAAAACTGGACGATCGTTGGAGTTTTGAAACGGGATTACAATATATTTTCTTGAAATCGGATTTTATCACAGGTGAAGAATATCGTATCCAAGAAACGCAAAAACTCCATTACATTGGTCTTCCTTTTCGTGTTTCTTACCGTTGGGGAAATTTCAGAAAGTTCTCGTTCTACTCAACAGCCGGTGTCCAGGTCGACATCCCGTTAAAAGGAACTCTTCGCACTTTTCACGTAACGGATAGTGTACCTGTCGACATAAGTCGCCAGTCGTTGGCTGTGCCTATGCAATGGTCGGTCAATGCAAGTGCAGGCGTACAATATCATTTTACTCGTCATATCAGTTTCTATGTAGAACCGACTCTTAATTATTATATTCCGGACGGAAGCGGGTTACGTACTATCCGGAGGGAACATCCGGTGACATTCACTGTTCCTGTCGGCTTACGTTTTAGTTGGTAGAAGGATATTATAGTAAAAAATGTTTTAGTCGTGCAGTCTTTCACCTGAATCATTATCATATTAATACATAATAAAACAGGAAAGATGCAAGAACGACATATCAACCGTGAGCGTTATTTTGAAGAACAGGCACGGACTTCTAAAAAATATTATATTCCATATATAGAGAAGATAATAGGAGAACTTCCGGATAAAGTGTTGGAAATAGGGTGTGGAGAAGGAGGTAATCTGCTTCCTTTTGCTGAACAGGGTTGTGAAATTGTCGGAGTGGATATTGCTACTTTACGAATTGAGCAGGCCCGGACTTTCTTTACTAAAAGAAATCAAGAAGCTGTCTTTATTCCATCTGACATTTTCCAGTTAAAGGGTTTGGAAACATATTTTTCTCTTATTTTGATACATGATGTGATTGAACATATAGGAGATAAGTCTCAATTTCTATCCGGGATGAAAAGCTATTTGGCTCCTGATGGAGTGGTCTTTGTTGCATTCCCTGCTTGGCAGATGCCATTTGGGGGGCATCAGCAAATTGCACGGGGAAAACTTATTTCACATTTACCATTTATACATTTGTTTCCCCGGACTTTGTATAAATGGATACTAAAAGTATTTGGAGAAAAAGAAGATACAATAAAAGATTTATTGAGTATCAAGGAAACGAAATGTACTATTGAAATGTTTCGGAATCTCGTACGGCAAACGGGATATCAGATTGTTGACCAACAATTGTATTTTATAAATCCTCATTATGAGATCAAGTTCGGATTGTCGCCTCGGAGATTGGGGAAGGTTGTTTCTTCCGTTCCGTATCTGAGGAATTTCTTAAGTACGAGTTGTTTTTATATGTTACGGAAAGCCGACCTATAAATGCTCAGGAAACGTCATGCGGAATACCGTTTTCTCGCCTGGAACCGAGTTTACGTTAAGTTCCCCACCATGAAGTTGCATAATACGGCGGGATAGTGGAAGTCCGATTCCGCTTCCTTCCTTCTTTGTTGAGTAAAATGGGGTAAATATATCTTCCTGCCGGTTCGGTGGAATGCCTTCACCGTTATCGGTTACTTGTATGAATAAAGATGTTGCGTTTTTTTCCGCTTCTACCTGGATCAGTGGTTCCGGATTATGCGCGGTAGCCTGCAGGGAGTTGCGGATAAGATTGATCAATGCCAGGGTGATTAAGTTAGGATCAAGTAGGATTTCCACATTTTTCGGTGAAATATAACGGATGTTCTCACTACCCTGTTCCGAATTCAGCAACCGGTCAAGCTTGTCGAATAAAGCATGTATCTCAACTTTTGTCTTAACCGGATCGGGCAGATGTGTTAACCGGTGATATGCATTTAAGAAAGTATTCAGTTGCTGTACCTGCTGGTTAATAGTTTGTAGTCCGTCGATCATCCCTTCTTTTCCATATTCATCGTTATATTTGATCAGGTCGGCTGATAAAGATGCTATGGGGGTAATAGAATTTCTGATCTCATGTGTCAATACCCGGATAATACTTTCGTAATAAAACCGTCGTTCTTCCAGTTCGGTATGGTTATTTTCGAATTGTGCTATAATCCGGTTCATTTCACGAAACAATCCGTTCAGGAATTTGTCATCCTTCTTTTCCGCGAAATGAGCGTTGAAATCGTTGTTATTGATCGCACTGAAAAAACTCTCCAACTGGCGATTTGTTTTCTCCATTTTCCTCACCAGCATAATAGCCAGCGCTATGATTGTGCAAACGCAAACAAAGGCAAAGAAAAGGGAAGTCTGGCTGACCAGAAGCCACGCACCTATAACTGAGGATAACACAATTCCTGTTATCCCGCCAACGATGATCCGGTGTAATCTGCGATTCAGCATATCCTTTATTACAAAGGTACAATATAAATCAGAACGATAAATATAAAAGAATCAGGTTTTGCCTGAACATGCTATTTGTAGATGGTCGATTTGTGAGAATGTCTAAAATTTAGACGATTTACACCTTGTTGCTGTAAAGGTTCATTATTTTTGTAGGCAAGTAAATGAAGACAGATTAGCTTTGAAAAAAAATAAAACATCATGAAGAGCATTTCATTTAAAATCATCTTTCGAAGCTGGTGGCGTAATAAAACATTTACCATTATCTCTGTCCTCAGTCTGGCGGTCGGTATTGCTTGTACCAATTTATTGGCAGCTTTCGTTATTCATGAGTACAATATAGAACCGAATAATCCGAATAAGGATAGGATGGTAGTGGTTAAGCAGACCATTTCGGGGGCAGGAATGACCGCTTTTAATATGGTATCACGGGATATTACTTCTCAATTGCTTGAACATGTTCCGGAATTAGATAGGGGATGCCGCGTTCATCCTTATTTTATGGTTGGTTATTGTAAGGTAGGGGAGAACTTCTTCAAAGATATCAAAGTAATAGAGTCTGACAGTACTTTTCTTTCGTTCTTTCCTCAGGAAATAGTAAGGGGGAGTTTTAACGATGCCCTGCTTGGTCCGGATCGGATAGTCCTGACAGAATCTTCTTCTAAACGTTTATTCGGCGAAAGTGATCCGATAGGAGAATCTGTTCAGATCCTATTCGGACCAAGTGATTTCGGTGATGAAAAAGGCCTATTAACTTTTACTGTTTCCGCGGTTGTAAAAGATAATAGCCAGTCTGCCTTTGGATTTGATGTTTTGTTTTTTGATGACCCTTCTCCGGCATTAAACTTTTTTCTGCTTAAAAATAATGTCTCAGTGTCTGATCTGCAGGCTAAAACAGAGAACCTTATTCTTCAAAGAAACGATGGCAGAGATTTTAAGAATGAATTCCTCACTATCCGGCAGGCTTGTTTTGATACGGTTTCAATCCCATCCTCTCTGAAGAAACCTAATACGACTTTGCTGTTCATCGCCCTTTTTTCAGCTATTCTGATATTAGCTATCGCCTGCTTTAATTATATAAACCTGAGCTTTTCCCGTGTCTTTAAACAATTATATTCTATGCACGTGCAAAAGTTGATGGGAGCGGGAAGCGGACAATTAAGTATGCAATTGTTTGCCGATACATTTATGACCGTAGGTTTCGGTTTTCTGATTGCACAATTGATACAGTTCGATCTGCTGGGACTAATGAATCGCATCATGTCTATCCAGGTCCCGGTTAACTTTCTGTACAGTAACCAGATGTTGCCGATTACGTTCGGCTTTATTCTTCTGCTGGCATGTATTCCGGCTTTGTATATGAGCAGGCGTTTACCGGAAATGTCGATTTCTATGTATAACAACTTTTATCGGGGAAAAGCAAGACGACGCATTATCACTTCGCTGGCCGTTGCCCAGTTCGCTATCTCGTTCATTCTGATAATCGGAAACTTTTCCGTACGGCAACAGATATCGCTTTTATATGGTAAAGCTGAAAACTATAAAGATATTTATACTTTCTCGGTGGTTGACAATAAAACTTCCCTGTTACGGTTAAAAGAAAATATTTCCCTTATTCCGGGTGTACAGGCTGCGACATTGAGCAATGAGACGTATGAATGGCCTATCAGTGAGTTTGGACCGGATGGAAGCTATGAATCTTATACTTCTGAAGATGGAGGAGAAGAAATGATGGAGGTTATGGGGTATAAACTGTTACAAGGGTTACCCTGGAAAGAGGCTATAAAACGATATCCGCATCCGGTCTATCTGAACCAAACCTGGGCCCAAGGCTTGTTCCCGAATGGAGAGATTCCTATTGGCGGTCTTGTAAAAGAATATGAACCCAGGTTGAAAGATCGTCCTCCTTTCGGTAACGATTATGTGATTGCAGGAGTGGTTGAAGATTATTTTAAACTGAATATATCCAATAGTCTTGAAACACCTATTGATAAGGGGATCATCAGTTACACTAAAGATGGGGTTAAACTTCATGTCCGTATCGATCCCGACAATACTTCAGCTATTAAACAAGTCTATGGGGAATGGAATAAGCTTAATCCTGGACAATATCTGGAACATGAGAGTCTGTATAATAAAGTGTTGGGTAATAATAAAAAACTTTTTGAGTTGTCCGATCTGTTAATGATGTATTCTGTTATCAGTATTTTGCTAACCTGTTTTGGACTTTTTGGTATGGCATTGTATGCTATTGAGCAGCGTACAAAGGAGATCGGAATCCGAAAAGTAAATGGTTCGACCACATGGCAGATTATGAAGCTGCTTAATACCCAGTTTATTATATGGATCGGAATAGCATTCGTCATTGCTGTTCCTGTTACTTGGTGGATGATCAGTAAATGGATGGAAAACATTGTTTATCGTGCTGGTTTTAGTATTTGGACTTATATTTTATCGTTATTTATTGTAGTAGGTATCACATTACTTACCGTAAGCTGGCATAGTTTCAGAGCTGCATCCGGAAATCCGGTAAAGGCTTTGAGGGACGAATAAGGTATTTCTATGGAGTATGAAATAGGATAAAAATAAAAACGGAGAGGTTATTTCTAACTTCTCCGTTTCAGTACCCAGAGCCGGGATCGAACCGGCATGGAAGTGAATCCACTGGTGTTTGAGACCAGCGCGTCTACCAATTCCGCCATCTGGGCATTTGTTTTTTTCTAATGCGTTGCAAAGGTACGCATATTTTTTATTTACGCAAGCTTTCGGCGCTTTTTTTTCAAATAATATATTACGAAAGGCTAATAATACTATATCGGGAGACTAAATCCCGGATTATTTCGTTAACTTTGTATGAGTATAATATAAAACAACCTGTGTATCATGAAAGATAATTATTGCGTTATCATGGGAGGGGGGATTGGTAGTCGCTTCTGGCCTTTTAGCAGAGAGAGTTATCCAAAACAATTTCTGGATTTTTTCGGAACCGGACGCTCTCTGCTACAGATGACTTTTGATCGCTTTTCCAAAATCATTCCAACAGAGAATATTTTTATTGTAACGAATGAGGCTTACGCTGATCTGATCAAAGAACAATTACCGGAATTAAAAGAAAACCAGATCCTGCTGGAGCCTGCACGTAGGAATACAGCCCCTTGTATCGCATACGCAGCTTATCATATCAAAGCCTGTAATCCGAATGCCAATATTGTTGTTGCTCCTTCCGATCATCTGATACTGAAAGAAGATGTATTCCTGAAAGACGTTCAGCGTGGATTGGATTTTGTGAAAGAGAATAAGGCGTTGGTGACGCTAGGCATCAAACCCAGCCGTCCGGAAACCGGTTACGGTTATATTCAAAGCAGTGACTCTATGTTGGGAGAATTTACCAAAGTAAAGACTTTTACGGAAAAACCGAATTTGGAACTGGCAAAGGTCTTTTATGAGAGTGGTGAATTTTTCTGGAACTCCGGATTGTTTCTCTGGAATGTGGATGCCATTTTGGATGCGTTCAGTAAATATCTGCCGGATATCGCCTTGCGTTTTGACTTGGGTAAAGATAAATTCAATACAGAACATGAGCGTGAGTTTATACGTGAAAACTTCCCTTATTGCCTGAAGATCTCTATCGATTACGGTATTATGGAGAAAGCAGATAATGTATATATGCTGTGTGCAGATTTCGGTTGGGCCGACCTGGGTACATGGGGCTCATTATTCGATCTGGCTCCGAAAGACGAGAATAACAATGCTGTGTTAAAGAACAGCAATGCCTTATTGTATGAAAGTTCGGGAAATGTCATTGCGGTAGGAAATCCTAAAAGGTTGACTGTCGTACAAGGATTGGATGATTGTATTGTCGCTGAATCAGGAAATGTCCTCCTTATTTGCAAGAAGGACGATGAACAACGCATCAAACAGTTTGTTGCCGATGCACAGATAAAATACGGGGCGGAATTTAACTAAACCATTTCTTCCCCAGATAATGTACGGGATACCAGGCGGCCATGAATCCAATGGCCGCTACCGTTATAAACGCTACCAGGATATCGGTAAATATTACACGTACGGGGTAGGCATCAATAATAAAGGCTCCTGCGGTTTGTCCCAGTTTAATCAGGCCGAACGATTGCTGTAGAAGACAAAGAACCAAACCTATCACAATCCCTATTAACGCTCCGAATCCGGAGATCATCCAGCCTTCAAACAGAAATATGCGTCGGATAAGACTGTCGCTTGCTCCCATATTGCGAAGTGTACGGACATCGTCCTGCTTTTCGATCATCAGCATCGATAGCGAACCTACCACATTGAATAAGGCGATTGCCAGAATAAAACAAAGGATCAGGAAAGTCATCCATTTCTCAATCTGCATCATCTTGAAAGACGCTTCCTGCTGTTCGAAGCGGTCTTGAACAATAAAGTCATCTCCTAAAATGGTTTTAATCTGTTTTTTTAAGGAAGAGATATCTGCTTTTTCGACTAATTTCAGTTCTATGGCACTGACTTCTTTATCATAATGAAACAGTTCGCGGGCAAGAGAGAGAGGAACGATCATATATCCTTCGTCGTAGACTTGCTGATTGATCATGAATACGCCATTGATATAGGGATATCCAGTATTGAAAGAAGATGCCGGATTTGATGTATTAACTTTTTCGTCCCGTTTGGGAACATACAGTTCCAACGGTGCAGCAAATCCGGGTCTTGCTCCGAGTTTCGATGCCAGGCCAACTCCTAATACCGCATAATCTGCTACCTCATCTTTCAACGTGAATTTACCGTCTATCAGTACGCTATCCATTAAAGTTAGATGCTGGTATGCATCGTCTACTCCTTTAATGATAGCTACATCCTGGCGGTCGTGATAGCGTATCAGGGCATTGTCCTGCAATGTCTCACTGAAAAAGGCTATATCCTTCAACTCTCTTACTTTCTGTATTTCGGATGTTGTTGGATCGAATACCTTTCCGGTCCGGGGGGTGATCTTTAGCTCCGGATCGAAACTGCTGAACATACCTGCAACCAGATCATTGAATCCGTTATAGACAGACAGTGCACAAACCAATGCAATGGTAGCAACCACCACTCCGCAAACACATATCATGGATATGATATTGATCGCATTATGGGATTTCTTCGAAAAGAGGTACCGCCGGGCTATATAAAACGGAAGATTCAAAGTTCTGTTCCCTTATTTTTGAAGCAATTTATCAATGTTCTCGATATAATCCAGTGAGTCGTCGATAAAGAAGCTCAGTTCCGGAATGATACGTACCTGTTTGCCGATACGTTTACCTAGGTCGAAACGGATTGCTTTGGTATTGGCACGGATGGACTCCAGCAATTCTTCACCTTTTTCGGAAGGGAAGATACTTAAGTATGCTTTGGCTACACCCAGGTCGGGGCTAACGCGCACTGCACTTACAGAAATCAGTATACCCGGCATTCCCTGGGTCTGTTTCTGGAAAATATCGCCTAATTCTTTCTGGATCAGACGACCAATCTTATTCAGTCTTGTACTTTCCATATCGTTATAATTTTATTTTTTCCAAATCATTGTCAGGCCGTCGCGAAGTGGAAGGATCACTTTCTCCACTCGTGGGTCTGCTTTTATTTTATCATTAAAACTAAGAATACCGATGGTTTGTTTATCTGCCGGGTGGGGTTTTTCCAATACTTTACCATCCCAAAGCGTATTATCGGCCAGGATCAAGCCGCCGGGGCGGACCTTCGGAAATACCAGATCGAAGTATTCTGAGTATAATCGTTTGTCTGCATCGATAAACACAAGGTCGAATACTTCGTCAAGTTGAGGGATGATCTCCATCGCATCTCCGAAATGCAGTTTTATTTTCTCTTTATAAGGGGAGCGGGAAAGATACTTCATGATAAAATCTTCCATTTCATCATTTATCTCAAGGGTGTGGATAAGTGCATCTTCATCAGTCCCTTCAGCCAGACAGAGTGTGGCATAACCGGTGTAAGTTCCGATTTCCAGTACACGCCTTGGACGTAGCATGCGACAAAACATTTTCAGTATACGTCCCTGCAAATGCCCGGACAGCATACGCGGACGCAGTAGGTTTACGTTGGCATCCCGGTTCAATGTGGATAGCAAGTCTCCTTCTTCGTCACTGTGAGAGAGAATGTATTCGTCTAATGTCATTTAAATAAAGAATGTTTATACGTCAAATATACAAAAGTTCGCTCTTACACAAAGGCAAAAGCGAACTTTCGGTTTTATTTTAATTATTCTTTAAAGGTCGGGAGAGAATAATTGTTTCCTGAATCCAACACTTTGCCAACATTGTTGATTTCGAGGAACGTTGTTCCTCCACCTTCACCGAAGCTTCCGCTCAGATAGGCAACCATGTCGTTGCGTGTGATACGCCCGCTTTTGATCAGTTCGTTCAGTGCACTGTAAAAGTAGTTACGACGGCTGTCATCCCACGGCTGGTATACAGCCCATACACCGTACGACAGGGAAAGCATGCGTGTTACACGTTGGTTGTAGCAGATGGCGAATACCGTAGATGTGCCACGGAAAGCAGCGAGATAACGGGCGGTACGTCCGGTATAACTGTCGGTGATAATCGCTTTCACATGCAATTTGTTGGATGACTTTACGGCCTGTTTTGCCAGGTATGAAGTCACGTCCAGGTCATTACCTTCGATAGGTACGCGGATATCGTTTGCTGCAAGTTTTGTCTTTTCGGCTTCACGGGCAACCTTTGTCATTGTCTGGACGGCCTCGAGCGGATATTTACCATATGCCGTTTCGCCACTCAACATTAATGCGTCCGTACGGTAGTAGATTGCATTGGCAATATCGGTTACCTCCGCGCGGGTAGGACGCGGGTTCTTTATCATGGAGTGAAGCATCTGGGTCGCCACGATTACCGGTTTCTTCACTTCTACACACTTGCGGATCAGTACGCGTTGGATTCCCGGAATCTTTTCTGCAGGGACTTCAATACCCAGGTCGCCGCGGGCAATCATGATACCGTAAGCCACTTCCAGGATTTCGTCGATGTTGTCTACACCTTCCTGGTTTTCGATCTTGGCAATGATTTTGATCGGGCTTTTATGTTCGTCAAGGATATGTTGGATATCCAGTACATCCTGTTTATTTCTTACAAAAGAGTGGGCGATGAAATCGAGATCGTTTTCGATAGCCCAAACGATATTTTTACGGTCTTTCTCTGTCAGTGAAGGCAAGTTGATGCGTACCCCCGGTACGTTTACGCTTTTGCGGCTACCCAATACGGCATCGTTTTCTACTTCACAGACCAGATAGTCGTCATGTTTCTCGATCACTTTCAATTCCAGGTCGCCATCGTCGATCAGGACATCGCTTCCAACTTCCAGGTCGCCGACAAAATTTTTGTATGATACATAGATGCAATCACGTGAGGTTTCACCGTTCGGGTCGCCTACGATCTTTACATGGTCGCCGGTTGTGAAAGATATCGGCTCCTGGGAGATAGTAGTGCGTACCTCAGGGCCTTTCGTATCCATCAGAATCCCGATGCGGTCGGATACGGAACGGACATTTGTAACAACACGGTTCAAACCTTCTTCCATCATGTGGGCCGTATTTAGGCGCACAACATTCATTCCTGCATTGTACAGTGAGCGGATAAATTCCACATCACAACGTTGATCAGAAATCGTAGCAACAATCTTAGTATGCTTTAACATATAACCTTATAAATATTATAACCTATTATTTCTTTAAGAGTTGACAGTTGGCAAGTGACAGTCGATTGTTAAAAAACTATCTGAACTGCTTCTCGTCGGGTGTCAGGCTCTAATAACCTTTTCTTTGTGTTTCGTCTTAGTTCTCCGTTAACTGTCAACTGTTATTTGTCAACTGTCAACTGAATAAGTGCTTCAAGTGCCAGCCGGTATGAATCCAGGCCGAATCCAAGGATCACTCCTTTGCAGGCTGCAGAGATCATCGAAACATGACGGAACGATTCGCGTGCATGTACGTTTGAAATGTGTACTTCTACTACCGGAGTATTTACTGCTTTTATGGCGTCATGCAATGCGATGGAAGTATGTGTATATGCTCCCGCATTCATTATAATACCATCGTATTCGAAACCCACTTCGTGGATTTTGTTTATCATTTCGCCTTCCACATTACTTTGATAGTAGGCAATTTCGCATTGAGGATATCGGGCGCGTAGTTCGTCCAGGTAACTCTCGAAGGAAGCACTACCATACACTGTCGGCTCTCGTTTGCCCAACAGGTTAAGATTAGGACCGTTAATAATCTGAATCTTCTTCATTTTGCTGTAACTTTATTACCTTTGTACCACCTTGTACGGGCTGAAAATATCCGGCAAAGGTAGTGATTTTATTTGACACATACATAATTACCTGTCTACAATGCAGCAAGGAAAAGATATAATCAGCAAATATAAGACCTGGCTCCGGCTGGAGAAGTCATTATCTGCCAATTCGATAGAGGCTTACCTGACCGACCTTGATAAACTTACCCGCTTCATCGAATCGGAAGGAAAAGGGTATACCGACATTACCTATCAGGATTTACAGCAGTTTGTCGCCCAGTTACACGATATTGGAATTCATCCCCGTTCGCAGGCTCGTATCATTTCGGGTATTAAGTCGTTCTACCGCTTCATGTTACTGGACGAGTATATAACAGTTGATCCGACTGAATTGTTGGAGTCTCCCAAGATCGGATTAAAGTTGCCGGAGGTTCTGACCGTCAATGAGATAAATGATATACTCGATTCTATCGACCTTTCTTTGCCAGAAGGCCAGCGTAACCGTGCTATGCTGGAGGTATTGTATAGCTGCGGGCTACGTGTTTCCGAACTTACTTCCCTGCGTTATTCGGATGTATATTTTGATGAAGGGTTTATCAAAGTAGAAGGGAAGGGAAGCAAGCAGCGTCTTGTCCCGATTTCCGATACGGCTATTCGTGAGATAAAGAATTATTTATTGGATCGTAATTTGGTTGCTGTTAAAAAAGGATATGAAGATATTCTATTCCTGAGCCGTCGTGGAACGGGACTTTCACGTATCATGGTGTTTCATGTGATCAAACAGCAAGCGGAGATGGCAGGTATACAAAAGAATGTGAGCCCTCATACTTTCCGCCACTCTTTTGCGACTCATTTATTGGAAGGAGGAGCCAATCTTCGTGCTATACAGGATATGCTGGGACATGAAAAGATCACAACGACGGAGATATATACACATATCGACCGGGAATTCCTGCGTAAAGAAATATTGGAACATCATCCCCGGAGCCGTCACCGGGAATAATGCTTTCCAGTATTATTTTTCAAAATCTGAAATACGATTTATTCTACCGATCAGTTCATCGCCCAGTGTCCGTTTTGTGCTGATGTGTTCTTTGACTGCTGTAACGAATGGGTTTTGTTCGAATGCGCCACGTACAATTTCGAAGTCTTCTTCTTTCTCTTTCCGGGTGCCGTCTACGCCGAAACCGGTCATCGAGGTGAGGGAGAATTCTTTTTGTGCATCTTTATATAATAATTCGTCCAGGCTGATTACGGATGATTTCCACAACTCTACCAACCGGATGATCTCTGCAGCGGTGATTGTTTTTAGGTTGATGTTGTAATACGCTTCGATTTTTTCGTAAGCCCATGTCCATTCCATATCGTAATAATGGCTGTGCATCGAATGGAAAAAAGCTTCTATCGTGGACAATGAATGAGTCTGTCCCGTTTCAATCTCACCGATCAGGTTATCCAGTTCCTCTTTGGGAAGGATTAATCCTGACAAGTCGATCCATTCACCAGAACCTATCTCCGATGTAGGTTGTAGTTGTTGTCGGACCTCTTCGATAGAGCGGAATTCTGTGCCTTCCAGTCTTTTGATCAAGGAGTTGCCCAGAAACTTGTTGATTGCCATTCCGTATAAATTCAGGGCATTTCGTAGAGACGAACCTTTAATGCGGGTATTTTGGAAATAATATATTTCAGATGTTTCACCCACCAGTTGCTGCAGGTTTTTCAGAATACCGACCGCCTTTATCATTTTATGGATCGTGTAAGGACTCAATAGGTTGTAGTTGATCATATCCAGGCGTTCCGGATCGGTTCGTTTATCACGTTTCGGCCATTTCTGGGCATCGCGGATCGTACCTACGCTTCTGAGATTGACACCGGGAACCAGATAAGTCTCATCGTCTTTCTCTATCAGGTAGGAGAAAGGCATGTCCGATGTGTCGCTATGATGGTGGTGGCGGCCCATGACCAGGGAGAATGCACCGATACGTGCCGGCCACAGGATGTACGAGTCGCTGGTCGTCTTCGATCCCCTTTCTACAATCCCTTGGTGGATAGGTCCCAGTTTATACATATGATTGCTTTGGTTCGAACCGCTTCCGGCGTTCAGGAACGAATACATCCCTGCTATCAATAGGCTGCTTTTGTGCATGGAGACAGTGAACGGACCGGCAAAGATGGCGCAAGCTTCCCCATTTTCGAAAGCACAGTTACTGAATAATAATGAGTCGTGAGCCGAGAAGTTATGAGTCACATGGCAAGCTTGCCCGATGAAGCAGCGGATGATCTTGGCTGCGTCGGCAATAACCGCTCCTGACGAGAGGATGAAATCCTGGGCGATCACGCTGTCGCCGATATATACCGGGGCTTGTTTGTTGCTGTTGACCGAACCGTTTTCCAGGCGGGTGCAGTTTTCTATCGTTGTATGATCTCCGATCCGAACATTGCGGATGGTTCCCGTATTGATAATCCTGACCTGTTTGCCGATCGTGCCATAATCGGATGTAATGCTTTCGGCATAATTGGCTATCAGTTCCTGTAAGTGCCGGATCAGTTCCGGTCGATGGCGGTAGAGGGCAATAACATAAGCCATTGAAGCGGAAAGGCTGTCGTAGATCGGGACTTCCCGGCCTCCGGTTTCGTTCAGAACCGATACGGCAACATTGTTACCAAAAGAAGTTGTTCCGTCTACGACCATTACATTTACGTTCTCGATAAAGCAATCGTCGTTGATACGGTAGTTGGCAATATAATTATGTATATTCTCGATCAGGATATTGTCGCCTAAAAAACAGTTATGCAAACTTGCATTCCTGATCCCACTATGCTTCCTGACTCCGCCGGGCAATATAAATTCCTTTTCGAAGAGGCCCAATATGACACTTCCCGAAAACCGTACGTTGGAAAGGTATTTCGTATCAAAAGTGAGCGGGACAAACACCTGATCCCAGCTTTCTGCACGGCAGTCTTGAGATTGCAGGATTGTAATCTCTTCCGGCCGCAGGTTTCTTATTTTATCCATTGGTCAACTGGTTTGTGATTCTATTCGTTTTATGACTTTACTCTTCTTCGTCGTATTGTTGGAAGAGGAAGTCATTGTACGGAAAACGGGTGATATGTATTTGTTTAACCCGTTCGTATAACAATGCTTTTAAAGCATCTATATTGGTACGTTCCTTGGCGGAGATGAAGATACAATTGTCCTGTAATTTGTTCATCCAGGTACGTTTCAACTCGTCCAGGTCAATATTTTCGCGTGTCCGAGGGGTGAGGTCGTCTTCGTCTTTCGGTACAAATGTGAAAGCATCTACTTTGTTGAAAACCATGATCATCGGCTTCTCTGTCTTGTCGATCTCTGCCAAGGTCTTGTTTACCACTTCGATCTGTTCTTCGAAAGTCGGGTGGGAGATATCCACTACATGTATGAGTAAATCGGCCTCACGCACTTCGTCGAGGGTCGATTTGAACGACTCGACTAGTTCGGTTGGTAGTTTGCGGATAAAACCGACCGTGTCTGACAACAGGAACGGAAGGTTTTCGACAATCACCTTTCTGACGGTTGTGTCGAGTGTGGCGAACAATTTGTTTTCAGCAAATACATCGCTCTTGCTCAACTGATTCATCAATGTGGATTTACCTACGTTGGTATATCCGACCAATGCCACGCGGACCATCTTGCCGCGGTTCTTCCGTTGAACACTTTTCTGTTTGTCGATCTCTATCAAGTCACGCTTCAGCTTGGATATTTTATCCAGGATGATACGTTTGTCGGTTTCGAGCTGGGTTTCACCCGGTCCGCGCATGCCGACACCACCCCGTTGACGTTCGAGGTGAGTCCACAAACGTGTTAGACGGGGCAGCATGTATTTGTACTGAGCCAGTTCCACCTGTGTTTTAGCATTGGCGGTCTGTGCACGATGGGCAAATATATCGAGGATCAGGCTGGTACGATCGAGTATTTTTACCTGAAGTTCCTTTTCTATGTTACGAAGCTGTTTGGGAGACAGTTCGTCGTCGAAAATAACCAATCCGATTTCGTTTTCGATGACGTATTCTTTTATCTCCTGAAGTTTTCCGGTTCCGACAAAAGTAACGGGGTTCGGATAGTCCAGTTTCTGATAAAACTGTTTAACGGCTTCGGCTCCGGCCGTATCGGCAAGAAATGCCAATTCGTCCAGATATTCTTTTACCTTCTGTTCGTTTTGCTCGGGGGTAATCAAACCAACGAGCACCGCTTTTTCTGTGAGCGCTTCTGATATGATAAATTCTTTCATGCGACAAAGATAATCATTTCAATTATTTCTTTATATTTGCGAACAGAATAACGATCAAAATAGTTTAGCTATGAAAGAGAAACATTTACGTATGTTTCGGCGCATCTTTGCCGGAACTGTAATTCTTGCAATTTTAGTGCCTGTCCGGGCACAAGTGTCTAATCCGTCTACGTGGTCCGATTTTGTGAAGGGAAGCGGGAATATGTTGGTTGTCGATACGTTTCGTATGCAGACGTTTTCGGGGTCGGATATTGATAATTGGAATTATACGGTTGGGAGTGGAACTGCTGTGGTGAATAATAAGTTAAAGATCCCCTTGAAAGGATGTGTCTCTTTTGAGCCTTATTCATTAGAAAGCTTCCAGAGAGTATCTGCTTTTATTACGTTTACTGTTAAGGATATTGTTTCCGGTGAAAAACTATTAGTGGAACTTGATAATAAGGGTGGAAAAAGGGAAGGGACGGTCTATCCTAATGGAGAGCCACCGGCATTGTCCGTTCGGTTTGGAAATAACCCTTATCGCCTGGATTTCTCAACATCTGCGCCTGCTGCTAAAACAAAGAATGGTTATTTCCTTATTGATAGTATTTTTGCTAGGGATACGATTCCCCAATATTCTTATTTTTCCGGTCAAGGTGACTGGTATGACAAGACTTGTTGGTCGCATCTTCCGCCTTTACGCCATCGGAGTGCATTGATTTCCGGAATGGCAACAATTAATTCTGTTGTAAAATGCCAAACAGCATCCCTTGGTGATGGTGGTAGTCTAAGGATTGTAAAAAACGGCCATTTTATCGTAGATACTCTCTTTCTACATAGTACTGGCAATTTACCGACAAGCATTGATATTCCACTTACAACCTCTGATTTTTCACTGGCGGTACAAGGCGAACTGTCTGTGAAAGAGAATATAACCCTTCAGTATACTTTTCCTGAAAAAGGTAAATGGTATTTTCTCTCTTTTCCCTTTGATATTTACCAGAAAGGTATTGATAGCCGTTTTCAATTAAAGGATGAGCATTTTGTCGGTAGCGGCAACTACTTATATGTACAAACTTATAATGGTGACAAACGAGCCTCCACTCAAAATCCAACCGGAAATTGGGAAGTCTTCTCTCTTTCTGCTTCTTCGGGTAATCTTCTTATTTTTGAAAAAGGGAAAGGCTATCTGGTCGCATTGGATGTAGCCGCCTCTAATAACACATTGACTTTTTCTGTCGAGGCTAAAAAACTTCCTGTCGGTTTCGGGAAGATCGCTTCTATTCCTGTTAATATAGTCTCATCCACAGATGTAAACAACGATAATAGCGGTTGGTATCTTTGTGGTAACCCGTTACTTGCTCCGTTGAAACTCTCTCAAATAGAATCTACCTCTTCTCTCGATGGAAACATTTATGTATATGATGGAAAGAATTATAAACCTTATGCAATAGGGAGCGATTATGCACTTCCTCCTCTTGCGGCTTTCTTCGTTAAAGCGACCTCCGCTACAGAACTGATTATTACGAGTGAATCGTCTGCGACAAATGCGGTATTGCTGAAATCCGGTTTTCCTTTGTATTCCGACTTATCGGAGCCGATAGATGTTAAAACTCAACAGGTTCAGGTGAATAAGAAGACTGGAGGAGGTATATTGAAGGGTAATACACTTTATCTGAACGATCTACCATCTGCAGGAAAGCTGAAAGTGATCGATGTTGCCGGACGTCTCGTTTATTCTTGTCCGGTGCCGTATGGTTCCTCTGTTCAATCATTACCTTTACGGCCCGGTTTATATATCCTGCTTATTGATGCGGGTGGTTATCGCACCCAACACAAGTGTGTTCTGACCCAATGAAAGCAAAAACTATCTTGTATCTTTGCCTGTTGAAAATAACAAAGAAGAAATATCCTTATGAAGAAGATTAATATTACAACCGGTGTTTTGCTGGTCTACCTGATTGTGATGAGTGTATGGGGGTGGCCCGGAAAGCAGCCTGATCCGGATTGGGTACAGTATTTCTCTGTGATGGGAGTATCTGTATTCGTTATCCTCCTATTGCGTTTTCTGCAGATCAAGCGGATGAAGATGCGTGACAAATGGCGGGAAGAAAATGAGAAAAAGTGATTTCAAATTCTTCCGAATGTAATTTGGATTTTTTCCGAGAGAATTTATTTTTTCTCCCGGAAGGAACATTTGTCCATAAAAAACTTATCGAAATTTAATAGGCGCTCCTATAGTTAGACAGAGTTTGTCAGAACGACGCGATGGGAGTGAAGGTTGAAATGTAGAATACATAAGGCCCATGTAAATAGTTTGGCTTTTGTGTTGATTTTGTCTCTGTGTATTTGTTAGACTTTTCAACAAAGTTATCAACAGGTTAATTTGCTGGAATTATATATATTAGCAATTTTATGAGTAGAATATGAACAGAAGGATATAACTTGTGGTGAATAACTTTTGTAAGTTATAAAAAGAAAAACAGCCTCAGAATAAATCTGAAGCTGTTTTCTTGGTGATCCGCCTGGGATTCTCCCAAGAGAGTTACCACGCTGATATTTAAAACTTTATATTTCTTGCTTCAAGCATATCCCATGAATTATCCCACTAATTTTCTACGTGCTTTTGCGGTAGTTTGCTCATGGAGAATACTAAGGACAAAGATAAACCTTTTCTTCTTATTTGCAAAATTTAGAATTTTACTTTAATTACCACTAAAAGATAATTTCTGAAATATTTCTGTTGAGGACATAAAAAAAATAGCAATAGGTTGATTAGTTAATGTTATTTTTATATTTTTGTATGATGATGAAGTAATGAGTACAGTATGGCTAAAATAGTATGTATACGTCTTATTACTATAACACTAAAACGGTTGCAATAAAATTGAAATAAATACATGAAGACTGTGGTGTTTTGAAATTTGATTATTTTAATAATGTCTTGTGTTTATAAACAAGTTGATACTATATTAATATCGGCATACTTATGAGAACACTTTACTTGTCCAATAAAGGTTGTATTGGTATATTTGTATATTACTCAATACTATTTATCATTTCAGTTAGCCTTGTCATTATATATTTTTATCAAGGGGTGATAAATGATAGTGATGTATACATATATGCTCCATTGAGTGGGTTGTTTGGAACTTGCATATATTATATTCGAAAGTTATATAAAGATTGCTTTTTAGATGATAAAATATCAACAGATAAGCAGTTTTTGAAACAATCGGCAACAATGATTTATTTCGTTACAAGACCTTTTTTTGCTGTCGCATTCTCTTTTATTGTTGTAATTGCATTAAAAGCAGGTTTTAAAATTGTGGCAACACCTCAAAGTGATTTGAACCCTCTGAATTTTATTTATGCATGTATCTTTATTTCGTTTTTTTGTGGGTTTAGAGTTGGGACATTAATCACCAAATTTGAAAATTTTGAAATTACAAAATAATGACAGAAGAAGAATTTAAAATTCAAGAACTTGAAGAGCTTGCAAAATTAGTATTACAAGCTAAAAAGACTGCACGTCCTAGGCGACCAATTGTAATTGAATTTTGCGGAACCCCTAAAGCTGGTAAATCATCATGTGTTTCTTCGTTGAATTTATTTTTGAAAAGAAATGGGTTTAAAACAAAGGTTTTATCAGAGAGGGCAAGTATATGCCCTATACAAGATAAATACAATCCATCTTTTAATTTGTGGAATTTTTTTTCATCAAGTGCTGAATTATTGGAAAACTTTGTGGAAAAATCTAAAGAAATAGATGTGATATTATGTGATAGAAGTGTTTTTGATAGCTTATGTTGGTTTCAATGGTTTCAACAATATGATCATATTAATGATGACGATTTTACTGTTATAGAGACATTTCTAACAATGAATAGATTTAGGTCTATGTTTGATCTTATCTATATATTCAAAACGTCATCAAAAGTCGCTTTAGATAGAGAATATGCAAATCTATTGACAAGGAAGACGGGATCAATTATGAATGATCATGTATTATCAGAATATAATACATGCTTAGATATAGCTAAACGAAAGTATGAGGAAAAATTTCGATGTATCCGAGAAATAAATACAGACAATCTAAATCAGAATGCTGTAAGTTACGAAGTTACAAAAGATGTACTTACTAGTTTGTATGAATTGGTTATAGAAAAGGTTGCATACATTGATCGTGATAGTATTTCAAAATATGAAAATAAAAATTATTGGTTTGAGAAATCATTTATTTCTAATCTAGATGTAAAATTTGACTATAGGGATCAAGTAGAGGAAAACTCTAAACTAGTCCAACCCTTACCCATTATTGTATTAACAAATAAAAGAAAAAGTGAAATATTAGTAGCTAAAAAGAAATCTAAGTCATTGAGTAAAAACTCTCCTGAAAAAGATAACTTACTAGCTTATTTTGGCGGACACATTCGCATTGAAGACATGGTTAGTAATGATTTTAACAAAACCATATTTAATGCACTTAGCCGAGAAATCCAGGAAGAGTTAGGTCTTTCACTTAATATTGCTTCAAGCAATAAAGAGCCTTTATTTATTTGGCTTAAAGATAATGAAAGAAGTGAGAAGCATTTAGCTATATGTTATTTATACCAAGCTGACTTTACCCATCATAAAATAAAACTTGATGAATATGAATTTATTCAGAAAACAGGTACGAGTGAAAGTGGTAGAATAATAAATCTGAGAGATATCGACCTTGACAAATTCGAAAAATGGTCTAAAATTATTTTATATGAGTTGCTTAATATAAGGGGGGGGCAATTAAGCTTATTTGAACGAACTCCTATTTTTAATAAAAATTTGGATACAAATCATTTTGAAATTCTAGAAGAAAATAAGAGTAAACTTGTTGATAACTACTACATTTATATAACACCTGAGGAGTTGGATAAAATTAAATTAAGCGATTTTGTTTATATGTTTAGAAAACATTATTGCAACAGAGAAAAAAGCAATATATATATAATAGACGACAGAGATATATATCCATTGATAAAAAAATACCCGCTAGTGGGCGAAGAATATCTTTGTGTAGCTGATCATTTTGTAGCAATGTCTTCATTTGATATTCCTGATATTATTTCGATGTATCCTTATCAAGACTTTTACTATAAAGAACTTGGAGGAAAAGAAATAAAAGATAATATTTGACATTTTGTTTTTTTATAAGTATTCGGGTATTTCCGAATACTTATAAATTATTGATTGGCATTTGTTTGTATTATTATGTTATTCATTTTATTACAGCTCTTCACGGTAGTATACTTTATAATATTTCCCTTTTTCATCTCTCCCTTGCTCTATTAGATTACTATCACCATGTATATATATATCGAAATTGTTATCTAATTTAATAATACTTCTTAATGCCTTTGTTCCTTTTTTGACCGCACTGTCAGAAATGGAAAAGTTATTTGAAATATCTAATTCATGCTCTTGTTTGTAATCAGCTACGAAGTTATTAAAACTATTGATAATCTCCTTCTTTCCAATCACCTCATGGGTAAATTCATTAATATCAAAATCAGATTTTTCTTTAAAGAACTTTATTGATTTATTAATCAAATCAGCTTGATCTACTTTTGAGAGTTCAAACTGTTGAGGTATCTCTTTTTTTATGAAATTTTTATAGATTGACAAAATATTTTGCGTATCATAATATTCATCTTGGCGAGGATGTATGTGCAAAAAATCTTCTATCCAATATCGCGCTTCTACACCTCTATTTACATTATCTACTATAGATACCACAAAACCTTTCTCTTTTTCGATATTAAAAATGAGGCATCCTTTGTCGAGCTTATTTATATTAATACCTTGCAGACTTTCAATATTAAATCCATCTTTGGAAGAAGATACTTTCAGGAAAGTATCTTTGTTTTCTGATTTAAATAAGCCAATCACATCAACTTCTTTATTATCTAAAATGCAATTCTTCATATATGCCATATAGAATTCACCTCCTTTAATTTTAGGGTGAGAACTTTGTTCATAAAGATGTTTAGTGATATTTATAGACTGTTCGTAAAAAGAGTTTGGATTCTCAAACGCCTTAGATATATAAACATAGACTTCATTCATTGTTAGTTCAGATGAATGAAAAAAATTATAATATTCGTTAGATTTGAAAGGAGCTGTAAAATATCTAAGTAAAGAAATACGAGTTTCCGGGTTTTCTATATTTAAAATAGAACGAGAAAACTGTATATTTTCACTCTCATATTTCGAACCTACTTTATGTAATATAAGTTTGTCTATGTTGCAATTAATAATGTCTATCATAACTTTAACACCATAAATTTTGTACTATTTCTAATTCATCTTCATCAAAGAAACTATCCCAATTATCAGTAATTGAAAAAGGATATTTTTCTAAACCATACCAGATAATAAATATTTCAGGCTGAGTTAATAGTGGAATCTCCGCATATCGTGAACGGTTATCATTAAATATGTGCTGTATTTTAGCATCATTATTTATAATGAACAGTTCTATATTTTCGTTTATTTCATTTTTTTCATTTTCCGTGAAAAAACTCATTAATATAGTAAGATTATTAATAGATATTTCTCTATCGAAATCTGTTTCAGCATATTTGTATAATTTTCCTTCTAATCGTCTTAGTAAATTGTAAATCAAATCATCATTTTTCCCTTTCAGATAATCATTTACTTTTGTAAATTCTTCATCGGCAAGCTCATATAATGATAACAAGCGATAGATTCGATGCTTCATTTCATCTGGTAATTCAATATCTTGCTTATAATATAGAATATGTGCAGAGTTAGCCCAAGCATGTTGGTTCATTGTTCTCACTTGAATCTCAAAAATGAAATCTTTGTCAAATGCAATTATTTCTTCTTTTACAGAAACATCATAATGATTTGACTGATAATCTAATTTATTAAAGTCGATCTTTTCCTTTTTCTTCTCTTCTTTTCTGATAATGAAATTTTCCTTTAAAAAAGAATCTACTATATCTAAGTCAGAGGTAAACGGACATATTATTCTGATACCTAATTTATCTCTTAAGTCATTATATCCATACTCTTTAGTTTTCTGTTTTTTTTGAATCTTTTTTATAAGGCTCTGAATTTCCTTTGTTCTGTATGAAATTTCCGGATGCAATTCTTTAGTAAATAATCCTTTCCTTAAAAAAGAAGATACTTCTGCCCCCAATTTATTTAATTTGGGTTCATCTTCATTCCATTGTTCTGATATTTGAACAACATCAAGCATTATTTTACTTTTTTAATTTTAGATTTTATTTCAGCCCTACATTCTCCTGTTTGTTCATCTTTGCTAAAAGACACCTTATCTTCAAAGCTGCCATTAGCACCTAAAATTGAGATTCCATTTTCAAATTCCATAATAATTTTATTTATATGTGAATTAATTAATGTATTATCTTTAGTGTAGTTTGTGAACTCAAAGCTCTGACTCTGCAAATATTCCCGATACTGATTCTTATGTTGCGTTGATGCCATATAATCTTCAGCAAATTCTCTTGGGCTTATAGTTGCCTGAATTTTTCGTAGATATGAGTTTAAGTCTTGAATATATTGAGAACGTATTATTTCATCTGGAATTGTGTCTAAAAACTTTCGAGTCAATTCATAAAATCTTTTTGTTGATATTTTGGGATCAGAATAAGGTACACATCCCATGAAATCAAGAAAAAATGTATTTATTTCTTTTTTATTTTTAGGGTTTATTTGATAATCCATTAACCGACCGTCATAATCTGTTCCTGCCGAAATACGATTGATAAATATTGCTACCTTAAATATCTTGGTTTTTTTTGTAAGCATTAAATCCTGAACTTCTTCAACATTGAAGGTTTTTGTGTCTTCATTTAATACAAGTTGAGCTCCATTATCTCTTTCGAGTTTCAGAATAACACAAATTGATAATTCTGCAATATGACCTTTAACTATTAATAAAATTCCAGCAGCGTTGTTACCCTTTTGATAATTATAAAGGTTTGTGGCTATATCTTTTGATTGATCAACAAAACTGCTATCAGAATTAATTATAGAATTAACACATATTGGAACAGAAGATGATGTTTCTTCTTTGAAACAAACATTAAACGACTGATCACTATTCAGGGCTGCCTTAATCTTATCTTGAAAAAAGATACGTAATCCGTCGGTTATTGTACTCTCATTTTCACTATGATTAGGACCACTACTGAAATCTCCCTTTTTATGTTTGGGAACATCATGGATAATTAAGTTGTCTATTACAAGCAATGAATAATCTATTCTAGGCATAGTATTTAAATTAAAGTTGTTTTTAGATATTGAGTAAACAGTTTTATGGTATATACTTATACTGAAACATTTAACACTTCTACATCAATGATTTGTGTCTTGTAGTTCTTTATAAGGTGCAAATCATTGATGCGTTTTGCAAATATATTATTTTGTATTTAATTTGATTGTAGAATTGTCTCTTAATTGTAGAGAACTTATGTTTTTTCTCGTCATGAGTAGGTTTATGTAAATTGAAATTGTATTTATTGGCTGCAACTAGATATGGAGAGCATTATTTTTAACTGATTACTACTACAGTATGAGAAATTAGGAAGGTTATAGCCTACGTCCTTTCTTTTTTTTCTTTTTTGGCTTATGTAATTGTTCTTCAGAAATATTTGGATTTGATGGAAAATTTGCTATCAATGAAAAAATAGAGTTCCGAAAATGATAATCTTCCTTATTGCTATATCTATGGTTTGAAATATGGCTATCTTTTTCTATATCAGGTTGTTTATTCATATAGGAAGATCGAGCACTTATTGCATCATTTTCAGTATTAATAGAAAGCAAGTTTTCTTGATTGCTATCTTGGTTGATTTCTTGTTTTCTCTCAATGGATTGGATTTCTTGTTTTTGTTGTTTAAATTGTTCAGATATAGTCCCATTCTTTATTGTGTTGTGGTAATTAAATGATTCTGTTTGCTGGCGTTCGTAACAGAACAGTTTGTCAAATCCTTGTTCTACTTGCTGGAACAAGTTCGCGCGGTCGAAGCCCCCTTTGATTATTCCGCTCTTAGTATTCTTATGATTAGTTAGCGGTGACAGCTTCTTTTTATTGGTTTGGTCTTTCCGGCTCACAATCAAATGACAGTGCATATTCAACTCGTTATCGGAACGGCTACGATCGAAATGTATCTTACCGTAAAACTTTATGTCCGAAGCGGCTAGTTCTTTGTTGAAGTTCTTGGCATATTCAGGAATGAATACTTCCCTGATATATCGTTTCATCGCTTCTTCTTTCTCCTGTTCAGTGTTCCCCATTGCCCGAAGTTCGTTTTCCGATGGGCTGACATGGATAGCGAAAAACTTAGCATCCGTTTTCAGGAGTTGCCCGATATTGGTATCTATATCCTTTATCACTTTTGATTTATAGATATTATCCTCTGTCAAATTGAAAAAGCCATCAGTATAAATGCCTTTCTCCATTCGTTCTAAATCTTCATGCTCTAAGTAATTAGCTAGTTGTCGGCTACTACCAGCATTATTATATGTGCCGTTCGATGGCGGGGCAAAGTCTATGTACATAATCCTATGTACTTATCAAATTGATAATTTCAGCTTTCAGGTTATCTTTCTTTTTGCTATCCATCACACCGCAAGCAGAAAGTTCCGAATAGAGTTGTATCAAGTGAAGTAGTTTTTTATAATCCCGTTGGTGTATCTGATAGAGTGCGTTAATCTGTTTGGACTGGTTGTTTATCACATCGGCATGATTACAGAATTGTTCGCTTAACTTTTTCAGTACGGCTGTGTGCTTCTCCTGACTAGTTTCCAGTTGAGAGAGAATAAGAGTCTCCAAAGTTTTACCGATAGCATCGAAACGCAAAGCAATAGAATTTGTAGCCCGTATCATGGGATTCAGTTGTTCTTCCTCATAGTGACGGATAAAGCGGATAATATCATCCTGTCTCTTATTTATTTTCGCCAGTTCCGATTTTACCGATTCAGGGGCTTCGGATGGGTTGATATGTGCCCTGTCTATATATCCGAACGCCAACTTTACAACTTCACTCTTTTTCAGTGAATAGCGTTTGCATATCTTTTCTACCAAAGCTGCCGTTTCCTTGTCTATGGAAATGGTAGTGAATATCGTTTTCCGGCTGTTATTTGGCATAGTAATTACTTTTTTATAGAAATATGAATAGATAAATACCTGATAATAAGCATTGAAAGGAAAATACTTATTACAGGTGTCATTACAGCGTGTTCTTGTAACACGCTAAAGCCGAAGGCTTTGCCTCGCAGAGCAAGAGGGAAGAACAGGACTTGTCCAGTTCCCTCTTGCTCGATTTAGCGAAACGGGCTGAACCGATAGGTGAGGCAGTTTGTGCTAAATCGGGGTGGTGGCACAGAGGAATAGCCTGAACACAGGCTTCTTTCCTCTGCTACTTTTTGCTATCAGGGCTGGTTTGCTAACTGATTGGCTTTTTCAAACTGTTTGTAGGTTTGAGAATCAGCATATTCACGGACAAAAGCCCGAATATCGCTGGCTCTATAATATGTTTTCCGTCCAATGGTAAAGTAGGGAAGTACACCTTTTGCCCGATAGCGTTGTAGGGTTCTGAAAGATGCTTTCAACAGAAAGGCTAAGTCTTGATTATCCAACAGCCTTTCGTTTTCATCGAATACAGTATCGGTATTGATAAGAGATTTCAAGTCTTGTCCGATCTCGGTGAGTTTTTTGGATAGCTTCTCCATCCACTTCTCGAAGTTTTCGTTGTCTATATACATTTTGCTTCAATTTTAAGTTCAACATTATTATTCTCAATCGATTGATGAAGCAAAGTTCGGAAGAACAATGCAAATAAGTTAGGGGAGTAGATATACTACACCCCTAACAATTATTGATAAGTGTCTGATTTATAGATAGCCTTTCTTTTCACTTTCTTCGATAATGGCTTTGCGAAGTAAATCCAAAAACTCCGTGCGTTTATTGGCTTTCCGGCAAATTACATTCTCGTGCTTTTTATGAATGTCCCCCAACTTGATGTTGAAAAGCCATTCAAAGGTTCTACCAATTTCCGTTAGTGGTGATTCTTTTCCAGTATAAGTAACTACTCTTTTCGTAAGAAATAATCCACTAACCAGTTCCATGATTTTAACGAGATAGGTTTCATCTGTTAGATACAATGGTGAGGATGGCAAGTTGTTATTTCGGTTCTGAAACGAACTTGGATATTGGATTTTCAGATTGAACAGTTCTAGTTCTGAATTGACAATAGCCAGTGTCTTTTGTAAGAAAAGCTTTTTAAGCGCATTTTTCCCCCTGTCCGTAAAGAGGTGCTGTTTCAAGTGAAGCTATCTCAATACGGGTAGCTACAAGAATCCGATAAGTAGTTGAATAGTCATTTTTATTACTCACAGTTCTAATTTGTTCAACAAATTCACCATAGGCATCTCGCATTTCTTCATTAGTAACTTCCTGTGAGGCTTTAGACAATAGTCCAAATATCCTCATTTGTAATAAATCATTCATAAGCATTAAATTAGTCGTTTATACATTATATATTGACGCTGATTTGTAGTTGCGAATGATTTTAGTGCTATCATACTCTTTCTGATAAGAGTTTAAAAATATATTTTCCAACTTATGCTTGGAACAATAGGCGCATAGCGTTTCTTCTCAATAGCGTTTGTTGCAATATTGTATGCGTATCCTGTCTGTTTGAAACCATTGGCATTTAGAATCATAAATGAGAACTCATGAGCTGTTTTTTTCTTATTAACCCGAAGACGGAGAGTTAAATCTGTAGTAAATGAATTGGGTAGTTTTAAACTGTACGCATGTGCTTCATCTTCTTTGATTCCATGTTCTATTTGTGACTTTTCGTTGTCGATTGGAGTATAACGATAGCCACCTTGATATGTTAAGCGTATATTGGCACTGAATACTTTATTCTTATTTTTGCCAAATATCCACTCTTTTCCAACTAAGCCATTTGTGATAAAGCGTTGATCCATTCTCGTATTTCTCCAAACATTGTCTCCTCCCATATACTCGGATTTAAATAGTGATCCTGTAAGTAAAGCATACCAGCCATTTCTCAAATAACGCTCTAATGTAATATCAAGTCCATAGTTACGCCCTTTTCCATTATTAATGAGCATTTTGTCTAGTCCGTAGCCATTGTAATTTAAAATGGAGAATGAAGAGTTTGGTTCTACTGGTATTGAGTACAAATATTGAAAGTACGGTTCTATTTTCAGATAAAGATTATCTGTTATCCTATTTCCATAGGATAGCGAAAAATGATGTGCTTTACTAAAATCCAGATCTTTATTAACTAGCTTATTTCCTGTTTTAGCGGTTTGAACATAGTAATAATCTAATCGACTGCGTGTACTATTGAGACCATACGCAAAAGATAGTGTTTGATTTTTTTGTAGTTTCCACTTTATGCTAAAACGTGGTTCTAAAGTCCAATGATTGTTTAAACCAAAATACTGTCCAGTTAAACCAATACTGGCATCTATGTTTTTATGAAGGCTAAAAACAGAACTAGTGAATGCCGAGAATGTAAAATCGGTATGATTTCCATCTGCTATTTGGTTCATAGGCTTATACAAACCAAAATCATCACTTATGTTAAAATCAAGATCATAGCTCATCCGAGTGATTGTAAACCCAGTACGATTAAAATGTCTTTTGCTTATTTTGCTGTGTAGATAAGAGTTTAGAATTATATCTGTATTGCTGTTTTTCATATCTGCCATCCGATGAAAAAACATTTTATCGTCTGCTTGATCAATTATAGCATGAACTTTTGTATAAGTTGTAGCTAAAGATGTTTTAATGTACGAATTTTGTCTACAATATATTTTATGCCCAATTCCAAACATTCCTTTAGTAAATGTATTATCTGATTTTTGCTTATCAGATGTATATTCCCAATTCTCTGGGTTTTCTTCATTTTTCTGCAAAACGTTGTCCAATAATCCCAGCCCCCATACTGTAAAATTTCCAGCTTTCTTTGTAGGGAAATTGAATTTAAAAGCTAAGTCTTGATAATTAAGCCCCTCATCAGTTCCACTAATAGCATCCGATAGCCCAGAGAAAGAGTATCTATAGTTAAATAAATAGGAACTATTATTCTTTTTACTAATAGGACCTTCTGAGGCTAAATCAAGTCCCCAAACACCTAGTTGAAAAGCATGTTCGTAATTTTGGCTATTTCCCGTTCGCATGGACATATCAAATATACCTGCTAGTGCGTTATTGTACTCTGCGGAGAAAGCACCATTGAAGAAATCTGAGTTTCCCAATACATTAGAACTCAACCCACTTAATAAACCTCCTCCTAATCCTGTCATATCTGCATAATGTGTAGGATTAGATATTTCTACACCTTCCATACGCCATTGAGAATATTGTGGAGAGTTTCCTCTTACTACAAGAGCATTTGTGTTTATTCCTCCTGCTACTCCGGCAAAAGAGGAGACCAAACGTGCAGGATCATCAAAGCCACCAGCAAAACGACTTGCTTCTTCAGTTGTTAAAACTCGTCCTCCAGTTAATGCCATTGGATTTAATGCCACTTCCTTATTTGTATTGGGGCGTATTACTACTTCGGATAATAAATGTATATTCTCTTTAAGGGAAATATTCAAAACGACTTCCTTAGCTGAAGTGACTACCAATTCATTAATGGCATGAGGCTCATACCCTAAGCAACTTGTTTTAATATTGTACCTGCCTATTGAAACGTTCTTTATAGTGAAATGCCCAAGACTATCGCTGACGGCTGTTAATTCAGGATTATCGACAACACCAATAAAGGCAGAGTACACTGGTTGTCCAGATATGGCATCAATAATGCTTCCTTTTATTACTTGTGTGACCTTTTTTGTCTTTATAGTTTGCTTCTCTATCGACATAGGGTAAATGAGGATGTGATACCCCTTTATCTTATAGGCATGCTTAGTTTCTTTTAAAGCTATTTTCAATACAGTATTTATATCTGTATCCTTTAAAGAAAGAGAGATTCTTTTACTTAAATTTAAAGCCGATTGTTCATAGGCTATACTGTATGTCGTTTGCTTCTCTATTTGTTCAAAAAGAGCTTTTAATGAGATACTTTTATCTTGTATCGTTATCTTATTTTCTTTACTTTGAGCAATAACCATGTATGGAAGAAATGCAAATAATAGAATTATAGCAATCTTATATAATTGATTGTTACTGATAAATTGATTCATTTTTTATATATTTGTATGTTGATTATTCATTTAACTTCACGGTTTGATGATATTTGACTTTTCAGAACTGGGTTGAGGGTCTCAAGCTGCTTCCCAGTTCTTTTTTTATTCATAGGCAAAACGTTCTTAATGTATTATTACTTTGTCATTTTTTACTTCATAAGTAAACCCAACTATATCTCCTAGTATTTTAAGCACCTCATTTTGATTTTCTCCTTTTAAGAATTTCACAGTGTATAATTTGGAAGCATAGGTGCTATCTCTATATTCGATTGCTATATTAAACTTCCTTTCTAGTGTCCGTGCTATTTCTGCAAATGAAACATTTATGAATATCAGATTACCTGTAATCCAATTAGTAGTCTCTGCTGCTGGAATTTCTATAATTTCTATTTTAGAGGTGCTTCTATTATAAGTTAGCTGCTCATTGGGCTTTAGTACCCTAGAATCTTTTGAAGGAGTACTTACTTCCACCTTTCCACTTGTCAAAGTGGTTGTAATATTTTTGTCAGTTGAGTATGATTTTACATTGAATTTTGTACCTAGCACTTTTACAGATAGTTGATTCGTTTGTACGATAAACGGTTTTGAGGAATCTTTTTTGACAGCAAAGTAAGCTTCCCCATCTAGTTGTACAACTCTTTCTTTAGGGGAGAAAGTTTTGAGATATTTCACTGTTGTTCCTGCGTTAATCCATATCTCAGAACTATCGGGTAGTAATATTTGCTTTGTTTCACCATGTGCAGTAGATATTTCAATCAAACGATTTTGATTAGATGTATAGTATAAATATCCACCAATGATGAAGAATAATGGAATAAGTGCTGCTGCAATACGAGCAGTTCTAGAAAAGAATGGTGTTTTCAAATATCCAATCTTTCTGTTAGTGCGTTTTAAGGCTGAGTATGTATCTGAGTTAGCTTCTATATCTAGTTCATTCCAATATTCAAAAGAAGCTTTTTCTTTTTCAGCACTACCATTTTCCTGTATTATCCATTTTTGAATTCGCTCCTCCATCTCAGGCGAGAATCGATTGGATAAGTATTCTCTAATTATTCTGCTTGTATTCTTTTTCTCCATTTTGTTGCATTTTACTATATATACAAGCAAGTGGTAAGAATCTCAGTGAAAAGATAGCTGTTTTTTTGAAAAATTAGATGATAGAGATGAAAAAGAAAGAAATGACTTTTCTTATATCCTTTAAAGCAAGGCTTAGTTGGCTTTCGACATTTCTTTTGGTAGTATTTAATTTCGTTGATATTTCTTCATTGCTCAATCCGTCTTTACGGCTCAACTGGTAAATTTTTCTTCGCTGATTAGGCATTTTCTCAACAACATCATCTATCAGTAAACCTAACTCTTTCGCTATTAGATTTTCTTCAGAGGTAGGTGTTGTACATTCCGAATTTATTAAGCTATGCACATAAGCATCGTGTACATACTTATGCTTTAAAAAGTTGAGAGCAGCATTTCTGGCAATTGTATGTAGGAAAGATTCAAAGGATTTGCCAGTATCAATAGATTGACGATTAAACCAAATATTAGCAAATATATCTTCTGCCAGTTCCTCTGCATCTATTTCGGATTTTATATAATTGAAAATGAACGTCTTTATTTTATTGTAGTAAGTAATGAATATAATCTCAAACGCCTTGTGGTTACCTGACCTCAAGGCTTCAATTGTTTTTATATCAATACTTCGGTTCATCTTGTCGAGTTTCTATTCAGCATAGCAAAAGAAGCAATTATTTATTTCTCAATGATGTTCTTTGAGAAATTTTAAGTAGGTGAGAAGCTTATTATTCTTTTTTATCATGTTGCTATGGTTGGAAGTATGACGATTAAATCAATTGTGTAAACACAGGAAGCTGTAATACATTAGATTCGGAACTTTTCTATTGTTGCGTTCTATGCCACTAACAACCTGTTGATGCGACTCTCGGACAGTTTTGAAAACGGCTCTTGATTCTTCTTTCATTTGCCGATGAAAATAGAATCAACACGTTTTATAAACCATTAAAAATTAAATGTATGGAAGTAGTAACCATCGAAAAAAGAACATTCTCGTATGTCTGCGAGAGGTTCACCAAGTTTGCCAAACGAATAGAAAGTTTGTGTAGCACTCATACCCGGAAAGTAGAAAACTGGCTGGATAGTCAAGAAGTATGTCTGTTATTAGGCTTTAGCAAACGAACGCTGCAATATTACAGAAGTAGCGGGCGACTGGCTTATTCTCAAATCGGTAGCAAGATTTATTATAAGTCTTCCGATATTGAAAGAATTATTGCAGACAGTGAAACACAGAATCAATCACCCAAACAAATCACGCTTTATGAAAAGAACTAAAGAAGATTACCCGTCCTTCAACCTGTTTTCCATTGTCGGCACATGGGAAAGTATAAATCTGAATCCTACGGTTATCATCTACCGGAACGATAAAAATTATCTTCTTTCTATTATATATGTATCGGAAACCACCATGCAGGCTTCACCCGCTACTTATGAGATACAGCAAGATGGTAGCCAGTATTTTATTGCCACTGCATCCAAACGGCTCTATGTGGATTATGATTCGGCAAAAGATGTACTTAGCATTTCATCACTGGGTGACTATCTGCGCAACTAACTAGCTATCTAGTAATCTTGAAATCAATATTTCAATAAATCAATCTTTCGATCATGGAACTAATAAACAAAGATACCCCACAAGTCAGAGAATTTATTTCTTCGCTCGATTCAATGCTGAATGGTATTGAATCTATTGTACAACACTATAAGCCCCACCTGAACGGGGAACGCTTTCTTTCCAATCATGAGGTTTCTAAGAAACTCAATGTCAGTTTACGAACTCTACAAGAATGGAGAGATACGGGATTAATTCCCTTCATCCAGATAAAAGGTAAAATCATCTATCGGCAAAGTGATATTGATAAGCTATTGCAAAAGCACTACTTTGAAAGCTGGAAGGAATAACCTGCCACCCTCGAAAACATTGTTTTTCGGAATTTAATTTGAATCATTGACTTTTCCAGTGAAGTATTTAGTCTGTGCAAGTCTTTAGATAAAAATACGCTCGAATGTAAATGAGAGGAAGATTTTTATCTAAACCGAAGGCTTGGACTTGAACAGGCTAAATACGGAACTTTCCTTTGTCAATGCTTCATATTGAGTTCTAGAAAACTTACTTTAAAAGAAAAGGATTGAGAAAATGAAATTCATTATTCCCAATCGACACTGTCCATAAAATTGTGTAAATGAAAAACTACAGGTATTGTTACTTGTAGTTTTTTTTATTTATTAAATTTGAAAAATGTAAATTTTATGGAGATTCCCAAAGAATTATTGAGCAAGGAGTTC
>NZ_JAMBQG010000018.1:0-121595 GCF_023369805.1 Parabacteroides leei
GTTATAGCGTTGGGGATCCACCTCTTCCCATTCCGAACAGAGAAGTTAAGCCCAACCACGTCGATGGTACTGCGTAAAAGTGGGAGAGTAGATAACCGCCGTTTTTGTCAGGTCGAAAGACTGAATGCTAGAAAGGAGTTAGTTCGAAAGAACTGACTCCTTTTCTGGTTTTATACTCTATTGAGCCTCTCAGAGGGGAAGACTGGATCTATTTCTTCTTACGAATTAACTTCTTTCTTATAATAATCTAATCTCTTTCCCGTTTTAATATACATTGAGAATGAATGTATAATTATGAGCAGTATATATGATTCCCGGCAACGGTTGAAGTATCTTTTTATATTAATAGCTACATTGATCGCAATTGTTTCGGTGTTTGTATCTGACCAGATCGTAAAAAGTCTGGCACAGGAAGAGCGGCAGAAAGTTGAAATTTGGGCAGAGGCGCAACGTATGATCGCTTCTGAAACAAATGGTTCCAATATGGCACTTATCCTGAAGATTATACAGAGTAATACTACTATTCCTGTATTATGGTGCAACGAGAAGGATAGTGTCATGGATCAGAAGAATATCGAACTTCCGGAAAAGGATCTCGACAGTTTCCTGAAAGTAAAAGTCCGGGAATTGAAAAGTAAGAATCCGCCGATCTTGATTGATATGCAGGATGGGACTTTCCAATATCTTTATTACGACGACTCGATCATCTTAAAAAGACTTCTTATTTATCCTTATGCACAATTGGCTGTTGTCTTTATTTTTATTCTGATTGCTTTTCTGGCATTGGCAAGCACGAAGAAAGCCGAACAAAATAAAGTTTGGGTCGGATTATCGAAGGAAACAGCCCATCAGTTGGGTACGCCTATTTCTTCTTTGATCGCCTGGGTAGAATATCTTCGAACGAAGGAAATCGATCCTTCTCTGTTGCGTGAGATGGAAAAGGATGTAAAGCGTTTAGAGATGATAGCGGAGCGTTTTTCAAAGATCGGATCAAATCCTGATCCAGCTCCGGTAAATATCTGTAATTCGATTCAAACAGCCTTAAATTATATGGAAACGCGTATATCCTCGAAAGTAAAGATATATACGCATCTTCCGGAAAATCCGGTATTGGTTTTGATGAATGACTCTTTGTTTGCCTGGGTAATTGAGAATCTAACCAAGAATGCGGTAGATGCAATGGAAGGCCAAGGGGAAATAACATACCAGGTAGAAGAGCGCGAAAAGACTGTTCGGATCGACATTACCGATTCGGGAAAAGGTATTCCTAAATCGAAATATAAGACGGTGTTTAATCCTGGGTATACGACAAAGAAACGCGGATGGGGACTAGGTTTGTCGCTGGTCAAGCGTATCATTGAATCCTATCATGGCGGTAAGATATTCGTGAAGAGTTCGGAGGTCGGTAAAGGCACGACATTTCGTATAGAGCTTCGTAAATATAGAGGCTAAATAATTCAATAATAAAAAATAACTGTAAAGGTGTTGCATTTGTGTTTAGTTTTTTCGTACCTTTGCAAGGTTTTTACACTAAAAGGCTTTGGGGAAATTTAAATTATATAACGTAGATTTGAAAAATCTCGCTCCAGGAGTACACGAATTCGAGTATTTACTGGAGAACAAGTTTTTTGTGGACATTGACGGAGACGAAGTCCAGAAGGGCAAAGTCAAGGTTCACCTGACGGTGAAACGTACGTCAGTGGCTTTTGAAATGAACTTTCAGATTGAAGGTGTAGCAATCGTTCCGTGCGACAGATGTCTGGACGATATGGAGATTCCGGTTGATACCCATAATCGCTTGGTTGTGAAGTTCGGCAAAGAATATGCCGAAGAAAGCGACGAGGTAGTAGTAATACCAGAAGAGGAAGGTGCCATCAATCTGGCATGGTTTCTTTATGAGTTTATTGCATTGGCGGTACCGATGAAGCATGTTCATGCTCCGGGAAAATGCAATAAAGCTATGTCGTCGAAGCTCAAGAAGCACACATCCAGAAGTACAGATGATGGAGATGATGATTACGAAGAAGAGGAAATGGACGATGTTTCCATGGATAATGACGTAAGCGATAATTCTGATCCTCGCTGGGATGCCCTGAAAGGTTTAATAGAGAATGATAACAATTAAATAAATTAAAACATGGCACATCCTAAAAGAAGACAAGGTAAGACAAGAACAGCCAAGAGAAGAACTCATGACAAGGCTGTCACTCCAACAATGGCTATTTGCCCGAACTGCGGCGCATGGCATATTTATCACACTGTATGTGGCGAATGTGGCTACTACAGAGGTAAGTTAGCTATCGTAAAAGAAGCAGCTGTGTAAGTTTGTCACTATCATATTGATTTTGATAAACGAAAGAAATAGCCCTAAAAATATTTTTAGGGCTAATTTTTTAATTGGGATATAGTCTCTATTATTTTTTAAGTTATGGATAAATTAAATGCGGTTATAACAGGTGTAGGAGGATACGTTCCCGAAGATGTGTTGACAAATGAAGATATCTCTAAATTGGTCGATACAACGGATGAATGGATCATGACGCGTGTTGGCATCAAAGAACGCAGAATATTGAAAGGTGAAGGGGTAGGAACTTCTTACATGGGCATTCGTGCTGTGAAGCAACTGCTCGAAAAGACACAAGTAAATCCTGAAGAGATCGAAGTGATCCTGACTGCAACAACTACAGCCGACCATCATTTCCCAACAACTTCTTCAATCATCGCTTATCATACCGGATGCAAGAATGCAATGACTTTCGATTTGCAGGGCGCTTGTGCCGGATTTTTGTATGGATTGGAGACCGGTGCGAACTATATTCGTTCGGGACGTTACAAGAAAGTGATCGTAGTTTCAGGTGATAAAATGACCTCGATTACCGATTATCAGGACCGTTCGACCTGTCCTCTGTTCGGTGATGCCTGTGGTGCAGTCTTGTTGGAACCGACGACGGAAGAAGTCGGCGTTATGGATACGATTTTACGCACAGATGGAGTTGGATATTCTCACCTGATTATGAAGTCCGGTGGTTCGGCCTATCCTTCCAGCCACGAAACGGTGGATAACCGTGAACATTTCGTCCTGCAGGATGGTAAATATGTATTCAAATATGCTGTTTCGTATATGGCCGATGTGGCAGCAGAGATAGCAGAAAAAAATAAATTGACTCACGACGATATTACCTGGATCGTGCCTCACCAGGCTAATCTACGCATTATCGATGCGACAGCCAAACGTCTGGGTGTGGATATGGAGAAAGTTATGATCAATATCCAGAAATACGGAAATACAAGCGCCGGAACAATTCCTATCTGTCTTTGGGAGTGGGAAGACAAGTTGAAGAAAGGAGACAACCTGATCCTGGCAGCGTTTGGAGCAGGCTTTACCTGGGGTGCAATTTATCTTAAATGGGGTTATGATGGAAAACAAGCATAAGTCCGGTTTTGTTAATATTGTCGGTAATCCGAACGTAGGAAAGTCTACGCTGATGAACCGTCTGGTGGGAGAACGTATCTCCATCATCACGGCAAAGGCACAGACTACCCGTCACCGTATCATGGGGATTGTGAATACCGACGATATGCAGATCGTGTATTCAGACACGCCGGGAGTCCTGCATCCGAATTATAAGTTGCAGGAATCTATGCTGAATTTTTCAGAGTCGGCGTTAGGTGATGCCGACGTGTTACTCTATGTGACCGATGTCGTTGAGACAATCGATAAAAACGAAGACTTCCTCAAGCGGGTGCAGTCGGTAGAGTATCCGGTCCTGTTGCTTATCAATAAGATCGATACCAGCAACCAGGCTGAGCTTGAAAAGATCGTAGCCCACTGGAAAGAAGTGCTTCCGAAAGCAGAGATCATTCCGATCTCAGCGCTTTCGAACTTTAATATTGATTATGTAAAGCAAAGGGTAGAGGCGTTGATGCCCGAATCCCCTCCTTATTTTGAAAAAGACGCGCTTACCGACAAGCCGGCCCGTTTCTTTGTTACAGAGATCATTCGTGAGAAGATCCTGTTGTATTACCAGAAAGAAATACCGTATGCGGTGGAAGTCGTAGTCGAGCTGTTTAAGGAAGAGGAAGAACTGATACACATCAAGGCCCTGATCATGGTAGAACGCGATTCCCAGAAGGGGATCATCATCGGACATCAGGGGCAGGCACTGAAAAAAGTAGGTGCCATGGCCCGCAAGGATATCGAGAAATTTTTCGGTAAGAAGGTATTCCTGGAAATGTTTGTCAAGGTCGAGAAAGACTGGCGCAACAGGGATAACATCTTGAAGAGTTTCGGTTATCAGCTGGATTAATAACAGCATACAGAAAAGAGATTTATGGGAAATATTGTAGCAATAGTTGGTAGGCCCAACGTAGGAAAGTCCACCCTGTTCAATCGTCTGACACAATCGCGTCAGGCCATTGTAAATGAGGAAGCAGGTACAACCCGCGACCGTCAGTACGGCAAAGTGGACTGGATTGGTAAAGAGTTTTCGCTGATTGACACCGGCGGATGGGTAATTAATTCGGATGATGTTTTTGAAGAAGAGATAAATAAACAAGTACAGGTCGCTTTGGATGAAGCGGACGTGATATTGTTCGTGGTAGATGTACTGAACGGTATTACAGACCTGGATGAAGAGGTCGCTAAAATACTGCGCCGCAATAAAAAACCGGTTATTATAGTAGCCAACAAAGCGGATAACTTTGAAATGCATGCTGCTTCAGCCGAGTTCTATTCATTCGGTCTGGGCGATCCTTTCTGTGTATCGGCTATCAACGGGTCTAACACTGGCGACTTGCTGGACAAGATCGTGGAGATCCTTCCGGAAGACAAGAATGAAGAATTAGAAGAAGAGTTGCCCCGTATTGCTGTTATCGGTCGTCCGAATGCAGGTAAATCTTCTTTGATCAATGCGTTTATCGGTGAAGACCGTCATATCGTAACCGATATTGCCGGAACGACCCGCGACTCGATCTATACCAAATACAATAAATTCGGCCAAAATTTCTATCTGGTAGATACAGCCGGTATTCGTAAGAAAGGAAAGGTGAATGAAGACCTGGAATACTATTCGGTGATCCGTTCGATCCGTGCCATTGAAAACGCAGATGTCTGTGTATTGATGGTGGATGCGACGCGTGGTATCGAAAGCCAGGACCTGAACATCTTCTCCCTGGTTCAGAAGAATAAAAAAGGGTTGGTTGTATGTGTAAACAAATGGGATCTGGTGGAAGATAAAAGCCAGAAGGTGATCGAAAGCTACACGAATGCGATCCGCGAACGTCTGGCGCCGTTTACCGATTTTCCCATCCTGTTTATCTCGGCGCTGACCAAGCAACGTATCCTGAAAGTGCTCGAAACCGCCCGTGATGTGTACGAAAACCGCAAGAAACGTATCCCGACAGCCAAGCTGAACGAGATCATGTTGCCGATCATCGAGAATTATCCGCCCCCGGCATGGAAAGGAAAGTATATCAAGATCAAATACATCACCCAGCTTCCGGCCGGACAGGTTCCGTCATTCGTGTTTTTTGCCAACCTGCCGCAATGGATTAAGGAACCTTACAAACGCTTTCTGGAGAATAAGATCCGCGATAACTGGGATTTCACGGGGACACCGATTAATATTTTCATTCGCGAGAAATAATTATCAGATACTAAAAAGTTGCTTTCTGAATAGGAAAGCGACTTTTTTTATATTTAGAACAGATCGGCATGTGTCCCGGTATTTTTCACGTCTTCCAAAGCCTCGTCCAGCCCAGTTTTCTTCTGCGTTTTCACCTTACCTTCCAAGGCTTTGATGAATTTCTTCAACGTATCGGCATATTTTTCCGGAATGGTCACTTCGAATGTCTTGAATGATGTTGTTGTTTCCATATTGCTCTATTTTAGGACATTCTATTGCAAATATACGGAATAAAACACGATCTTTGTGGACACATAATGAATTTATCCGGTAATAAATAACACTAGCAGAACCGAAAAGCTAAAAACAGAGTAGGGAATAATATTAAACTTTACTGATATGTTTACACCACACATGACCGAAGAAGAGTTGCAGGCAGCCGCTTATAAAGACTTTCTGGAGATGCGGATAAAAGTGAAGATCGCTTTCGAGCAATTTATTTACCGTATGAGGTTCACAGGAGGAAAACGAGGAGTCCTCCATTCGCTGTTCGAAGAAAAAAAGGTATCGACCAAATCAAAAAATACCTGGCATGTCATTTTTGTGAATCTCGGTTATACTCCTCAAGGAGAATTTATGGCAGGTTGTTTCATATATATACCTTTGTACCGGGGTGAGGAGGTGGACTATCTTTTCATCAATAATCTTGAGAATTTTGTACTGCAAAAGCTTTCAACCCATTTTTTGATGCGCTACAAGGAACGGTATCTCGAAAGCAACGGGATAAATCTGCGAGGCTCGCATCCGGCTTTATATTATATGCTGCATAACCAGGACAATACACTGACTTATTACATGCCCGAAAAATGGACCGAGAAGGAAATGGAAGAGAAAGGTTTCATGATCTCGCAACAGGGATTGTCGCTGGTTCGGTTCAACAAAAAACTGATCACCTATATCACTTTCCTCGATCAGGAGAACCTGAGCCGTTATAAAGCGATGGTCTATGAAGAAGAAGCTTTATGGAGAGACCTAAGCAGTACGGAAAATCCGAAACTTACATTAGAATTGAAACAGGCTCTGTATATGAAGCATTGCCGTAATCCAGAAAAGACGAAAGCAATCTTGCGAAGGTATCTGCTGCGAACCTCTGTCAGGGAAGATATGACGGAAGATGTACTGGAAAATATCTGGGGGTATTTTGAACAGATTATAGAACAAACCTTGGCTATCGACAATCTTGAGAAGCTGGAGGCTGCTGAAGCGGCACGTTGTAGGCTGCCGGATTTGGGGCGCTATTTGAAACAAATTAAAAGAATGCATCCTTTTCAGATACCTTCTTTGCGACAATAATATAACAACCGGTGAAGAAGGGCGGGCAGACCCCGCCCTTACGGTCGAACCTGCCTGTTCCATTGTGACGGCGCCTGTAAGGGCGGTTCGCGAACCGCCTCTACCAACGACACTACATTCAAATTTGGCAAAAAGTGTGTCATATCAATTCCGTCACGGGTTATTTATATACAAAAGCCGGTGTGTCATTCTGATTGACACACCGGCTTTCGATTATTTTATGAAAAGCAATTTATCAGAACGAATTCAACACTTTACCTAACTCATTCACCATCTCGGCTGCCGATTTCTGTGTTTCAGCCAGACCTTCCGGTGTAAACATGGCAACCGTTTTGTTCAGCTTATCCAGTTTGCCGCCTTTCAGTTCTTCGCGGAGGATACGGATTTTTTCTGCATCCTGAAGACCTTCAACGAGACGTTCGAAACGGATACTGCTGCGGGGACCCGGGTAGATACTGTAAGTATCGCCGGCTGCCCAGGAGCGGAAACGGGAGTCGCGCAACGGATCGGCTGTCCAGCTGTTGACTGCCCAACGCAGGTAACCGTCATAACCTCCGGCAACTGCATGCAGGATCGTCCACGGTGCTTCGGCCGGATCGGAGAAGGTAAATGTATTCGGGAAGGCTTCCGAGCAACAGGTGTAAACCGTGCTGATCTGGCCTTTGCGGTCGCGTTCGGCTTTCACGTCTTCCGGAAACTTATTGCCGTACGGAATACTCAGGTAATAAAGGTCGCCCTGTATCTCTTTATGATAATTGCCGGCCAGCGTGATCTTAAATTCAGGGTCGGCTTGCTTGATCACCTTGATGGCCTCTTGCATGGCATCCAACGGACGTTCGTCCATCGAGATAGCTGTCTTTTCGAACCAGCCTTTAGCACGCAGGTGGCGCGAGAAATCTTTCAGGAAAGAACCCCAGTAATCAGCATATTCGGCATCACCCGGTTTTGCTTCGATGAACTGGACGCGGTTGGTTGCCTGATCGAAATAGTCGAAACTAAGTGCCCACGGGATCATGGTGTAGCAGCTGATCAGGTCGTTGATACCCACTTCGTTCATCATAAATTCCACCCATTTGTCGAATATCGTATAATCGAATTCCCAGCTGCCGTCAAGCTTCTTCATGCGGAATACCATGCTGTCGAAATGATCTTCCGTCTGTCCGGCCCACGGTTTGTGCATGATACTGGTGGTGATGGCACGCTGTCCGGCATTCGCCAGCATCTTCATAACCGGACGCATCAGGTCGAAATGCTCTTTGCTCCAGAGAGGAACGTTGTAGAAACGGGCAACAGAGTACGGGTTCTGCCACAAGTCCAGATGGAATTTCCAGTCTTTCGGTTCCGGTAGGGTACGGTTCAATACATCTATCTCCACTTGCAAATTCATTGGCTGGAAGTTCTTACCTTCAACGGTCAGAGTTCCTTTATATTTTCCGGCACGGGCATCCGACGGAACCCATACGTTCATCCAGATCGGCTGGGTGGTACGGGCGGCAATGTCGCGTATCTTTACAATATCCAACACATCGGCAACGACGGAAGAGTCCCATTCCGCTTTGTCGGGGCGATGTCCGCAACCGCCTTTACGATCTTTGTTCAATTCATCGGTCATGACGTAGCGCACGAAGTTCGTCGTAATGGCAGATGCCGGGATAACGGATGAACCGTTTTTCAGGTCGCTGACCGTGATGGTCGCATCCGACAGATCGTTGGTTGTCCACAACACAGCCTGGGCATTGACGCGTTCGCCTTTCCAGGCTTTTGTCTGCCAGCGGGAGTTTTTTGTAACGGTCGGGATACTCAGTTTCGGGTAACGAACATCTGTACTTGCCCAGCTTAATTGCGTAGGAGTTGTAATTTTATTCCATACAGCCTCACTGTCGTGTGGCTTGGTGTCGGTCAGTTCGGTGTAATCTGTGATTTTGTCAGATTGCTGTGCGTAACAAACCGGGCCGAGCGTAAGCAAGGCGCAGAGAATAAGAGAGTTTTTCATGTATAACTATGTTTTAAAAAGTTTTATCGGGGATAAAGATAAAAAAATTATACGATCCTGTTGTAATGGCAGAATAATAAATTGCCTTCGTCGTCATACAGGTGCATGCCGTTCCCTTCGCAATACCTGAACATTTTACAGTCGGCACATTGCCCTTTGCGTGTCCATTCGCGGTTGCGGTAGGGCTTGAACTCATTGTTCCATACGTCGATGAATTTATCTTTATAGATATTTCCCTGGTGGAAATTGGCGCGGATGCTCGGACAGCCTGAAATGCTGCCGTCTGCCAGTACAGAGGCCGTATTGATCCCGGCGTTGCACTGGAAGATCGAGTCGCGTACTTCTGCCTCGTAATTACCCAGGAATCCTTCGCAGCCATAGCTGACGTGGATTTGTCCTTCCTTGCGGCAATAACGGATGAAGTTGAGCATCCAGGTGAACTGCTCGTTGCTGAGTTGCAGTTCCGGCACTTCGGCGGCGCGTCCGACGGGAAAGATGGTGAACAGACGCCACCTTTTTACGCCCATCTCGACCAGGAACTCTTTGAATAGTTTCAGGTCCTTGAAGTTTTGCTGGTTCACGCAGGTGACGATATCCCAGACGATCTCTTTTTCTTCGGCCAACATACAGATGGCATTGACGGCATTCTCGAAGCTCTTCGGATGACGTCGCAACCAGTTGTGTGCTTCCTCGAAGCCGTCGAGGCTGATCGTTGCCGAGTGCAGCCCGGAAGCTAATAGGGAGTCCAGCCGTTCGCGGGTAAGCAACAGGCCGTTCGAGACAATCCCCCAGGGATAGCCTCGGTTGTATAATTCCAGTCCGCAGGTTTCAATATCTTTGCGAACGAGGGCTTCCCCACCGGTGAATATAACCAATACTTTGTTGGGGTCGACATGAGGGGTAATATCGTCTATTACTTTCAGAAAATCTTCCATCGGCATATCTTTCATGTCGGCCGATACGTGGCAATCGCTGCCGCAATGACGGCAGGAAGCATTGCAACGAAGCGTACATTCCCAAAAGAGTGTGCGTAGTTCGTGTAGTTTGGCCCTGTTTTTACGTATACTTCGAAAGAGTTCCAGAGCTATGCGTTTACGAAATCCGGGGCGTTTATCCATTATTTTTCAGTGTTAATCTGTTTGTCCATTATGATTGTAACTAAGACTAAATACAAAAGTAGAGAAAATACTGCACAGGTTGTCCTTTATCGGCTATAAATTATTGCAGCATTGTCTGTACCTATACTTAATTTGTTTATTTGTTTCTGTTTTATTCTTTTACGGCCTGTTTCATTGTGATGGTGACCTCTTTGGTGGCCTTACCATAATACCAGTTACCATTTGCACCTTTCAAATCTTCCTTTTTGAAGGCTATTTCCGTTTCTTTGTCTTCGAATAAACCACCGTTGGCTTCCCCGTTGATATCTTTTGTTTTAATTTTGAATGTGATGTCTTCCCCGAAAGAAGTAACCGCAGGTTTAATATCGAACTCTCCGGATTTGTTTGTGGTTACCGTATCTCCCCACATGTATTCGTTGGCTTCAAACGGTGCAGGGATAACCACTTGTATGTTAGGGATGGCGGCTCCTTTGTCGTTTACCACTTTCCCTTTTATTTCATATTCGGCATAAGGGCATCCGTATTCATCTTCACCCCCGCATGAGGTGACCGAAAACCCCAGAAGCGTGAGTAATCCTGCCAATATTCTATTTGTAAAGGTCAGGAAAAAGTGATTTGTTCCGTTCATATCTGTATTGCTTTTTTATTGTATAATCATATATCTAATAGATGCAAAGATAACCAGAAACGTTGCACCACCTGTTTTTTATGAGTAACTTGCGCACCAAATCCAATCGACTAAATAAACATGAAAGATTTTATACGCGTATTACGGCGTTTTGTGCCTCCTTATAAGAAGCATCTGGTATGGGCTGTCTTATTGAATATATTGTCAGCCATATTAAATGTTTTTTCTTTTCTGACATTAGTACCTATCCTGCAGATACTTTTCAAACTGAATAACAAAGCCTTTGAGTTTATCCCCTGGGATACGGCAGGTGTGAGCCTTAAAGAAATTCTGTACAATAATTGTTACTATTATATTTCGGAAATGATCGGTTTCTATGGTCCGAGTCTGGCTTTACTTCTCCTCGGAATATTCCTGGCTTCGATGACGCTGTTGAAAACCGGTACTTATTTCCTGTCGTCAGCCGTAATGATTCCTATCCGAACGGGAGTAGTGCGCGATATAAGGAATCAATTGTATAAAAAGATATTGTATCTGCCTTTAGGTTTTTTCTCCGAAGAGCGGAAAGGGGATATACTGGCCCGTATCAGTGGTGACGTACAGGAAATAGAGAATTCTATTATGAGTTCGTTGGATATGCTGTTTAAGAACCCTATCCTTATTCTTGTTTATTTCGGAACATTGATCGCCGTGAGCTGGCAGTTAACTCTTTTTACCATCATTGTCCTTCCGTTGATGGGATGGGTAATGGGAACGGTCGGAAAGAAATTGAAGCGGAAGTCAATGGAGGCTCAGAATCAGTGGAGCGACCTTATGTCGCAGGTAGAGGAGACGTTAGGTGGTTTGCGTATTATCAAAGCATTCAATGCTGAGAATAAGATGGATCAGCGTTTTATCAATGCCGATAATGCTTACCGTAACACGATCAGCCGTGTTAACACCCGCCAACAGCTGGCCCATCCGATGAGTGAATTTCTGGGAACCGTATTGATCGTTATCGTCCTTTGGTTTGGGGGGACGTTGATATTGAACAATAATTCGACGATCGATGCTCCTTCTTTCATCTTTTATCTGGTTATATTATATAATGTGATCAATCCGTTGAAGGAATTTTCGAAAGCTAGTTATAATATCCCTAAAGGATTAGCCTCTATGGAACGTGTGGATAAGATTCTGCAAACGGTAAGTACGATTCAGAATCCGGTAACCCCGCAACCGATCCACTTGAATGAATCGATCAGATATAATAATGTTTGGTTTAAATATCAGAATGAGTGGGTATTGAAAAATGTAACACTGGAAATCCCCAAAGGAAAAACAGTTGCTTTGGTCGGGCAATCCGGCTCAGGAAAGAGTACACTCGTGGATTTATTGCCCCGTTTTTATGATGTGGAGAAAGGAAGTATTACTATTGATGAAACTGACGTTCGTGATACCTCCCTCTACGACCTCCGTAGCCTGATGGGGAATGTAAACCAGGAAGCGATTCTCTTTAACGATACCTTCTTCAATAATATCTCTTTCGGTGTGGAAGGTGCTACGTTGGAACAAGTACAGGAAGCTGCCCGTATCGCGAATGCCCATGAGTTTATCATGGCAAGCGAAGATGGCTATAATACGAATATCGGTGACCGTGGCGGAAAGCTATCCGGCGGTCAGCGCCAACGTATCAGTATAGCCCGTGCGATCCTGAAGAATCCGCCGATCCTGATCCTGGATGAAGCGACGTCGGCCCTGGATACCGAGTCGGAACGCCTGGTGCAGGATGCTCTCGAGAACCTGATGCGTAACAGGACAACCGTAGTGATTGCCCACCGTCTCTCTACCATCCGCAATGCCGATGAGATTTGCGTGATGCATGAAGGAGAAATCGTGGAGCGCGGCCGCCATGAAGAGTTGTTAGCATTGAACGGTTATTATAAGAGACTATGTGATATGCAAAGTTTCTGATCCGGTTTAAAAGACATATTTTATTTATAATACTATGAATTCAATTCGATTAAAGGAGATAGGGCGAAAAATATTCCGTCCCTATATCGCTGCCTTGTTACTTTTGCTGGCAGCCTGCGATATGCCGGACGTAAAAACCGGTAATAAACTCGCTTATCATTTTGATGAACCAGCCCGTATCTGGGAAGAAACATTGCCTTTGGGTAATGGACGATTGGGAATGATGCCCGATGGCGGCGTCAGTAAGGAAAACATCCTATTGAACGAAATCTCCATGTGGTCGGGAAGTAAACAGGATACGGATAACCCGCAGGCAGTCATGTCGCTGGCTGCTATTCGCCGTCTGCTTTTCGAAGGCCGTAACGATGAAGCACAGGAACTGATGTACCGCACATTTGTTTGTGGTGGAGCCGGTAGCGGACAGGGCCAGGGAGCGAAAGTCCCTTATGGCAGTTACCAATTATTGGGAAACCTGATACTTGATTATACGTATAATAACGAGGCTGACTCTATCGCCGCCTACCGTCGTGAGCTCGATCTGAACAATGCCATTGCTTCGACATCTTTTCGCAAAGGGAAAGTGAATTATAGCCGTGAAGTTTTTACCTCTTTCTCCGGCGACCTGGGTATCATTCATTTACAGGCAGACGCTGATAAAGCATTGAACTTTCGGATAGGAATGAACCGTCCGGAATATTATTCCGTATCGACCGACGGTAAAGACCTGTTGATGAGAGGACAGTTGTTCGACGGTGTGGATACGCTCGAAATGAAAGGGATCAAATATGAAGCACGTGTACGGGTTGTTCTGCCTAAAGGCGGTTCCCTTACAGCGGGAGACAGTTCGCTGAGTGTTCAGAATGCTTCCGAAGCCATCTTGTTGGTCAGCATGGCTACAAGTTATAAGAATGAAGGTTTTGCAGATCAGTTATTCTCCCTATTGGCAGAATCTGAAAGAAAAGATTATTCGACATTAAGAAAAGAACATATCAATGCTTACCGTGCTTTATTCGACCGGGTGGACCTGGATCTGGGACGTACCGAAAAGGATAATCTGCCGATCGATAAGCGTTTGCAGGCATTTCAGGAAGACCATAACGACCCGTCCCTGGGAGCCCTTTATTTCCAGTTCGGCCGTTATCTATTGATTTCGTCGACCCGTCCGGGTTCGTTGCCTCCCAACCTGCAAGGGGTATGGTGTAACACGATCAATACGCCCTGGAACGGCGACTATCATCTGAACATCAATTTCCAGATGAATCACTGGCCGGCAGAAGTGACCAATTTGTCGGAACTGCATATGCCGATGATCGAATGGACAAAACAACAGGTGGAAAGCGGCGAACGCACAGCCAAAGTATTCTACAATGCCCGTGGTTGGGTGACGCATATACTGGGTAATGTATGGGAATTTACCGCACCGGGCGAACATCCCTCGTGGGGCGCAACCAATACTTCTGCAGCCTGGCTCTGTGAACATCTGTTCACTCATTATCAATACACCAAAGACAAAGAATATCTGAAAGACGTCTATCCGGTGATGAAAGGGGCGGCCCTTTTCTTTACCGATATGCTGGTGCGTGATCCGCGGAACAATTATCTGGTCACTGCCCCGACCACTTCCCCGGAAAACGGTTATCGCATGCCGAACGGCAGTGTCGTAAATATCTGTGCCGGTTCGACTATGGATAATCAGATCGTACGCGAACTGTTTACCAACACGATAGAAGCGGCTACCATACTGGGTGTCGATTCTGCATTTTGTAAGGAATTGGCCGACAAACGTTCGCGCCTGATGCCGACAACGATCGGAAAAGACGGACGTATCCTGGAATGGCTCGAACCCTATGAGGAGGCAGAACCTACCCATCGTCACGTATCCCACTTATATGGCCTTTATCCGGGAAATGAGATTTCCCTGGAACATACACCGGAACTGGCGGAAGCTGCCCGTAAGACCCTTGAAGTGCGTGGCGATAAGAGTACAGGCTGGTCGATGGCCTGGAAGATCAATTTCTGGGCTCGTCTTCACGATGGCGACCATGCCTATAAGTTGCTGGTAGACCTGCTTCGTCCTTGTGTGGAAAAGACGACCAATATGGTCAATGGCGGTGGATCTTATCCGAACTTGTTCTGTGCACATCCCCCGTTCCAGATTGATGGTAATTACGGTGGTTGTGCAGGTATCGCCGAGATGCTGGTACAGAGCCAGACCGGACGTATCGAATTGCTCCCGGCTTTACCTTCAGCCTGGCAGACCGGTAGTTTTAAAGGCCTGAAAGTACAGGGTGGAGGTGAAGTCTCCGCCAAATGGGCAGAAGGGCAGTTGACGGAAGCCGGATTGAAAGCGGTCGTTCCCGGCACATTCAGTATCAAGTTGCCGGCTTATTCGGAAAATATGAGTATCAAGATGAATCAGAAAGCAGTTTCCCTACCTGTTATCGACGGCATGCTGACAGTCGATATGAAGGAAGGGGATTCGTTGTTGCTACAATTTTAGAACAGAGGTATCTTATAAACAAACCCAACGGAAAGGCGTCCGGTGTTCTCTGAGAAGGCATCGAGCGCCTTTGCTCTTTCTGTCAGGCTGTAGGCCCGTCCGGTGCCGGTGAGGAAGAGGTGCAGGTTGTCGTCGCCCATCGGATAAAATTCTACTCCTCCCTGATATCCCCAGGCAGTACGGTATTTACCGGATTCATACAGATTGTTCGTTTTGTAGACAGAGGCTGTTTCATACATTCCTTTTATAAATAGATTCCATTTCGGATGAATCTGATAGTTCAGGCGAGCTACCAGAGAGAGATAGCTGGTATTTGCAATCGAACTTCCCGATTCTTCCTCTTCCGGTTCAAACTGCTCCGCCAACAAACCTGGCGGGTCTATTTTCCCCCTTGTATACATCACATCGAAATAACCGAGGAATTTGCCGGATTCCACCTGCTGTCCGGCCCACATCATCCACATCCATTCCCCTTTGGCCTGCTGCCCGGCAGTGACGGAGTAACGCAGAGACAACAACTCATCCAGATAACTGCTGTTCCATCCGATATTATAGAAGGAAGGGGATTTCCTGCGGTTATCGTTGCCGTTGGTCACCTGCAGGCAAAGCTCCTGTGTCTCTGCCGGCTCATAGCTGATGCCGATACCGGTGAAATAGCAATCCATCCATTCGTTCATATCGCTGTAATCGTATATCTTATAAGCATACTCGTCGTATTCGAAGCCTCCCCAGGCTGCATCCTGTTTACCGGCTGTCACAGAGAACTTATCCGATAACCGGAAGTTTACCCAGGCATTCTCGATATAGGAGCCGAAGCCATTGGCCCGTACCCATTCGTTCTGGTAGCAGAGTACTTGCCGGTAGGCATAGGAAAGCCAGGGTGTGACGGTACCTGTGGCTTCCACCTTGAAGCTGTTGAGTGAAAAGCGGTCGCGTTCGGCCTCTCCGGAAAGTGCCTCGTTATAAGATCCATGCGTCTCGAGAGAAAGTTTAAAAACTTCCGTTTTGTTGGGAATCAATGTTTGAGAAGTTGCAGTAAAGGCTGTTCCCGCCAGAAGGGCTGACAGATAGAGTACTGTTAGTCGTTTCATGAATCTTTTATGTTTGTTGATTTGGGAACAAAGATATAAAGAAAATGAATAATTGACTCCGGATCATGTCGGTTGTCTGCTCGACAATGCTTTCCGGCTGTCGGAAAATCTCCCCAACATCTCACAGAGGCTTTCCGATTGTCGGAAAAACGCTAATGCGTCTTTTTTAAGCTTTCCGGTTATCGGGAAAGTGCTAATGCGTCTTATTTGAGCTTTCCGATAGTCGGAAAAACGGTAATGCATCTTTTTAAAGATTTCCGACTATCGGAAAAATGCCAATGCGTCTTTTTTGAGCTTTCCGGCTATCGGGAAAGTGCTAATGCGTCTTTTTTTAGCTTTCCGATTGTCGGAAACATACAAACCTTATTTATGCCTATTTTAATTTTCTGTTTTTCCGATATGCTTCATTACTTTAGCATCCAGATAGAAGATCAGCTCTTCAGCGATATTCGTACAATGGTCGCCGAAGCGTTCCATCTTACGGATCACACCTGCCATATAAAGTCCGACCAGGGCGCTTCCCGGATGTTTCTCGATATAGTCGGCAATGATCTTGGTCGAGTTATGGTTGATCTCGTCGATCAGGTTGTCTTTGAGGAAAATGCGGGAGGCTATTTCCGAACTTTCTTTTTCGAAGGCTTCCTGGCTGAGACTGAGCATGCTGAGCAGTTCTTTCAGCATTTCTTCCACCCGTGTCTCTTTGATCAGTTGCGGATCGACGGGGGCACCTTCCGGCAGGTTACCGGCAAAACGGGCGATGCTTTCGGCAAAGTCACCCAGACGTTCCAGGTTCGTATTGATTTTGTACATGGCAAGAACGAAACGCAGGTCGACGGCGACGGGAGCGTAAAGGGCGATGATATCTTCGCAATCGCTGTCTATCTTCAACTCGAAAGCGTTCACACGACGTTCCCGGCTGATTACTTTATAAGCCAGTTCTTTATCTCCGGTAAGCATCGCTTCGCCGGCATTATATAACTGTTGATGGACAAGAGCCCACATTTCGCTGATACTGTTTTTTAAGGAGGCAATCTCCTGATCTATCACTTTCATATATATATAATCTTTTAATTTTCAATTACCCGAACCTTCCCGTAATATAGTTCTGAGTCGACTCCTTCTCCGGATTGGTGAATATCTTCCGTGTATTATCGAACTCGATCAGTTCGCCCAGATAAAAATACCCCGTTTTGTCGCTCACACGAGCTGCTTGCTGCATATTATGAGTAACGATCACGATCGTATATTCGCTTTTGAGCTCGTGTATCAGATCTTCGATCTTGCTGGTGGAAATCGGATCGAGGGCCGAAGTCGGTTCATCCATCAAAAGAATTGAGGGGGAGATCGCCAATGCACGGGCAATACACAGGCGTTGCTGCTGACCGCCGGATAATGCGAAGGCCGACTCTTTCAGTTTGTCTTTTACCTCATCCCAGAGAACTACCTGTTTAAGAGTCTTGACAACTGTCTCTTCGATATATTCGTTGTCGTTTATTCCGTTTACACGTAGTCCGTAGGCAACGTTTTCGAAGATCGTTTTAGGGAAAGGGTTCGGTTTCTGGAATACCATACCTACGTTCTTACGGAGTTGGTCCACTTTCTCTCCCTTATCATAAATGTTGCGGTTGTCGATCTGGATATTGCCGGTCATACGGGTATCGGGGATCAGGTCGTTCATACGGTTGAACAATCGCAGGAAGGTGGACTTACCGCAGCCCGACGGCCCGATAAAGGCAACGGAGGTGTTTGCTTCAATTTGCATCGAGATATTCTTTAAGGCATGGAAGTCGCCATAATAGAAATCCACGTTACGGGCATCAATCTTTATCATATTCTTTTGTTGTTTTTTTATTGTTGTAGTTGTAATATACCGGTTAGTTCATCTTTACTTTCTTTGCGAAATACTTTCTCAGTGCATTGGCAAGTAAGTTGACAACTAACACGATTGCGATCAGGACCAATGCTGTTCCGTAGGCCATTCCACGGGATGCTTCGATGTCCGTACCACTGGTTGAGATTACATACAGATGGTAAGGCAATGCCATACACTGGTCGAAGATACTTTCCGGCAGCTGAGGCAGGAAGTAGGCAGCTACGGTGAACAGGATAGGAGCTGTCTCTCCCGATACACGTCCCACCGACAGGATCAGCCCGGTAATGATATTCGGAAAAGCCATCGGGAGTACCACGCGCCAGATAGTCTGTAATTTGGTAGCCCCTAGTGCCAGACTCCCGTGACGGAAGGAGTCGTCAATACTTTTCAAAGCTTCCTCCGTGGTACGGATAATCAGCGGCAACGACATTAGTGCCAGTGTGAATGAACCGGCAATGATCGAGTCTCCCCATCCGAGCGTGACAACGAACAGAGACATACCGAACAAACCGAACACCACTGAAGGGACACCGCTCAGATTGTTTGTCATGATACGTATGAAACGCGTCAGTTTCCCGTTTGTCGCATATTCATTCATATAAATACCGCTCATGATCCCGATCGGAAAGCTGATCAGGCTGCTACCCAGTACCAGGTAAAGCGTACCGATGATAGCGGGATAGATCCCTCCGGCAGTCATTCCTTCTGCGGGAGCTTTCGTGAGAAAATCCCAACTGATTACTTTACCTCCCTTTATAATGATAAATCCGAGGATAAGGAAAAGAATAACGACGACCAGATAGCTAAGGAGCGTAAATATGCCGAACGCCAGCTTCTGTGAAGTCCGTTTTTTTATATCGATATTGCCTGGTTTAAGAATAGGTGCCATAACTTATTTAGATTTTTCTTTTGGATGAAATATATTCTACCGTGATACTTAATATCAATGTGATAATGAACAAAACGGCTCCCAGCAGGAACAAAGCCTGATAATGAGCGCCTCCGGCCGGAGCTTCTCCCAGTTCGGCAGCGATCGTGGCAGGGATGGTTCGTACCGGTTCAAAGAACGAGGTCGGTATGACTGCGGCATTCCCTGTTACCATCAGTACGGCCATTGTTTCGCCGATAGCCCGGCCGATACCGAGAACAACCGCTGAGGTGATACCCGAAATGGAGTAGGGAATGATTACCTTATAAATTGTCTGCCATTGGGTGGCTCCTAATGCGAGGCTAGCCTCTTTCATTGCTCGTGGTGTGGTGCGCATGGCATCTTCGGCAACAGTGATAATGGTCGGCAATGCCATGATAGCCAGAACGACACTACCGGCAAAAGCTGTTTCTCCGACCGGAAGGTCCAGTCCTTTTTGTATCAACGGGACAATTACCGCTAATCCGAAAAAGCCGTATACAACGGAAGGGATACCTGCCAGAAGTTCGATAACCGGTTTGAGTATTTCCCGGGTGCGTTTGTTGGCTATTTCTGCCAGGTAGATAGCAACTGCTATACCGAAAGGTAAAGAAAGAACGATTGCTCCGATGCTGACCAACAAGGTTCCCAATAATAAAGGAATCAATCCGAAGATTGGAGCTGGTGCTGAGGTCGGGTACCATTTTGTTCCGGCAAAGAAATCGGAGAGTGAGATCTTTTCTTCCGGGAGGACTGTCCCGTCAAAAGACTCAGCCAGATATTGTTGAGGGAAGAAAGCAATTATTCCCGGTTCTTTACCGACCAGTTCACTGATCTTTTCGGGGACATACTGGAATTCGTCACCCAGTTCTTCCTCACTGTAATACTGTGTCAGATCGGAAAAACGGAAAACAAGGATTTCTTCATCTTTGCCGTTCACCTCTTTCCAGTTGGTTATCTTGGCATCGAAAATATCCATGATCGTTTCCGGTGAAAGATGACTTACGTCATTCCCCTTATTCACAGCAAGTACATATCCTTCTTCAACTACCGGACTGCTGAAAAGACCGGATGCTTCTTTAAAAAGAAAAAAGACAATCAATAGGATCGTGAAACTGGTTATACTTCCACTGATCAGGAGTCCTCCTTCTACAATTTTTTCAAAAAACTTTCTCACGTCATTTACCTGTTTGTTCTGAGTGCAAAGTAAGGTAACATGTATTAAGATGGGATTAAGGCCGTTTGAAGTAAATATTACATTGATATTTCAAACGTGTTACGAGTAAAAGAAAGCCGCTAATATTCTGTGTTTTTAGTGTTTTTCATAAAGCGATGTCGTTTTTTAGAATATAAACCAGTATATTTGCCACAAACTTAAAAACTTAATAACCTATTTTTATCATGAATAAATTACTCTCTTATGGCGTGTTCGCGGCCACAATTTTACTCTCGGCCTGTGATTCACAGCCAAAACAAGAACCTATCGCTGATGTTATCGACCGGGGTCTGAAAGCCTCTACAGAACAAGCCCTTCTAATGGCTAAAGATCTGGAAAATCAGGAAGGTCGTCTACCTAAAGCGGTTAATAAAGAAGGTACACTCGAAACCAGCGATTATTCCTGGTGGTGTAGCGGTTTCTTCCCTGGAGAATTATGGTATCTTTATGAAAACAACCCGACTCCCGAATTGAAGAAATATGCAGAAATGTATACCGATCGCGTGGAAGAAGTGAAGAATATTACTTATAGTCATGATGTCGGCTTTATGTTGTATTGCAGTTATGGTAATGGTTATCGCCTGACCGGCAAACCGGAATATAAGGACGTGATGCTGACGGGGGCAAATTCGCTGGCTACCCGTTTTGATGACCGGGTGGGCGCGATCCGTTCCTGGGACTTTAATAAGAACATCTGGCAGTTCCCGGTTATTATAGATAATATGATGAACCTCGAATTTTTCAGCTGGGCGTCGAAAGCATCCGGTGACGACCGTTTCCGTAAGATGGCTATCTCCCATGCAGATAAAACAATGAACAATCATTTTCGTGACGATTATAGCTGTTATCATGTCGTATCTTACGATACGATAACGGGGGTTCCTCATAAGAAACAAACCCATCAGGGAGCAGCCGACGAATCGGCATGGGCCCGTGGCCAGGCTTGGGCATTATATGGATTTACCATGATGGCCCGCGAAACCGGTAAACCGGAATACTTGAACCAGGCTAAACATGTTGCTGCATTTATCATGAACCATCCGAATATGCCGGCAGATAAGGTGCCGTATTGGGACTTCGACGCTCCGGGTATTCCTGACGTTCCGAGAGATGCTTCGGCTGCCGCTATCATGGCTTCTGCCCTGATCGAACTGAGCCAGCTGGATAAGAGTGAAGAGGCAAAGAATTATCTGGATTTTGCAGAACAACAGGTGCGCTCGTTGACCAGTCCTGAATATTTGGCAGCTAAAGGTACAAACTGCAATTTTGCCTTGATGCATTCAACCGGCCATTTCCCCGGAAACAGTGAAGTGGATGTTCCTTTGAGCTATGCCGATTATTATTATGTAGAGGCATTGATGCGTTTAAAAAAACTGACTGAAAAATAAATACCATGACTAATCTATTAAAAACAACAGTCATTTTAGTATGTAGCCTGTGTTTCTCCCTGGCGGGAAAAGCGCAGCAGGACGGTACGCTGGATCGTGCCTTTTGGGTGGAAACCTTAACCCGTATTGCCGACCCGGTGTTGACAAACCTGAGTAACAATACACTGAAGAAGAATATGCCTTACGAATCTCTGTCGAAAGACAGAAGCGATTTCTCTCATCTGGAAGCTGTCGGTCGCCTGATCTGCGGTATTGCTCCCTGGTTGGAACTGGGACCTGACAATACACCGGAAGGACAATTGCGCGATAAATATATCCGCCTGACCGTAAAAGGTTTGAAGAATGCTGTAAATCCCGACTCGCCCGACTATCTGGTTTTTGGTAAACCTTATCAACCCCTGGTGGATGCTGCTTTCCTGGCACAGGGATTGCTGCGTGCTCCGAAACAGTTGTGGGGAAACCTCGACCCGCAGGCGAAAGAATGGATGATTACCGAATTGAAACGTAGCCGCAATATTAAACCCTGGGAAAACAACTGGTTGCTATTCGCATCTACGGTAGAAGCCGCTTTGCTTGAATTTACCGGTGAATGTGATATGGAGCGTCTAACCTATGGCGTTTACAAATTCCGTGATCAGTGGTATAAAGGGGATGCTTTGTATGGCGATGGCCCTGATTTCCACATGGACTATTATAACAGCTTCGTTATCCATCCGATGCTGACGGATGTATTGTTGGTTATGAAGAAGCATGCTATCGAGGGAGCTGATTTTGCAGAGACACAGTTGCCTCGTCATACCCGGTATGCGGAACAACTGGAACGATTTATCTCGCCGGAAGGTACTTTCCCTGTGGTAGGTCGTTCTATCGTATATCGCTTCGGAGCATTCCACGCACTGGCACAAGCCAGCCTGATGCATATACTGCCTGAACGGGTAAAACCGGCACAGGTACGTTGCGGCCTGACTGCCGTGATCCGTAATGTGATGAAGTCACCGAAAAACTTTGACGCGAACGGTTGGTTACGTGTAGGCTTCACCGGTGAACAAATCGATATGTCAGAGTCTTATATAAATACGGGGAGTGTATATCTTTGTGCAGTAGGTTTGTTGCCGCTGGGGTTACCGGCAACCGACGAGTTCTGGTCGGCTCCTTACACCGAATGGACGAATCTTCGTGCCTGGAACGGTGAAAGCGATGTGAAAGCCGATCATGCGCTTAAGTAATTGAAAATGGAGAATTGAAAATTAAAGATAGAATAAGAAGATGAAAACAAATTATGAATTGCGTTATGCTGCGCATCCGGAAGATGCAAAGCTGTACGATACCAAGCGTATTCGTCGGGATTTCCTGATCGAGACGGTTTTCGTACCGAATGAAGTGAATATGGTTTATTCCATGTACGACCGAATGATCGTAGGTGGTGCAATGCCTGTCGGCGAAGTATTGAAATTGGAAGCGATCGATCCGTTGAAAGCTCCTTATTTTCTAACGCGCCGTGAAATGGGTATTTTCAGTGTAGGCGGTCCCGGTATTGTGAAAGCCGGAGATGCTACATTCGAACTGGATTTTAAAGAAGCACTTTATCTGGGTTCGGGTGACCGTGAAGTAACTTTCGAAAGCAAGGACCCGAAGAATCCGGCTAAGTTCTACTTCAATTCTACCACGGCTCATCGTAACTATCCTGATAAGAAAGTGACGAAGGCGGATGCCGTTGTTGCCGCTATGGGTTCGCTGGAAATGTCGAACGACCGTAATATCAACAAGATGATCGTGAATCAGGTATTGCCCACCTGCCAGTTGCAGATGGGGATGACCGAACTGAAACCGGGTAGCGTATGGAACACGATGCCGGCACACGTTCACAGCCGTCGTATGGAAGCTTATTTCTATTTCGATATCCCTGAGGATCAGGCTATCTGCCACTTTATGGGTGAGGTAGATGAAACCCGTCATATCTGGATGAAAGGCGACCAGGCTGTTTTGTCTCCTGAATGGTCTATCCACAGTGCGGCTGCTACTCACAATTATACCTTTATCTGGGGTATGGGTGGTGAGAACCTCGATTATGGCGATCAGGATTTTTCTAAAATTACAGACTTAAAATAAATCGAGTACTAAAATGGTAAATTTCTCATTAGAAGGAAAAGTGGCACTTGTAACAGGTGCTTCTTACGGAATTGGTTTTGCATTGGCTACAGCCTTTGCCCAAGCTGGTGCAAAGATCGTTTTCAACGATATCAAACAGGAATTGGTAGATAAAGGTTTGGCTGCTTACAAAGCGGAAGGCATTGAGGCAAAAGGATATGTTTGTGATGTAACCAATGAAGAGCAGGTAAATATTATGGTTGCCCAGATCGAGAAAGAAGTAGGTGTGATCGATATCCTGGTAAATAATGCCGGTATTATCAAACGTATTCCGATGCATGAAATGTCGGCTGCCGAATTCCGTCAGGTGATCGATGTCGACCTGAACGCTCCGTTCATCGTTTCAAAAGCAGTTATCCCTTCCATGATCAAAAAAGGTCACGGAAAGATCATCAATATCTGTTCTATGATGAGCGAACTGGGACGTGAAACCGTTTCTGCTTATGCGGCTGCTAAGGGCGGTTTGAAGATGCTGACTCGTAATATCGCTTCCGAATACGGTCAATATAACATCCAGTGTAACGGTATCGGTCCGGGGTATATTGCTACTCCGCAGACAGCTCCGCTTCGTGAAACTCAACCGGACGGCTCACGTCATCCGTTCGATTCTTTCATTATCGCAAAGACACCGGCTGCCCGTTGGGGTACTCCGGAAGATTTGATGGGACCGGCTGTATTCCTCGCTTCTGATGCATCCGACTTCGTAAACGGACATGTGTTGTATGTTGACGGCGGTATCCTAGCTTATATCGGAAAACAACCCTGATAATTGGTTATAGTAAAGACAGTTGTCTTTATAGATAAAAAAGATTCCTTCCGGGAGAAATTCAGATTTCTTTCGGAAGGAATTTCATTTTCTACCGGATGGAACTAAAATCGGAATCCGATTATGTTATGATGATTATTATAAGATAATAATTGTCTTTGCGTAAAAAGGAAATTGTATGACACTGATCTTATTCCTTTACTTATTCCGAGTTGCTTTATCAATTACCGGAAAAACAAAAAGAATTGATGATTGCCATTTGCAAGGAAGGAAAAGCTACGGCTTTAACATCCGGGAAATTTTCCATAAATATAGCCTGCCGTCGAGTAGTTCCGTTCAATCGGCATTAAAAGGGTTGCTGGAGAAAGATTTTGTAACGAAGGAAGTGCCCTTTTATATGGTCTATGATCGTTTTTTTTCTTTGTGGCTGAAGCGTATGTAATAGCTGAATTTATTCAAACTTATTGAGTATATCAAAATGTCAATTCATCCCTTTTATGGTTGTTCTTAGTGTGTCCATGATTGGATCTGTTGAATTAAAAGCTGTTCAGTCGGGGTTGTGTGATGTTGTTATGTCGTAAAATTACTGATTGTTGTGTTGATATGATTTTGTTCATGATTTATATTTGTGAATATGTAATGAGTTTGTCTCTAATATGAATTTTATGACGTTTATATTTATTCTTGTTTTTGGGGTGAAATAGAAGGAAAAAACTGCTAAATAGCATGTTTTGATTCAAATTTCAATAGCTTTGCTGTATATTATTAACTATAATTAATGAATGTATTCCCTTTAAATAAATTGCAAACTCGTTTAAAAGGAAATTTTTCTCGTTTTAAACGAGTTTGCAATTTATTTAAAATGAGATGAAAGATAGTTTCTTTTCGATAATAGGTTAATAATTGTGATTTCTGTTTGTCTATAAGGAGAAAAAGATGAATTGTAGTGTTTTGAAAAAGATCTGTTTTGTGACAAAAAGAAAAGAAAAGTAGAAAAAAAACAGCACGGAGATAGATCAGTAATCTATTCTGCGTGCTGTTATATATGATAATTACTTGTTGTATTTGCTCCAGTCTACATTATGCATGTCGCCGCTGGCTGCCAGTTCTTCGTGGAAAGCGAAGCAACATTTCAGGTTCTGCGGAGTATGGCCTTTCACACCCATTGCCAGATATTCTCTCAACAACGGCTGGTAATCCGGGTGAACACAATTGTCGATAATGCAGTTAGCGCGTTCGATCGGTGATTTTCCGCGCAGGTCGGCTACGCCATATTCAGAGATGATAATCTTTACTGAGTGTTCGCTGTGATCCAGGTGAGACACCATCGGAACGAAAGCGCTGATCTTACCGTCTTTGGCTGTAGAAGGAGTGGTGAAGATAGACAACATCGCTGAACGGGTAAAGTCTCCAGATCCACCGATACCATTCATCATTCTTGTTCCTGATACATGAGTAGAGTTGATATTACCGAAGATATCGGCTTCCAGAGCCGTATTGATTGCAATCAATCCAAGACGACGAGCCACTTCCGGATTGTTGGAGATTTCTTGCGGACGAAGAAGGATCTTGTCTTTGAAGAAATCGAGGTTACCGTAAATTTCACGGATTACTTCATTACTTACAGACAAAGAACAACCGCTGGCAAATTTCACGCGGCCTTCTTTCATCAGGCTGATAACTGCATCCTGGATAACTTCTGTATATACATTGAATGCAGGAATATCCTTGTTAGCACCCATGCAACCTAAAACGGCATTGGCAACATTTCCTACGCCACTTTGCAGGGGAACGAATTCTTTCGGCAGACGGCCGGCTTTAATTTCGCTTACAAGGAAGTCGGCAACATTTTTACCGATAGCCATTGTAACGTCATCCAGCGGTGAGAATTTACCACCTTCGTTCGGTTCTTCTGTTTTTACGATACCAACGATCTTTGCCGGATCTACTTTAATATAAGGAGTACCGATACGGTCGGACGGAGTATATACTGGAATTTCACGACGGTAAGGAGGATCTGCCGGTTCGTAGATGTCGTGCATGCCGCGGATTTCTTTCGGGTGTCTACTATTCAACTCGATGATGATACGGTCAGCCATACGACAAACTGTAGGTACGATACCTACGCCGCTGGTCGGGATGATCTCGCCGTCTTCGGTTACATCGGCAGCCTCAACGATTGCTACATCGATCTTTCCAAGGAAACCATAACGTAAGTCCTGTGCCAGTTCAGACAGGTGCATGTCGAAATACTGTGCTCCGTGAGCATTCAGTAATGCGCGTAAGTCTTTGTTTGATTGGTACGGAGTACGGAATTTAATAGCATTGGCGCGAGCTAATTCGCCATCCAGTTTATCACCGGTAGAAGCTCCGGTAAACATACCGATCTGGAAAGGATTTCCTTTTGCATGTTCTTCCATCGCTTTTTTTGCAATGGCACCCGGAACGACTTTCGGGCATCCGGCCGGTGTAAAACCACTGAATCCGACGTTGTCGTTATGATGAACGAACGAAGCAGCTTCTTCAGCTGTAATGAATTTTAAAGCCATGATATTATACTGTTTTATATTAGATAAATACTTATTGGTCAGCTAAACGGCTGCAAAGGTATTAAAAAAGAAAATAGGTCAATACTTGCGGTTAAGTATTTCTGAGTAAATAACAGCTTTTCTTAACTCTTCGATATTATTGAACTCAATATCCTCTAAAAGAGAATGTTCTTCTTCGGTCGGAAAATTCATGATAGGGGATGAACTGACTTTGGATTGGTGGATTTCCTGTTCGGCTGACAGGAAAGGATTCGACTTCCTTGTCTCTTTTTTATTTTTTTTCTTCTCAGGAATAGCAGTTGCTATGGTTTGTTGTTTGGGACGATCATTCGTTGCCTCTTCCAGGATTTCCCAAAAGCCTTTGCCAGAGGGAGTATGTTCCTCTTGTGTTGTGTCGTATTCGGGTTGTCCCAACACTTGAGTCGGACGTTTTTTCTTGTTCTTTGAACTGAATAAACCGCTCACTGCTGCAACTATCAGGAAAACAATATATATCCAATCGCCCAGGTTATCCATAACTTTGATTATTTTTGCACTCCAAATGTACGAAGATTTATTGAATGATGAAAGAATGAAGAGATTTATAAAAGGTATAAAAGTAAATAAGGGTAACTTCACAGCCACCCTTATTCGATTTAACCAAAACCTTAACTATGAAAAAATTTACGTTTTTCGTATGCAAATATAGCTGTCAGATTCGAACTGTGCAAGCCTTTGGCGGTTTATTTTTATAGAATACATGTATTTAAATTTTATTAACGGTAACAAAATGACGAATCAGGAAAATGGCGCAGACTTAAAATCTGCAGCCGGAAATGAGGAGAAAAAGTTATTCATCGAGACCTACGGGTGCCAGATGAATGTAGCAGACAGTGAGGTGGTAGCTTCCATCATGAAAATGGACGGATACACTATGACCGACAAGATTGAAGAAGCGGATGCGGTTTTTGTAAATACCTGTTCGGTACGCGATAATGCGGAACAGAAAATTTACGGGCGGCTTCAGTATTTTCAGTCTCTGAAGCGGAAAAAGAAATCACTGATCGTGGGCGTGCTGGGATGTATGGCCGAACGGGTGAAAGAGGAACTGATCAATGTGCATCATGCCGATCTGGTAGTAGGTCCGGACTCTTATATGGATCTGCCTAACCTGGTAGGTGCTGTCGAACATGGGGAAAAGGCGATCAATGTCGAACTTTCCACCCAGGAAACCTATAAAGATGTGATGCCCCTGAAGTTGGGCGGTGTGCATATCTCCGGTTTTGTGTCGATCATGCGTGGGTGTAATAACTTTTGTACGTATTGTATCGTACCTTATACCCGTGGACGTGAGCGTAGCCGCGATGTGGAAAGTATCCTGAGTGAAATAAGGGATATGCGTGACAAAGGTTTTAAAGAGGCGACCTTGCTCGGACAGAATGTGAATTCGTATGCTTTCGAAAAAGACGGTGAAACGGTTACTTTCCCCATGCTATTGGAACGTGTGGCGGAGGAGGCTCCGGATATGCGCATCCGCTTTGTGACCTCTCATCCAAAAGATATGAGCGACGATACACTCCGTGTGATAGCCGCCCATAATAATATATGTAAGTACATACATCTGCCGGCCCAGTCGGGTAGCTCGAAGATTCTGAAGGTGATGAACCGTAAATATACCCGTGAATGGTATCTCGATCGTATCGCCGCTATTCGCCGTATCGTTCCGGAAGCTTCGATTGCAACCGATCTGTTCTGTGGTTTTCATTCGGAAACGGAAGAAGATTATGAAGAAACACTCTCCTTGATGCGCGAAGTCAGATATGACGCTGCTTTCCTGTTCAAATATTCCGAACGTCCCGGAACCTATGCGGCCAAACATCTTCCTGATACGGTATCGGAAGAAGAAAAAGTACGTCGCCTGCAGGGGATGATCGATTTACAGAATCAGCTGTCGGAAGAAAGTAACCTGCGTGATATAGGAAAAGAGTTTGAGGTCCTGATCGAAGGTTTCTCCAAACGTTCACGCGAACAGTTGTTCGGGCGTACCAGTCAGAACAAAGTGGTTATTTTCGATAAGAAAAACTATAAAGTCGGACAATTTGTGAAGGTAAGGATCAACAGAGCCTCTTCGGCAACATTATTCGGTGAACCGGTAGAATGATGAGTGCGAACCAGCAGGTTTAGAAATGGTTAAATAATTATAATCTGCCGGTTGTCTCGCAATTTATTCGTTCTTTTGCAGAAAAATTGGGAGGTATGCGCTCTGTGCGTATCTCCTTAATTTGTTGAATAATAATAAGGGTACGTCTGATGGCTGAAAATAATAAGGTTAGCTCGGTTTCTTTTTTTAATTCTCGTCTCACTTCCATTATCAGTATAGCGCTGGTGCTATTTCTGCTAGGATTGATTTTGTTGATGGGGCTACTGGGAAATCAGTTATCGGTTTATGTGAAGGAAAATATTTCATTTTCCATTGTTTTGAAAGATAATCAGAAAGAGGCAGACATCAAGAAGATGCAGAAAAGTTTGGACGCACTTCCTTTTATCAAGTCTACCGAATACATTTCTAAAGAACAAGCCGCGAAAGAACTCGAAGAAGAGTTAGGCGAAAACCCGGAAACATTTCTTGGCTTCAATCCTCTTCAGGCTTCGATCGAGGTAAAACTGCATTCCGAATATGCCAATCCGGACAGCCTGCAGCACATAGAAAAGAAAATAAAAACATATACTTCTGTATCCGACCTGCTTTACCGTAAAGACATGATGCAGATGGTAAACGATAATATGAAACGTCTGAGCATTATCCTGCTCACACTGGCCGTAATGCTGATGGCCATATCATTTGTACTGATCAGTAATACGATCCGGTTATTGATCTATTCCAAACGTTTTTTGATCCATACAATGAAATTGGTAGGTGCTACTTCCGGCTTTATACGCCGGCCTTTTGTCCGTTATAATGTGGTAAGTGGTATTTTTGCCTCTATCCTTGCAATATTGATGCTGACTGGTTCGTTATATTACTTACAACACGAGTTGGACGGCTTTATTCAATTATTGGATATGAAGGCTTTACTGGTGGTTTATGCCGCAGTATTCCTGCTGGGAATACTGTTGTCTATTACGGCTACCATTTTTGCTGTAAATAAGTATCTCCGTATGGGTGTTGATAAGTTGTATTACATTTAAAATAAACAAAGAGAGATGGCTAAAAGAGATTTTGCATTCGGTAAAGAAAATTTTATTCTGATTGCAGTTGCTGTAGCAGTAATCATTATTGGTTTCATGTTGATGAGTGGTGGTGGATCAGGTGATGCAACCAGTTTTAATCCGGAAATATTCAGTACACGACGTATTGTTGTTGCGCCGGTGGTAACTGTGATCGGTTTCGGTCTGATGATTGTAGGAATCCTGAAGAACAGTAAAGGTAAAGAAGTAACCGAATGAGTTGGTTAGAGGCCTTAGTGCTGGGAATCGTACAGGGACTGACGGAGTATCTTCCTGTAAGCAGTAGCGGTCATCTGGCAATCGGATCGGCCCTGTTTGGAATTGAAGGAGAAGAGAATCTGACATTTACGATCGTAGTCCATGTGGCTACGGTACTTAGTACATTAGTAATACTCTGGAAAGAGATCGAATGGATATTTCGCGGGTTATTCAAGTTTGAGATGAATAGCGAAACACGTTATGCGATCAATATCCTGATTTCGATGATACCGGTCGGTATCGTGGGAGTCTTTTTCAAAGATAAAGTCGAAGCTATCTTTGGCTCGGGTTTGCTTATCGTCGGTTGTATGTTGCTGGTAACGGCTGCTTTGCTGGCATTTTCTTATTATGCAAAGCCGCGGCAGAAAGAAAATATTTCGATGAAAGACGCTTTTATTATCGGTCTATCACAGGCTTGTGCAGTCTTGCCGGGACTATCACGTTCGGGTACAACGATTGCTACGGGTTTATTGTTGGGTAATAATAAGGCGAAACTGGCTCAGTTTTCTTTCTTGATGGTGATCCCTCCGATTTTGGGTGAAGCTTTATTGGATGTATTGAAGATGGTTAAGGGTGAAGATGTGGCCGGAGATATTCCGACACTTTCACTGGTCGTTGGTTTTGTAGCAGCTTTCCTATCCGGTTGTCTGGCTTGTAAGTGGATGATCAATATTGTGAAAAAAGGAAAGTTGATCTACTTTGCTATTTATTGTGCAATAGCCGGTTTGATCACTATTGCATGTACATTGATGAAATAATATAGAATGGATTTTATAGCAGGAGAGGTTTTATATTTTAACAAACCGTTGACATGGACGTCGTTCGATCTGGTGAACAAGTTCCGGTATAAGTTGTCGCGGAAGCTGAAAGTAAAAAAGATAAAGGTCGGACATGCCGGAACGCTTGATCCGTTGGCTACCGGGGTAATGATCGTTTGTACCGGGAAAGCGACCAAAAGGATCGATGAATTCCAGTATCAGACCAAAGAATACGTTGCAACTCTGAAACTGGGTGAGACAACGCCTTCTTTCGACCTGGAAAAAGAGATAGATGCTGTATATCCGACAGAACATATAACCCGGGAGATGGTAGAAGAGGTACTGAATTCGTTTGTAGGTACCATCCAACAGATCCCCCCGGTTTTTTCTGCTTGTAAAGTGGATGGGAAGCGTGCTTATGAACTGGCACGCAAAGGTGAAGAAGTGGAGTTGAAGTCGAAGACATTGGTGATCGACGAAATGGAGTTACTGGAATGTAACCTGCCGGTCATTAAGATCCGTGTGGTGTGTAGCAAAGGTACTTATATCCGTGCTTTGGCCCGTGATATCGGTACGGCTTTACATTCGGGTGCTCATCTGATCGGGTTGGAACGTACCCGGATCGGAGATATAACATTGGATAAATGCATGAATCCGGAAGAGATAGATGCCTTTCTGGATGAGGCGGTAGGAGATTGTCCGGCTGGTGAAGTTGGATTTGTATCCTCTGACAAATGATAAGAATAAAAAGAAAATAAATAAAGTAACATTATGAAGCTGTCTAAATTCAAATTTAATTTACCGGAGGATTTGATCGCTCTTCATCCTGCAAAGAACAGGGATGAGTCCCGTATGATGGTTGTTAATCGTAACACCGGCGAAATAGAGCATAAGGTATTTAAAGATCTGTTGGACTATTTTGGAGAGAAAGATGTATTCATCTTCAATAACACGAAGGTTTTCCCAGCCCGTTTGTACGGGAATAAAGAAAAAACCGGTGCACGTATTGAAGTATTTTTGCTGCGTGAACTGAACGAAGATCTGCGTCTTTGGGATGTATTGGTAGATCCGGCACGTAAGATACGTATCGGTAACAAACTGTATTTCGGAGAAGACGATTCGATGGTGGCTGAAGTCATTGACAATACAACTTCACGTGGCCGTACACTGCGTTTCCTGTATGACGGTAACCACGACGAATTTAAAAAAGCATTATATGCATTGGGCGAAACCCCGCTGCCAAAATATATCGACCGTTCGGTCGAACCGGAGGACGAAGATCGTTACCAGAACATTTTCGCTACGGAAGAAGGAGCTGTTGTTGCTCCTGCTGCCGGTCTTCATTTCAGCCGTGAACTGATGAAACGTCTGGAAATTAAAGATTGCCGTTTTGCTTTCCTGACTGTTCATTCCGGACTGGGTAATTTCCGTGAGATTGACGTGGAAGACCTGACAAAGCATAAGATGGACTCCGAACAAATGATCGTAAACGGGGATGTTGTCGATATCGTGAACAAAGGTAAAGACGACGGACGCCAGATTTGTGCCGTAGGAACCTCCGTGATGCGTGCTGTTGAAACAGCAGTTAGCACGGACGGACACCTGAAAGAATTCGAAGGATGGACCAATAAGTTCATTTTCCCTCCGTATGATTTCAGTGTGGCAACCAGCATGATCACAAATTTCCACATGCCGTTGTCTACTCTCCTGATGATGACTGCTTCATTCGGTGGTTACGATTTGATTATGGATGCCTATGAAGTGGCATTGAAAGAAAAGTATCGTTTCGGTGCTTACGGTGATGCCATGCTGATCTTATAATCGTTGACTATGGCTATTGCATACCTTGCTTTAGGTACGAATATAGGAAATAAAAGACGGAATATGATAACGGCCGCCGCGCTGTTAGCTGAAAGGGTGGGAGACGTTCTCGCCCTTTCAGGTTTTTACGAAACGGAGCCCTGGGGCTTTCAGTCCGACAATACATTCCTGAATGCAGCCTTACAGCTGGAGACTTCATTGTCGCCGTTGGAACTGCTGAAAGCAACGCAGCAGATCGAACTGGAAATGGGACGAACGCAGAAGAGTAACGGAGCATATCACGACCGTATTATCGATATCGATATATTGCTGTATGACGATCTTATTCTGCAGACTCCGGAGCTGACCTTGCCGCATCCTCTGATGCATGAGCGTCAGTTTGTAATGGAGCCGTTGGCGGAGATTGCCCCTAACGTGATCCATCCGGTTTTTAAGAAGCCGGTAATCTCTCTTATGTAAGTGCAACATTTTGTGTTTTCTTTCTGTTTTTCAAATGAACGAATAAAAATAAAACAATGAACGATATAGAAAAAATCCTGACAGGTGGCGGTATGGTCTTCAAGAAAAAGGCCACTGAAGAAAATACCGGAGAAAGGAAAATCAAATATTCTGATTTTCTGAAAGGTACTCATAAATCGGGTTCGGCTAAGATGAAAGCCGAATACAAGTATAAAAAAGCACTTCGTAACACAAAGAAGAAAAAATAATTTTTAATTTTCAATTTTGAATTCTCAATTATTTGTATCTTTGCAACCGAATTGATGTGGATAGATTTGTATTGCTTGCAACCACAGGAAAAAATGCTAAAAACAAGATACTTTTCTTAGCCGTTCGGCATATATGATCCTTCCGTTATCAATTCATTATTAATAATCAATTGTCAGTGTCAGGTTCAGTCTATGGTTTTTATAACTGTCACTTGTCATCTGTCAACTAATTTAAAAGTAATGAGTTATTTATTCACCTCCGAATCGGTGTCCGAAGGGCACCCCGATAAAGTAGCCGATCAGATATCGGATGCTTTGCTGGATGAGTTTCTTGCTTACGACAAGAACTCGAAAGTTGCTTGCGAAACCCTTGTTACAACCGGACAGGTTGTCTTGGCTGGAGAAGTTAAATCAAGTGCTTATGTAGATGTGCAGGATGTGGCACGCAACGTGATCGAAAAGATTGGTTACACCAAGAGTGAATACCAGTTCGAAGCAAAATCATGCGGTGTGTTCTCATCTATCCACGAACAGAGTGGAGATATTAACCGTGGTGTTGAACGCGAAGATCCTTATAACCAGGGAGCAGGCGACCAGGGTATGATGTTTGGCTATGCTACAAATGAAACTGAGAATTACATGCCTCTGGCGCTGGATCTTTCACACAGCTTGTTGTGGGAACTGGCAGAGATACGTAAGAATGAAAATGACCTGATGCCTTATCTCCGTCCGGATGCAAAGAGCCAGGTAACTATTGAATACGATGACAACGGTAAGCCGTTACGCATCGATACGATCGTTGTATCTACCCAACATGACGAATTCATCGGTCCGAAAGGCATCAGCCAGGAAGAAGCCGATATCGCCATGCAGAAGAAGATTGCAGCAGATGTAAAGAATATCCTGGTACCTCGTGTAAAGGTGCAATATCCGGCCCACGTACAGGCTTTGTTCAACGATGATATCATTTATCATGTGAATCCGACCGGCAAGTTCGTGATTGGTGGTCCTCACGGTGATACAGGCCTGACTGGCCGTAAGATCATTGTGGATACGTATGGTGGCAAGGGAGCTCACGGTGGTGGTGCATTCTCCGGTAAAGACCCCTCAAAGGTAGACCGCTCGGCCGCTTATGCTGCTCGTCATATCGCTAAGAACCTGGTTGCAGCCGGTGTCGCCGACGAAATGCTGGTACAGGTTTCTTATGCAATTGGTGTAGCCAAGCCGATGAACATTTTTGTAAATACCTTCGGTCGCTCCAATGTCAAGTTTACCGACGGTGAGATTGCAGAAAAGATCTGGGACATTTTCGATATGCGTCCGAAAGCAATCGAAGAACGCCTGAAACTACGTAACCCGATCTATCTGGAAACAGCCTCTTACGGTCATATGGGACGTAAACCGGAAACAGTGACAAAAACATTCACCTCCCGTTACAACCCGAAGCCGACTGTCTGCGAAGTAGAGTTGTTTACATGGGAAAAACTGGATTATGTGGATAAAGTGAAAGAAGCATTCGGAATCTGATCTCCGGAATAAAGTATAGGAAGGCGATTATTGCAACAATATGCAATAATCGCCTTTTTTCATGTAATAACCAATAATTAAATGGTTTATGGAGGTTAATTGAATTATATTTTCATATATTTGGCTCCTAAGTAATCTCTAAATCTAAATCGTATGCGTAGAATTATTCAGCTTCTTTCGCTGGCCGTAATTATTTTACTGACCGCAGCCTGTAAAGAGACTTCCCCGTTTAAGTACGAGTCAGTCCCGAATGACCCCATGAAAGCACGTATCTATACGCTGGATAACGGCTTGAAAGTGTATTTGACCGTAAACAAAGAGACACCGCGTATCCAGACTTATATCGCTGTCAGGGTTGGCGGGAAGAATGACCCGGCTGAAACGACCGGGTTGGCACATTACTTTGAGCATCTGATGTTCAAAGGTACGCAGAAGTTCGGGACTCAGAACTACGAACAGGAAAAGCCGATGCTCGATGAAATCGAACAACTGTTTGAAGTATACCGGAAGACGACCGATGAAGTGGAACGGAAAGCTATTTATCATCAGATAGACAGCATTTCTTATGAAGCGTCGAAATATGCTATTCCGAACGAATACGATAAGCTGATGTCTGCTATCGGAGCGAACGGTACAAATGCCTATACGGGCTTCGATATGACTGTTTATACCGAAGATATTCCTTCCAACCAGATCGATAACTGGGCAAAAATCCAGGCAGACCGTTTTGAAAATAATGTGATTCGTGGTTTCCATACCGAGTTGGAGACTGTCTACGAAGAAAAGAACATGTCTCTGACCAGTGACGGACGTAAAGTCTATGAAGCCGTTTTAAATGCTCTTTTCCCGGATCATCCTTACGGAACACAGACTGTTTTAGGCACGCAGGAGAACCTGAAGAATCCGTCGATCACCAATATCAAAAATTACCACAATACCTGGTATGTGCCGAATAATATGGCTATCTGTATGTCCGGTGATTTTGATCCCGACCGGACTATTGCCATAATCAATAAATACTTCAGCCATTTGCAGCCGAATCCTAATTTGCCGGCATTACCGGTGACACACGAATCTCCTATCAAAGCTCCGGTTGTAAAGGAAGTATTGGGAGTGGATGCTGAAAATCTGACATTAGGATGGCGTTTCCCCGGTGCTGCTTCCCCTGAACAGGACTTACTGAACCTGACGGGTGAAATCATTAATAATGGAAAAGCCGGCCTGTTGGATATCGACCTGGTACAGCAACAGAAAGTTCTTAGCTGTTATGCCGGAACTTATGATATGGCAGATTATAATGCATTTGTTATAGGCGGTCGCCCGAAACAGGGACAAACGCTTGACGAAGTGAAGGATCTCTTCCTGGCAGAGATAGATAAATTGAAAAAAGGAGAGTTCGACGAGGGACTTTTAGAGGCTGCTATCAACAATTATAAATTGATGCAGATGTATCGCTTGGATAATAATTACAGCCGTGCCGATATGTTTGTCTCTTCCTTTATTAATGGCGTAGATTGGAAAGACGAGGTCGCTCAATTGGATAGGATGAGTAAGATCACTAAACCTCAGATCGTAGAATTTGCCAATAAATATTTCGGCGATAACTATGCCGTTGTTTATAAAAGGGAAGGTAAGGACCCGAATGAAAAGAAAATCGATAAACCGAAGATCACTCCGATCGTAATGAACCGTGATAGCACGAGTGCCTTCCTGAAAGAAATACAGGCAGCAAAGGTGACGCCGATCGAACCGGTCTTCCTTGATTACGACAAGGATTTGCAGAAGTTGACGGCTAAGTCTGATATCCCTGTCCTTTACAAACAAAATGCGACGAACGATATATTCTCGTTGATGTATGTATTCGATATGGGTAATAATAATGACAAAGCGATGGGTACTGCTTTTGAATATATGAAGTACCTGGGTACATCTACCAAAAGCCTGAAAGAGATCAATGAAGAATTCTATCGCCTGGCTTGTTACTTCAGTGTTTTCCCGGGTTCCGACCGTACCTATGTGATGCTGCAGGGACTGCGTGAAAAGATGCCGCAGGCAATGGCTCTGTTTGAAGAACTGTTGGCTGATGCACAGGTCAATAAAGATACTTATGCCAATCTGGCGGATGATATATTAAAGAAGAGAGCGGATGCCAAGCTGAACCAGGGTGAGAATTTCAATAAGTTGATCCAGTATGCGATCTGGGGTCCGAATTCTCCGGCAACTCATGTATTGAATACTGCCGAGTTGCAGCAGATGAATCCGCAGGAACTGGTAGACCGTATTCATAAGATAAATTCGTACGAACATTCTATCCTGTATTATGGACCGGAAAAAGCACAAGCCTTATTGGATATTATCGAGCAATACCATAACGTACCTGCCACGTTGAACCCGCTTCCGGCTGCAGCTGACTTCAAGCAACAGGAAACGACCGAAAATAAGGTTTTACTGGCGCAGTACGATGCCAAACAGATCTATTTCTCTGCTGTTTCCAACAGGGGAGAAAAGTTTGATTCCGCTATCCAGCCAACATTGAATATGTATAATGAATATTTTGGTGGAGGAATGAATGCTATTGTATTCCAGGAAATGCGCGAATCACGCGGTTTGGCCTATTCGGCCGGTGCGTTCCTGATCACGCCTTACAAATTGAAATATCCGTACGTATATCGTACGTTTATCGCAACTCAAAATGATAAGATGATCGATGCAATGAAGGCATTCGACGATATTATCAATAATATGCCGGAATCGGAAAAAGCGTTCGAACTGGCAAAAGATGCATTGATTACCCGTTTGCGCACCGAACGTATCACAAAATCGGATGTCTTATGGTCTTATATGAGTGCACAGGATCTGGGCTTGAATGTGGATAGTCGCAAGGAACTGTATGAAAAAGCACCTTCCATGACATTGGATGAAATTAAAGCATTCCAGGAAAAATGGGTGAAAGGCCGTAAATATACCTATTGTGTGCTTGGCGATGAAAAAGACCTGGATCTGAAATCGCTCTCCGGATATGGCCCGATCACGAAACTGAGTAAAGAAGAACTGTTCGGCTACTAAATAGTTGACAGTTGACAGATAAAAGGCCCTGCTATTGATTTTTGATCCAATAGCAGGGCCTTTTCTTGTTTCTTAAAACTGTCAACTGTTACTTGTCACCTGCTTCATCCTTCCTCCTGATGCATCTCCACCTCCTTGACTTTTCGGAAGAGGTCGGATGCAAAGATAAAGTCATTCAGTGCTTTATTGTTGGAAGTGATAACCTGGTCTTTCGTTCCCTGCCATTCTTTTACCCCTTCTTTGATGAAGATGATATTTTCTCCGATATTCATAACCGAGTTCATATCGTGAGTGTTTATGACGGTGGTCATCTTATATTCAGTCGTAATATCGTGGATCAGGTCGTCTATCAACAAGGATGTTTTAGGGTCGAGGCCGGAGTTCGGTTCATCGCAGAAGAGATACTTCGGATTTAGAGCGATGGCGCGGGCAATAGCCGCACGTTTCATCATACCTCCACTGATCTCCGACGGATACAAGCGTTCCGCCTCTGAAAGGTTAACGCGTTCCAGGCAGAACATCGCCCTCCTTTCCCTTTCTTTAAAAGAGTCTTTTGAGAACATATTAAGAGGGAACATCACGTTTTCAAGAACCGTCATACTGTCGAACAGGGCCGAACCCTGAAACAACATGCCCATTTCCCGGCGGAGCATGTTCAACTCTAATTTTCCCATTGAAGTCAAGTCGCGTCCATCATACAGGATCTCTCCTGAATCCGGTTTCATCAGGCCGATAATATTTTTAATCAAAACCGTTTTACCGGAACCGCTTCGCCCAATAATAAGATTGGTTTTGCCTGTTTCGAAGACGGCACTGATATTATTCAGTACGGTACGACCTTCAAATGATTTCGTTATATTTCTTACTTCTATCATTTTTACGTAAGCATTAAATGGGTCATTATTACGTCTGCCAGCAAGATCATGATGCTGCTCATTACGACAGCATTCGTGCTGGCCTTACCGACTTCAAGCGCACCTCCTTTTACATAATAGCCGAAATAAGCGGCTATCGATGAAATAATAAAGGCATAAACCACTGATTTTATAATAGAATACCAAATATAGAACTCGTTGAAATAGAACTGTAACCCGTATTCGAAAGAGGCGGGAGTCATCCCTGTTCCCGTTGAATGGCTGGCAGCAATACCTCCCAGCATACCGGTGAACATACTGAATACAACCAATACCGGAATAAAGATCATCAGCCCGGCAATTTTCGGCATGATCAGGAAATTCGCCGAATTTACCCCCATGATTTCCATCGCATCGATTTGTTCTGTTACGCGCATGGTACCGATCTCGGAAGCAATATTACTTCCCACCTTACCGGCCAGGATCAAACACATTATAGAAGATGAAAACTCAAGCAGGATAATCTCACGGGTCGTATATCCGATCGTAAATTTAGGAATCAGCGGAGAACTGATATTCAGTGATATCTGAATTGCAATTACCGTACCGATAAAGACTGAAATGATAATTACGATCCAAAGGGAGTCTACTCCCAGTTTGTAGATCTCTTTTATCAATTGTTTGAAGAACATGCTCCATCTGTCAGGTATTGATATGGATTTCCCCATCAACATGACATATTCTCCCATTCTATGTAATGCTTTATTCATCATTTTTTGAAGTACTTATCTGTTCCAGTCTGCAAATATAACTGAAATATGTCAACAACTGTTCACGCTTTATGATTTTATAGCTTACCAGACAGCCAATATTAATTTTCAATTCTATCAAAGATTTACATATCCTGCATTGACAATCCTTTTATTTCCAATGTGTAATGCGATAATTGTTTTTTTATGGAGGCAACTTTCTCATATAGGCGAGCTATATTGATCTTATTGGGATTTCGCTTAACTTCAGCTATCAATGCCTTCCCTTCAAAACGGTTGAGGGCGATAAGATCAATTTCATTTTCTCCTTTGTTGTCCCAATAATTACCGATGTCCGTAATATCTTCACTTTCTGCAATCCTGTCTCTGAAATAGCGTTCCAGTATATGCCCGCTGTACTGTTCATAGTTCTTTAAAATGAATTTTTCAAGCATATCGTTTTTTTCCAGTTCAATCATAGACAGGTTGGGGAATATAAAACGGAACCAAAACATCAGATAATTATCATTCAGGCACCAACGGCTGTTTCTGCTTTCCGGTTTTGAAAACATCGGTTTATTTCTGTTTATCAGAGAATATTCTTTTTCAAGATTAGCTAAATAAGCCCCTGTGTTCTTTCCGATAATCGAATCGACTTCGTTTTGCGCTGTCTTACCTGAAGCTATTAATTGCAAGATGGAAAAATAGGTCGCATATTCACGTCCGAATTCAGAAATAAGCAGGTCGCGTCCTTCTGACAGAAACGGAGAATCAGGCCGCACCGTATAGTGAATCATTTTGTTGAATGTGGTAGCACCTGCTTCCATCAGTAAGGCAACATACTTAGCCACCCCTCCTGTTATAAGATAAAAAGCCAGCAGATCTTCGGGTGTATATCCCGGATTGTAATCTTTTAGTATCTCTTTTATCGTAGAAACATTGAATGGTTTTAGTATAATTTTGGATGTCAGGCGTCCGAACAACGGTTCTTTATTGTTTTCAAAAATCTTTTTCATCATGGAATAAATAGATCCGCAAGCAATGAAGTTTACCTTAGCTTCTTCCTTATATCTATCCCATATATTCTGGATATCACTGAAAATAGAACTGTTTATATTGTCAAACTCCTGGAATTCATCGATAATCAGTGTGAAATGAGTTTTTGTAGCGTAAATCATCAATTGTTCGAATAAGGTACGGAAGTTGTCCACCCGGCCGAATATATCCAGCCCCAGGCTTTCTTTGATGTCCTGTTGGAACTGCTCGCATAAAAGTACTTCACTTTTGCGGGAAACAAAGAGGTACAGAAACTTCTCTCCCCTCACACTCTCGAGCAGTAAAGCAGTTTTGCCGATACGACGGCGGCCAACCATCACTGTAAAACAAGCGCTGTTACGTGATTGCTCATTGATATCCTGTAGTAGCTTTAACTCTTTTTTTCGATCGTAAAATTTCATGCGTGTCTTATTTTAATCCCTGTTAATTTAATGGCTATTACATTAATGGCTGTTACAAAGATAAAAGAAAGGATGTAGAATAACAAATTTTACGGCGACAAAATGGCTGTATATCCTTGAGAAACGATTAAACCTGAATTATTCGATTCGAATAATTCGAATGAAATAATTATAACGGCATATGATGCAAGAGATGTTTCTGTCTGCTGCCCGTCCTTTTTATCATAGTGTGGATATATTTTATGTGGATAAATCAAATGTATGGGAATAAAGCTATTTCGCCGCGAAATTTCAGATTTACAATGAGCGTATATACATTGTCTGTTTGCCTCCGCCGATCTGTATCAGTTTGTTACTGTTTATCAGTTGTTTCAGGTCATTTAGTGCCATGAACTGGCTGCAGTGGTTCAGTTTCATGCAGGCACTGCGGTTGATGCACTTGTTTTTTTCCACTTCAGCCATGATATTTTCCAGGCGTTGTTCTTGCGGGAGCTTTTCCGTATTCGTTTTTTTCACCAGTTCGAGTCCGGCTTCCCGCACCTGTTCTTTCAGGGAGGTTGCACAACGGAAACTGACGGAATCTATTTCTGCCTGTACCTTGTTTTTACCGTTTTCATCGGTGGTTATTTTACTTTTCAGTGTAGGGGTAAAGTAACCCAGTCCATCCAGTTCGATACTGTTCCCTTCCGACAGGCAGAATCCCATCCAGAAATTTAGCGCTTCCAATACTCCTTTTACATCGGCCGAAGAAATGGTACTCGACATCGAGATCATTTTACACATATACTTTGTGTCGAGTGTCCCTTGTGAAATGATTCGCGCATGGGGAACTTGTTTATCCTCCCTGTCTCCCGGAACCGGAGTTTTGTACCATCCGAATTTTAAGCTCATTATTATCGTGTTTTAAATTAATACCAGCCAAAACCAATTTTCATCCCGAACAATGAATCGTTCTATGAATACCAAATGAAAGGAGAACAATTATCAAATGAAAGAAGCATATATGTGTTCTATTCGTTTGATATATATCAAATGCAAAAACGTTCGAATACAAATATACTACAAGATGGAAGGAATTGTACCGGAGATAGCATATATTAATGATATTCTTTTATATAAATAGATTTTACAGCGTTTAAGAGGGAGGGGGTATGGAGAATTTATGTAAATTGCCGAAAAATAAATCTTAATGCTTGTAAGCAATAAAAGTAAGACGCTAGTATTGTATTAATGCCTGCTCTTTTATGCATGAGTTAATATCGGATTTACAGGAAAAAGGTGATATTGTATTTAGATAGTTAATAAATTTTATTGTATGGGAGCAAATTGGCTAATGCAAAACAGACCGGTTGGTGTCAGTGGCTTAATGCGTGTAAGGAATGAAGAAGAATATTTGGAGGATTCTATTGATTCCGTTATCGATGCCTTGGATGAATTGATTATTTGTTATCACGAATGCTCGGATCGAACACCGGTTATTTTGGAACGCAAACAAAAAGAGTATCCGGAAAAAATTAGGGTATTTCATTATACTCCACGTATCTATGGGCATGATCTGACACTAGAGGAGTTTGATTATGTCTATAATCTGCCGGTTGATTCTCCTCATTTATTGAGTACTTATTATAATTATACACTTTCGAAGGCTACTTATAGGTATGCTGTCAAAATAGATGCCGATCAAATTTATTTTAAGGCTTACTTTGCTAAAATCTGTGATGCTTATAGGTCTGATAAAAAATATCGTTTTACGTTTGTTGAAAAGTTTATAGCTTCTATTTTTGAGGGTTTTATGAAGGGACAGCTGGGATGGTTTAAGTTGTATTTGGGAAATCTTTTTATTGTTTCCGGCTTGTTCGGTCATATTTATGAACAGTATCTATTGAAACGAATTTCAAATGAGAAAGGATTTACCTGGATAAGTGGCGTCAATTTGTGTGTGAAGGATGGTAATTATGCCGTTCCGCTATCCTATTCAAAAAATGGTGAGAGCCGGTTGATCGGTTTATATAATGGAGAAATGGATCATTGTTTTTTTGAAGTAACCGAAGATACTTATTATTATCCGGGGAAACAGTTTTGTACGTCAGACCGTAGTAAACCTAAAGGATATTCTTTTATAGAGGCTTTTCATACGGGGAATATGTCATCTTCCGTATTTATCGGATTCTTATGGCATCATATGCGTTGGTGTAAGGATGAAAATATAAAAGGTGGGAATATCAGTACAATGCCCTATTCTTTTCTGAAAAAACGATCTGCCGAAGAATTGCAATCTGAAAATCTGTTTATTGTTCCCAATTCCTGTAGTTGGATGTTTTATTTTTACCATACTTGTCTATTGGATTATCAGCTTGAAAAATATGGAGACTTGCCAAATTTGAGAACGAAGTAGTTTCTGGTCTGTATTTTTAGATCCTTGTCTCCAGTAGTTCGCATAAGCGGATGAAGGGAGATGTTTTTTGTAATTGGGCCTTCTCTATGAACTGAGGACGGAGATTTTTTTGTTTCCATTGGAAAAATGATTGATATTCCTGTTCATTATTACAACATTCTTTTATATAACTGGCTAACTCTTTAGGTGATTTAAAGTCATTTACATGAATAAAACAATGTTCTCCCGGTGCATACTCGTCAATGTTGGGAGCTCCTAAATAAATGGGGATTGCTCCGGCAATCAATGGATCAAAAAATTTCTCCGTAACATAATCGGTAGCGCAAGCATTTTCAAATGCGATGACAAATTTGTATTGTTTATATAGATTAATTTTAGATTCCCGTCCGTTGTCCTGATCCATTTTCTTATTATTGAATAGTTTTCCGTATGAATCTATGTGTATTTCCTGCATAAGTTCTTTCAGGTATTCCTGTCTTGAACTTTGGTTAACCGGACTGGATATAAGCATACAGATGTTGCACGTCCTCTCCTTTGTGTCGATTGATTGTTTCATTAACGAAGTAAAATTTTCTTTTAAAGACGATTGGATGATATCTGCTGTCTGATGATAGGAAATCCGATAGTCGAATAATTCCATAAATTCCGGATCTTTGAAGAGAGGGTAATTTTCTTCGCATTCCAATATCCAGGCAACCCATATTTGATTTTCAAGCTTTTCCAGGTCATTTTCTAATTCATTGATCAAAGTTGGTAAGTGGAAAATAACTGTTTGTGCCTGAGGGTAATACTGCCTGTCAGTCGTAAATCTATATTTTTCCGGAATCTGCTCAACGGGAATGTTTAGAGGAGTATCCCACATAGTATTATATATCAATATAATATGTTTGTTTTTTATTATTTCAGGAGACAATTTCTCTGCCCAGTAAGATATCTTCCATTTTAAATAACTCTTCAAATTATTCTGTGCATTTTTGTAATAACGGAAAATCCTCTTTTTTGAGAATGGTGAGAGATGGTGGTATATTTTGAAAATGACATACAATGCATGTGAGGGTAAAGTGAAATTTCCATTTTTGATTTTAGACAGTGAAAAGAAAGCTATATTATATAACATATAAGCTTTTGCGTATAGTTCGCTTTTCATTTCCCGGTCCGGACCATCAAAACTGTATTCCGATGCAAAACGAATCAAACGATTAGCTATATAAATCAGGTCTCGTACGCGTTTGGGGGTGGCCAAAGTTTTCATGATAGAACCATCCCGTTGCCGGTATCCGTAAAAATCAATGTTGGAGATGTAAACGCTTTCTGCGAGGCAAAGAGCTTTGGGAGTCCAAAGTTCGTCTTCATGGACAACATTCTCAAAATACAATGTTTGCTTATTTAGCCATTCCTTTTTGTACAGGTAATTAAAAACCATCGGAGGAAAAGCCCCGTGTTTCATTAATTCTGAAAAACACTCTTTTCCTGTCAGGCAGATGTGGCATAAATGGGATGGGATTGAATTAAATAAGGTCCCGGTTTGTCCGTCAGGATAATAGCAAACGGAATTTCCCATTATTATGTCGGGGTGAAAACTGATAGCTTCCGAGAACATTTTATCGGTCTGTCCTTCTATTATCCAGTCGTCACTGTCGATAAACATTATGTATTCCCCTTGAACTTCAGACAATCCTTTATTACGTGCTGCCGACAATCCCTGATTCGATTGATGAAAGAGTTTTATACAGGAATGAGAAGAAGCATACTTCTCTGCAATTTCACCGGACTGATCAGTAGAGCCATCATTGATCAAAATAATCTCCTTTGAAATTATCCGGATGTTGATCAAGGAGTTCAAACACTCTTCCAGATAAGTTTCGACATTATATATCGGAACTATTATAGATAAAAAAGGACACGAAGTATTCATTGTCTGATTTTTTTGTAAATGTATTAATTTTTTTGTGATCTTTTGAAAATAAAGTTCTATATTGCATTCTGTAAAACAGTTGCGTATGTCAAAAGTACTTAAGCTAATACTAAATCTTCTGCTACTTTTCTGTTTGGTAGCTTGTGGTAGAAGTACCAATGTCTCTCCTTTATTGGAAGAGGCAGAGGAATATATGAATGAAAGACCTGATAGTACGTTATCACTTTTAGATAGTATAGCATATCGGGAGGATATGTCCAAGGAGCAAAATGCTCTTTGGTGTTTGCTCTATACGCAGGTACAAGATAAAAGCCGCATAGAACATACATCCGATTCATTGATACAAATAGCTGTCAAGTATTATGAAAAGACAAACTTGGATGACCGGAAGATGCAGGCTTATTATTATTGTGGTAGGGTTTTCCAGGATTTAAATGATGCTCTGCAAGCCCAAGGATATTATTTGAAGGCTTATGAGGTAGGAAAAGATTTGGATGAATATTCTTTATTGGGACGTTTATGTGCTAATTTGGGCACTTTATATACTTATCAAGAGCTTTATCAACCGGCTTTGGCTTTTCAAACAAAAGCAATGGAATATTTTCAACAGGAGATAGACTCAATTGCATTGTCTCTGACTTTCAGAAATATAGCTCGTATTTATGTCTGCAAAAATCAATTAGATAGTGCTATCTGTTATTATTCCAAAGTTTTATCATATACGTCAGATTCTCATTCTTTTTACATTCTCAATGAATTGGCAGATACTTATGGTAAAAAGGGAGATTATTTAAATGGATTAGCTTATGCAAAGGAAGCATATGCTCAAATAGGATCACCGGATGATTCTTGTTTAATCAGTTTTACATTAGGGGATCTGTTCTTGAAAATGGATCAATTAGATTCAGCATATAGCTATCTTTCTTTTTGTCAGAAGAGTTCAAATATTCAAACATTAGCAGGAATTTATTATTCTCTGGGACAACTGGAAAAACAGAGAGGAAATTTTCAAGAATATGTTGTTTTTCAGGAAAAATACGAAGAGTTGAAAGATTCTATAGAAGAAGAGGAACATGCGGAAACACTTGCCCGGCTACAAAGTCTTTATGATTATCAGTTAGTAGAGAAAGATAAAGAATATTACCGGCGGAAAGTGGATAAAAAAACTAAAAGTCTATATTTAGTCTCTTTACTGGGAGGATTACTTTTTGTTTCGGCAATTACTATGTTCGTTTATCGGGATAAAAGGAAACAAAGAAAAGAAGATCAGTTGAACCAGTCGTTACGTCTTCAGGAACAAGAATATAGAAAAAGTCAGCAATATTTGAAAGATCGTGATGTTTCGATAAAGAGATTGCAAGAACAACTGGAATTCGAATTGCGCAAGAGAAAATTTGTTGAGATTGAGTTGAAGCAACAATTGGGGATGGAACGGCAAAAAAGAACTGATGCTAAGATTGAACAACAAAATGAATTGTTTTCAGTACAACAAGAGAAGGTCGAACTGGAAAAAAGTTTGGCGTTGGTGTTGAAAGTTATCGATGAAAATAAAACCCAATGTGCTGGAAATGAAAGTGTTGATTTTGAAAAGATGAAAACATTATTTTTTAGCTCTGATTTATACCACGGCCTGTATACGGAATGGCCAAAAATGGATGAAGAAAAGTGGCAGGAAGTGATTGATTGGATAGATCATCTTTTGTATATTGACTTTACGCGTAGAATAAAAGACCTTTATCCCGGAGTCTCAAAAATAGAATTGCAGATCTGTTGTCTTATAAAATTGAATATTCCGGTAGGACGTATTGCCTCATTATTATGTATTACCAGTCAGGCTATATCCCTCAATAAGAATAGACTGTATACGAAATTGACTCGAAGAAAAGGTTCAGCTCCCAAATTAGACAAATATATATCGAATTTGTGATTTTTAATTGAGCTTGTATGCTTTGTATTTCAATTTTTGTACAGGTGTTTTTCTTGTTACATTTTTGTTACGGTCCCAAAAAGTAAAATATAGTTATTCTTGTTTAACTTTGTTTCCTATAAAACAAAAACTTAATATCATGAAGCACTATGTATTTTTATTTTTTGCCATTTTCTTTGTGAGTCTCTTTTCTCAGATAGCATTAGGAGCTAAAGTAGGGATAACTGGAAAATGGGGTGATGACATAATTCGAACAATCTTCCCTAAAGTACCTATCATATTCGTAGATGGAAATGTATTGTCTGTTTATTGTGCAGATGTCTTATCTGGTTTAACGATTACGGTGACTGATGCCGAAGGAAATGTAATCCTTAAAGAATGCGTTACAATCTCTTCCGGTGAAACGGTTAACTTTACGTTGGATGAGACAGTTGGTGCGTACCAGATTTATTTAAATCATGAATACGGTTATTTGCTGGGCGATTTTATTCTGTCTTGAAAGCTGATATGAACAAACCCTGTCCATATCAGCTTTCCTGCATTGTCCCTGTTTATAACGTGGAACAATATCTCGATGCTTGTGTAGAGTCATTATTGCGAGTCTCGTCTATCCGTATGGAGATCATACTGGTAGACGATGGCTCTATTGATTCGTCACCAGGCATAGTGGATAGGTATGCGTCGGAAAATCCTCATATAAAAGTGGTTCGTCAAGCCAACCGAGGGCTTTCGGCAGCTCGTAACCACGGGATGGAGGTGGCTTGTGGAGAATATATTGCATTCGTAGACAGCGACGACTGGATAAATCCCGAACAGTTGACGACACTATATCGAAAAGCGATACGGGATAAGGCGGATGTGATTTTAGGGAATGTCCGGTATGTCGCTCCTGACGAACCGGAATATTCTCCATTTTTACCTTTACCCGAATCTATTGTCGGTAAAGTTTTGTTGGGAGAAACTTGTTTTGTCGAATTTATCCGAAGTGGAAAATTCGTTCCGATGGTCTGCTCTTATCTGTATCGCCGGGAATGGTTGGAACAAAACAATCTGTATTTTGAACCGGTAGTTCACGAAGACGAACTATGGAGTGTCCAGGCGTTGTGTTTGGCAGAACGGGTGGTATGCACGGATTGGCCGTTTTATTATTATCGCCAACGTCCTGGGTCTATCATGAATACATTGGAAACGGGGAAACGGATAAACAGCCTGTTGCATATAGCCAACCGGATACTCCGTTTTGCCGGTCGTTTCGATAAGGGAGAGAAGCGAGAAGTATGGAGTATGGTATACGTTAAAGCTGCACAATTATATAAATTGGCCTTTGGGTTATTGGATAAAAAACGTGATAGCCGTTTTCGTTTGGATACCAATTCCTTGTACCAGATCTATCATGACAGGAATCGGTTAACACCCCATGTCAGGTCTATCTGTCTTTCTTGTTATAAAATAGCCAGAAAAAAATTAAGAAATTACCATACTTGGCAGGTATCTCCGGAAGTGATCGAAATACCTGAAGTGATATCGGAAGGAACCACGGTATTATTGTTTTACAATCGAATGTGGGAAATGCTTTTGACGTATCCAAGAAAACATGTCCCGGAAGATCTTTTGATTACATCCGATCAAAAGTATCTGGGGCGTGCCAATGTGGTCGTTTTTCATCTTCCTACATTGGAGTTCGATCTGGAAGACGACTTGGATAAACCGGCTAATCAGCGTTGGGTAGGTTGGACAAGGGAATGTGAAGATAATTATCCTTTTATCAAAAGCACCGAGTTTATGAGTCTGTTTGATTATTGGATGTCTTATCACCAGGGGGCAGATGTACAAATCCCTTATTATACAAGTGCCTATCCGGCTCGTTTCCGTGAATCTGTCTTTTCAGACAATTCCCGTCGTGGTATCTGTATGCTTGTTTCAAGTCCGTTTAGCCGGAGCGGTCGACAAGAATATTTAAAGGAACTGATGCGGAATGTGCAGATTGATTCTTACGGCAAGTTGTATAATAACTGTCAGATGCCGGAAGACAAAGGGCGTTCATCCAAAATGACTTTATATGAACAATATAAATTTATCATAGCTTTTGAGAACTCTTGTGCCGAGGATTATGTAACAGAAAAGTTCTTTGATCCATTGTTGGCAGGAGCCGTTCCGGTTTATTTCGGAGCACCCAATATCGATGAATTTGTCCCGGGTGATAACTGTTATGTCGATGTGCGCAAGTTTAAGTCGGCTGAAGAATTGGCTGTCCATTTGAAAGCCTGCCTGGAAGATTCGGTTTTATATGAGCAATATCAACAATGGCGGCAACAACCGTTGCGGGAGACTTTTGTGTTGAAAGCGGCACAACAACAGCTACATCCCTTCATTCGTTTATGCCAGTTGGTGAAAGATGAATCCTCTCGTAAAGATTATCGGAAAGAGATGGATGGTAAATTCTCTTTTTGCAGTTTTGGCGATTCCTGTTATCAGGAAAATCATGAAAGACTAAAGGAACAAGCGGAAGATTTCAACTTGTTCGATGCCATTTCTCTGTATAATGAATTTGATTTGCCAGGTTCATTTCGAAATGATATCCCGATCTATTTGAAAGACAGCATACGTTGCTTAGGTTATTGGGACTGGAAACCTCGCATTATATTGGATGCATTGACCGAAATGAATGACGGTGACGTGTTGCTTTATGTGGATATCGATTGCCATCTGAACAGCAGGGGCGAAGAAAAGATGTTTTCTTACTGGAAGGAAGTGAAAGAGAATGCGAGTGGTTTTCTGGTCTCTGAGGATTTCTGTCAGGTTTTGTTCATTCGTAAAGAACCTGCGACCGTAGCCTTACTTCAATCCTGGCGGGATATTTATGATAATGACCTTTTTACACATCGGTATGATCCGGGTGTTCTTTCGCTTTTATTGAAACAGCATGGAGTATCTGTAATACCTTTAGAAGATGTTTATCGTCCTGTATGGGATTTGTGTTCCCGATATTATCCGATATTAGTGAAAAGAGAATGTCGTTTTTCTTTATCAGAATCCATGAGTCCAGAGGATGACGGGGTTACATTTGTGATACCTTTCCGGATAGATTATTCAGAACAACAGCGGAATCTGGATATGCTACTGGAGCAGTTATCCAATAGGAAACAAGTAAAAGTGATTTTGTTAGAAGCGGATACAGGTCCTGCATATAAGATGAAAAAAACGTATCCGAATGTCCTTTATCATTTTGTTAAAGATGATTCCCCTGTTTTTTATCGGACAAAATATGTAAATGAACTTTTACGTAAAGCCGATACCTCTATTGTCGGGGTTTGGGATACCGATATATTTGTTCCGGGTGAGCAAATGGATAATGCGATTACGGAAATTCGCAATGGGAGTGCCTTAATGAGTATTCCCGGCGACGGACGTTTTTTAGTTTATTCGGTAGAAGATAGCTTTCTGTACCGGCAAGGATTTTTGGATCCTTTTCTATCAAAAGAAAAGGAGACTGCCAATTATTCTTCTTTGGATTCGTCCAGAGGTGTCTTTTTTGTAAATAAAGAAGCTTATTTGAAAATAGGTGGAGAAAATGAGCATTTTTATGGTGGTCTATTAGACAATTGGGAACGGATAAAACGGTTGGAAATTCTTGGAATGCCAATAGCATGGGTAACTGGAGTAATCTATCGGCTGACCCATCGGCATAATACAAGTATTGGGTTTTACAACAGGCAGTTAGAGTCTGACAATATGAATGTGTATTTGCATGTTTGTGGTTTAACGAAGGAGGCTATGGCTGGATATATCTGTTCTGGAAGCCATATTTCCGATGTGATGGAAAAGAAAATTTATTTATCAACCGGTAATCAGAATGCGATGAAGATACCTTTGGACGTACCCTGTAGATCTCCTTTTCTGGATAATTATTTTTGTCTGATCGAGGAATATGATATGGCATTTGTTGCAATTGCAAAAAATGCGGTCACTCATTTAAAGAATATTGTAGTATCTTCTAAATATGGATTTTACCCGGATGGGGAAGAGGTACATAATTTTATCGGATATAATGACTTCAGTCCTTATTTATGTCCTGTTGTAAAAATGAAGGAAAGAGAGGATGAAACAGGTAAGTTAATCAAATTTGCAGTTTGGCGAGATCCTGTTGAACGTTTAGTTTCTTGTTATAAGCATTTTTGTTTGGAAAGGACTTCTCATTATTATTTCAGTCTCTTGGGGGTATATGAAAACAACTCATTTGATTACTTTATGTCCGTTGTGCGATTGGAATTAAGTAAAAAAGATCCGCTCTATCAGGATGAACATATTCGTAGGCAGTCGGACTATTATCGTCCGGAAGATGTGGATTATATTGTTCCGATCCATAAATTGAATCAGTTTTTGGAAGAACAAGGAGTTCCGTTGTTAAAAAAATCAGCAAATGAAACGTCGGTGAAGTTTCAGTTGACTGATCCAGATTATATAGCTGAGATAAAGAATCTATATAAATCAGATTATGAGATTTGTACGTATTGATTGAATAATCTTGATATTTATACGATCACTTATTGCTATACAATAATATATGCATAGATGACATGAAATACAGTCGGTTATATCAAGACGCTGAAGTTGTTCCGGTCTACGATACGGAACGACATTACCTCATAGCCATTGTCTATCTGGTGATCGGTAAATATGATATCTTTTGGGAAGAGTTCTATTGTTCGTGTGAACAATATCTTTTTCCGGACGCAGAGAAACATTATTTCGTATTTACGGATAGTGAATGGCTGTTGAACATGGAATTGACAAATGTTTCAATGTTCTTTCGTAAGGATGATGGATGGGCTATGAATACATGCGCGAAATATGATTGCATGTTGAGTATTCGTAGGCAGTTGGCTGCTTTCGATTATTTTTTTTATATCAATGCCAATTATGAAATTCTAAGTCCGGTATGGTGTGGTGAAATATTGCCAGAGGAAGTGAACGACTATTTTTCCGTATTGAGTTTTGACTTTTTTTCCGATAAACATCCGGATAGTTATACCTATGACAGGAATCCTCTATGTCAGGCGTATATTCCCTATGGGAGAGGAAAAAGTTATTATCAAGCCAGTTTTTATGGAGGAAGAGTATCAGAAATGTTGGATTTGGCAACATTTTGTGTAGAATGTATTCGAATTGATTTGTCAAATGGTATTATGGCTGTCTGGCATGATGAATCTTATCTGAATAAATACCTATTGGAACGAAATCCGAGAGTGATCGGAACGATGTTCTGTAAGCCGGAAGAATTTGAAGGTGCTTGTAGAGCTATCTTGCGGGATAAAAACAAAATATTCGGCAAAGGGAATGTAGACCTTTTAAAACAGGTATTTATCAACCCTTTTATGTCTTATTTACGGGATAAAGAAATGCAAATAAGACCACTTCATTTGGTTGAGCGTTTTGGACGCTTAGGTAATCAGATGTTTCAATATGCTTTTCTTTTGGGGATGAAATCATCATGTCCGGAAAGCAATTTTTGTTTGTTTACTCCTGGTACTTTGCCGGATGAATCTTTTCGGTCAAATAATTTGGAACAGGTGTTTAATATACCATCGACTCATTTAGCTGATGATGAATTAGTTCAATATGTAAGTAGAACTCCTGCTTCGTGTATTCGTTTGGTGAAAGAACATGCAGATTCGCTTTGGCAACCAATTGAAACTGATTGGCCATTGCTCTCTCTTTACAGGGGATATTGGCAAACTGAATTGTATTTCAAAAAAATTGCTCCAGTCATTAGAAATGTATTTCGGTTTGACACAGCGTGTTTAAATAAAAAATCACGCGATGTTGCCGTCAAAATCCGTTCATGTATGGCGGTGAGTATCCATGTACGCCGAAGTGATTATCAGACAGCAACCAATCAAGAGATATATGGAAACATCTGTACGTACGATTATTACAGGCGAGCGATTGCCCTGTTGAAAACACGGTTACAAGGTGAAACGTGTTATTTCTTTTTGTTTAGTGATGATCCGGTTTGGGTAAAAGAAAATATGCTGATAGAGAATGCGGTTGTTGTGGATTGGAATCAAGGGATGGATAGTTGGCAGGATATGTATTTGATGTCTTTATGTCATCATAATATTATAGCAAATAGTACCTTTAGTTGGTGGGGTGCCTGGTTGAATGCCCGTATAGATAAGATTGTAATAGCTCCATATCGTTGGTACACAAATATGTTGGCTCCGGATATTCTTCCGAAAGGTTGGATTGCGTTACATCCATCCGGATATCAGAAACACGGAGTCGATTTTTATGAAAATAAGACAGAGGACCTTGCAAAAAATCAGTTAGCAACTATTTATCGTTATAAATCAAAAAATCAGGAAATACCGGATGAATTTGTATTGGGGAATCCGGATATGGGAAGAGTTATTTGTTTGTATACCTATGCCCGTTATACCGGTAATAGTTGGTTTGCGGGTCAGGCTGATGAATTATTAGATGCTATAATCGATACAACTACTGCGGTAGCAAATGAAGGATATACCGTTTGTTATTTGGGATGTGGTTTGATTTATCTATTGCGTAACAGTTTTGTAGCAGGTAATGAAGATGAAATTTTGTCTGATATAGACTGGAGATTGACTACATTTGCTATGAATCGTCCTAAGGATTTCGACTTACTATGTGGTTGGATTCATTATCTGACTTTTCGAGTCGATGTCGATTATGAAAGACAAGGGACATGGCAACGAATAAATGATCTTAATAAGCAGAATTTGATTTGTTTGCTGGACTACTTGAAGAACCACTCTTTTTATACTGGTCTATTATTGGATGATATAAAGAAAATAGATGCTTGGAAATTATATTCGGAGCGGATAACAAGATTGTTGAATAAGGATGTTTCTGCAATGGATTTTTCTACTCGTTTGAGCAGGATAGAAAATGCGAATGTTACATTTGTTATTCCTGTTCGAATTGATTCACCCGAGCGGAGTGCGAATTTGGATATCATATTGGAACAACTATCTCGTAGAAAGCAGACTTACATTCTAATTCTTGAAGCGGATGCAATGCCTATTTATGAAGTGAAAAAAGAATATTCGAATGTAAGATATAGTTTTGTTGAAGATTGTGATCCGGTATTTCATCGTACAAAATATTTAAATCAACTACTACGGGATGCAGAAACTATTTTAGTGGGAATTTGGGATACGGATGTGATTCTTTCGGATGAACAAATAGATAATGCATTGCAGGATATTAGTGAAGGAAAAGCTTGCATGAGTTATCCATATGACGGTCGTTTCTATTTCTGCACATTGGAGGAGAGTGCTTTTTATCGTAGGGATCGTTCGATCGATTATCTATTGAAGCTAAAAAGTCCCGGTAACTCTTGCTGTATGTCTAATTCTGTCGGAGGAGCTTTTTTAGTTCGTAAAGATATTTATCTGGAAGCTGGAGGCGAAAATGAATTTTTTTATGGTTGGGGAATGGAGGATCAGGAGCGAGTTAGGCGTCTGTTTATTCTAGGATTGCCGATAACGAGAGTAGATGGTCCTTTATTTCATCTGTACCACCCCCGAAATAAAAATTCCCGATATAGAGACGATGAGGCAGAGAATGAAAATCGTAAGGAGTTTTTGAAAGTTTGTGGTATGGCATCCGGAGAGTTGAGACGATACATCCGGGGTTGGGGGAATGGAAAAGTGTAAATGTATTATGAAAAAGAACTATTCATATCAATTGTCTTGTATTGTTCCAGTTTATAATGTGGAACGATATATAGAAGACTGTGTAACGTCTTTGTTGCAAGTTTCGGGCATTCGTGTGGAAATCATACTGGTGGATGACGGTTCGACTGATTCGTCTGCGGAGATTTTAGATCGTTATGCGGGAGAATATCCCACAGTTAAGGTGATTCATCAACCAAACAGCGGTGTTTCTGTTGCCCGAAATCGAGGAGTAGAAGAGGCCAAAGGAGAGTATATTTCTTTTGTCGATAGCGATGATTGGGTGATACCGGATGAATTGGCTCGTTTGTATGAGCAAGCCAAACGGGATGATGCCGATATGATCTTGGGGAATATATTGTATATATCTTCCGAGGGTCGCACTTATTCCCCGTATCTGCCGTTGCCCGAATCGGTTACCGGACGAGTGTTGTCGGGCAGCTATTGTTTTATCGAACTTTCCAGGAGTCGAAAAATGGTACCGATGGTTACTTCTTATTTATATCGTCGTGCATGGGTGGAACAACATCAGTTTCGTTTTGAATCGATACTTCACGAAGATGAGTTGTGGTGCGTAGAGTGTATGTGTTTGGCGGAACGGGTTGTTTGTATGGATCAGGTCTTTTACTATTATCGTCAGCGTTTTGATTCCATCATGCATACGTTGGAAACAGGAAAACGGCTGAATAGTTTGCTTTATATAGCTAATCGTATTCTTCGTTATGCCAATCAGTTTAACAGGGAAGAGAGCCGGTTGCTTTGGAGCATGCTTTATCTGAAAGCATCCAGGTTATACTATATGGCTTTCAGACTGTTGGATAAAAATAGGGACAGTCGCTTCCGATTGGTCAGTCATTGTTTGTTTCACTTGTATCACAGGAGGAATAGTTTATCGGTAGAGGTACGTTCAAAATGCTTATCTTGTTATCAAACTTCTAGGGGAAAGTTAAAGAACTACCATGCGTGGCGAATATCATCGGAGGTTATTGGCATACCGGCTATGATACCGGAAAAGATGACCGTGATCCTTTTTTATAGCCATATGTGGGGAGATCCTCTGATATATCCGAAAGAACAGGTTCCTAAAGATATCTTGATCACCTCTGATCAAAAATACCTGGATCGTGCCGATGTTGTAGTTTTTCACCTGCCGACATTGAGGTTCGATTTGGAAGGTGATTTGGAGAAGTTGCCCGGTCAACGTTGGGTAGGGTGGACTATGGAGTGTGAAGAGAACTATCCTTTTATAAAAAGCACGGAGTTTATGAGCCTGTTCGACTATTGGATGTCTTATCATCAAGGTGCAGATGTGTTATACCCTTATTATGAAAAAGATTATCCGGTTCGTTTGCTGCGAACGACTTCTCTCCCTTTCGTATTACGAGACGATGTTTGTATGATGATTTCCAGTTCGTTAAACCAAAGTGGACGTCAGGAGTACTTGAAAGAATTGATGGAGGAGATAGGGATCGACTCGTATGGAAAACTATTTAATAATTGTCGGTTGGAGAAAGATAATGGACATTTCTCCAAAATGACTTTGTACAGACGGTATAAATTTGTAATCGCCTTTGAGAACTCGTGCGCAGAGGATTATGTAACAGAAAAGTTTTTTGATCCGCTATTGGTTGGGGCTGTACCTGTTTATTTCGGAGCACCTAATATCGATACATTTGCTCCGGGAGACCATTGTTATGTTGATGTGCGTAAGTATAATACAGCCAGTGAATTGGCTGCTCATCTGAAAGCCTGTTGTGATGATCCGGTATTGTATGAACAATATCAACAATGGCGTAAGTCTCCATTACGCTTCTCTTTTATAGAGAAAGCAGCACAGCTACAGATGCATCCGTTTATCAGGCTGTGCCATCTGATTAAAAATGAACAAAATTGTTTATCTCCTCTCAAAAAGCAAGAAGGACGATTACATCTCTGTAGCTTTGGTGATTCGCGTTTTAAAGTAAGCCGTGAGAGATTGATGGAACAAGCGGAAGATTTTGATTTATTCGATACCATTCATTTTTATAATGAGTATGATTTATCGGAGTCGTTCCGACAAGACTTTCAGGATCAGTTGCATGCTGGCGTTCGTGGTTTTGGCTATTGGGTATGGAAACCACGGATAATCTTGGATACGTTGAACACGATGGATAATGGAGATGTATTGTTGTATGTGGATATGGGATGCCATCTAAATAGCCGTGGAAAAGAAAAATTACTGGCTTATTGGGAAGAAGTGAAGCATAATGAAAGCGGATTTTTGGTTTCACAATTGGAATCTATGCGAAAAGAATGTTTTTGGACAAAGGGGGATCTATTGGATTATTTCCAGGTACGAGGACAGGAATATATGTATTCTCCTCAATATCAGGCAGGAGTAATTTTTATCCGTAAAGAGCCCAAAACGATTGCTTTAATTCAATTCTGGATGGATATGTATTATGAAGACTTTCATTTGATGGATAATACACTTTCACAATCTCCAAACGAGGAAGGTTTTGTGGAGCATCGGCATGACCAGAGTGTCTTATCTCTTTTATTGAAACGATATGGCACATCGGTGATCCCGTTAGAAGAGATTGATAGACCGAGTTGGAATTTGTATACTCGGTTTTATCCGGTCTGGATAAAAAGGGATTTGCGGTAAGAGTCTCTTGTAGAAAAACATAAAAGTAAAACAAATATAAGTGGATATGAATCAAATGGATTTTTTTAATAAGAAATTGTTCTCGTTTGCAGAAAAGGACTATCCGATAGGTTTAGTCACGGGGAAATTGGGTTTGTGTATCTACTATTTTTACTTATCCCGTTGGGAAGAGAATGATGAATTTAAACAGATGGCAGAAAATTTGCTTGATGATGTAGTGAGTCAGTTATCCGATACAATTGATGTGACTGTAGAGTCCGGATTGGCTGGTGTTGCTATTGGTATAAGTCATTTAGTAAAAGAAAAATTTATAGAAGGTGATATCAATGAGATATTGGAAGATATGGATAGTGTCATTTTTAAAAAACTGGCATTTTTAATCTATAAAGATACCAGGAAACATATTCCGAAAGCGGATCTTATTCATTTGTTATATTATTTGTATGTACGGTATACAGAACAAACATCTTCAGATAATCAATATGTTTTTCAAGAATTAATAATAAAAACGATTGAAATGTTTAAAGAGGATTTGAATGCCGACTTTTTTAATGAATACTTTTCTTTTTCGTTGCGTGACTTTCATCTGCCGTTTTTTCTGTATATCATGAGCAAAATATATGATCTTAATATATATAATGATAGAATTAGTAAGATTCTTGAAGAATATATTAATCAAATATTATCCATGTTTCCTCTTTCGCATGCGAACCGACTTTATTTATTGTGGGGGCTTACCTGTATTAAACCTTATCTGCCAGGATATTATAAAAATGAAATAGATTCTCATATCCAATTACTGAAGGATAGCATTGATATTGATTATATAGTCAACACAGAATTTGGAAATCAGGGAATATATGTAACAAATGGTCTATCATCTGTGTATATATTTCTCTTTTACCTTCAAAAGACAAATCCATCATATAGTATTGATTATGATCCACAGTTATTTTTTTCTAAGATAAGTACTTCAGAGGCATGGAATGCATTGTTAAGTAAAGATTTTTATTTTTGTAGATACATACAACTCTTTGATGGTTTCCCGGGAGCATACCTGGTATTGTTACATATAAAAAGACATTTCTTATGAAATACGAATTGACAGATACTACTTTTATTTTTGTTGTCCGGATTGATTCAATAATTCGGTTAGAAAATTTGCTGCTTGCTCTGGAGCTCCTGGAATCTAATTTTGACACACATATTGTTGTTGTTGAAGCTTCGTATTATAATAATGGAATATTAAAACGATTGGTTGGTAATACAGTATCCTATTCTTTTATTGAAGATAAAGATCCTATATTTCATCGTACAAAACATTTGAATACCTTTTTGAAACAGATAAATACTGCTATTATAGGTGTATGGGAAGCTGATATAATTATGGAAAGTACTCAAATTATGGAAGCTGTGCATCAACTTAGAATTGAAAATTGTGATTTTGCCTATCCTTATGATGGTAGATGCTTTGATACTTCTGAGATTCTAAGGAGACATTATCTGCTTTATAAAAATATTGAGTTCTTGAAAAATAACACGTCCAAAATGGATTTATTATATTCCTCTTCAAGTAAAGGGAATGCTGTGGGAGGAGCTTTTCTTATTTCTACAGAAAAATATAAATATTCCGGTCTGGAAAATGAACTATTTTATGGGTGGGGAGCCGAAGACGGAGAACGTTATTATCGTTGGCTGATACTGAACTATAGAATGTTTAGGAGTCAAGGGGTTTTATTTCATCTTTCTCATCCTAGAGACCAAAATGGGATGATTCGATCTGATTATCATGAAGCTAAAATAATGCACGAATATTTCAAAATCAGAAATTCGACGAAAGAAGAACTAATAAATAAATTTCATAAATGAAAAACAAGATACAAAATCTCGAAAATAGTTCGGAAATGGATGCTGAAAAATGCTCTGTTATGTATGACTTCTTATCAAGTATGATAGCCGATTCACTTGTTGTATTTGATTTTGATCAAAAGAGTTTTAACTATATGCCAAAAAATGAATCGATCTCTTGTAGTTATACAGAGAAATTTCTTGATTTTGATTGTTGTAAAAAGATCATTCATCCAAATGATAGAGATTTTTTGGAAGATGTGTGTAATATTATTCAGGATAGTCTTAACAACAATGAATTACCTATAGAACGGATTAATTATTTTTCATTTTTATTGAGGATTAATAGTGATTTATCATCAAATGGTAAATTTAATTATTTTATGGCCTATGTGAAATTGAAACCACAATGGGTGAATACTCAATTACGATATGGAATTTGTATATTGTCAGCCTCTGTTATTCGGGAACAAAATAATCAATTATTTGCATATTATAGAAATATGGGTTATTCTAATTATTCTTTTAAAATGGGAAAATGGACATATTACCCATTTTTATCATTAAGCAAAAGACAAAAAGAAATGCTGATGTGGGCCCAGCAGGGATTCTCCTTAAAGGAAACGGCGGATAAAATGAATGTCTCTGATAAAACGATAGAGAGCATAAGGTGTGCACTTTTTGAAAAATTTGGAGTAAACTCAATAGAACAGGCAATTCAGTACGCTTCCAATCGCAGACTGATCTATCGTATATAAATATAAAATATAGGGAAATCACCTATTGTATGATATTCTTGATTTTTACAATTTTGTAGTGTATTATTTGATGAATATTAATTCTAAATCAAGAGAAAATGAAAAAGCTTGAAAAACTAAAATTAAATCATCTTAGCGAGAATGCTTTGGATGAAAGACAGAAGAATGCTTTGAAAGGTGGTTCCTGTCCTTGTACTTGTGGCAATTGTGGTTGTGGTAGTTGGGATGGTACGGGTACTATGCCACATGGACAAAACTCGAGTGATAGTGGGAGTGGAAGTGTAAGTGCAAATCTTTCTGGCACTGTTAGTCACGGGATATAAAATAAAAGAGGAATAAGGTTGTCTTAAAAATAACACTTATAGTAGCTATTGTTGTATAAGATTGTGAATTGAATCTGTAATGATGCTCAATATGTTTTTTATTTTAAGACAGTCTTTGTCTTTTGTTTAATTAATATTTGGACAAGGAAATTATGAAGACAAGATACTTTCTTTTGGTGTTATTCCTTTTTTTTTTGGGGGTAGCCAAGTGATTAGATCCCAATCAAAGTCAGGGGACTTGCCTGTATTTGATTTTTTTAAAGACTTCCCTCAAAAAAAGTTGCGTCTTCAGGATATGGCAGATATTGAATATGTGCCGTTAGAGACGACGGATGATATTTTATTAGGTGGGTCATCGGTTCTCTCAGCTGTTACGGATAAATATATTCTCGTCCATGAGGTTCGATTGGGTGATATATTTGTTTTCGATCGTAAAACGGGGAAACTCTATTCTCATTTTAACCATAAAGGGCAAGGTGGTATGGAATATAGTTGGATTAAAAATGGTACGATTTTAGATGAAAAAAAGGAAGAAATATATGTGTGTTCCCAATTCATTCTGGTATATTCTTTGAAGGGAGAATACAAACGAACATTGAAAATAAGTGGATTTGAAAATGATATGAAGATCCTTAATTTTGATGATGAATCTTTGCTTATATATGATGATATTGTTCTAGAACCCGGTCGCGAAAATCGAACAAAAAAAGATCCATATCGCTTAGTATCAAAAAAAGACGGTAGTATTATTTCCGTACTAGGGCTTTATTTTTCAAAAAGATATTCGAACAAAATATCTCAACAATTAGAGGGTAATATGTGGAGACCTCTTCAAATTTATTATCCTCATAACATGCATTCTGGTTCGGATATAATGATAATGGATATATCTTCTGATACACTATACCAGCTATCCCCAAATAAGGGATTAATACCTTTGTTGATCCGTAAACCCTCAGTTCATGCCTCTGAGCCTCGGAATATATGGTTCCCCCTTTTAACTACCGATAGCTTTATGCTGTTCTGTACATTTATTTTAGATTTTAATTCGTCTGGAGGGAGGACTCCTACATTAATGTATGACTTTAAAACTGGTGATACAAGTAAGGTCTCTATTTTAGATACAGAATATGATACAAGAGCTTGGAGTCAGGGAAGATGGGAACCAGGTGGATCTCCTGCCATCGCCAAGAATATGTCTGCCGAATTTATTCAGGCATCATCTGTCATAGATGCTTATAACGGAAAACGTTTAGTGGGGAATGGTATGAAGATTGCAAAGAATCTTGTTGAAGATGATAATCCGGTGGTAAGGATTATCAAATTCAAGTAATAAATAGGGTTTGCTGAATAATCCAATCTTGTAAAATGCGACAATAGTCAAATTCCTGTTGGCAAAAATATTGTCCCAAATACTGCCTGTATTTATCAATAGATTGAGCACGTAAAATAGAGCATGAAGAAGTTCTCTTAGGAACTTCTTCACGTTTTTCACGAAGTAGCACATAGCAGTCCAGCAGTTGGCTGTTTCAGGTAACTTAGCTCTAATATTGTTCGCTCGATAAATTCGTTTACCCGTTCCAAAAGTTGCCTTTATCTCATTTCGTTCGCCAACAGCTTGTGCTATTTGTGATTGGTATTCTTCCGTTTCAGCTTCTTTGGGAGATCTTCCTAAAGGTTTTCCCTTCGCTTGAATTTCCATTCTATTCATCAGCTTCCGGTTTTCCCTGTTCATATATATATTATCCGCATAAATTTGTGCCGGAAGGAAACCAAAACGTTGGCGATAAAGTTCAATCTGAAGAGATAGATCTGAAGCTTCATTGTAAGCATCCCAACTGTGATGATCCACGAAAGTATAGCCATTGACAATGCTTGCACCTATTTGGGCACCGAACTCAGTAGGTGATTTGGCCTTACCACGGACAATGGGGCGAATATGTGATTGGAAGATGCTGATGATACGATCTGTACAAGTGCGAAAACCTTGCTTAAACATCTGTTTCTGTTGATGATACATCTTAATAATCGCTCCGGCGATCTTCTGTTCATTACGTTTAAGGTCGTCAAACAAGTGGGCGCCATTGATGGCTATCAAGTCAATGAAACTGTGCATGTCGCGGATCAAATAGCCCAATAAAAGAGACTTTCCTTTGTTTATCAGACTTTTACTTTTCTTCTTGTGCTTAATGACCTCAAGGTATGCGCTCCGGACAGATTTGTAATAAGTGGTGGGATGAACCAGTCTGAAGTGTTGTTGCCGGATGGAGAATCACCCGGGTTGGATTTATCCTTCTCTATTCTTTATCAGAATAGGTAGCCACTCTGGCCTTTTCCACTTGCAATGTCAACAATGAGACGCTCATGTCATTGAAATCGGCTGTGCCCAAACGCTTGCGAATGGCCACAAATAAACTCGAATCGAAGATGGGCTTATCTGTAAACTCAGATAGACCCACAAAGTATTGCATATAGGGATTCTCCTCAATGGCAAGAATTGTTTCTTCATCCGAAAGATTCATTTTATGTTTGATTACTAAAGCACCAACAATCATGCGCGTGTTTATTACCTGCGCCACGCTTGCCGTTGTTTAAGCGACTGTTGTACGGTTCCTTAAATAAGCCTTCTAATGAAGACCTAAACGCATCTATTTGTAGCTGTTTCTCCTGTGAACTAAAATTCATATCTGCTTCATTTAACATACAAATATAGCCTTTTATCCTAATTGAGCAATAAAATACGTGGTAAAATGTTAATAATTAGCTAATTGTGTTGATTCGGTAGACCCTGAATAGCGAAATATAATCGTATAAAATATAGGGAAATCACCTATTGTATGATATTCTTGATTTTTACAATTTTGTAATATATTATTTGATGAATATTAATTCTAAATCAAGAGAAAATGAAAAAGCTTGAAAAACTAAAATTAAATCATCTTAGCGAGAATGCGCTAGATGAAAGACAGCAGAATGTATTGAAAGGAGGAGCTAATTGTGGTTGTGGTTGTGGTGCTTGTGGTTGTGGTAGTTGGGACGGCTCAGGGAGTATGCCATCTGGGCAACACTCAAGTGACAGTGGGAGTGGTAGTGTGACTGCAAATCTTTCTGGCACTGTAAGTCATGGGATATAAAAGAAAAATAAGGCTGTTTTAAAAAGAACGATTGTAGTTTCAGGGTTATTGTTTTATAAGTATAAGATTGCTGATTTAATCTATAATGACACATAAATATGATTTTTTATTTTGAGACAGCCTTTGTTTTTTGTATGGTGAATGCTTAAACATGAAAATTATGAAGATGAAATACTTTTTTGGGGTGATATTCCTTTTCTTTATAGGAAGTCAAGTAATTAATTCTCAGTCAAAGACTGGAAATTTACCTGTATTTGATTTTTCAAAAAACTATCCTCAAAAGAAATTATGTCTTCAGGATATGGCTGATATTGAATATGTACCGTTAGAGACAACTGCTGATATATTGATGGGAGGTTCATCGGTACTCTCTGCTGTTACCGATAAGTATATTCTCGTACATGAAGCTCGGCTGGGAGATATATTTGTTTTCGATCGTAAAACAGGAAAGCTCTATTCTCATTTTAACCATAAAGGACAAAGTGGTATGGAATATGTATGGATTAGTACTGGTACGATTTTAGATGAAAAGAAGGAGGAGATTTATGTGTGTTCGCAATTCATTCAGGTTTATTCGCTGAAGGGAGAATACAAACGGACATTGAAAGTAAATACGATGGTGGATGATATGAAAGTTTTTAATTTTGATGAAGAATCTCTACTTATATATGATAGTGTAATTATAGAACCGGGCCGTGCAGACAGGACTAAAAAAGATCCTTATCGCTTAGTCTCAAAAAAAGATGGTAGTCTGATTTCCTTGTTGGGAATCCATTTTTCTAAAAGATATTCAAATGCTATTCCTCAAAAATTAGAAGGTAATAATTGGAGGCCCTATAAATTTTATTATTTCCAGAACATGCATTACGGTTCAGATATAATGATGATGGATATATCGTCCGATACACTATACCAGATATCTCCAAACAGGGGACTAATACCCTTATTGACCCGCACACCATCAGTTCACGCCTCTGAGCCCCGGAATATATGGATGCCTATTTTAACAACCGATAAATTCATGCTAATCGGTACGTTTCTTTTAGATTTTAATTCGTCAGGAGGAAAGATTCCAGTATTTATGTATGACTTTAAAACTAGTGAGATAAATAAAGTGTCTATTTTAGATACAGAATATGACACAAGAGCTTGGAGTCAGGGAAGATGGGAACCAGGTGGATCTCCTGCCATCGCCAAGAATATGTCTGCCGAATTTATTCAGGCATCATCTGTCATAGATGCTTATAACGGAAAACGTTTAGTGGGGAATGGTATGAAGATTGCAAAGAATCTTGTTGAAGATGATAATCCGGTGGTAAGGATTATCAAATTTAAGTAATAAATAACATGTATGATGAAAACAATTGGCTTAATAGACGAAAAAGTCGTAAAGAATAATTTGATTAATCTTAAAAATATTGTTTTTGAGGTTACTGAAAAATGTAATCTGAAATGTAAATATTGTGGGTTATCAGAACGGTTATATGAAAAATACGATCTAAGAGAATTTCGAGATTTGCCATTTGAAAAAGCGAAGTTGATGGTCGATTATCTTCTTAATTTGTGGAATGAGAATTATGTAGAAGATATGAATTTACCACTTATTGTGAGTTTTTACGGCGGGGAGCCATTACTAAATATGCCTTTGATAAAAAAAATTATAGATTATATTGAAAAATCAAATATCCTCGGTCGGAAAGTCTACTATGCAATGACTACCAATGCTATGTTGCTGGATAAAGAGATGGATTATTTGGCGGAGAAAAAATTTAATTTGGCTATTAGCCTTGATGGTGATGAGACAGCTCAGGGTTACAGGATAGATCATGCAGGAAATAACTCATATAGTCGGGTTATACGCAATGTGAAACTACTGCAACAAACTTATCCGGACTATTTCAAAAGTTATCAAGTGACTTTTATCTCAGTATTACATAACAGGAATGACGTAGAACCTCTTCTTGATTTCTTTAAAACTCATTTTGATAAGACGCCTATGATTAATCCATTGAGTTCTCATTCCATAAGTGAAGATAAAAAAGAAGAATTTTGGACAATGTATCAGAATAAGTCACAGAGTCTTATTAAATCTACGAATTGTGAAGCAATTCAGGATAAGTATTTTTTGACAATGCCTAAAGGACTTCGATTATCACAATTTTTATATCATACGAGTGGAAATATATATTATAACTATAATCAACTGTTGATGCAAAAATACGGTAATGATGTAGTATCAACAGGAACATGTACTCCATTTTCAAAGAAGTTGTTTCTCGCAGTGGATGGTAAAATTTTGCCTTGTGAACGTATAGATCATGATTTTGAGGTGGGACATGTTCATGATGATTCAGTAGAACTGGATTATAATCATGTAGCAGAACGACATAATTATTATTTGTCAAAATTTAAAGATCAATGTATTAGTTGTGTCGGAAGTAAATTTTGTTTTCAATGTATATATCATATTGATGACATAAGGAGTAAATCGACGCATTGTCCTAGTTTCTATACTCCGAAGAGATTTAATAAAGAAAAAGAAGAAAATTTTATTTCTCTTCGAGAACATCCTCATTACTACAAAAGAGTATTAAATGATATTAGTTTTACATTATGAATACACATTGGTTTACATTACATGAGGATACCTTTTTATGGTTAAAAGGTAATATGGGATTAGTATATAATGCAGAGAATAAAAATAGATTGCTTTTTAATTTATCTGATAAAATTGAAAAGATTTGTCATCAACTGCAGGAAATAGAAAATTTGTATACAGTAGAACTTACAGATGACGAGATTAGTGATAACGAAATTAATGAATGGGTTCATTCGTTAGTAAATATACAAGCCGGGTATCTATCCTTGAATGTTGAATTTGATAAAAGACCGGTTTCATTGATGCCTATTTTGAAAGTTCAAGATAATAGAGAATATTATGAAGGGCAACAAGAGCTTGGGTTTAGGGGGAAGATACTTCAAAATCTTCATGAGCTTACATTTTATATTAATGGAAGTGAACAGGGAGATGCTGAATATTTTAAACAAACCATTTTCCCAGTTGGAAGCAATCTGGTTTTAGAGAGAGAGAAAATTCGATCGTTTATTAAAAATAGTCGGAGTTTCTTTTTATCTAATATCAACTTAGTTGGCGATTTTTTTTCATATTCTGATTTTGAAGGATTGATCAACGATATTTCTGAATTATCCATTCAATTGACTATTCATATATCGATAATGGATTTCTTGGACCATGTACAGAAGATAAAAGAAATGAACTGGCCGACTGATACTCGGATTAATATATTAGTTGATACAATTTTTGATATTTCGTTTTTGAAGGATTTTCCTCTTCCTTTTTCTCTCACGGTCTTTGTCTTTTCTGATGATGATTTTTTGCGATATTCGAGTATGTTTGATACATTCTCATCAGCTCGGGATATCTATTTTATCCCCATATATAATAAAGAGAATCTGTCTTTTTTCGAATCAAATGTATTTATAGAAAAAGAGGATATGGATAATATCGATTTATCTAAGAATGAGATTTTTATACGACAGGCAATAAATACCGGAGACTTTGGTAAGTTAACGATAATGCCTGATGGGAAAGTTTACGCAAATGTTAATATGCCTTCATTGGGTACTATTGACGACTCACCCTATTCGATTGTATATAAGGAATTCACTAGTGGAGAATCATGGTTTAAATTGAGAACTCAGGCTACATGTGAAAATTGTGTTTATCAATGGTTATGTCCTTCACCATCTAATTACGAAATAGCTCTTGATCGACCGAATCTTTGTCATGTGAAGAATTAAGAATGAATCTTTTCCCTTATTATCATCAACTGGATGCTATGGACTGCGGTCCCACTTGTCTTCGTATGATTGCGAAGTACTATGGTCGTACCTATTCAATTCAGTATCTGCGCGAACGTGCTTATATCACGCACGAAGGTGTATCGATGTTGGGTATCAGTGATGCTGCGGAGCAAATTGGATTTCGAACGATGGGGGTGCGTGTTACTTTGGAGCAGTTGGAGAAGGAGGTTCCATTTCCTTGTGTTTTGCATTGGAACCAGCGCCATTTCGTAGTATGTTACAAAATAAAAAAAGGAAAATATAGTATAGCTGATCCGGCTAGTAAAAAGGTTGTTTATAATAAAGAGGAGTTTGAGCGTTGTTGGTTTAGTTCTTTGGTGGAAGGAAAAGATACAGGAACTGTTTTGCTTCTTGAACCCGGGCCGAACTTTTATGAACAGGAGGAAGAAATAAAGGGTAAGAAACAAGGACTATCTTTTTTCTTTCGATATCTAACTCCCTATAAACGGGAACTTTTTCAGTTGATTTTAGGAATGTTGACCGCAAGTATCCTGCAACTGATTATGCCATTTCTAACGCAAAGCTTGGTTGACACCGGTATTCGGGATAATAACCTGAATTTTATTACGCTGATTCTGATTGCTCAATTAGTTATTTTTATTGCCCGGTTATCTGTTGATTTTATTCGCAGTTGGATTTTACTGCATGTAAATACCCGTATCAATATTGCTTTGATCTCTGATTTTCTGGCGAAACTGATGCGGTTACCCCTTCATTTTTTCGATACGAAAAAGGTCGGTGATATTATGCAGCGTATTGGCGACCATAACCGAATAGAGTCTTTCATGACGGGTTCTTCAATCAGTACATTATTTTCTTTTGTCAATTTTATTGTATTTGGTTTTGTCCTGGCATACTACGATTTGTCGATACTGGGACTTTTTTTGTTTGGAAATGGGTTGTATGTTGCCTGGATACTGGCTTTTATGAAGTATCGACGTGAATTGGATATCAAAAGATTTGCACAAGCTGCCGGCGAACAGAGTAATTTGTTTCAATTGATCACCGGTATGCAGGAAATCAAACTGAATAACTGTGAAACGGAGAAACGCTGGGAATGGGAACGTATTCAAGTCAAATTGTTTAAGATTAGTATAAAAGGATTAGCTTTAGGGCAATATCAACAACTCGGGTCGGTGTTTTTTAACCAAACCACCAATATCCTTATCTCCTTTCTCGCCGCCCGGGCTGTTGTTTTCGGTGAGATGACTCTAGGTATGATGATGTCGCTCACCTATATTGTGGGGCAGTTGACTGCTCCGATAGAGCAGTTTATTGGCTTTGCCCGTTCGTTTCAGGATGCGAAGATCAGCCTTGAGCGTTTGGGGGAGATTCACCAGCGGGAAGATGAGGAACAAACATTATCAATGAAAGTTAACCTTCTGCCGGAGAACAGAACTTTACGTATTGAGGATTTAAGCTTTAGTTATGACGGAGCAGATCGGGAGTATGTGTTGGATCATGTTGAGTTGACGATTCCACAACATAAAGTAACGGCTATCGTAGGAGCAAGCGGTAGTGGAAAGACGACATTGATAAAGTTACTGCTTGGATTTTATGATCCGAATAAGGGGAGCATCAAAGTGGGCGATCAACTTTTGAAGAATATTAATCCGCATGTATGGCGTGCGCATACAGGATGTGTAATGCAGGATGGATTTATCTTTTCGGATTCGATAGCAAAGAATATTGCTGTCGGCGCAGAGGTGATTGATAAGGAAAGGCTGTTGCATGCGGTAACAGTGGCTAATATCCGAGATTTTATCGACTCGCTGCCACTCGGTTATAATACGAAGATAGGTATGGAAGGAAATGGGGTAAGCCAGGGACAACGGCAACGAATCCTGATTGCACGGGCAGTGTATAAGAATCCGGAGTTTATTTTTCTGGATGAAGCGACGAATGCCTTGGATGCGAATAATGAACGGGAGATTATGGAACATTTGCATCAGTTTTATAAAGGACGTACAGTGGTTGTCGTGGCTCATCGATTGAGCACGGTGAAGGATGCGGATAATATAGTTGTTCTGGATAAAGGACGGGTTGTAGAGGAAGGTACTCATGAGGTACTGGCGGCACGGAGGGGTGTTTATTATCGGTTGGTAAAGAATCAGTTGGAACTTGGGGGATAAGATAACACACCCCCTGCCCCCTCTCGGAGAGGGGAAAAGTTACTATTGGATACTATTAATAAAAGATGAAAGAAGGGAAAGATATAGAATTACGCAGTGAGGAAGTGCAGGAGGTAATGGGACAGATCCCGGCCTGGATTGTGCGGTGGGGGATCACGTTATTGTTTATCGTGGTGCTGGCGCTTCTGGTGGGTAGCTATTTCTTTAAATATCCGGATGTGATTATAACGGATATGACGTTAACAAGCCATCATCCTGTAGCACGGATTGTGGCACGCACGTCAGGAAAGATCAGTCAGTTGAACGTAGCCGAGGGAGAAAAGGTTATTCCGGGAATGCTACTGGGAGTTATACAGAATCCGGCTTCAACGGCAGATGTCAGCCAATTGAAATGTATTTTGCAAATTTATTCATCTATTCCGGATAGCCTGGCCTTTTTTTTACTTTCGGGGAAGGAGTTTGCTTTAGGTGAAATGCAGTCGGCTTATATAGATGTATTGGGTAGCTTGCATGAATACAAGAATTATAAAGAATTGAATTATTATCCTCAAAAGATAGCTTCTACACAGCGACAAATCAATAAATATCAGGTTTATTATCAGAATCAGCAACGACAGCAGCAAGTGACGAAGGAGCAATATGGAATAGCTTGTCAACAATATGAGCGGGATTCTTTACTTTTTATTCGTCAGGTGCTCGCTCCTTCCGAGTATGAGATTGCAAAAACCGCCTGGCTCCAGAGTCGCTATTCGCTGGAAGGAGCTAATGCTACGCTGGAGAATTTGAAGATACAGATCGGACAGTTGGAGGAAAATTTGCTGGATTTGCAATTGCAACAGGCTGAGAAAGAGAAGGGCAAATGACGTTTACAAAGTACTGGAACGAAAATCAGTTTGTAACTTCCGGTGAAGAGGTGTTTACGGTTGTTCCTGACGGGGATGTACAATTATTAGGACGGGCTTCACTGCCGGTACAACGGTCAGGAAAGGTGAAAGCCGGCCAGCGGGTCATTGTGCGGTTTTTGAACTATCCTGACCAGGAGTTTGGTATTGTAAACGGGGAAGTTGCGACAATATCGTTGGTCCCTGCGGAAGACAATTATATGGTGGAGATTGCCTTCCCGGACGGACTGACCACCAATTTTGGAAAGAATTTGCCTGTCTCTCATGAGATGAAAGCCACAGCTGAAATTGTAACCGATGATTTACGTTTGATAGAACGCTTCTTCCAACCACTGAAGAAGATTCTGAAAGAAGGGTTCTAATTCTATTAATAGACCCCGCTATCTTGTTTAGTGGCTTTGGGCTGGAAGGAGTAATCAGCCTTCTCAGAACATTATGAGAAATTTATTAATGGCATTGCTGGGTGCCCAACCAGCCGTTTGTACTTATCAAAAACATGTGGATAATTTGTTGCCGGAGGAAAAGGAGACCTTTTATAAAGATTCCTTTGCTTTGGCTTTTTCTGATTGGAGAAAACTGAGTCCGGCGTATCGTGATTTTTTTGTTAGTCTGATTAAAAGTGAACGTCAGCGTTTTATCGATTTTGTGCGCAATGACACTGTCTTAGGAGAGTTTCTTTACGACGTGAAGGATGAAGCATTGTTTATCCGTATTTTGAATCTTTTGGAACGACCGGATAAAAAACGTAAAACATCTTATACGAATTTGGCATTCGCTGTTAAGCTCGGATTTAATGTAGATCTGAAAGTGAAGTATCTATCGGATAAAATCCGATATGCAAGAGCAGATACGGATGACTTGTATGAACTATTTGAAAAGATTGTAATAGAATAAAGATGTTAAAAGTTTAGATTTCCGAAAAGCAACGGGAGTGTAATGGTTGCTGGGCTGTAGACTCTTTGAAATTGAAAATCACCATATACGTGTAAGCTTCTGTTGCTTTTTGCCCTTTTTCTGCTGTCATACCTTTGCGGTGTACTTAATTATTCATTTAAAATATTTTTAATTATGGCACAAGGTTACAAATTGGTTTTGCGTCCGTCGGAACCGGGAAACAAAGAATCGAAGAAATTGTATTATGCGGTTTCGAAGAGTACAGGGTATACGGATTTACGTCGTTTGTGTAAGTTGATTGCTGCACGAAGCACAGTTTCGAGTGCTGATGTGAAAGCTGTACTGGATAACTTGAATTATATTCTGGATCTGGAATTGCAGGATGGGCGTATCGTCCAGTTGGGTGAGTTTGGTAATTTTCGTATTACCGTTGGTAGTGAAGGTGTGGAAGATACGAAGAAGTTTAATGCCTCAATGATCCGTGCTCCTAAAATTGTTTTCACTCCCGGCTTTGATTTGCGTGAAACTAAAAAGACGATGGACTATTCATTGATTGTACCGGAGAAGGAAAAGACTGAAAATCCCGGCGGTGGAGAGGATGATCGTCCTGTTATCGAGTAAAACTATCGAACGATGAAAAGGATGAATATCCAACTGGTGATGGCCGTGCTGCTTTGTGCAGCCGGTCTTACTCTGATCTTTTCCGGTTTTTGGGTGGCTCCGGCCGGGGAAATACATAATAGCGTGTTAGTGGCTTTTGGTGAGATAAGTACGTTTGCCGGAGCCTTGTTTGGAGTAGATTATTCATATAAAATTAGAAAAAATGAAAAGTTGTGAGTATGCAGTAGAGGAATGTTTGACGTTCGAACAAAGGAAATGGAGAAGAAACCATCCGGATTGGATCAGTGATCATTTTTACATGGGGGAATTTTCTTATAGTGCAGTGGCTATAGAACAGGGACTGGATAATACACCACCTCCTGCAGCGCAAAAAGCTATTAGAAATCTGGTTAGAAAATTATTGGAACCGCTTCGGGAATATGCGAACTGTCCTACAGGAATGCATATTTCCAGTGGATATCGTAGTGAAGAACTGAATCGTTTGGTGGGTGGTGTTGTTAATTCGCAGCATATGGTAGGGGAAGCGGCTGATATTTATACATTCGGAAGTTGCCGTTTGCTGGAAGCTTTACAAGAAAGCCGGTTGAATTTCGATCAGGCGATTTATTATCGTCGTCGTGGGTTTATTCATCTGTCTTTGAAGTTAACAGGTAAGAATCGTCGTCAGGTAATTATCAAATGAGAGTTGTCCTTTATTTGTTTTTAGTGATGGCGGGATTATCCAGCTGTGCAACACGTAATTCCGGAAGTAGAGAGTTATTTTCTGCGTATAAGGATTCAATGGTGTATACCCGGCTGGATACATCCTGTTTGCATTATAACCGGGGAACACAGTTACGAGGTAGTTCCCGGTTGAAAGAGATTTCTTTTTCTTCGCCGGATAGTTCGGGGAAACAACATGTGGAACGTGTTGTGTATGCTACGGAAGAATGGGGCGTAAGGGATTCTGCAGAAGTGCTTTCTGCAAGGATAACTGCGGATACGAGGAGTGTAATGAATATGGAGATGTCGGTTGAAGATACGATTGTAAAATATGAACCGAAGTCTGATGTTAAGTGGATATTGGTTTTGTTTTTGCTTCCTTTTGTTTACAGGTTATGGAAAAAATGGAGGATTAAGTAATCGGAGGATAATCCGGTTATCATGTTGATAAAGCATAAGAAATGATTAAATCACTTTTTCATTTGAACTTTTGAAAATAAAACTTTACCTTGCATTCGTTAATTATATAACCCATGAAAAAGATCATTTATTCTTTTGTTTTTATTTTTTGTGTCTTGTTTACTCTACAGGCGGAAACAATAGTGGTTGGTTCTTATAATCTGAGGTATGCCAACAATGGCGATTCTACGAATGGGGATGGTTGGGGACAACGTTATCCGTATATAGCTCAGTTGGTGCAATTCCACGGTTTTGAAATATTCGGTACACAGGAAGGATTATACCCCCAGTTGCAGGAGTTGAAAAAGGCTATGCCGGGGTATGAATATATCGGTATCGGACGTGATGACGGAAAACAGGCAGGTGAACACTCTGCGATCTTTTATTGTACGGATAAGTTCGAAGTGCTGGAACATGGGGATTTCTGGTTGTCCGAGATAACGGACCGTCCAAATAAAGGATGGGATGCCGTTCTTCCCCGTATCTGTACCTGGGGTGAGTTTCGGGATAAACAGACTGGTTTTACTTTCTTGTTCTTTAACTTACATATGGATCATGTGGGAGTACAGGCCCGTGCGGAGAGTGCCAAATTGATATTGAAGAAGATCAAAGAATTTCCTAAAAAGTTACCGGCTGTCCTGACCGGTGATTTTAATGTAGACCAGAACAGTGAATCTTATAAATTACTGGATGGTTCCGGTGTTATGCGCGATGCTTATGAAATAGCAGATTTCCGTTACGCCCCTAATGGTACTTTTAACGGTTTCCATACGGACCGGAAGACAGAAAGCCGTATCGATCATATTTTCCTGACGAAAGAATTTGATGTGAAAAAGTACGGGATATTAACTGATACCTATCGTTCGGAAGTCGCAGAGAGTGCCCAAAAGGAGCAGAACGGGAACTTCCCCAAAGAAGTGTCATTAAGCAAATATAAGGCCCGTACTCCGTCGGACCATTTCCCTGTAATGATTGTCGTGGAGATTAAGAAATGATAATAGTATTGTGGAAAACTAATTAATTGCGTTTCTTTGTACCCGTAAATTAGTAGGATATGGCAGACGAACAACAGATGGTGCTCCGCACGGAGGACCTGGTGAAGAAATATAGAACACGTACGGTGGTGAACCATGTTTCCATAAATGTGAAACAAGGTGAGATTGTAGGATTACTCGGTCCCAATGGAGCGGGGAAAACGACTACATTCTATATGACTGTAGGGCTGGTAACTCCTAATGAGGGGAAGATATTCCTGAATGATATGGAAATAACCAAGTTCCCCGTTTATAAGCGTGCCCGTAACGGTATCGGTTATCTGGCTCAGGAAGCTTCTATCTTCCGTAAGATGACTGTGGAGGATAACATCCGTTCCGTATTGGAAATGACGGATACTACTCCCGAATACCAGAAGGAGAAGCTGGAGAGCCTGATCGCTGAATTCGGCTTACATAAGGTAAGGAAGAATCTGGGGGACCAGTTGTCCGGAGGTGAGCGTCGTCGTGCTGAGATTGCCCGCTGTCTGGCTATCGACCCAAAGTTTATCATGCTCGATGAACCGTTTGCCGGTGTAGACCCGATTGCCGTACAGGACATCCAGACGATTGTTGCCAAGCTGAAACATAAGAATATCGGTATCCTCATTACCGACCATAACGTATACGAAACCCTCAGTATCTGCGACCGTGCTTATCTCTTGTTCGAAGGAAAGGTGCTTTTCCAGGGTACAGCGGAACAGTTGGCTGAAAATGAGATCGTACGTGAAAAGTATCTGGGTAAGGACTTCGTATTAAGAAAGAAGGATCTTTAGAGCATTCTTCTGATCTGTTGGATACAAAGGTAGAATAACAATAAGGTTACGACTGCCAGTGCTGAGTACGGCAACAGGTTTGTATCTGAAATCTCTCCCGTGATAAATTCGTTCTCTTTCAGGCGAGCATCCGACATGCTGATGACGGCGAAAGCGTTATTGACAAAATGTGCGAAAACCGGAATCCATATATTTCTACTCCAATATAACAGATATCCAAAATAAGCACCCAGCAACATGCGGGGTAGGAAACCATAGAACTGCATGTGGAAAGCACTGAATATAATTGCGGCAGTCCATATAACAATGTGGTGGTTCGAGGTCCATTTTCCAATAATCCGTTGCAGAGCACCACGGAAAAGGAATTCTTCCGTAATACCGGCCACGGCGGCGATAACCAACAGGTTGGCTAAAATATTCATCAGGCCGTCGCCAGCTAAAAGTGTATTGGTCAGTTGTTCGGCAAGTGCTTCCTGCGCTTTCATCCAGTTTTCGACCGGAGCCATAAAAGAGGGGAGAACCATCTGTTTATTCAAAAGAGCCGTCAGGGTGATGGCCGGCGATATCAGGAACATGCTGGCAAATACCAGGAGCAGAATTTTGTTAGACGGACTTTTTTTTATCCACAGATATTCCTTCGGATCCAGACTACATAACCAGGCTACCGCAAGTGAAGGAAATAAAAATGTTCCAATGGCAGAGATCAATTGCATCAGCCGCATGGCTTCCGGATGTTGCATGGGATTGCTGTACGCGCCGTACAACAGATAAAGACCTCCCGTTCCGATCAAAGATGAAAAGATACCTCCGAGTAAAAGACAGAGTAACAGGAGTAATAATTGAAACGTCGCCGGCTTTCCGGCATATATACCTTTTAATTCCATAGATACAGTATATAAAAAAACTTCTGCCAAAGATAGCAGAAGTTTTTATTTCTTCCAGGAAGTTGCAGATTACATTCTTGGTCTGGCTTCTTTTACTACCATCTGGCGGCCTTCATATTCTGCTTCGTTCAATTCGGCGATAGCCTTCTTCGCAGCGGCATCGTCCGGCATTTCTACGAATGCAAAACCTTTAGATTTTCCGGTTTCACGGTCGATGATGATCTTTACAGAATCTACAACTCCGTATTCTTCCATTACTTGTTTCAAATCTTCTTCCCGAACACGATAGTTCAGGTTACCAATGTAAATGTTCATAAAAATAGAAATAATTAAAAAATAAAATTGTTACTTATGAAAGTAGTAAACCGGAGTTTTCGATCCTTTCACTTTACAAAGGAATACAATAATTTTAGATAAACAACATTTTGCGATAAAAAAAATAATATGTGTCTAAATTAGGCTTGCTTATAACAATTTAGGTAAACAATTTGCGAGATTAAAAGAATAACTCTAATTTTGCAGCCTAAAATTCGATACGACTATTAATTAAATAAATCATTCAGAATGAACGTTTCGCTTAAGAACATTGATGCCGTAAGCGGTATTGTGAAATTAGAAATAGTGAAGGCTGACTACGCTGAACAGGTTGAAAAGAGCCTGCGCAACTTCCGTCAGAAAGCAAATGTACCGGGTTTCCGTAAGGGAATGGTGCCGATGGGTATGGTAAAGAAGATGTATGGAAAACATGTACTGGTTGAAGAAGTAAACAAGTTGGTTTCTGATAAGTTGTACAACTATATCCGCGAAAGCAAATTGAACATATTGGGTGAACCGATGCCAAACGAATCAGAACAACAGCCCATTAATTTTGATACACAGGAAGATTTCGAATTCTGTTTCGATATAGCTATAGCTCCTGAGATCAATATTGAACTGAGCAAAAATGACAAACTTCCCTACTATCAGGTCGATATCGATGAAGAAATGATGAGCCAGCAGATCGATGCTTATACATCTAACTTCGGTACTTATGACAAAGTAGACGAAGTAGAAGAGAAAGATATGGTTAAGGGTACTGTTGCTGAACTTGAAAACGGTTCTCCGAAAGAAGGCGGTATCGTTGTTGAAGACGCTGTACTGATGCCGGCATACATGAAGGATGAAGCTGAAAAAGCTAAATTTGTAGGTGCTAAAGTTAACTCTGTAATCGTATTCAACCCGAATAAGGCTTATGAAGGTGCTGAAGCAGAAATCTCTTCATTCCTGAAAGTCGACAAAGAAGCTGTTGCCGGTATCACTGGCGATTTCAGCTTTGAAATTACAGAAATTACCCGTCACAAAAATGCTGAACTGAACCAGGAATTGTTCGATAAAGTATTTGGTGAAGGCGTTGTGAACAGCGAAGAAGAATTCAAGAACAAGATCAAAGAAGCATTGACAGACCAGTTCACTCCTCAGAGTGACTATAAATTCCTGCTGGATGCACGCGAAGTTCTGGTTCAGAAAGCCGGTGAACTGAAGTTTGCCGACGATATGCTGAAACGCTGGTTGGTAGCTACAAACGAAAATACTACAGCTGAAAAGGTAGAAGAAGATTTCCCAAAGATTATCGAAGACCTGAAATATCAGTTGATCAAAGAAAATCTGGTGAAGACCAACAATCTGAAAGTGGAAGATGCAGATATCGAAAACTTCGCGAAACGTGTAGCGCAAGCTCAGTTTGCACAGTATGGTATGCTTTCTGTCCCTGAAGAGGTATTGGCTAACTATGCCAAAGATATGTTGAAAAATAAGCAGACTTTGCAGAATATTATCGACCGCGCGGTAGAAGAAAAACTGGCTGCATGGTTGAAAGGACAGGTGGAACTGGATGTAAAAGAAGTTTCAGTTGACGAATTCAACAAGCTCTTTGAATAATATTATCCTTCAGAAACCATAGTAAACACTATGGTTTTAACAAGAAAAAGGGTTTTCTCTCTAAAAAAACTCTTACCGGATAGCAAATAAGTTGTTTCTTTCAGAAATTTATTTATAACTTTGTTATTCCGATAAGTCAGAGGGGAATCCCTTTTTTTATGACTTCCGGTAATATAAAAAAAGTAGATTATGGACGATTTTAGAAAGTATGCAACGAAACATTTGCGGATGAACAGTAATGCGCTGGATAGTTATATGAATATCACCAGCAGTTACATTTCTCCGACAATTATCGAAGAACGTCAGCTGAATGTTGCGCAGATGGACGTATTTTCCCGCTTGATGATGGACCGCATCATCTTCCTGGGAACACAGGTCGATGACTATTCGGCTAACGTGATCCAGGCGCAATTATTATATCTGGATTCAAGCGATCCCGGCAAAGATATATCTATCTATATTAATTCACCGGGCGGCTCCGTTTATGCGGGCTATGGTATTTACGATACCATGCAGTTTATCGGATGCGATGTGTCTACAATCTGTACAGGTATGGCTGCTTCTTTTGCAGCAGTATTGCTTGTTGCCGGTACGAAAGGCAAACGTATGGCCCTTCCGCATTCACGTGTGATGATTCACCAACCTCTGGGCGGTGTACAGGGACAGGCTTCGGATATCGAGATCACAGCTCGTGAAATCCTGAAAGTGAAGAAGGAGCTGTACACTATTATTTCTGACCATTCAGGTAAACCTTACGAAGAAGTAGAACGTGATAGCGATCGCGACTACTGGATGACTGCCGAAGAAGCGAAAGCCTATGGTATGGTAGATGAAATCCTGGTCCGTGAAAAGAAGAAATAACAACAACATAGACAAGGCTTTTATGCCTTGTCTTTTTTGACAATCCAAAAAACAAATATTCTATGGCCAAAACAGGCGACTTTTGTACGTTTTGCGGACGGAGCAGTCGGGACGTCAACATGCTGATAAATGGGATATCCGGTGCTATCTGTGATGAATGTGCACAGCAAGCGTACGAAATTGTAAAAGAGCAACAACCTTCAAAGAAAAGTGCTTTAGGACTTGAGCAGACAGAACTACCGAAACCTGAGGATATAAAAACATTTCTGGATCAATATGTAATTGGTCAGGATGACGCAAAGCGTTATCTTTCCGTTTCGGTTTATAACCATTACAAACGGTTGCTTCAGAAAGTTACCTCGGATGATGTGGAGATCGAGAAGTCTAATATAATTATGGTCGGAGCCACCGGCACAGGCAAAACCTTGCTGGCGCGGACAATTGCAAAATTGTTGCATGTTCCGTTTGCAATCGTGGATGCGACGGTGCTTACTGAAGCCGGTTATGTGGGAGAAGATATCGAAAGTATCCTGACCCGCCTGTTACAGGCAGCTGATTATGATGTAGACGCAGCCCAAAGGGGTATCGTTTTTATTGATGAGATAGATAAGATTGCACGTAAAAGTGATAATCCGTCTATAACCCGTGATGTAAGTGGAGAAGGAGTACAGCAGGGGTTATTGAAATTACTGGAGGGGTCGATCGTCAACGTACCACCCCAGGGTGGAAGAAAGCATCCTGAACAGAAAATGATAGCGGTGGATACAAAAAATATCCTCTTTGTCTGTGGTGGCGCATTCGACGGCATCGAAAAGAAGATCGCACAGCGTCTGAATACGCGTGTTGTCGGCTATTCGGCCAGCAAAGATACAGCTCAGGTGGACCGGAATAATTTCCTGAAGTATATTACGCCGACCGATCTGAAGTCGTTCGGACTGATACCTGAGATTATTGGCCGTCTGCCTATTCTGACTTATCTGAACCCGCTCGACCGGAGTACGCTTCGCAGTATTCTAACAGAACCGAAGAATTCTATTATCAAACAATATATAAAATTGTTTGAGATGGATTCCATCAAGCTGTCGTTCGATGAGGATGTCTACGAGTATATTGTAGATAAGGCTTTGGAATTTAAGCTGGGTGCACGTGGCTTGCGTTCAATCGTTGAAGCTATTATGATGGATGCTATGTTCAGCATGCCTTCAGAAAAGAAAAAGAAACTTCATGTTACATTGGAGTATGCGAAGGAGAAGTTTGAAAAATCAGATGTAAACCGTTTGCAGATAGCGTAAATGCCGGCGGTTTGTAAAATATAAATAAGTATGGCGAAGAAGGATAGTTTAACTGAGCATTTAAAGACTCATTTTGGTTTTGATACCTTCAAGGGGAATCAGAAAGCTATTATTGAAAATGTGCTGGCCGGAAACGATACTTTTGTATTGATGCCGACCGGTGGAGGTAAGTCCCTCTGTTACCAGTTGCCTTCTGTTATAATGGAAGGTACGGCAATCGTTATATCTCCTTTGATTGCCCTGATGAAAAACCAGGTGGATGCCATGCGTAATTTCAGTGAGGAAGATGGAGTAGCTCATTTTATTAACTCTTCACTGAATAAGTCGGCTATCGACCAGGTGAAGGCGGATATAATGGCAGGCCGCACGAAATTATTGTACGTTGCTCCCGAGTCGTTGACAAAGGAAGAAAATGTAGATTTCCTGCGCAATGTGAATATTTCATTCTATGCAGTAGACGAAGCACATTGTATCTCTGAATGGGGACATGATTTCCGTCCCGAATATCGTCGGATACGTCCTATTATTAATGAGATAGGAAAACGTCCGTTGATAGCGCTTACGGCAACTGCTACTCCGAAAGTACAACATGATATCCAGAAGAACCTGGGTATGATAGATGCTTCAGTTTTCAAATCCTCTTTTAACCGTTCTAATTTATATTACGAGATTCGTCCGAAAGGTCCGAATATTGACCGCGAGATTATTAAGTATATTAAAGCCAACGAAGGTAAATCGGGTATTGTCTATTGTTTGAGCCGCAAGAAGGTGGAAGAGTTTGCCGATATTCTGAAAGCAAACGGAATCAAGGCGCTTCCCTATCATGCCGGAATGGATTCAGGGCAACGGTCGGGAAATCAGGATGCGTTTCTGATGGAGAAAGCAGACGTTATTGTAGCTACTATCGCATTCGGTATGGGTATTGACAAGCCGGATGTGCGTTATGTGATTCATTATGACATCCCCAAGAGCCTCGAAGGTTATTACCAGGAAACAGGACGTGCCGGCCGTGATGGCGGTGAAGGGCAGTGTATTGCATTTTATGCATACAAAGACTTGCAGAAGCTGGAGAAATTTATGCAGGGCAAACCTGTTGCGGAGCAGGAGATCGGTAAACAGTTGTTGCTTGAAACGGCTGCTTATGCAGAGACATCCGTATGCCGCCGCAAGGTTCTGTTGCATTACTTCGGTGAAGAGTACCTGGAAGAAAATTGTGGAAATTGTGATAATTGTTTGAACCCCCAAAAGCAAGTGGAAGCGAAAGAATTGTTGAGTGCAGTACTTGAAGTGATAAGTACTTTAAAAGAAAAATTTAAGGCAGACTATATTGTCAATATGTTGGTCGGAAACGAGACCTCCGAAATTCAATCTTACAAACACAATGAACTGGAAGTCTTCAGCTCCGGTACGGATGAAGATGAGAAGACATGGAACGCTGTTATTCGCCAGGCGTTGATCGCCGGTTATCTGACAAAGGATATCGAAAACTATGGTTTGTTGAAAATCTCTCCGAAAGGAAAAGATTTCATGAAGAAACCTGTATCGTTCAAGATAACGAAAGATAACGAGTTTGAAGAAGAAGAGGAAGAAGTTCCTGTACGTGGTGGAGCAACTTGTGCGGTCGATCCGATTCTGTACTCTATGATGAAGGATTTACGGAAGAAGCTGTCCAAACGTTTGGAAGTACCTCCTTTCGTCATATTCCAGGACCCGTCGCTGGAAGCTATGGCTACCACTTATCCGGTAACATTGGATGAATTGCAGAACATTCCGGGTGTAGGTGCCGGAAAAGCAAAACGCTATGGTCAGGAATTTATTACGCTGATCAAAAAACACGTAGAAGAAAATGAAATCGAGCGACCGGAAGACCTGCGTGTACGTACGGTTGCCAATAAGTCGAAACTGAAAGTGTCTATCATTCAGCGTATCGACCGCAAGGTGGCTCTGGATGAGATCGCATTGACCAATGGGCTTGAATTTAACGAACTGCTCGACGAGATCGAAGCGATCGTCTATTCCGGGACCCGTATTAATATCGATTACTTTGTGAATGATGTCATGGATGAAGATCACATTGAAGATATCTATGAATACTTCAAAGATTCTGAAACCGATGACCTGGAAGATGCGATCGAAGAACTGGGTAACGACTATACCGAAGAAGAGATCCGTCTGGTCCGCATTAAATTTTTGTCGGAAATGGCCAATTGATTTATTAGCCGTCTTCGTCAGGAATAAAAATGGCTTTCTCCCTGTTTACTTTAGGGGAGAGGGCCATTTTTGTTTTTATCGTTGCATAGTTTCCGGAAAAATCGTATATTTGCGCGCAATAATTTTTAAAGCATACGTTTTATGTCATTTATTGCAGACAGGTTAGTTATGGACGGATTAACATTCGATGATGTATTGTTGATCCCTGCTTACTCAGAAGTTCTTCCCCGAAATGTCGACCTCTCGACAAAGTTTTCACGAAACATTACATTGAATATTCCGATGGTATCGGCGGCCATGGACACGGTTACCGAGGCAAAGATGGCTATTGCTATTGCCCGCGAAGGCGGTATCGGCGTTATTCATAAAAACATGACGATCGCAGAACAGGCCAAGCAAGTTCAAAGCGTTAAGCGTGCAGAGAACGGAATGATTTATGATCCTGTGACGATCACGAAAGGAAAGCGTGTGGCCGATGCGTTGGCTATGATGGCGGAATACAAGATCGGCGGTATACCTGTGGTAGACGAAGGCGGTTATCTGGTAGGTATCGTTACCAACCGTGACCTGCGTTTCGAAAGAGATATGAACCGTTCGATCGATGAGGTGATGACGAAAGAGAACCTGGTGGTGACTGATCAGTCTACCGACCTGGAAGCTGCCGCCCAGATCCTTCAGAGGCATAAGATCGAAAAACTGCCGGTTGTGGACAGTCACAATAAACTGATAGGGCTTGTTACCTATAAAGATATAACAAAAGCGAAAGATAAACCTTCTGCTTGCAAGGATGCCAAAGGGCGTTTGCGCGTAGCAGCCGGAGTGGGTGTGACGTTTAATACATTCGAACGTGTAGCTGCCCTGGTTGAAGCCGGTGCCGATGCATTGGTTATCGATACGGCTCACGGTCATTCCAAAGGAGTGGTGGATGTCCTGAAACAGATCAAAGCCCAATATCCGGGTATCGATTGTGTGGTAGGTAACATTGCTACCGGAGATGCAGCCAGATATCTGGCAGATGCCGGTGCCGATGCCGTTAAAGTGGGTATCGGACCGGGCTCGATTTGTACAACCCGTGTGATTGCCGGAGTGGGTGTGCCCCAGTTGTCGGCTATCTATGACGTGGCGAAAGCATTGGATGGAACAGGCATTCCTTTAATTGCCGATGGCGGACTTCGCTATTCGGGAGATATTGTAAAGGCAATTGCTGCCGGTGGATCATCTGTTATGATGGGTTCCCTGTTAGCCGGTGTGGAAGAGTCGCCGGGTGAAACAATTATCTTTAACGGACGTAAGTTTAAATCGTATCGTGGCATGGGATCGCTGGAAGCTATGCAGAAAGGTTCGAAAGACCGTTATTTCCAGGATGTGGAAGATGATGTGAAGAAGTTGGTTCCGGAAGGAATTGCAGCCCGTGTTCCTTATAAAGGATCTTTATTTGAAGTGATCTATCAGATGGTAGGTGGTCTGCGTGCCGGTATGGGATATTGCGGAGCTCATAATATTGATGAGTTGCATAAAGCTAAATTTACCCGTATCACGAATGCCGGTGTGCAGGAGAGCCACCCGCATGATGTGGCCATTACACAGGAAGCACCCAATTATAGCCGCGGCGAATAATAAATGCGGATAATCCCCGTTATATAAAAAACACTAATTTAATTCGATAGCATACTTTTTAAGGATGTTGTCCGTTAGATTAGTGTTATTTTTGTAATGTCTACGTAGTATGATAAACAGATTTTTGATGAAAAAGTTACTTGTATTATCTTTGGTATTCGCTTGTTTAACAGGAGAAGCGCGTAATTTGCCTGACTCTGTAGTGATGACTGTGGCCGGTAAGCAGGTCCCTCTTGCGGAATTTGTTTTTATGGCTAAGAAGAACGGTGAAGTAAATTTGGCAGATCGTAAGTCGCTGGAAAATTATGTGGAACTGTATAAGAACTTCAAACTGAAGGTTACCGATGCAGAGACCGCCAGGATGGATAAGACAAAAGAATTCACAGATGAGTTGGAGGGATACCGCGCACAATTGACTTCAAGTTATTTATCTGATAAGGATGGTGAAGAAGCGGCAGTTCGTGTAGAATACGAACGACTGGGGGAAGTGATGGAATTAAGTCATATCCTGTTCCGTTTGCCGGAACACACCGTTTCGAAAGATACAGTGGCTGTATATGAGAAAGCCCTGAAAGCATACCGGCGTATTAAGGGAGGAGAAGATATCGCAGCTGTCGGTCGTGAGCTGAAAGAGGAAGATCCTGAAAATACCGGTTATGAATATACCCGTTGCCTGTTGCCGATGCAGACGATAAAAGCGTTTGAAAACGCAGTCTATTCCATGCAGCCGGGTGAGTTATCGATGCCTGTACGTACTACCCTCGGATTTCATATCATAAAACTGCTTAGCCGGAAACCTAATCCGGGTATGCGCCATGTCGCTCATGTCCTGATCCCGTTCCAAAAGGATTCGGTAACGCGTAGCGAAAGTGAAACACTCGCGTTGGCGGACGAAGTTTATAAAAAAGCACAAAACGGAGCCGACTTCGGTGAGTTGGCGCAAGAATATTCTTCCGACGGTGCGTCTGCAAGAAAAGGGGGAGAGTTACCCTGGTTCGGTGTAGGCGAAATGGTTGAACCGTTCGAGAAGGCGGCATTTGCCCTGACTACTCCGGGCGAGTTGTCACAGCCGGTAAAAACACGTTTCGGTTATCATATTATCAAACTAATCGGAAAGAATGGCATTCCTTCTTTTGAAGAAAAGAAAAAATCCTGGTCGAAAATAATGGCACAGGGGGAACGTAATTTTGAATATTATAAAGCATTCGACGAACGTTTGAAGAAAGAATACGGATATAAATTCTATCCGGAAGCCTATGCGGAACTGGTTGCTCTTTGCAATGATAACTTCCCGACAGACAAGGAGTTTTATGAAAAAGCAAAGGATATGAACAAGACCTTGTTCCACCTGGCAGATACCGATTTCCCGCAGAGCGAGTTCGCCTACTATATACAGCGTTGCCCGTTCTCCACAAAAACATATGCAGGAGACTTCATGCAGGAAGTGTATGATCTATTCATCCGTGATATCGTTACGACTGCAGAGCGTAAAAACCTGGTGACAAAGCATCCCGAGTTCACGCATTTGATGCAGGAATATCGTGATGGCATTTTGTTATTCAATATTAGTAATGAGAAGATCTGGAGTAAACCGGCTGCAGAGCAAGCCACGCTGGAAGAGGAATGGGTGAAGCAGCTGAATAAAGAGTATCCTGTTACTATTAATTGGAAATTGTTGAAAAAACTAAAGAAATAAGAAAGAGAAGGTTATGAAGTATTGCTTCATTTTTATAGCATTCGTATCTTTGCTGTGTTCTTGTAAACGGACCCAGCAAACCAACGATGCGGATGTACTGGTAAGAGTGAAGGACCGGACGTTGAAACGTTCGGAAGTGGTTAGTCTGATTCCGCGGGGGATATCCTCTGCGGATAGTTTGTTGTTAGCCGAAAGCTTTGTAAAGAAATGGGTGAAGGATGCTCTGGTTTATGAAGTCGCTCAGCGGAACCTCGGAAACGAGAAGGAAGAGGTTGACAAGCTCGTGGAAGAATACCGCCATTCGCTGATCCGTTACCGTTATCAGGAACGATTGATAAAAGAAAAGTTGTCGGCTAATATCCGCGAGAGCGATAAGCTGAACTATTATGAAGAGAATCAGAAAAAGTTTACACTTGATAAGGCCCTGATCAAAGGTCTTTTCCTGAAGATACCGGTGGATGCTCCCGGTCTTTCTGATGTAAAAGGGTGGTATAAATCGACTTCTGAGACCTCTTTGGAAAAAATTGAGAAGTATAGTGTGCAAAATGCCACTATTTATGACTACTTTTACGACAAATGGGTGGACTTTGACGAGGTGATGGACAATCTCCCCGTCCATGTGTCTGATCCGAACGCTTATCTGAAAGCGAACAAGTTTGTGGAAGTAGCTGATAGTAGTTATTGCTATCTGCTGAATATCAAGGAGTATCTTTCTGTAGGAAGTGTCGCTCCATACGATTATGCAAGTCCGCAGATCACGGAAATGCTTATCAACCAGCGGAAAGTGGATTTTTTGAAGACGTTTGAAGAAGAATTATATAATGATGCAGTCAGAGGAGGTGATGTGAAATTTTATACAGAACCGTAATTTGTAACTTATAAAGGTAGATATGATGAAAAAGATTTTAACTGTATTCTTTCTTGCCTGCTTATCTTGTGTGGCAATGGCACAGGATAATGTGATTGATGAAATTGTGTGGGTGGTAGGGGATGATGCTATTTTACGTTCAGACATAGAGACGCAGCGTTTGTATATGCAAAACGAAGGTCAGCGTCTGGACGGTGATCCCTATTGTGTGATTCCGGAGCAGATGGCAATACAGAAGCTGTATCTGAACCAGGCGAAGATCGACAGTATCGAAGTTGGTGAAGGACAGATTATCCAGGCTGCAGACCAGTGGGTCAACTGGGCGATCAACCAGATCGGATCGAGAGAAAAAGTAGAAGAATATTTCGGAAAGAAAATCTCACAGATCAAGGATGAACGTAAGGATATGATCCGTGAACAACAGGTTACCGAGGAGATGAAGCGGAAACTGATCGGTGAGATCAAGCTGACTCCGTCCGAGATCCGTAAGTTCTATAACCAGTTGTCGAAAGACAGTCTGCCGACTATCCCGACAACAGTGGAAGTGCAGATCATTACTTTCGAACCGAAGATACCGTTCGAAGTGACTGATGCTATCAAAGCCCGCCTGCGTGATTTCACTGAGCAGATCAACAGTGGTAAGATGGAATTTTCTACATTGGCCCGCTTGTATTCGGAAGATCCGGGTTCGGCTGCCAGAGGTGGTGAACTGGGTTTTATGAGCAAGACTGACTTGCTACCGGAGTTTGCCAATGTCGCTTTCAACCTGTCTGATCCGAAGCGTGTATCACAGATCGTTCAGACCGAGTATGGTTACCATATCATTCAGCTGATCGAGAAACGCGGTAACCGTATCAATTGCCGCCATATCCTGTTGAAGCCGAAAGTATCGGAAAAGGAATTGACAGAGGCAACTGTCCGCATGGACTCTTTATATACCGACTTGAAGGCAGACAAGTTCTCGTTTGAAGAAGCTGCCACATTCGTTTCGTACGATAAGGATACCCGTAACAACAAAGGGTTGATGGTGAATCAGAACCATGAAGGGAATAACTTCGGTACGCCTAAGTTCGAAATGCAGGAACTTCCGCAGGAAGTGGGTAAAGTCGTTTATAACATGCAGGTAGGAGATATCTCCAAACCGTTTACCATGATATCCGACAAACAGAAAGAGGTAGTAGCTATTGTCAAGTTGAAGTCACGTACTGAACAACATAAAGCAAATCTTTCAGACGACTTCCAGGCAATGAAGAACCTGGTGGAACAGCAAAAAAGAGAAGAATTATTGAATGACTGGATCCTGAAGAAACAAAAAACGACTTATGTACGTATTTCGGAAGGATGGCGTAACTGTGACTTCAAGTTTCCGGGTTGGGTGAAAGAATGAAAATTGTAAATAAGTTTTTTCTTACAGGTCTATTCTGTTTACTGACGGTTTGTGTCTTTGCACAAACGCAGGATTCTATTCCCGTCAGACAAGGAGAAACACAGCCTGTCGATACTGCCACCACCAAAAAAACGCTGGTCTATCTGTTGCATGCCGATACGGTGTCTTATGATAAGGAAGTGATGAAAGCGGATGCACAGTTTCTGCAAGGAGATGTGTGCTTCCGTCACGATAGTTCATATATGTATTGTGACAGTGCTTACTTTTTTGAGACAACCAACTCACTGGAAGCTTTCAGCAATGTGAGGATGGAACAGGGCGACACCCTGTTTGTGTATGGTAACTATCTGTTTTATGACGGAGATACCCAGATCGCTTACCTGCGTGAAAACGTCCGTATGGAGAACGGGCAGGTAACGCTTTTTACCGATAGCCTGAACTATGAGCGTATTCCGGATATCGGATATTATTTTGATGGTGGTCTGATCGTCGACTCGCTGAATCAACTTTCATCATTCTATGGACAATACTCTCCGGGTACGAAGCTGGCGATATTTAACGATAGCGTACGTTTGGAGAATCCTAATTTTACATTGTATTCGGATACGCTCCATTACGATACAGAGTCGAAAATAGCAACGATATTAGGGCCTTCTATTATTGTATCAGACAGTGGAACGATTCATTCTTCCCGTGGATGGTACAATACGGAAACAAATACATCCTTACTGCTTGACCGTTCCGAGGTCTATTCGGGAGACAGGGTATTGATCGGCGATTCTATCTCGTATAATCAGGATGCCGGTTTTGGGGAAGCATTTGGAAATATGTGCCTGGTAGATACGGCACAAAAGGTTACATTGGAAGGGCAGTACGGTTATTATAATGAACGGACGGAGTACGCTTTTGCTACCGACAGTGCCCGTTTTCTGGAATATTCGCAGGGAGATACCTTATATCTGCATGCCGATACTCTTGAAATGTCGACACTCGATTCGACGGCCCGTGAGATAAAGGCTTTTCATGGGGTACGTTTCTATCGTACCGATATGCAGGGCGTTTGCGATTCGATGCAGTTCAATACCCGTGATTCCGTATTATATATGTATGATAATCCGGTTTTGTGGAACGAACAGTATCAGTTGTACGGAGATACGATAGAGATTTTTATGAATGACAGTACGATCGAATATGCACATGTCATACAGTTTGCGTTTGCGGTGCAGCATCTCGATTCGACTTATTATAATCAACTGAAAGGGAACGACCTCAAAGCTTACTTTGAAGGTCAGGCTGTCCGGCAGATTGATGTGGAGGGAAATGCGGAATCGATCTATTACCCGTTGGAAAGCGATGGAGCCAAGATCGGTTTGAATGAAACCAAGAGTGGTTTCCTTACGATCTGGGTAAAAGAGAATAAGCTCGAAAAGCTTAAGATATGGCCGACCCCACTGGGTAACCTGACACCGATACCCGACCTGAAGCCGGAACAGAAAACACTGAAGGATTTTTATTGGTATGACTACCTGCGTCCGAAAAACAAAGATGATATATACACTGTGGTGAAGAAGAAGGTGGAAGACGCACCGGTTAGAGGTGACAATAAATTCAAACATGAGGAATAGAATTCACTATTAAATTTGTTAAGTTATGGCACTTTTCTCATTTTATAATATGCGTAAGCCCCGTCAATACGACCATAAGCCGATTTACTGGGATCCCCACAGAGAGGCTATGGAGGAACGTGTGCGTAAGATAAAACGCGAGATGGGAGTGGAGGAGTCACTGGAAGAATATAAACCTCAGATAAAAGGAACCTTTGTTGAAGGTACTTCGCACCTGAAGAAAAGCCTTGACAGAGGGGACAATGCACGTAGCCGTACATATAAGAGCGTTAAGCTCATTGTTGCAATTGCGGTTCTGGGTGCATTATTCTGGTATTTGTTCTGGTCATGAGCGATATAATTCATTTATTACCAGATAGTATAGCCAATCAGATAGCGGCCGGTGAAGTTATTCAACGGCCTGCTTCCGTTGTAAAGGAACTGGTTGAAAATGCGATAGATGCAGGAGCCGGTCACATCCAGGTGAACATCAAGGATGCAGGGCGTACATTGATCCAGGTGGTCGATGACGGGAAAGGTATGTCTGAAACCGATGCCCGTATGGCATTCGAACGGCATGCCACCTCTAAGATCTCTTCTGCCGACGACCTCTTTTCGCTCCATACAATGGGGTTCCGTGGAGAGGCCCTCGCTTCGATCGCAGCAGTAGCCCATGTGGAATTGCGTACCCGGCTGCAAGGTGCCGAACTCGGTACGAAGCTTTCGATGGCAGGTTCCACCTTACAGGATATCGAACCGGACGCCTGTACGGAAGGTAGTATTTTCTCTATAAAGAATCTGTTCTTTAATGTACCTGCCCGGCGTAAATTCCTGAAATCGAACGAGACGGAGTTTCGTAATATAATCAATGAGTTCGAACGGATCGCATTGGTGAACCCTCAGGTGGCTTTGGGGCTGAATCATAATGATACCGAGATATTTAATTTGCCGGAATCCGGTTTGCGTCAGCGTATTATAAACGTTTACGGCAAGAACCTGAACCAGAAGTTGCTTTCTGTGGATGCACAAAGCTCGTTGGTCACTATTTCCGGTTTTGTAGGCCGTCCCGATTCTGCCAAAAAGCGCGGGGCACTGCAATACTTTTTCGTGAACGGACGTTTCATGAAACATCCATATTTTCATAAGGCGGTCATGCAGGCTTATGAACAGTTGATCCCTCCCGGCGAACAACCCAACTATTTTATCTATTTCACGCTTGATCCTTCTACGATCGATGTAAATATCCATCCGACCAAGACTGAGATTAAATTCGAGAACGAACAGCCTATCTGGCAGATACTGATGGCTGCTACCCGTGAGGCACTGGCCAAATCGAGTGCCATTCCTACCATCGACTTCGATGTGGAGGATGCAATCGACATACCGGTCTATAACCCTGTCAGGGAAGCGGATGTTTTTAAGTCTCCTACTGTGCAACTCGACTCCGGATACAATCCTTTCAAGAGCTCTTCGTCGTCTTCGTATTCGCCCTCGTCATCCTCGTCCCCTTCTTCAAAAAAGCAGGAGTTCGACTGGTCTCAACTCTATCAGGGGTTTGAAAGTGACCGGGATGCCGTACGCAAGGACCTGGAAATGATGGGTGAAGTATTGGATACGGAGGAGGTGGAGACACCGGACCCCGTTAAGGTGGTTGCCGGTGACGAGGCTTTGTTTGCTGACACAACTACCCCTTGTTATCAGTACAAAGGACGTTATATCATTACTTCGCTCAAGTCGGGATTGGCATTGATCGATCAATACCGGGCACATGTCCGCATCCTGTTCGACCAGTATCTGAATAATATCCGTCAGCAGAAAGGAGCCTCCCAGCAGGTGCTTTTCCCGGAAATTATCGAGTTTACCGCGGCCGAGGCTGCCGTTTTGCCTGTGTTGCTGGAAGATATGCGTTTTATCGGTTTCGATCTCTCCAACCTGGGGAATAACAGCTATGCAATCAATGGCTTACCGGCCGGCCTGGAAAATGTGGATCAGGTCGTTTTGATAAAGGATATTGTCAGCCGTGCCATAGAAACGGGCTGTGAAGTGCACGAGGAGATTTGTGAGTCGATCGCGTTGGCACTAGCAAAAGCTGCTGCCATTCGTCCGGGGAAAGTGATGTCTGCCGATGAGATGGATCATTTGATCGCCACTCTTTTCTCCTGTCCGGATTCGAACCTGACACCCGACGGGAAAACGATCGTTTCGATGTTGACCGACGAGGAGTTGGAGAAGCGGTTTAAGTAGACGGAATATTAAAAAATATCCCTTTTTGAGAAGGGCTATGGGCATGTTACTTTTCTGATCGCCTGCTAGCATTAGGGAAAGTTTCATGCCTTTTTTGTGTCTGTCTCAAAAAGGGAATAATATGTTTAATCGGCTATTTATTGAAGCCTGAAGGTTACTGGGACAGTATAAGCTACCCGAACATCTTTGCCTTTTTCTTTTCCAGGAGTCCAGTTTGGCATGCTTTTGACTATCCGTATCGCCTCTGCATCCAATGCCGGAGTTGCGTTTCTTACTACCTTGACGTCCGAGATACTGCCGTCTTTGTTGACAATGAAAGTGAGTGAAACTCTACCTTCTTCTTTATTCTTTACTGATTCTTCCGGATATTTGATATTCCTTGCCAGATATTTTAGCAGTTCGTTTTGCCCTCCGGGAAATTCCGGCATCACATCTACCACCTCATATACTTTGTCGTCCTGCGGTGGCAGCGGTACTGCTACTTCTGCAGGAGTTGTTTCCGGTGCAGATACAACCTCTGTCTGTTGTGCGGGGGCGGGAACAGTCGCCTGCCGGTTCATGATCCGTGCCATTGCGTCGATGTTGTTGAGCAGCAATAAGCCGGCTGCCAGCGGTAGCAGTGTCAGGTACTTTACTTTCCCAACCCTGCCGGTTCTTTTTTTGTTTAACATAGTAATTCTCTTTTTTAATGGTAAGACACTGAAATTGTTATATAGTTTTGCTATAGCCATATCGGGATGTTCCAGTCCGATCAGATGGTACTGATATTCTTTCTTATTATATCCGGCAAGCATCACCTGTTCGTCTGCCAGGTATTCATGGTTGCTACTGATCTCTTTTTTCAATAACCAGGCAAAGGGGTTGATCCAATATAGGATACATACGAGCTCTGCGAGAACTACATCGGCCGAATGAAACTGGCGGACATGGGTATTCTCATGCACCAGTATCTCTTCCAGCGCTTGCGGAGTGTGTGAATCCGGTGAAACGAATATCCAGCCGAAGAAGGAATAAGGTTCTTCCCCTGCGGGTAATATGTGAATAGTTGTCCCGCTGATCTCTCGTTCAGGACTTCTGAACCGGCGTCTGACCACCATGACCAATTCCACGATACAACGGAAGAACAATAGGCATACTCCTGTCAGATAGACCAGAAACAAAGCGCTTTCTATCATCATCTGCCGGTTCGATTTTGCAAGGAGAGACGTATCATCCGTAATGGCCGCCGTTTTCTGTGGAAGGATCGTAGAATAGTAGTTCACTATTTCTGTCATGCTTTCACGGGAGGATAACCAGATACTGATATCCAATAATGGATAGAGGAATGCAATCAGGTAGACAGAAAGCAATACACCTCTCCGCAAGCGGAAAAAGGTATCATCCCGGAATAACAGGCGGTAGCAGATATAAAGGATTGCCAACGCCAGATTCACCTTCAGGAAATAGGCCAGTATCGATGTTTCCATATGGATTCGTTTTTATCTATTCTTCGTTTTCTATCTGGTTCATAAGGTCCTGCAAGTCGCTTTTCGTCAGTTTACGGTTGCGGACAAAAAAGGATACCATCTCTTTGTAAGAGCCGGTGAAGTAATTCTCTACGACGTTCGACATGAAAGTACGCTTGTAGTCAGCCTCTTTCACCTTGGGAGAGAACCTTGTGATGGTTCCGAACTTCTTCGGTGTGACATATTTCTTCTTTTCCAGGTTACGGATCACAGAGGCCACGCTCGTATAAGGCGGACGGGGCTCAGGCATCTCGTTCAGTATATCCCGGATAAAGCAGGGACCTAGTCTCCAAATATAGAGCATAATGTCTTCTTCTTGTGCAGTCAGTCTCTCCATGTCTCTTTAATTATTTGAATTTTAATCTACTATCTTTTCGCAAATCTACTTAATTTAAGTAGATGGTGATTCTTTTTATTGATAAATATTGTTAACTAGAAAAGAGAAAGCAAGGTGTATAGGATGGAAAAGTTGTATATTTGAGACTGTTACATTTAAATCATGAGAAAATGAAAAGACCGATCCGACTTATCCTCCTGTTTCTGGTGAGCGTGTTCTCGTTTGTAGCCTGTAATCAGTCCCGTATCGACAGGCAAGCATTGGTAGACAGGCATCGTATCGTAACCACGAAGACTGATCCCCGGAGTCCTGCCCAGGTAGGGAATGGCGAATTCGCTTTCGGGGTTGATATTACCGGATTGCAAACCTTTGTCCCTTTCAATACGATGGCCCAGTGGAGCTGGCATAGCTTTCCCCTGCCGGAAGGGCTGCGGGTGGAGGATTTCAGAAAGCCTTTGATAGAGACCTATGGCAAGATGCTCCCTTACGATATACCTAATCCGGAACAACCCGAATTATCAGCCTGGCTGGCCGCTAATCCCCATCGCTTCAACCTGGGACGTATCGGCTTTAAACTGCTTCGTTCGGATGGGAGGGAGGCAACTGCCGAAGATCTTTCGGATACTTACCAGGAGGTGGATATGTGGACCGGTATCATACACAGCCGTTTTAAATTGGACGGTGTTCCCGTTTCTGTTAAAACGGCTTGTCATCCGGCTTTGGATGCGGTAGGCGTCACAGTAGAAAGTCCGTTGCTCAAGAAAGGACAGGTAAGTGTTTTTCTCGATTTCCCTTATGCGGAGAGCGGGGAGATGAAAGAGTATGTCGGTACTTATGATAAACCCGGGGCGCACCGTTCGGTTATCCGGGACGAAAAGAAAGGATCTGTTCTCATAGCCCGTAAAATGGATGAAACACATTATTATACTTCGTTGCGGTGGAATACCCGCGCTGGTTTCGTGCAGGACGGAGCAGAGGCATCTCACCGTTTTGAACTGATCCCGGAAGATACGGAGGAGTTGTCTTTCTCTTGTCTTTTCTCACAGGAAGAGATGGCGGATATCCCGACCGCTTCCCGCATATTTAATGACAGTTCCAGGGAATGGAGAGCTTTCTGGCAATCGGGGGCGGCAATCGACCTGTCCGGTAGCAAAGACCCGCGCTGGAAAGAACTGGAACGCCGAATCGTCCTTTCGCAATACCTTATGAAGGTGAACGAGGCCGGATCGCTTCCTCCACAGGAAAGCGGATTGGTGAATAATGGCTGGTACGGCCGTTTCCATTTCGAAATGATCTGGTGGCATGGCGTACATTATGCTTTATGGAACCGTTGGCCTCTGCTTGAAGAGAGCCTGACCGTTTACCGGGATTTTCTCCCTACTTCACAGATGCGTGCACAGCAGCAAGGGTATAAAGGAGCCCGTTGGCCTAAATGCACGGCTGATTTCGATCGTGAGTGGCCGCATATCATCCATGCTACCCTGATCTGGCAGCAACCGCACCCGATCTATTTTGCCGACCTCGATTACCGGCTGCATCCTACCCGCGAGACGTTGGAGAAATGGGAACCTGTCGTTTCGGCTACCGCCGACTTTATGGCCGATTATGCACATTATGACGAGGCACAGGATCGGTATGTACTAGGGCCTCCTGTTTTTATTGTTTCCGAGAATACGCGACCCGAAATAACGTTGAATCCGGCCTTCGAGTTGGGTTATTGGCGTTATGGCCTGCGGATGGCTTGTGAATGGCGTGAACGCATGTCGCTTCCGGTAGATGAAAAGTGGGAAAAGGTATTAGCCCGACTCTCTCCGTTGCCTGTTGAAGAAGATGTATATGTTACGTATGAGGGTATCCCGGACATGTGGACGGACTTTGTCTTCGAGCATCCGGCTTTAATCGGTACTTACGGTATGCTGCCGGGGGACGGGGTTGATCCGGATACGTTGGCACGTACATTGGCAAAGATCACTGCTACCTGGAATTTTGACCGGACCTGGGGATGGGACTTTCCGATGCTGGCTATGGCAGCCGCGCGCTGTGGGCAACCCGGACAGGCGGTGGACTTCCTGCTTCATCCGGCCGGTGGTTTCCAGTTCGATGAACATGGATTGGCTACAGGCGGTCCGTTTCCTTACTTCCCGTCCAACGGTGCCTTATTGACTGCTGTCGCCATGATGGCTGCCGGTTGGGACGGATCATCGGGCGAAGCTCCCGGATTCCCGCAAGATGGAAGCTGGACAGTGAGAGCGGAGGGTTTTCTGCCGATGCCGTAGTTGTTTCAACGCATACCCTTCACCTGTCACATTGATCGTAATGGGCAGGTGAACAGTTTGTTAAGGTGAAGCCTCGCGTTTCACCTTTGTTATTTTCTGTAATTTCCGGGAACCGGTGCGTAAACCGGAAAACGGTATAATCCTTCCTTCCTGAGTTTCCCTTCCTGTACCAGTTTTGCCAGTCTGCGATTGGCCGTCCCTTTGGTGAAGCAGCACAGATCCTGAAATTTCTCCCGGCTGATGGAGGGATGATCTAGAAAATATCCGGTCAGCAGACCGTCTATCTCTATGTCTGAATAGCCGGCAGAATGATTTTTTCGCGTGGCGCGTACGAAACTGGTTGTTTTCAATGAATCCTTCAGGGCTATCTCAGGGCGGAAGGCTACTGATTTGAAATGTATCGACTCGGCACGTATTTCTTTGGGATATTTCACCGGAGGACATTGCAAAGTCATTTGCAGATACCCCAGCCCTTTAATATGAACGCGTTCGCCACGTCGCAAATGTTCGGTTATCACCTTGCTGAGCGAGATAAGTGTAGCGTGGATATCGGCGGTTGTCAACGTGCTCCGGCCGTGTATTTCTTCCGCCAGTTCTTCCGTTCCTATTGTTCCGTTTGTTACTATGCGTGCGTGTAGACGCGGTTTTCTCTTGCTACCGGGAGGTATTGGGTTTTTGTAGAAGTCGTATTCTGCTGACATATTCGTTCGTTTCTCTTGAGTAATTAGTATTTAAGTGCCTACTTTTTGTTCGTTTTACATTTGTGGGGCGATTGTCTGACACGTGTAAGGCGATCGTCCCACACCTGTTAAGCGATCGCTTCAGTGTTGTTGAACGATACAAATCTCCCTACAAATGTACTAATAAGATATGACCTGTGCAACAGTATATTCAAGGCCGCGAGTTAGATGAGTTTCCCGGAAAATACTTGTCTGTAAATTTGCAAAACCCCCTGTTCGCATTATACCTTCGATGAAAAATACATAAAAAATGAAGGTATGGAAAGTATGAAAAATCTTATTGAAACAGTTTTTTGCCTGGTTCAAAAGTGGCTGGGTAGTGCGGATGACAGTCGTGAAGTGAAACATCCGGCAGCTACCGGAAGGCAAGTTGAAAAATCACCTGCGGGAAAAGTGACGGACGCGCTTATGAAGATGGAAGATTTTCTGGGGGAGCAGTATGATTTCCGTTTTAATAACCTGACCGGCGAAACCGAGTACCGGATACGGCATGTGTCCGGTTGTCAGTTTGTGGCGGTGGGCCAGCGCGACTTGAACAGCTTCTGCATAGCGGCCAGAAAGAGTGGACTTGATTGTTGGGATCGTGATATTTCACGATATATTTATTCAGATAGTATCGAAGAATATCATCCCTTCCATTTGTTTATGAATGAGTTACCTCATTGGGACGGCACAGATCGGGTAGACGGACTGGCTCGTCGGGTGTCGGAAGCACCCTTGTGGGTGGAAGGTTTTCATCGCTGGTTGCTGGGTATGACGGCACAATGGTTAGGAATGGATGTATTGCATGCCAATAGCGTCGCACCGGTTTTGGTAAGCCGTAAACAGGGAAAACAAAAGTCTACATTTTGTAAAATGATATTGCCTGGTGAGTTACAGCGTTATTATACAGATAGTTTTGATCTTGCCAGCCAGGCAGGAGCCGAACGGAAATTGTCGGAATTTGGTTTGATCAACCTGGATGAGTTTGATAAATTCTCACCCCGCAAAATGGCTTTATTGAAAAACCTGATGCAGATGGCCGGCTTGAATATTCGCAAGGCACATCAGAAAAATTATAGTTCACTTCCCCGTATCGCTTCATTTATAGCTACTTCCAATCAGAAGGAGTTGCTGACTGATCCGACCGGAAGCCGTCGTTTTCTTTGTGTTGAGATAGAGGAGAAGATCGATTGTTCGCCTGTGGATCATGCCCAGCTGTATGCCCAATTGAAAGCGGAATTACTTGCCGGCGAACGTTATTGGTTTACGGGAGAAGAAGAAGCAAAGATAATGGCTTCGAATGCTGCTTTCTATAAGAGTCCGGTCGAGGAGGAGGTGTTCTACTCTTGCTTTCGTCCGGCCGAATATGGTGAGGAAGCATTGTCTCTTTCGTCTGCCGAAATCTTTAAACGATTGAAAAAATGTAATCCGGCAGCTATGCGAAGCGCATCGGCAGCCCATTTTGGCAAATTACTGGTTGCTATGGGCGTGGAACGCAAACATACCAAGTATGGAAACTTTTATCAGGTGGTGTCACTGCAAACGGTTGATATCTAAGCGTATATGAAGGTGTGACAGGTGACACCAGATGTGTGAATTCTTTGTAGAAAGTGGTTGCAGAGTGTAAAACGGTTCCTATATTAATTATGTACGGGTACATTATATAGTATTCAAACAGAATGCCGATGAAATAATTATTAACAAAAAGGAGTTTCTTCTTTTAATGTGCTGTTATGTAGGTAGATAGTCTAAAAATGAGGCCAAAAACAATGACTAATTTAATCGTTCCTTTTTTCTCGTCAACAAAAGTACAAATTCCTTTTGGATTAGCAATCCTTTCCAAAGAAAAAAATGAAATCGTATGTTCTTTCTTATCAATTGAATAGCAAGTTTAGTACGAAATTGTGGCTTTTCATTACAAACTCTTTTATCCATCAAACTGATGACGAGAAAAAAGGAACGTTTTAGCTAGTCATTAACATTTAGAAACGTTCTTAGATCGAACTTTTACGAACACTAGTATTAATATTAAATTTAGAATTATGAACAAAAAGTTTTCTACGTTGGCAACAGCGGGCCTACTTCTTTCCGGCGCGCTGTTTTGTAATGTAAATGCGAAGGATTACAACGCGGCAGATTTTGCAAAACTTCTTAATGATAAGAAGATTTTGACTTTGCCTGAAGGTGAAAAAGACCTTGTTGTTAATCTTACGGAAAATGTTTCCTTAGGGACAGATGGCCGTTCTGGAGCATATATGGTGATTAATACCAAAGATGTTGTTTTGACATCAAATGCAGATGTAACATTGGCAGGTCGTTTGGTTATTGGAGCAGAAAATGTAACAGTAAAGAATATGACATTGATCAATAACCCGGCAAATGAAGATGCAAATGGTTATTGGACAAAGAATGCGGTTACAGCTTTTGCAGCTAAGTTGACAGTTGTCGGAAATACTTTCGTGCAAGGTGCAAGAGCTACAGGTGATAATGTTTCTGTTTCAAACAGTCTTGTTATTTTCCCTCAGGCTGCCACTGCTTCTTACAATGTTACAGGTAATACTTTTACTAATAATTTTGTTTCAAGTACTGGTACACCTAATTATGCTTCAGCTGGTGTTATCATTCAGGAAGGTTTGAAGCTTGCTACAAAAAAAGGGGATCCTTTTGCTGAATCAGAATTGAAAGGTTACGGCGAGAATGCAACCGTTGAAATCACATCTGGATTGGATGCTGCTGCAATGGCTCAGAATAATACATTCAATGAATGTTTTTCTGATTTCCTTTATATTGGAGTAGTTCCGACGGTAAAATCAGCTACAACTGGTGCAGCTTACAAATTTGCTCAGGTTACTTACGATGCAAAATTGAAGAACTCAGATGCTGTTGTTGATGTAGTAGCTTCCTCTATAGCAGATGCTCAGGTTGTTGTAAATGGTGCCACTTATGCTGAAGTTTTGAATATACTTGAAGCTGCAAAAACTACAACGGATGTTGCTGGTTCAAAAACAGTTATTGCTTGTGACGATGCTTTGGTTTTATTGGGTGGTGCTACTGTACCTGTTGGTAATACTATGCCGGTTGTTAGTGCAACAGTGTCTATTTCAGGTGTCGTTTGTGATGCTGCTGCACAAGCAGATGCATTCAAATTCGATACACCTTTTATCCTGAGTGCTAATAGTACAAACCGCAAGGCTTTAAAAGCAGATGCTGCTAATGGTTTTGCTATTGATACTTATGATGATAAAACAGACGCTTCATTCTTCTGGTCTTTTGAAAAATTAGAAACAGGTGCTACTACGGGATATGCCAAATTGGTGAACAATGCAGGTAAGTATCTGAAGATTGGTGAAAAATTCGTTGGCATAAAGATTGAAAAGACTAATGATAAGTGGGCTCCGAGCAAAGCTTTGAATGCATTGGCTTTAGTAAATGTAGAAGATGGACAAGTTGTAACAACTACAGGTGCAACTGCTTATACTTTATGCGAAATTGGAACTCGCGCATTAACCGCAGGTGAATTACTGAAGATTTACGGAGCTGGTTTCGAAGCTGAAATACTGTATAATAAGAAGCCGTTGAGTGCAAATCCGTTTACCGGTATTTTGAAACCAGTAAAGTTAGTTGGTAAAGTTGCACAGCCTTTGGATAAAACAAGTCTTGCAGAATCTTATATGCTGCAGAACGCTGAAGGTAAAATGATTGTTATTCGTTTGGATCAGAAATATTCAGTAGGTACAGCTGATTACGGTTATAAAGTGATTGAAATGTCTCCGGCTGATCTGGCTCTTGCTTTGGTTGGTCAGGATGCTGAAAAGTATGCATGCTTCTTCTCTTTTAACGCTTTAGATAATTTTATTGCAGGTAAGAATGAGTCTGTTGTTTCTATTTCTGCAACTACTGAAAGTGGATCAAACTCTTATGTCTTAGGTGCTTTGGAAATTGGAGATGTCACTAATCTGGCTGCAGAACTTGTTGGAAAGAATATTTTGAAAACTGTAACTGTAAAGGTTGGTACATTTAATAAGATCGTAGTAGAAAAGTTCTTTACTAAACCAGTATTCTATTCTGTTACAGTTGTAAACAACAATAAGAAGGCTGAGAATTATGGTAAGGTTTTAGGTTTGGATGCTACTGGAAAACCTGCTTATGTAAAAGCTGAAAATGCACTAGTTGGTCAGCCGGAAACTCAATGGGCTGTTACTTATAATGCCGGTATTATCACTTTGAGAAACCGTGAATATCCTAATGCATATAGATATTTAACAGAATCTCCGGTTGGTTCTGGAAACTATTCACCTGTTTATTTCGCTTATTCAGCAAATAATCTGTATAAGACCAGTGATCCTAATACTTTCGCAGATTACAACACGGGTGATACAATTAAAATTTCTCCTGTTGCAGAATTCCTTCCCTCGGATGGCTTTGAAAGACTGGATGCTGATAAGTTGAGAGACCAATTGTATTATGTAGGTATTCAATCTTCTGTATGGAAAGGTATTGCTTATGCTGTAGAAAATCACAAAGAAAATCATCAGATTGGCTTAGATACAGATAAAGAGAATGCTACAGAATGGCATTTAGCTGCGGCTAAATATACAAAACTGGATGATCTGGGTGATGAATTGTATACTCGTCCTGACACAATCAAGATTGGTAGTACTTTAGGTTATTTCAAAGCTGACGGAACTTATGTAACATCAAATGATGATGATGGTAATCAGACTGTTTTCTTGAAACTGTTGTCTTACTCTTTAATGAATCAGGCGAATAATGAGTTTATGAACTATAACAATACTAAAGATGTAACTCGTTATACAACTGGTAATGCGGATAATACTGGTAACTTAAAGAATCCTCAGTACTTTGCATTGAAGATTGTAGGAAAGAATGCAAATGGTAAAGCTCTTTACAATTTATTAGAAGTGAATAAAAACTCTCTTTATGCAGATGGTCAATTCCAGTGGTATAATAATAAAGTGTATGGTGGCGATAGCGCAGATAAGGGTATCCTGAACCGCACAGATATGTACGCTCAGACTGAAAACGACCTGTTCGTTGTAGAAGAAAAAGATGCTCCTGAATATGTTAAGTTGAACCAGGGGGATACGATCAAGATCTTCCGTTCAGAAACTGAATCAGACGTATTATATCAGAAAGGTGAATTCCTGGGTATGGGCAATGCTATTGAATTCAACAAGATCAATCCTGCTCTGTATGTTGATACAGTATATTACAACCGTGGTGCAAACAACCGTTGGGAATATCTGTTAGGTATTAATGTAACTCGTATCGATACAACTTACAAATGTAATGTCCCTTCTCACGGTATTCATCAGGCTGATACTACTTACGGCGCATTCCTTGTTAACTATGCTGACTCTGCTATCGTAGAAGATACAAGAGATATCCATACTAACAAATATGTTTATGATAACGGAACTCGTTATGCTAAACTTGGTTTCGAAGAAGGTTTCCGTACAAACGATACATTATATGTAGCTCGTGCAGACGGTAAATTCGATAAGATTGAAGTTGGTGCTCCTTCTCGTCAGTTGGTTAAATTCGCATTCCGTGTAATGGATCACGATGCTAATACATTCATTGTTGAAACCGGTTACAAATATCCGCAGGATGTTGATCATTCAAATGAACCTGCAACCGGTTACCTGCGTTGGATCAACGGAAACGTAGTTGTTACTCCGAACATGGAAGATGCAGAAGTATTCAAATTGAAAGCTGACGATCGTAACCCTGTTGCTAACGAAGATCTTACCGCTTCTTCTGTTGCTGTAATCGCTGGTGAAGGCCAGATCACAGTAAATGGTGCAGCTGGTAAAGTAGTTACAATTACTAATGTATTAGGTCAGACTGTACTTAACTCAGTGATCTCTTCTGATAACGCTACAATTGCTGCACCTGCAGGTATTGTGATCGTTTCAGTAGAAGGTGAAGCTGCTGTTAAAGCAATTGTAAAGTAATATAAGATATTTATAATCAAATAGATGAACTGTGTATTCCGGGCGGTATCGGGTATCCCGTGTCTATCCCTGATTAAGTATCCTGTGAGGGGGAACAAGCAGTTCTTAATACTAAAGTAATGAAAATAAAGTTCATCTGTCAGTATCCCTGTGAAGGAAGAAAGCAGACACAAGACAAGCCCCGTTGGTTTTAAGCCAACGGGGCTTCGTTGTTAAATAATAATAAATAGTATAAATTCACCTGTTGTGTAGCAGAAACAAACGGGAACTATTATGTAACTTTGCACCGTTTTTAGCGCGAATTATGCAGAAAAAGAACTGTAACTCGTTGGTTATACGGAAATAATGCGTATCTTTGCAGCCTGAAATAGAAAAAGATATAAATATAATTATAACACATTCAAAGTTTAAAAAAGAAAAGAAATGCCTACAATTCAGCAATTAGTTAGAAAAGGAAGGGAAACTTTGGTGGTAAAAGGTAAGTCACCTGCACTGGATTCATGTCCTCAGAGACGTGGCGTTTGTGTACGTGTGTATACTACAACACCGAAAAAGCCTAACTCTGCAATGCGTAAAGTAGCGAGAGTTCGTTTGACAAATGGTAAAGAAGTAAACTCTTACATTCCGGGAGAAGGACACAACTTGCAGGAACACTCAATCGTTTTGGTACGTGGTGGTCGTGTTAAGGACCTTCCTGGTGTACGTTATCACATTGTACGTGGAACCTTGGATACTGCTGGCGTAAACGGACGTACTCAAAGACGTTCTAAATACGGAGCTAAACGTCCGAAACCAGGACAGGCAGCTGCTGCAGCTAAAGGAAAGAAGAAGTAATTAGTTACATCCCTTCAAACTGAGAATTTAAATTAAGTATTAAAGCTGGTTTGAGTATTTGGATAGGCTACAAGGTTGAGTAAATGGTTCGGCGGAACCGTTGAAGACAAAGTTTAAAAAGGCAACCAAAGAAAAAAACGAAATTTTTGAAAACAAAATGAGAAAAGCAAAACCAAAGAAAAGACAGATCCTTCCGGATCCTGTTTTCGGTGATGTTAAGGTTACGAGATTCGTTAACCATTTAATGTATGATGGCAAGAAAAATACTGCCTTCGAAATTTTCTATTCCGCTCTGGAAACCGTTAAGGCCAAATTGCCTAACGAAGAAAAGTCTGCTCTCGAAATTTGGAAAGCTGCACTCGACAATATTACCCCTCAAGTCGAAGTGAAGTCACGCCGTGTAGGTGGTGCTACTTTCCAGGTACCTACTGAAATTCGCCCCGATCGTAAAGAATCAATTTCTATGAAGAACCTTATTATCTTCTCACGTAAGAGAGGTGGTAAGACTATGTCTGATAAGTTGTCTGCAGAGATTGTAGATGCTTTCAACAACCAGGGTGGCGCATTCAAAAGAAAAGAAGATATGCATCGTATGGCTGAAGCTAACCGTGCATTCGCTCACTTCAGATTTTAATTTAGCAAATTTAGGAGAATAAAAAAAGATGGCAACAAAAGCTGACGAACAATTAAAATATACCAGAAACATCGGTATCATGGCGCACATCGATGCAGGAAAGACTACGACTTCAGAGCGTATCCTTTTCTACACAGGTCTGACTCACAAGATTGGTGAAGTTCACGACGGTGCTGCAACTATGGACTGGATGGAGCAGGAACAGGAACGTGGTATCACTATCACTTCTGCTGCTACAACTACTTTCTGGAATTACGCTAATGATAAATATAAAATCAACTTGATTGACACCCCGGGGCACGTGGACTTTACTGTTGAAGTAGAGCGTTCACTGCGTATTCTGGATGGTGCCGTTGCTGCATTCTGTGCTGTTGGTGGTGTAGAACCCCAATCAGAAACAGTTTGGCGTCAGGCTGACAAATATAATGTACCCAGAATTGGTTATGTAAACAAAATGGACCGTTCCGGCGCAAACTTCTTTGAAGTAGTTCGTCAGGTGAAGGCTGTATTAGGCGCAAACCCTTGTCCTATTCAGATTCCTATCGGTGCAGAAGAAACTTTCAAAGGTGTAGTTGACCTTGTAACAATGAAAGCTATTCTTTGGCATGATGAAACAATGGGTGCTGAATATTCAATTGAAGAAATTCCGGCAGACCTGAAGGGTGAAGCTGATGAGTGGAGAGACAAGATGCTTGAAACTTTGGCTGAATGCGACGATGCTTTGATGGAAAAATACTTTGATGATCCTTCTACTATCACTGAAGATGAAATCAGAGCTGCTATCCGTAAAGGTACTATCGCTATGCAGATCAATCCGATGATCTGTGGTTCTTCTTTCAAGAATAAAGGTGTTCAGACTCTGTTGAATGCAGTTTGTGCATATCTGCCGAGTCCTGCTGATACAGATGCTATCGAAGGTACAGATCCTAGCGATCCTGATAAAGTAGTCGTTCGTAAACCGTTGTTCGAAGAACCGTTGACTGCACTGGCATTTAAGATTGCAACCGACCCGTATGTAGGCCGCTTGTGCTTCTTCCGTGTATATTCGGGTTCTCTGCTTGCCGGTTCTTATGTTTATAACACTCGTTCAGGTAAGAAAGAACGTATTTCTCGTCTGTTCCAGATGCATTCAAATAAACAGAACCCGATGGAAGCTATCGGTTGTGGTGATATCGGTGCTGGTGTTGGTTTCAAAGATATCCGTACTGGTGATACGCTTTGTGACGAAAATCATCCGATCACACTGGAATCAATGGAATTCCCGGAACCGGTTATCGGTATTGCAGTAGAGCCTAAGACTCAGAAAGACCTGGATAAACTGGGTATGGGATTGGCTAAACTGTCTGAAGAGGATCCTACTTTCCGCGTACAGACTAACGAAGAAACAGGTCAGACTGTAATTAGCGGTATGGGTGAGCTTCACTTGGATATCATCGTTGACCGTCTGCGTCGCGAATTCAAAGTTGAATGTAACCAGGGTAAACCTCAGGTAACTTACAAAGAAGCTATTACCAAATCTGTTGAACTTCGTGAAGTTTATAAGAAACAGTCTGGTGGTCGTGGTAAGTTTGCTGATATCATTGTTCGCGTTGAACCGGCTGATGCTGAATTCGAAGGTACACTGCAGTTCATCGACGAAGTGAAAGGTGGTAACATTCCTAAAGAATTTATCCCTTCAGTACAGAAAGGTTTCGAGAAAGCTATGAAGAACGGTATCCTTGCCGGTTATCCGTTGGATAAACTGAAAGTAACATTGATCGATGGTTCATTCCACCCGGTTGACTCTGACCAGTTGTCTTTCGAAATCGCAGGTATCCAGGCATTCAAGAGCGCTTCTGAAAAGGCAGGTCCTGCTTTGATGGAACCGATCATGCAGATGGAAGTTGTAACTCCGGAAGAAAGCATGGGTGATGTTATCGGTGACTTGAACAAACGTCGCGGACAGGTTGAAGGTATGGAATCAAGCCGTACCGGTGCACGTGTTGTGAAGGCTAAGGTTCCTTTGGCTGAAACATTCGGCTATGTAACAGCTCTGCGTACTATCACTTCAGGTCGTGCAACATCTTCAATGCAGTTCTCTCACTATGCTCAGGTATCTTCTTCTATCGCTAAGCAGGTACTGACAGAAGTACAGGGTCGTGCTGATTTGATCAAATAATTTAGAAACATATATAACAATATGAGCCAAAAGATCAGAATTAAATTAAAGTCTTACGATTATTCTCTGGTAGACAAGTCTGCCGAGAAGATCGTGAAGACGGTAAAGGCTACAGGTGCTGTTGTTAGTGGTCCTATACCTCTGCCTACACACAAGCGTATCTTTACTGTGAACCGCTCAACTTTCGTTAACAAGAAATCTCGCGAGCAGTTCGAACTATCATCTTACAAAAGATTGATAGACATTTACAGCTCAACTGCTAAAACAGTTGACGCATTGATGAAGCTGGAATTACCCAGCGGTGTTGAAGTAGAAATTAAAGTGTGAGTTATTTAAAAATTAAGTGAAATGCCAGGATTATTAGGAAAAAAAATCGGAATGACATCCGTTTTCAGTGCCGAGGGAAAAAATCTTCCATGCACTGTTATCGAAGTGGGTCCTTGTGTTGTTACACAAATTAAGACTATCGAGAAAGATGGCTATGAAGCAGTGCAGATTGGTTTCGAAGACAAAAAGGAGAAACACACTACACAGCCGGAAATGGGCCATTTCAAGAAAGCCGGTGTAGCTCCCAAGAGATACTTGGCCGAGTTCAAGAATTTTGAAACTGCATACAATCTGGGTGATGTAATCACTGTAGATTATCTGGAAGATGCTGGTTTCGTTGATGTAGTGGGTACATCAAAAGGTAAAGGTTTCCAGGGTGTTGTAAAACGTCATGGTTTCGGTGGTGTAGGTCAGACTACTCACGGTCAGCATAACCGCTTGCGTGCTCCCGGTGGTATCGGTGCTTGTTCTTATCCTGCAAAGGTATTTAAGGGCATGCGTATGGCTGGACAGATGGGTAATGAACGTGTAACTGTTCAGAACTTGGAAGTGATCAAGGTAATGCCGGAACACAATCTTTTATTGGTTAAAGGATCTGTTCCAGGAGCAAAAGGTTCAATCGTAATAATTGAAAAGTAATGGAACTGAGCGTATTTAATATTAAAGGTGAAGATACCGGTAGAAAGGTAACTTTGAACGATGCTATCTTCGGCATTGAACCCAATGATCATGCTATTTACTTGGATGTAAAGCAGTATTTGGCTAACCAACGTCAGGGTACTCATAAATCGAAAGAAAGAAGTGAGATCTCTGGTAGTACTCGTAAACTGATCCGCCAGAAAGGTGGAGGTGGTGCACGTCGTGGTGATATCAACTCTCCTGTATTGGTTGGTGGTGCTCGTGTATTCGGTCCGAAACCGAGAGATTATGAGTTCAAGCTGAACAAGAAGGTAAAAGGTCTGGCTCGTAAGTCTGCACTGACTTATAAAGCTACTAATAACGCAATTGTAGTTGTAGAAGATTTCGCTCTGGAAGCTCCTAAGACTAAAGAATTAATAACAATTGCTAAAAACCTGAAAGTGGCTGATAAAAAGTTACTTATGGTTTTACCAGAGAAAAATAATTTTGTATATTTGTCGGCTCGTAATTTAGAGAAGACAAGTGTTATAACAGCTTCTGAATTAAACACATACAAAGTTCTTGATGCAGCCAATTTAGTGCTGACTGAAAGTTCTGTTGCTGTTATAGAAAAACTTTTTAACGCATAAGGAGTAAAGAAATGGGAATTATTATTAAACCTATAGTAACAGAGAAGCAAACAGCGATTACAGAAAAAATGGCTAATCGCTATGGTTTTCGTGTTTCTCCTGATGCCAACAAGTTGGAGATCAAAAAAGCTGTACAGGATATGTATAATGTAACTGTAGTTGATGTTAATACCATCAACTACTCTGGCAAGTTGAAAAGCCGTTATACAAAATCAGGTATTATCAATGGTAAACAGGCAGCTTTTAAGAAGGCAATCGTAACGTTGAAAGAAGGAGAAACAATAGATTTCTTTAGTAATATCTAAAAAAAGAAATGGGAATACGTAAATTAAAGCCCACAACACCGGGGCAGAGACACAAAGTTATTGGTGCATTTGATAAAATCACTGCAAGTACACCAGAGAAGTCTCTTGTGGTAGGTAAGAGCAGTACTGGTGGTCGTAACAACACAGGTAAGATGACAATGCGTTATCTTGGTGGCGGTCACAAACAAAAGTACAGAATTATCGATTTCAAGAGAAATAAAGATGGCATTCCTGCAACAGTAAAGTCTATCGAGTACGATCCAAACCGTACTTCTCGTATCGCTTTATTGTATTATGCTGACGGAGCAAAGAGCTATATCATCGCTCCGAACGGATTGGAAGTTGGCCAGACAGTGGTTTCAGGTAGCGATGCCGCTCCTGAGGTAGGTAATACTTTGCCTATGGCAAATATTCCCGTTGGTACAATTATTCACAATATTGAGCTTCGTCCTGGACAGGGTGCTAAAATGGTACGTTCTGCAGGTGCATTTGCTCAGTTGACTTCTAAAGAAGGCGCTTATGCAATTATTAAGATGCCTTCTGGCGAAACCAGAAAGATTCTTGCTGCATGTAAGGCTACAATTGGTAGTGTAGGTAACTCAGACCATGGTCTTGAAAAATCAGGTAAAGCCGGTCGCTCTAGATGGTTAGGTCGTCGTCCTCACAACCGTGGTGTTGTAATGAACCCGGTTGATCACCCAATGGGTGGTGGTGAAGGTCGTGCTTCCGGAGGTCATCCAAGATCTCGTACAGGCTTGTATGCTAAGGGCTTGAAGACAAGAGCTCCGAAGAAGCATTCTTCAAAGTATATTATTGAAAGAAGAAAGAAATAATCTGATTAATTAAGTAAACTATGAGTCGTTCACTAAAAAAAGGCCCGTATATTAACATCAAGCTGGAAAAGAAAGTCTTGGCTATGAATGAGTCAGGAAAGAAAGCCGTAGTTAAGACATGGGCAAGAGCTTCAATGATTTCGCCTGATTTTGTAGGCCATACTATTGCAGTTCACAATGGAAATAAATTTATTCCTGTTTTTGTAACCGAAAATATGGTAGGTCACAAGTTGGGAGAATTTTCACCAACTCGTACGTTCCGTGGTCACGCCGGTAACAAGAAGAAATAATTATCGGTAGTAACAGGAATTCAGGAATCTGAAAATAAAAAGAATCAATAAAAATGGGTGCTAGAAAAAGAATATCAGCTGAAGCAAGAAAAGAAGCCCAAAAGACCATGTACTTCGCAAAATTGCGTAACGTACCTACTTCTCCGCGTAAGATGCGTCTCGTTGTAGACATGATCCGCGGTATGGAAGTATTCCGTGCACTTGGTGTTTTGAAGTTTTCTAACAAGGAAGCTGCAGCAAGAGTAGAAAAATTGCTTCGTTCAGCAATTGCCAATTGGGAGCAGAAAAATGAACGTAAAGCAGAAACTGGTGAGTTGTTTGTTTCTTCAATCAGCGTAGATTGCGCTACAACATTGAAGAGAATGCGTCCGGCTCCCCAGGGTAGAGGATACAGAATTCGTAAACGTTCGAACCATGTAACCTTGTTTGTTGATACACTTAGTAAAAACGATAGTCAAAATTAATTGTAGATGGGACAAAAAGTTAATCCGGTTAGTAATCGTTTAGGAATCATCCGTGGTTGGGATTCCAATTGGTATGGCGGCAAGAATTACGGAGATACTTTGCTGGAAGATAGCAAAATTCGTAAATATCTGAATGCTCGTCTTGCTAAAGCTAGTGTATCTCGTATCGTTATTGAACGTACGCTTAAGTTGATCACAATAACAGTTTGCACATCACGTCCGGGCATTATCATCGGTAAAGGTGGTCAGGAAGTTGATAAATTGAAAGAAGAGTTGAAAAAGATTACCGACAAAGAAGTTCAGATCAACATCTTTGAGGTAAAAAGACCCGAATTAGACGCAGTCATTGTTGCAAACAATATTGCTCGTCAACTTGAAGGAAAAATTGCTTACCGTCGTGCTATCAAGATGGCTATCGCCTCTACCATGAGAATGGGTGCCGAAGGTATTAAAGTGCAAGTATCTGGTCGTTTGAATGGCGCTGAAATGGCCCGTTCTGAAATGTACAAAGAAGGAAGAACTCCGTTACACACACTGAGAGCAGATATCGATTACGCTTTGGCTGAAGCGTTGACGAAAGTTGGTTTGCTGGGTGTTAAGGTTTGGATCTGCCGTGGTGAAGTTTATGGTAAGAGAGATCTTGCTCCTTCATTCACTGCATCAAAAGATTCAGGTCGCAGAAATGACAATGCCGGCGGCAACAACAGAGGAGATAAGAACTTCAAGAGAAAGAAAGCTAATCGTTAAACGTTAGAATTAAGAAGAGATGTTACAACCAAAGAAAACCAAGTTCAGAAGACAGCAGAAAGGTCGCATGAAGGGCGAAGCTCAACGTGGCAACCAGCTGGCGTTCGGTTCGTTTGGTATAAAAGCGTTAGAGAATAAATGGATTACCGGTCGCCAGATTGAAGCTGCCCGTATCGCGGTAACTCGTTATATGCAACGTCAAGGTCAGGTTTGGGTTCGGATTTTCCCGGATAAACCTATTACAAAGAAACCGGCCGAAGTACGTATGGGTAAAGGTAAAGGTAATCCAGAAGGATTTGTTGCGCCTGTTACTCCAGGTCGTCTTATTTTCGAAATCGAAGGTGTTCCCTTTGATGTTGCAAAAGAAGCATTGCGCTTAGCGGCACAGAAGCTTCCTGTAACAACGAAATTTGTTGTGAGACGTGATTATGATATGGCTAATCAAAATGCGTAATTGTTATGAAGATTGCAGAAATTAGAGAATTAAGCACAAAAGAATTGCTTGAAAGAGTTGATGCTGAGGTTGCTGCCTACGATCAGAAGGTTATTAACCACACTATCTCTCCGACAGACAATCCTGCACAGATTAAACAACAACGCAGGATGATTGCGCGCATGAAAACAGAATTGCGCCAGAGAGAACTTAACAACAAATAATTGAGCCTGATGGAAACTAGAAATTTAAGAAAAGAAAGAACGGGCGTGGTTACTAGCAACAAGATGGAAAAAAGCATCACAGTTGCTATTAAATGGAAGGAAAAACACCCCATTTATGGTAAGTTCGTTAATAAAACGAAGAAATATCATGCTCACGACGAAAAGAACGAGTGTAATATCGGTGATACCGTAAAAATTATGGAGACTCGTCCTTTGAGCAAAACAAAGAGATGGAGATTAGTTCAAATAATCGAAAGAGCTAAGTAACATGATACAACAAGAATCAAGACTAGTAGTAGCAGATAACAGTGGCGCAAAAGAAGCATTATGTATCCGTGTTTTGGGCGGAACAAGAAAACGCTATGCCACTGTTGGGGATGTAATTGTAGTTGCAATTAAGAGTGTAATCCCGTCAAGTGACGTGAAGAAGGGTGCTGTTTCTAAAGCTATCATTGTTCGCACTAAAAAAGAAATCCGTCGCCAGGATGGTTCATACATCCGTTTCGATGATAACGCTTGCGTATTGTTGAATGCCGGTGGTGATATTCGTGGAAGCCGTATCTTCGGTCCGGTTGCCAGAGAACTTCGTGCAACAAATATGAAAATTGTTTCACTTGCACCTGAAGTACTTTAATTCGTAAAATTTAAGGTAATGAGTAAATTACATATCAAAAAAGGCGATATAGTTTTTGTTAATACCGGCGAAGACAAAGGTAAAACAGGTCGTGTTTTACAGGTACTCGTAGATGAGAACCGTGCTATTGTTGAAGGTGTTAATATGGTATCAAAGCATACCAAGCCTAATGCAAAGAATCCGCAAGGAGGAATTGAAAAGAAAGAAGCTCCTATCCATCTTTCTAACCTGAACGTGGTTGATCCTAAATCTGGAAAACCGACACGTATCGGCCGTAAGGAAAATGCAGAAGGTGCTTTAGTTCGTTATTCTAAAAAATCTGGGGAGGAAATTAAGTAATGAGCAATACTGCCAGTCTTAAAAAAGAATATCAGGACAGAATTGTTCCTGCTTTGACGAAAGAGTTCGGTTATAAATCAGTAATGCAGGTTCCCGTACTGAAGAAGATTGTTATCAATCAGGGTTTGGGTATGGCTGCTGCTGATAAGAAGATTATCGATATCGCCATCAGCGAATTGTCTACAATCACTGGTCAAAAGGCCGTTGCGACAGTTTCTAAAAAGGATATCTCTAACTTCAAGTTGCGTAAGAAAATGCCTATCGGTGTAATGGTTACATTGCGTCGTGAACAAATGTATGAGTTCCTGGAAAGATTAGTTCGTATCGCTCTTCCTCGTATTCGTGACTTCAAAGGTATTGAAAGTAAGCTGGATGGTAGAGGTAATTATACTATGGGTATTCAGGAACAAATCATTTTCCCTGAAATAAATATCGATAATATTACCAAAATATTGGGAATGAATATTACCTTTGTGACCTCTGCGAAAACAGATGAGGAAGGGTATGCTCTATTGAGAGAATTTGGGTTGCCTTTTAAAAATGCAAAAAAAGACTAAGTAGTTATGGCTAAGGAATCAATGAAGGCCCGCGAGGTTAAAAGAGCAAAGCTTGTTGAAAAATACGCTGCTAAAAGAGCACAGCTTAAAGCAGAAGGCAACTATGACGCTTTGCAGTCTTTACCTAAAAATGCTTCTCCTGTACGTTTGCACAACCGTTGCAAAATTACAGGTCGTCCGAAAGGGTATGTACGCCAGTTCGGCATTTCACGTATTCAGTTCCGTGAAATGGCATCCAATGGTTTAATACCGGGTGTAAAGAAAGCAAGTTGGTAAGTTTTTTTATTTAAATATTGTCCGGGTGGCCGGATCAATTTAATTCATTTATATATGACAGATCCTATTGCAGATTATTTGACAAGATTGCGTAATGCAATTAAAGCGAAGCACAGAGTTGTTGAAGTGCCGGCGTCAAATTTAAAGAAAGAGATCACTAAGATCCTTTTCGAAAAGGGCTACATTCTTAACTTCAAGTTTGTAGAAGAAGGTCCTCAGGGTACAATTAAGATTGCCCTGAAGTATGACTTGGTAAACAAAGTGAATGCGATCAAGAAGCTTCAGAGAGTTTCTACTCCAGGTTTGCGTAAGTACACTGGTTACAAAGAAATGCCGAGAGTATTGAATGGTTTAGGTATTGCCGTTCTTTCTACTTCTAAGGGTGTGATGACAGACAAAGAAGCCCGCGATTTGAAGATCGGTGGCGAAGTATTATGTTATGTTTATTAATTAGGAGGAAAGAAGAATGTCAAGAATAGGAAAATTACCAATTCATGTGCCAGCCGGTGTAACGGTTACGATTAAGGATAGCGTAGTGACTGTAAAAGGTCCTAAAGGCGAGATGACTCAGGCCGTAAATCCTGATATAAATGTAACTTTGGAAGACGGAGTTATTCATTTAACAAGACCGACAGAAGAAAAGAACCATCGTGCATTACATGGTTTGTATCGTTCTTTGATCAACAATATGGTGATCGGTGTATCTGAAGGATACAAAAAAGAACTGGAATTAGTCGGTGTTGGTTATCGTGTGTCTAACACAGGCCAGCTGTTGGATCTTTCTTTAGGTTATACTCACAACATTTATTTGCAGTTGCCTAAAGAAGTGAAAGTTGAAACGAAGACTGAGAGAAATAAGAATCCTCTTATTATCCTTGAATCAGCTGATAAGCAATTAATAGGTCAGATTTGTGCAAAGATTCGTTCATTCAGAATGCCGGAACCGTATAAAGGTAAAGGTATTAAGTTCGTGGGTGAAGAAATTCGCAGAAAGTCTGGTAAATCAGCAGGTAAGTAATCTACGTAAACTGAAATTATCATGACAACGAAGGAAGAAAGAAGATTAAAAATAAAACGAGGTATACGTGGCAAAGTTTCAGGAACTCCTGAATGCCCGCGCCTTACTGTGTTTAGAAGCAACAAGCAGATCTATGCACAGGTTATAGATGATACTACAGGTAAAACTTTGGCTGCTGCTTCATCTTTGAAATTAGATGTTAAGGCTCCTAAGAAAGAAATCGCTGCCAAAGTTGGTGAACTGATCGCTAAAGGTGCTCAGGAAGCTGGTGTTCAGGCTGTTGTTTTCGACCGTAACGGTTACCTGTATCACGGAAGAATTAAAGAATTAGCTGATGCTGCACGTAACGGCGGCCTTAAATTTTAATGAAGATGGCAGGAGTTAATAATAGAGTTAAATCGACCAACGACTTAGAGTTGAAGGACAGATTAGTTGCAATCAACCGCGTAACTAAAGTAACAAAGGGTGGACGTACTTTTAGTTTTGCTGCTATTGTAGTAGTAGGAAACGAAGATGGTATCATCGGTTGGGGCTTAGGTAAAGCTGGTGAAGTAACGACAGCTATCGCTAAAGGTGTAGAAGCTGCTAAAAAGAATTTAATCAAGGTTCCTGTTCATAAAGGTACTATTCCTCACGAACAGCTTGCTAAATTTGGTGGTGCACAAGTTTTGATTAAGCCTGCATCTCACGGTACCGGTGTTAAAGCTGGTGGTGCTATGCGTGCTGTATTGGAAAGTGTTGGTATTACTGACGTTTTGGCAAAGTCAAAAGGTTCTTCAAACCCTCACAACTTAGTAAAAGCTACTATTGCTGCTTTGGGTGAATTGAGAAGTCCGTTTGTGGTTGCTCAGAACAGAGGTATTTCTGTTGAAAAAGTGTTTAGAGGTTAATTAGGGAGGAAAAATTATGGCGACTATTAAAATTAAACAAGTTAAGAGTAGAATTAAGTGCCCGAAAGACCAGAAAAGAACACTCGATGCACTGGGCCTGACAAAGTTGAACCGTGTGGTAGAACATGAAGCTACTCCGGCTATCTTGGGTATGGTTGAGAAAGTGAAACATTTGGTTTCAGTAGAAAAGTAATAATTGGTTGAAAAAATAAATTATACGATATGAACTTATCAAATTTAAAACCTGCTGAAGGATCTACTAAGACCAGAAAAAGAATCGGCCGTGGTCCGGGTTCAGGATTAGGAGGTACTTCAACAAGAGGTCATAAAGGAGCAAAGTCTAGATCTGGTTATTCAAGAAAGATTGGATTTGAAGGTGGTCAGATGCCAATTCAGAGACGTTTGCCTAAATTTGGTTTCAAGAATATTAACCGCGTAGAATATAAAGCTATCAATCTCGCAACATTACAGTTAATGGCTGAATCTCAGAACTTAACTAAGATTGGTGTAAATGAATTGATCGAAGCTGGTTTTATTTCTGCATCTCAACTGGTTAAAATTCTTGGTAATGGTAGCCTGACTGCTAAATTAGAAGTTGAAGCTCACGCTTTCTCTAAGAGTGCAGAAGCTGCTATTCAAGCCGCAGGTGGAACTGTTGTTAAACTCTAAGTCATGAGAGCAGTTGAAACAATAAAAAATATCTGGAAGATTGAGGATCTGAGAAATCGGATCCTCACCACTCTTTTATTGGTGGCTATATATCGCTTCGGAACGTATGTAGTACTTCCTGGTATTGATCCTCAAGCGTTAACCGCTTTACAGGCGCAGACAAGAGGCGGATTGCTTGCACTGTTGGATATGTTTTCAGGTGGTGCATTCTCTAATGCTTCTATTTTTGCATTGGGTATTATGCCTTATATTTCCGCTTCAATTGTTATGCAGTTGTTAGCCATCGCAGTTCCTTCTTTTCAGAAACTACAGAGAGAAGGTGAGAGTGGTCGTAGAAAGATCAACCAATGGACTCGTTATCTGACAGTAGCTATCCTGTTATTTCAGGGACCGACATACCTTGTGAACTTAAGTGTTCAGCTAAAGGCCGCCGGTGCAGCTTTACCTCCGGGTATCTGGTTTACAATTTCTTCTACTATTATTCTGGCTGCAGGAAGTATGTTTATCTTATGGCTAGGTGAAAGAATTACAGATAAAGGTGTTGGAAATGGTATTTCATTTATCATTTTGATTGGTATCATAGCCCGTCTGCCGCATTCATTGTTCCAGGAATTTATTTCAAGAACAAGTGAAAAAACTGGTGGTCTGGTTATGTTCTTGTTTGAAATGCTGTTTCTTTTACTTGTTATTGCCGGTGCTATTTTATTGGTTCAGGGAACTCGTAAAGTACCCGTACAGTATGCAAAAAGAATTATAGGTAACAAACAGTATGGTGGTGCAAGACAGTATATTCCTTTAAAGGTAAATGCTGCTAACGTTATGCCTATCATCTTTGCTCAGGCAATTATGTTTATACCTATTTCTATTGTTGGATTCTCAAGCACTGGTGATCAGAGTGGTTTTTGGGCTGCATTTATGGATAATACCGGTTTCTGGTATAATTTCACTTTTGCGGTATTGATTATCCTCTTTACTTATTTCTATACAGCTATCACAATCAATCCGACGCAGATGGCTGATGATTTGAAGAGAAACAATGGATTTATTCCGGGTGTTAAGCCGGGAAAAAGTACCAAGGACTATCTGGATACAATCATGGACCGTATTACTCTTCCCGGGGCATTCTTTTTGGCATTAGTAGCAATTATGCCTGCTTTTGCAAGAATCGCTGGTGTGAGTATGGAGTTCTCTCAGTTCTTTGGAGGAACATCTTTGTTGATTTTGGTTGGTGTAGTGTTAGATACATTACAGCAGGTCGAAAGTCATTTGTTGATGCGTCATTATGACGGTTTGTTGAAGTCAGGAAGAATTAAAGGACGTTCAGGCTCTGTAGCCGCTTATTAATAGAATGATCTATTTAAAGACAGATGAAGAAATCGAGTTGATGCGTTCGGCTAACCAGTTGGTTGGTCAGACACTGGGAGAGTTAGCTAAACATATCGCTCCCGGAGTAACAACTCTTCAACTCGATAAGATTGCTGAAGAATTCATTAGGGATAATGGAGCTGTTCCTGCCTTTTTAGGGTATGGTGGTTTTCCTAATTCAATATGTGCTTCTGTAAATGAACAGGTTGTGCATGGTATTCCTTCCTCGAAGACTATTTTAAAGGAAGGCGACGTCATATCGGTTGACTGTGGTACTATATTGAATGGTTTTGTTGGAGATTCAGCCTATACGTTTTGTGTAGGGGAGGTTTCTCCGGAAGTAAAGAAATTGTTGAAGACAACAAAGGAATCTCTTTACTTGGGAATTCAACAAGCTGTAGAAGGAAAACGCATTGGGGATGTCAGTAATGCAGTACAAAAATATTGTGAATCGAACGGTTACTCTGTTGTCAGAGAATTGGTAGGACATGGTATTGGACGTAAAATGCATGAAGAACCTGAAGTACCGAATTATGGCAGATATGGTTGTGGACCTTTGTTACGTAGTGGAATGTGCATATGCATTGAACCTATGATTAATATGGGAAGCAAAAATGTAGTTTTTGAAAAGGACGGTTGGACAGTACGGACTAAAGATAGAAAATGTTCTGCTCATTTTGAACATTGCATTGCTATCAGACCTGATGGACCACAAATCCTCTCTTCATTTAAGTTTTTAGAAGAAGTTTTAGGAAGTAACGCAATTTAATTTGATCTATATGGCTAAACAAGCAGCTATTGAACAAGATGGAGTAATTATTGAAGCATTGTCGAATGCAATGTTTCGTGTAGAATTAGAGAACGGACATGAGCTTACCGCTCACATTTCAGGAAAGATGCGTATGCATTATATCAAAATCCTTCCTGGTGACAAGGTTAGAGTCGAAATGTCTCCGTATGATTTATCAAAAGGTAGAATTGCTTTTAGATATAAATAAAAATAACTAGATATGAAAGTAAGAGCATCTTTAAAGAAGCGTACCCCGGAATGTAAAATTGTAAGAAGAAAGGGTCGCTTATACGTAATTAACAAGAAAAATCCTAAGTATAAACAACGTCAGGGATAATTTATTATTTTTGCAAAATAATTATTAGTAAGTAATATGGCTATAAGAATAGTTGGTGTAGACTTGCCACAAAATAAAAGAGGAGAAATCGCTTTGACTTATATCTACGGTATCGGTCGGAGTGCTTCAAAATCTATTTTAGAGAAAGCAGGTATTGATCGTGATATCAAAGTAAAAGACTGGACAGATGATCAAGCTGCAAAAGTACGTGAAGTCATTGGCGCTGAGTACAAGGTAGAAGGTGATCTTCGTTCAGAAGTTCAGCTTAACATTAAACGTCTGATGGATATCGGATGTTACAGAGGTGTTCGTCACCGTATTGGATTACCATTGAGAGGTCAGAGTACAAAAAACAATGCTCGTACTCGTAAGGGTAAGAAGAAAACTGTTGCAAATAAGAAAAAAGCTACTAAATAATAAGAGTTGATATGGCAAAAAAAACAGTCGCAGCAAAGAAGAGAAACGTAAAAGTTGACGCTTACGGTCAAGCTCATATTCATTCTTCTTTTAATAACATTATTGTGTCTCTTGCCAATAGCGAAGGTCAAGTTATTAGCTGGTCTTCTGCAGGTAAGATGGGATTCAGAAGTTCTAAAAAGAACACTCCGTATGCCGCTCAGATGGCAGCACAAGATTGTGCTAAGGTAGCTTATGATCTTGGTTTGAGAAAAGTAAAAGTATTCGTAAAAGGACCGGGTAATGGACGTGAGTCTGCTATCAGAACTATTCATGGTGCAGGAATTGAAGTAACAGAAATCGTTGACGTTACTCCGCTGCCTCACAATGGTTGTCGTCCTCCGAAAAAGAGAAGAGTATAATTAACTATAGTTTCTTGAACATTGAATCCGGAATTGTGAATAGATTGCATAAAGACCTTATCCTCTCTGTAATCGCGGCTGCACGGTTCCAGATTCAGACAGAAAAATTAAAACAATAAAAAAATGGCAAGATATACTGGACCAAAAACAAGAATTGCCCGTAAGTTTGGTGAAGCCATATTCGGACCGGATAAAGTTCTATCTAAAAAGAACTATCCTCCCGGACAGCATGGTAATGCCAGAAAGAGAAAAACTTCTGAGTACGGAATTCAGCTTCGCGAGAAGCAAAAAGCAAAATACACTTATGGTGTATTGGAAAAACAATTTAGAAACCTGTTTGAAAAAGCACAGCGTTCAAAAGGTATTACCGGTGAAGTTCTACTTCAGTTACTGGAAGGCCGTCTGGACAATGTAGTTTTCCGTTTGGGGATGGCTCCTACAAGAGCAGCTGCCCGCCAGTTGGTTTCTCACCGTCACATCACAGTGGATGGTAAGGTTGTAAATATTCCTTCTTACTCTTTGAAACCCGGTCAGATCGTTGGTGTTAGAGAAAAATCCAAGTCTTTGGAAGTGATTGCTGATGCATTGTCAGGATTCAATCACAGCAAATATCCTTGGATTGAGTGGGATCAGTCTTCTTTAAGCGGAAAATTACTGCATCTGCCGGAAAGAACTGACATTCCTGAAAACATTAAAGAGCAGTTGATCGTAGAATTGTATTCTAAATAATAATTGATTTCCATGGCGATATTAGCATTTCAAAAACCCGATAAAGTATTAATGTTGGAAGCGGACAATTTCTTCGGAAAGTTTGAATTTCGTCCGTTGGAACCCGGCTATGGTATTACTATAGGTAATGCTCTGCGCCGTATTCTCCTGTCGTCGCTTGAAGGTTTTGCTATTACATCCATTAAGATCGAAGGGGTTGACCATGAATTTGGTACAATCCCCGGTGTTATTGAAGATGTAACAAACATTATCTTGAACTTGAAACAGGTACGGTTCAAGCATATTGTAGACGACATAGAGAATGAAAAAGTAAGTATTACTGTTTCGGGTTCGGAAGTGTTCAAAGCCGGTGATATAGGTAAACAGCTGACCGGATTCGAAGTATTGAATCCTGACCTGGTTATTTGCCGTTTGGATCCGAACGCTAGTTTCCAGATTGAATTAACGATAAATAAAGGACGCGGATATGTACCCGCTGACGAAAACAGAGATCCGAATGCAGACGTTCACGTGATTGCTATCGACTCTATTTACACTCCTATACGTAACGTTAAGTATTCAATCGAGAACTTCCGTGTTGAGCAAAAGACGGACTACGAAAAGTTGGTTCTTGAAATAGCCACAGATGGTTCTATTCATCCGAAGGAAGCGTTGAAAGAAGCTGCTAAAATTCTGATTCATCATTTTATGTTGTTTTCAGATGAAAAGATTGCGATCGAGACAGTTGATACTGACGGCAATGAAGAATTCGATGAAGAAGTACTTCACATGCGCCAGTTGCTTAAGAGCAAGTTAGCAGATATGGATCTTTCCGTTCGTGCATTGAATTGCTTGAAAGCTGCAGATGTTGAAACATTAGGTGAACTGGTTAAGTTCAACAAGAATGATTTGTTGAAATTCCGTAACTTCGGTAAGAAGTCGCTCACTGAACTTGATGAACTGCTTGAAAGCTTGAACCTTTCATTCGGTATGGATATCACGAAATATAAATTAGATAAAGAGTAAGTAAAGCGATGAGACATAATAAAAAATTCAATCATTTAGGTCGTACGAATACTCACCGTGAAGCAATGCTGTCTAATATGGCTTCTTCTTTGATCAAGCATAAGAGAATCTTTACGACAACAGCAAAAGCGAAAGCGCTTCGTAAGTTTGTTGAACCTCTGATCACTAAATGTAAAGAGGATACAACTCACTCAAGACGTATCGTATTCAGTACATTACAGGATAAAAATGCTGTAACAGAACTTTTCAAAGAAGTAGCTCAGAAAATCGGTGATCGTCCGGGTGGTTATACCAGAATCATTAAGACTGGTAACCGTTTAGGTGACAACGCTGCAATGTGCTTCATTGAATTAGTTGACTATAACGAAAACATGTTGAAAGAAACAACAGCTGCAAAAACTACGAAAACAAGACGTTCTCGTAAAAAATCTACAGCTGCTGAAACTGCTCCGGTTGCTGAAGCACCTGCTGCAGAAACAACAGAAGAAAAAGTTGCAGAATAATTTCTGTAACTTATATATAATAAAAACAGCCGGCATTTATATGTCGGCTGGGGACTATCCACAATTTTGTGTAAATTCAAAACTACAGGAACCGAATCCGGGTTTAAACCCGGATTCGGTTTTCAAATATAGTCAAAAACTGATTAAAAATCAGTCCCCAGTTCCATATGGGTTGAT
>NZ_JAMBQG010000019.1:0-111688 GCF_023369805.1 Parabacteroides leei
AATATATAGACTATTATAACAATAAAAGAATTAAAATCAGATTAAATGGAAAGAGTCCGGTGCAGTACCGAACTCTTTATCAAAATATATAGTAGATAACTTGTCCAACTTTTCGGGGTCACTTCACTTTTCCGTAGCATGGGGGATTTTTATGCTGATCGTCCTGCTGGGAGCAGGTAACGGGATGAAGAACGGTATTATGAAAAACTTCGACCGCTGGGCGGGAAACCGTGTGGAGACATGGCCTCGCTTTGCCAGCAAACCTTATAAGGGAATGCAGACAAACCGACGGATCAAGTATAAGGACGATGACCTGGTGGCACTGAGACAACAGAATCCGGAAGTGAACCTGGTATCGGGCATTCTTTATCAAAGCGATACGCTTTCATATAAAGAGGAATATAATACTTATTCGTTGCAGGGAGTCCATCCGGACAAGGCTATAATCGACAAGATCACGATGACGGTAGGCAACGGACGTTTTATTAATGAAGTGGATGTCTTGCAAAAGAGGAAGGTGATCGTTATCAGTCCGCGAATGAAGGAAGTCCTTTTCAGGGGAGAGGATCCGTTAGGAAAATATGTAAATGCCAGTGATATTGCTTATCAGGTAATCGGTATCTATACCGATGAGGATAATAACAACAATGCTCCGGCCTATATCCCCTTTTCTACCGCACAGCAATTGTATCGTTCGGGCTATGGCCTGGATAATATTATCTTCTCTCTGAATGGAGTCAGTACCAAAGAAGAATATGAAGCCTTTGAGAAACGTTTCCGTCAGCAGATGGGAAAACGACATTATTTTGACCCGGAGGATCTGCGGGCGATCGGTATGTGGAGTACGATTGAAGATTTTGCCATGTTTAACGGTATGCTGAACGGTATTACCTTGTTTATCTGGATTATCGGTATAGGTACACTGGCTGCCGGTATCGTGGGAGTAAGCAATATCATGTTGATCACTGTACGGGAAAGAACCCGTGAGTTCGGTATTCGTAAAGCGATCGGTGCCACTCCGTTCTCCATTCTGAAACTGATCATTGTGGAGTCTATCCTGATAACGGCAGTGTTCGGTTATATTGGGATGATAACCGGGGTAGGACTGACGGAAGCCATCAATGCCGTAATGGAGAGTAATAGTATGGGACAAGCCTCGTCGAATGATGATATGAGTATATTCCTGAATCCGACAGTAAGTCTGAGTGTCGCCTTGTCTGCTACCCTTTTGATTATTGCAGCGGGTGTGTTGGCTGGTTATTTCCCGGCGCGTAAGGCAGTGAAAATTACGGCTATCGAGGCCATGAGAAACGAATAAAAACAGAAAGATATGTTCGATATAGACCGTTGGGTGGAGATATGGGTGACAATCACCCGCAACAAGACCAGAAGTTTTCTGACCTGGTTCGGTGTGTTCTGGGGAATTCTGATGCTCGTTATCCTGCTGGGTTCCGGTACAGGGTTTAAGAATGGGGTATTGATGGGAGTGGACGGTTTTGCAACAAACTCTGCTTTCTTCTTTTCCGAGCGTACCGGCGAAGCGTTTAAAGGATATAAGAAAGGACGTTATTGGCAGATGCGTAACCGTGACCTGGAAACGATCCGTCAGCGTGTGAAAGGGGTTCGCTACCTCTCGCCGATGGCCATGTCGTGGGGCGGACAGAATAATGTGGTGAGAGGACAGAAGGCGGGTACATATAATGTACGTGGTGTGCACTCAGAATATTTTCAGATTGAAACGCAGCATGTGCTGGAAGGCCGTTTGCTGAATGAGATAGATGTATTGGAAAAGCGTAAGGTTTGTGTGATCGGAAGTATTGTCCGTGAAGTATTATTTTCTCCGGGCGAAGATCCGATTGGCCAGTATATCCGTGTAAACGGTATTTATTATCAGGTTGTCGGTGTGGTAAAGCCCAAACCGCGCGTACAGATTGGCGGACGTACGGAAGAAAGTATTATGACCCCTTTTACAACCTTGCAGCAGGTGGCTAACCAGGGAGATAAGTTCTGGTTCCTGTGTGCTACGGCAGAGGATGGGTATAATTGTCAGGAGATGGTGGATGATATTACGATGGTGCTGAAAATGCAGAACGAGATTTCACCGACCGACCCGCAGGCTGTTAGCAGTTTTACGATAGCCAAGCAGTTCGAGACATTCGATATGCTTTTTACCGGGATCAATATTCTTGTATGGCTGGTGGGGATGGGAACGCTGTTGGCCGGCATCATCGGAGTTAGTAATATTATGATGGTGACTGTCCGGGAACGAACCCGAGAGATCGGTGTACGACGTGCTATCGGAGCCAAACCGTTCGATATCATTTCCCAGATTATGAGCGAGAGTTTGTTGCTTACGGCTTTGGCCGGATTAATGGGACTGAGTTGTGGGGTATTCCTGCTCGATGTGGTGAACAGGATGCTGGCAAGCAGCGGGCAAGAGGCTAATAACGGCACTTTCTTCAGTAACCCGGAGATTCATATCGGAACTGCAGTTGTCGCTACATTCGTGTTACTTATCAGTGGCCTGATGGCAGGATTGATTCCCGCCTGGCGAGCCATGCAGATTAAAGCTATTGATGCAATCAGAGAAGAATGAATATAATTGAAAGTTGAAAATTGAAAATAAGATAAATCATGAAGAATCGTATCGTAAAGAAAGTCCTGCGAATCATCTTTTTAGTATTGGTGGGAGCCGCCGTGATCGGCACTTTCTACTTCTTGTGGAAAAAATCACAACCTGTTATTACTGTTTATGAAGTAGTAACGCCCAAGCGCGACTCCGTGGAAACGAAAACCGTAGCAACCGGAAAGGTGGAACCTCGCGACGAAGTTCTTATCAAACCTCAGATGTCGGGTATTATTTCCGAATTGCTGAAAGAAGCCGGTCAGATGGTGAAAGAAGGCGAGATCATTGCAAGAATCAAGGTGATCCCGGAAATGGTTCAGTTAAACAGTGCCGAATCGCGTGTGCGTGTGGCTAAGATCAATCTGGAACAGATCACAGCCACCTATAAACGGGATGAAGAACTGCATAAGCAGGGAGTTATCGCGAAAGAAGATTATGAAACATCTTTGTCCAACTATAAAAAAGCACAGGAAGAAGCTGAAAATGCACAGGATGCATTGGAAATTATCCGTGAAGGTATTTCCCGCAGGTCTGCAGCTTCCAGTACGACGCAGGTTCGCTCTACCATCACCGGTATGATTCTGGATGTACCTATCAAGGTGGGTAACTCCGTGATCCAGTCGAATACCTTCAACGATGGTACGACGATTGCATCTGTAGCCGATATGAACAATATGATTTTCCGGGGAAAAGTGGATGAAACGGAAGTAGGCCGTATCCATGAAGGAATGCCGATCAAATTGACTGTCGGTGCACTGGATAGTCGTACGTTTGATGCCGTATTGGAATACGTGGCTCCGAAGGGTGTGGAAGAGAACGGCGCCGTGATGTTCGAAATTAAAGCTGCCGTACAGATGCCCGAAGATGCCTTTATCCGTGCCGGTTACAGTGCCAATGCCGAGATTGTGTTGAAACGTGCGACAGATGTAATTACTGTTCCTGAAAGCTGCGTGGAGTTCAGCGGCGATTCTACTTTCGTGCAGATCGTGACGCAGGAGAAACCGGAACAACTGTTTGAGAAACGTCCTGTAACAGTCGGCCTGTCTGACGGTATCAAGATCGAAGTAAAGGATGGTTTGGCAGAAAATGATAAGATTCGTGGCGGTATTGTTGCTCCGGATAAGAAATAAAATTTAAACGAATAAGCTATGAAACAACTAATATCATCCGTAGCGCTGGCTTCTTTCCTTTTCTGTCTCCCTGCGGGAGCACAGGAGGCACCTAAGCAGTGGTCGCTGGAGGAATGTATCCGTTACGCTATTGAAAATAATATCGACCTGAAGCAGAAAGAACTGGAACGGCAAAACCAGGAAGTAACGTTGCATACCAGTAAGTATAGCTGGTTGCCCAGCCTGAATGCCAGCATCGGGGAGAACTTCGGTTTTGGTCGTTCTGAATCGAAGGACGGTCTGATTGTAGACCGTAACTCGGCAAATACGTCTGCTAATATTCAATTGAGTATGCCTGTGTTCGATGGTTTTAAGATCCCTAACGATATTGCAGCACGCAAGCTGGACCTGAAAGCATCTATTGAGACACTGAATAAAGCGAAGGAAGATCTCTCTATAAATGTGGCTTCCTATTATCTGCAAGTACTTTATAATAAGGAAATGTTGAAGATCGCCGAATTGCAGGTCGCACTTAGTTCGGAACAGGTAACAAAGACGGAAGCACTTTATAATGCAGGAAAAGTCCCCGTTTCGCAACTTTACGATATGAAAGCGCAGTTGGCAAAAGACGAGGTCACACTGACCGAATCGAAAAATAACGTAAAACTGGCATTGCTCGATCTGACTCAAACGCTTGAACTGGAACGTGATGGCGAAAACTTCGACGTGCTTGAACCTGAAACCGGTGATGCAGTTGAACAATATATGAGCAGCATTATTCCACCGGATCAGGTGTACGACTATGCAGTCGGTGTCAAACCGCAGGTCAAGGAACAGGAATACTTGCTTGAAAGCCAGAAGAAAATGCTGAAGGTGGCTCAGGCTGGTTTTTATCCCAAACTGAATTTCAGTGCAGGTTACAGCAACGGTTACTATCATAACTTCGGTGACGGCGATTATAATAATGCTCCTTTTAGTGATCAATTGAAGAATAACGGACAGAAATCGATCGGTTTCAGTTTGAGCATTCCGATCTTTAACCGTTTTCAGGTGCGTAACAGTGTTCGCTCTGCCCGAATCGCTATCCATAATCGTGAGTTGATGATGGAGAACACAAAAAAGACACTTTATAAAGAGATCCAGCAGGCCTATTACAATGCCACAGCGGCACAGGAGAAATATGTGTCATCCGACAAATCGGTCGATGCGAGTAAAATAGCATTTTCTTATGCGGAAGAACGTTATGGAGCAGGCAAGAGCACTGTTTTCGAATATAGCGAAGCGAAAACCAAATATGCACAAAGCCTTGCCGAACAAACGCAATCGAAGTATAACTTTATCTTCCGGGCCAAGATACTGGACTTCTATAACGGAACACCAATCACCTTATAATATTACAGTTGGATTTTAGATCCTATTTTAAACATAATTGATGGACACACCAAGAGGGAGGGAGGTTTCCGTGAGGAAGCTTCCCTTTTGTTTTTATTCAGTAAATTCTGTTCAAAAGAAGTGAATAAATATTATATTTGCTGCATAAAGCGGAGATTTAATTCCCCAAAAGAACGAGTCCATGAAGAACTATGTCCGCTTCTGTTTTGTATATAAATAAGAATCAGCACTTTCGTTTTTTTTATAAAAAAAATCACATTATCTTCTTTATCACATTATCCTTTGATTTCAATAAGAATAGTACGCTAACTATTCCATAGTTCTTCATGAACTAATATTTATTGGAAAAAGTTGCAGGGGTATTTTATGAACATAAACCATATAAATAAAGAGGTAATTGAGCAGATTAGAAACGGCTCGGAAAAAGCATTTTCCGAGTTGTATAGTGCTTATTATAGCTATTTGAATGCTGTTGCTTTATGTTATCTATTGGATAAAAACAGTAGCGCTGAAATTGTAAATGATGTTTTTGTCAATATATGGAATAAGAGACAAACCTTATCTTATCCTATACATTATTATTTAGTCCGTTCTGTCCAGAACGGGTGTCTCAATTACATACGAATGCAAAGAGCGCAACAAAGTGTTTTGGATGAACATAAAGACCAAATGTTGGCTTTTCAGGAAAATTATATCCAATCAACACCGGTTCCGCTACAATATGTGGAAATGCGCCAGACGGAAGAAGAGATACGTTTGGCAGTAAATCAATTACCTTTGAAATGTCGGCAAGTCTTTGAAGAGTATTTTTATGCAGGCAAGGAAGTTGATGTTATTGCCAATGATATGGGGTTGACTGTCAGTACAGTACGTGTTCAGTTAAAGAACGCAACAGATCGTTTAAAACCGGCATTAAAACATCTTCTATTTCTTTTCTTTTATTAAAATCAAAAAAAGTTTGATTTTATCTAAATGTTTTCCGGTTGAGGTGTGTATTAATTCTAAACAACCGGAAAATTTAGCAGTATATGCAAGATAAAGATATATTATTTGAGGAACTAATGAGTAACTATATTTCAGGTTCCATAACAGACGATGAGAAGGTTTCTTTGTTCGCTTTGGTAGAGGGATCTGATTTATACAGAGAACGGTACAACGAGATGGTAAAGTTGTATGCACTTCTTCATGTTCCCGCCTTCGAATCTCAGAAAGAAACCAGATATGCCCATTTGAAAGAAAGGTTACATATAACGTCCGGAGCTACTTTACGGCGCCGATGGTTTATCTATGCACGAAACGTTGCAGCAGTCCTTTTATTGATGGTTTCTGTTTCCATCGGTTCTATTTTTACATACAATGAATTGGATGAATCAGGCGAGCAGTTATATAATGAAATGACGGTTCCTTTGGGTTCGCAAACCAAAGTGATTCTACCGGACGGTTCAACGGTAGTCCTTAATTCCGGCTCTGTCTTGAAGTATCCGTTATCATACGGGAAGAAAGAGCGAAACGTTCATTTGGTAGGTGAGGGCTATTTTGAAGTGGCTAAAAATGTCGAAAAAGTTTTTCAAGTCTATGCAGGTGGTATGCAGGTGAAAGTGACCGGAACGACATTTAATCTTCGTTCGTATCCGGAAGACTCGGAGACAGAAGTGGCACTGATCAATGGTGGGGTAGATGTATTGGCTAATAATAAACAAGTTCGTTTGAAACCTGATGAAAAAGCGATATATAATCGTGAAACGGGTACCTTGTACAGCGAAACGACTGAGTCGCGTAAATCATCTTTATGGACGACGGGGCGGTTGAGTTTTGTGAATGCTTCTTTCCTTGATATATTGAAAGATATAGAGCGGAAATATAATATAAAGATCCATGTAGAGAGTAAAAAAGCAGCAGATGAGTATTTCACCGGAAGTATCAACCTGACCATGTCACTTCAGGAAGTATTCAACTTTATCGACGTGGATAAGAAATATCGTTTTGAACAGAGTGGAAACGTAATAATGTTAAAGGATAGATGAAACTGCGATTAAAATATGATGTTTAACTTTAAAAGAGTATTTATGGAAAACACCGGTTAAAAAAGAATCGGAGATGGTTGGCACTTCTCTCCGATTCATTAGATGATTTTTTGAATTAATTAGTTGTTAACTAACAAAGTCGTTACAAAAGTATGAAAAGAAAGTATTTCTCAATTAAACAATTGGGTTTATTTTTGGCGATGGGGGTAATCTCGACTTCTGTATATGCCAATACGGCATTACAAAGTGTAAAAGTTACTGTACATTACAAAAATGCACCTATCAGTAAAGTTCTTGATGACATAGAACAACAAACAGGTTATTCAATTCTGGTACGTAATAATGATATTGATATCAAACAGAAGGTTACGGTAAATGTGACGGATGAAACTTTAAATCGAGTCCTGACTGATGTTTTTGAAGGAATGGATGTTAAGTATGATGTTGAAAATGGAACAATATCTATTTATAAGCCAAAAGAAACTTCTGTTATAACAACAGTAGTAAACCAGAATAAAAAAACAATTTCCGGTGTAATTTTTGATCCGAACGGTGAACCGGTAATTGGAGCTAATATTGTGGAAAAAGGAACTACAGATAATGGTACGATATCCGATATCGATGGTAAGTTTACATTGAATGTAGATAATAATTCAACTCTGCTTGTCTCTTTTGTCGGTTTTAAAAGTATGGAAGTTCCGGTAAAAGGGAAAAATGCATTCAAGATAACGATGGCGAATGATACGGAGTTGTTGGATGAGGTTGTAGTGGTCGGTTATTTGACACAGAAAAAAACATCGTTGACAGGAGCTGTCTCTAGTATGAAGATGGAAGAAAACCTGACAACCATTCCGACAGCCTCGGCTGCAAACTTGCTGGCAGGAAAAATGGCGGGTGTCAATATCTCTTCTAAAAACGGACTTCCGGGTACAAATCCGAAATTGCAAATTCGTACCATTTCTTCCTGGAAGGAGGAAAAAGATAATCCGCAGCCGGTAACTTATGTTATTGATGGTGTCGTCAGGGATGCTACGTCTTTCAATGCGATGAGCGCGAATGAAATTGAAGATGTTTCTGTTTTGAAAGATGCTGCTTCGGCTGCCATTTACGGATCACGTTCTTCCGGTGGCGTTGTTATCGTAACGACCAAAAAAGGTAAGATCGGTAAACCGACTATCAACTATTCATATGGTTTTTCAGTTGATACACGTACAAAGAGTTACGATGTGACGGATGGTGTACAAACAGCTTTGATCTATAACCGTGTCAATCCTGAATCTCCCCAAAAATGGACGGAAGAGGAAATCGACCATATGAGGTCCATCAATAACGGTTATGGATATAACCAATTGGATGAAGTGTATCAGAATCCGACCACTCAGACGCACAATATTAACATCTCGGGTGGTAATGACCGGATTCATTACTTCGGTGCGGCTTCCTATATGAAACAAGAAGGGTTCCTGGCTCCGCTTACATACGATAAATATAATATACGTATGAATGTGACGGCCGATGTGACCGATGATTTTGAATTGTATACAGGTTTCTCATTGACAAATGACAAGATCGGGCGTATTGCCAGTGACGGTACTGATTGGGCATACGATACGTATGGAAAATTACGTATCTGGCAACCGGAACAACCTGTGTTTACGGATAGTGGTAAATTTGTGGATTATGGTTGGATTGCCAATGTGGGTGCTCGTGTATTGGGGGATGACGGATATCGTCATGATAAACGACTAAATCCGACATTTACTGTAAAAGGAACATATAAAATGCCATTTTTGAAAGGTTTGAGTGCAAGTATCCAATACAATAAAACCTGGACGCATAATACGGTAAACGGATATTATACCAACTATGATATGTATATTACCAAACATACTGGTGCTAACGGACGTATTATGTCTACACGAGATGAGGATATTGTTGGTGTTAAACGGTCTAGTCAATATGGCAGAGACTATTTACGCAAAGATTCTAAATGGGGAGACACACAACAGTTGAACTTCTATTTGAATTATGCCAATACATTCAACGAAGTACACAATGTGGCTGCGGTATTGTTGACAGAGTGGTCAGAAGGTTTTAACGATAGTGTATATGGGTTCCGTGAAACATTCCCGTTCTATCAGACGGATCAATTTTGGGCTTTTGCTAGTTCTCGTGAGTTTACATCCGGTGGTGGAGATGTTTCTTCAAAGAACGGGCGTATGTCTTATGTAGGGCAGTTCAGCTATTCGTATGCCAACAAATATTTGTTAGGATTCTCTTTCCGTGAGGACGGATCTATGAATTTTGCCCCGTCTCAGCGCTGGGGGTTCTTCCCTGCCGGATCTGCAGGTTGGGTATTGTCTGAAGAAAGCTTCTTTAATAAGAAATGGATTCAGTTTATGAAGATTCGTGGTTCTGTCGGTCTGACCGGTGATGACTCTGTCGGTGGATGGCAATGGCAAGAATCCTATAAAAGTTCGGGTGATGATATCAAGAATGCTTATTTCGGTAAGAACCCATCCAAAGTGGCAGGTATGAGTTACGGTAGTGTGGTCAATCCGAATTTGACATGGGAAAAGGCCTTGAACTACAATGTTGGTTTGGATATGAGCTTCTTAGATCATTGGAATTTGAGTGCCGATTACTGGTTCCGTAAGTCTTACGATATCTTGGATAACCGCCAGGCTACATTGCCTACTACTTTCAGTCGTGATATGCCTGCTGAAAACTATGGTAAGATGAATGCGCAGGGTGTAGATTTCCAATTGGGTTATAAAGGAAATACTCGTGACTTCGACTATCATGGTAATTTGACTGTATCTTATGGTTGGAACGAAATCAAATATAAAGACTACGCTGAAAATGCTCAATGGATTGACGTTCCTATTGGTACGTCCACAACTCGTTGGATCGGGTATGATTTTGACCGTATCATTCGTACACAAGAAGAGTTGGACGCTTTCAACGCAGAGCATCCGAATTATTCATTCCAAGGGATGAAGCCTGAATTAGGTATGATGGTTTATAAAGACCATACCGGTCCGGACGGAAAACCCGATGGCGTTGTTGATAGCTGGGACCGTGTCGTATTGCGTAACAAGAACTTCCCTGTTCAGTATGGTTTGAACTTGGGTGGTAGTTGGAAAGGCTTGAGTTTGGATATGATGTTCTCGGGTGAATTGGGTAAAGACCGTTCATTCCGTGATCTGGCTGGTAATGTGGAATGGAATCGTGTGTGGAATGAGTGGTACGACAATAGCTGGACGCCCGAAAATCCGAATGCCATGCTCCCGAAACAGGTAAGTGCCAATGCTCCGAGTTCGTATCGGAATGATGACAGTCAGTTCTGGTTGAAAAAGACCAATTTTATGCGCCTGAAATACATTACATTGAGTTATGACTTGCCGAAGAACCAGTTCTATAATAAACTGTTTGATAATGTCAGATTGTTTGTGACCGGATCGAATCTCTTTGTATGGAGTAACTTCAAATATTATGATCCGGAATTGGATAATGGTAATGCTTATCCGATTATGCGGTCATTCAACTTTGGTATTGATGTGAAATTTTAAATCTGAAGTAAACAATGAAACGAATCAAATTATTAGCAGGTCTGCTTTCTGTCTTTTTGATGTATGGATGTAGCCTGGATTACGAAAATAAAGGATCGATCACTCCGGATGGCGTGTGGAACAACCCGGAGATGATTGATGCATTTTTAGCGAATATTTATGGTAACATGATGCCGGGGTGGCCGATTGCGTCAAACAATACGGACGAAGGTATGAATGGGGTGACGGAAATGGACCAGTATGTGCGTGGTGAATATTCAGTGGATAACCACGGACAGGGACTAGGTTATGGTAATATCGATAAGATCAATTTCTTCCTGACTAATTTGGCGACGGTCGACCAAGCTGTGCTGACAAAAGAAGAAAACGACCAGTTACGTGGACAAGCCCTGTTCTGGCGTGCCTGGGATTATTGGGGAAAGGTTTTCACGTTGGGTGGTGTCCCTTTGATCCTCGAAATTCAGGATGTGTCGGATGTTAATTCTTTGTTACTCCCTCGTAATTCAACGAGCGAGTGTATGGCTCAGATCCTAAAGGATTTGGATGAAGCGATTGCATTGTTGCCCGATACTTGGGATGATGCCAATTACGGTCGTATCGATAAAGGGGCGGCAATGGCATTGAAAGGTCGTATCCTATTGGCATACGCCAGCCCGTTGTTCAATCCGAACCACGATCAGGCTCGTTGGGAACAGGCATATAAGGCAAACAAAGATGCGGTCGATTTCTTGCAAAGTGTAGGTAAAGGCTTGTATCAAGGCAAATATGCTGATATTTGGTATGATGAGCAAAATTGTGAGGTGATTATGGTGAACCAGTTCTATGGACCGGATCATTATCTGGATCAGAAGAATATCCGTCCGTTGCCTCTTACAAAGGATATGGCTGAACAGAACCAGGCTATCTTGCCGTTGTTGATGGCTTTCCCGAAAGCCGATGGAACACCGTTGGAGTTGGATGTAAATCGTTTGGCTGATCCGGATTATAACCACAAGTTCGTCGACGAATTTTATAATAACCGCGATCCGCGTTTCCATCAGGCTGTATTTTGCCCGGGTACTGAATATCCTTGTGACGATATTCTTACTGGTGGTAAAAAGTATTGGAATGCTTGGAGGGTGATGGATGATGGTGCTTATGCCTCTATTTTTATGGATGAAATTGGTAAGGGTACAGGAGTTAGTTCTAATTTCTATCAACGGAAAGGTTTGGATTATGATGTCAATGCCTCTAAAGTGTATGAAGCAGATGTCGACTGGATTGAAATCCGTTTCACTGAAGTGCTGATGAATTATGGCGAATGTGCCAATGAATTAGGAAAGAGTGCTGAAGCGTTGCAGGTATTATATGATGTCCGTAAACGTGCCGGTATAGAAAACACAGCCGGTAACTATGGTATTACGGCTACTTCTCAAAGCGATATCCGTGAAGCTTATATGAATGAACGTTACATCGAGTTGGTTTACGAAGGTAAGCGTTGGAGCGATTTGCGTCGTTGGAAACGTTTCGACATCCTGAACGACATGAAATATCGTTCATCCTTATGGCTGGTTATTGATGATTACAATACAGTGGCATCCGGCAATTTCGATTGGTCGAAAGATATGTTTGATCCGGAAGTGAACAAAATGTTCCGTTTCGACTATATCGAATGTGTGGATGGCGATAAGGCGTTGTGGCGTTTTAATCTGGATAATAACCACTGGTTCTATCCGATCAAGAAAAATGACCTCGATCGTAATTCTAAATTAGAACAAAACAATGAATGGGGCGGTACTTTTGACCCGTTGAAATAAGTGTTTGATTTGAATTGATTCACTAAAGCATGCAGATTCTATCTGTAAAGATTTGTCTGCATGCTTTTTTATTTTGCAGAAAAAATAAAACTAAGTGTTAACCTATATGACAACGCTATTACGGAAGTAAAAGGTGACTATGTGGCTAAACGTACCGAATACCGCAAAGAAACTATTGTGAACATCCTGGATCTTGCCGGCCAGGAGAAGGTCAATGCCATCGCCGAAGGCAAAAGTGTGGTGGCTGGGGTCGGCTAGTATCTGGTGAATGTCAGCGGGTCGTTCGACTGCGAGAAAGCTCCGTTCAATCCCGCTATCTATAAATTAGGTGTTTCTTATACGCCGGGTAAGTTGTTGCGCGACACGTTGAAGAATGTTATCGTTGAAACTCGACCGGCCGTTACCGGACCAATCATCAATGATATTGTCGATACTACGACGGGTGAGAAGAATTTGCAGTTGACCTCTTCCGGACCTGCGGTCATTACAGGGACAAACATCAAGGTGGCAGGCGACGACCCGACGGTGGGTATTTATCTTACCCCAACGGAGGGAGATGCCAAGAAAGTGGCTTTGTTGATACACAACAACCCGTCGCAGGTTACATTCATGCTTCCGGCGTTGGCTGACGGTGAATACAAATTGAGCCTTACGACACAGTATAGTGCTGGTAACAACTTGGTGAAGGAATCGCGTACATATACTTTCCCGGTCCTGCTTTACGTGGGTGATGTACCAGGAGGTGATGACGATGACCGTCCGGTCATCGAATAAGCAGCAGGGATTTACTTACACGGTCTAAGTTCCCTAGACTTAGACCGTCTCAGTCTAGGGACTTACTTTTCCACTGTTCGGCAGGGAATAATAATCCACTGAAAAGGCAGTTTTTTGCTATTTTGTGAAAAAGGGGCGGTTGATATATTTGTTAAGTTCAAGAAGTGACATTCAAATGAGTTTTAAAAGATGAATAAGATTGTGTGTTTGATTGCGGTATTTCTTTTGTGCGGACAATTGTCTGCCAGGGAATACCATGTATCTGTAAAAGGAAAGGATACGAATGTGGGTAGTTTGTCGGCCCCGTTGCGGACCATCCAAGCGGCTGCCGACAATGCGATGCCGGGGGATGTGATAACTGTACATGAAGGTGTTTACCGGGAACGGGTCGTCCCACCCCGAGGGGGCGAGTCGGACGGGAAACGGATTGTTTATCAGTCAGCTGAGGGTGAGCAGGTCGTTATCACCGGCTCGGAACGGGTAAAAGGCTGGAAAAAGGTGTTGCATAATACCTGGAAACTGACCTTGCCCAATTCATTCTTCGGAGAGAGCAATCCTTTCGATGAACAGATTTATGGTAGCTGGTATCGGGGTAAAGGCAGACCCAATCATACCGGGATGGTGTTACACGACGGTAAACGTATCCGCGAAGCGTTCTCGTTGGATGAAGTGCTAAAACCGCTTGATGGCAAACAACCGTATTGGTATGCCGAAGCCGATGGCAACGGTGGCCCGGTGTTGATGAACTTCGAATGGGTACAACCGATGGGAGGGGAACGTAAAACCTCTATCTCTGCTTCTGTAAAAGGAGGGGATGCGGCTATCTGTATCGCTATTGTCAACCGCTGGCCTTTCGGTTATCTGGAAGACGGTTCTGAGATGTATTTCGACCAGGTGGATTTCGGAAAGGGAACGGATACATTGCTCTTCCAAGCTGCCACCCTGGCGAAAGGCGGGTTGGTGGAATTACATGTGGATTCGCCGGCCGGTGAATGTTTGGGTACGGCGCAGGTGACGAATACGGGCGACTGGGAGAAGTTTGCTGAATTTCGTTTACCGATGAAACGCTCATTGGAGGGAAAGCATAATTTATGCCTCGTTGTCCGTGCTCCGGAAATGCCGGAAGACGGGAAGACGACCATTTGGGCACAGTTCCCGGCGGGCGTGAATCCCAATCGTTCGGATGTGCAGGTTGCGGTGCGGCCGCAAGTCTTTTATCCGGACAGGACAGGGATAGACTATATCACCGTCCGCGGATTTATCCTGGAGAATACCGCCACCAACTGGGCTCCTCCCTCTGCCGAACAACCCGGCCTGATCGGCCCGCGATGGGCTAAAGGGTGGGTGATCGAAAATAACATCATCCGCAACTCCCGTTGTACCGGTATCTCATTGGGCAGGCCGACTTATGGCCATTCCCACCATTACCGCTTCCTGCCTCCGCGCATTTATCCGGAAGCGGACGGAGGACAGACCGAACAGCAGTTGCTGGACTATTTCAAAAGTGCTTCCTGGGATAAAGAGGATGCCGGGTTCCATGTCATACGCAACAACCATATCTACGATTGCGGACAAGCGGGTATCGTGGGATGTAGCGGTGGCGCATTCAGTGTGATTGAGGGCAATGAGATTCACGATATTTGTGTGGACGAGACTTTCGAAGGCGATGAGATGGCGGGTATCAAGCTGCACTTTGCCGTAGATGCCATCATCAGAGACAACCATATCTATAACTCCATACGTGGTTTGTGGCTCGACTGGGGCTCGCAGGGTATGCAGGTGACGGGCAATTTGTTTCACGACAATAATGTACTGGAGGATATATTCGTAGAGGTTTGCCACGGTCCGATATTGGTGGCTAACAATATCCTATTGTCAGGGACTTCGTTGAATTTGTCACAGGGTATTGCTAGTGTGCACAATCTGGTGACGGGCAAGGTGTCTGCCGGTATGGACCGTTGTGCCGGTGGTCGTTATTCCTTCTTTTATGAACCGCATGGTACGGTTTCGATCGGCAATGTCCGTAACATGGGGGGGGACTTGCAATGGGTCAACAACCATTTTGCCCGGAAGGCTTCTTTGGGTAACTGGGACGAATGCCTGCTGCCCATCCGTTACAAAGGCAACCTGTTTACTGACGGGGCGCATCCCGACATGCATGAAAAAGATTTTGTGGATGCTTCCGGCTTTGATTCTGCTATTCGGTTGGAACAACGTGCCGACGGGTGGTATTTGAAGATGGATGTACCCTGGGAAGGAATCACAAATACGCAATGCCGGTTGGTGGCTACCGAAACATTGGATAAAGCAATCATCCCCCAACAGGCGTTTACGAACCCGGATGATAGCCCCGTTGTCATTGACAAGGACTATTTGGGAAACAAACGGAATGCCGCGCATCCTTGTCCGGGACCGATAGAGGTGAAAAAAGATGGTGTACAAGAATGGAAGGTATGGCCGAAGAACATTTGAATAAAATATAAATATGAAATACAAACTGTTAGTATTAGCTCTCGGTGCTATTGTTTCCGTCCAAACAGGAGCGGAAAACCGGAAGTCATGGTTGCCCGATGGACAGCCCGTTGCAAACAACATCCGTTTGTTGGAGTGTACATACGATAAAGCACTCTTGAAACAGTGCGAAGAAATTACACCGGCCTCTTCCGATTGGGAGGTGAGTGTGACAGGTGATTTGGATGGACATGCATCTCCGTATGGAACGGAATATGTCTATGAATACACATTCAAGGCGAAACGGGCCTTGCAGTCGGCAGGGGTAGCAGTTGCTTTCGACCGTTATAACTGGAGCAGCGACAATTACGTAATGATTCCTTCAGTTGTATATAATGGTAATAGGCAACGAATAGTAAACCGTCAGTATGCAACAGGGTTGGACGAGACGGATTACAGAAGACCGGATTTGGCATTGACATCCAACCCGATTCCTCAATTGTCGCCAGAGTTTGGTGCGACGTCCCGGTTGGAAGTGCTTGTAAATAATGCAGCTACTCCGGCTATTGCTTGGTTGGAACGTGCTCAGCAGAAGGGGTATGTTTTATTAACCGATCAGGGAATAGAACAGAATGGCACGATTTACGACCATGCTTTAATTGTAGAAGAAAGTCCCGATCGTTCTCTGGCTTCGCTGGTGGTCAGTGCACCCGGAGTACGTGAAAAAAGGCTGGAGTTTATCGGTTTCAGTGAGAGTCGTGACCGTGGCCTCTCTTTCCAAAAAGGGGAAGAGGTGAAAATACGGGTCCGCTTGTTTGCTTTCGATGCACCGGCTGTGCCTGCCGTGCTGGACCGTTTCCATCAGGTGCGTAAATTACAAACCGGAGAGAATCATCCGCGTAACCTGAAACCGGCCAGCGAGGTGATGCGTTTGATGACCTCCAATATTGACCGCCGCTATATGAAATGTGACGATTGGGAGTTTTATCGTCCGGAAAATGCCGATTGGATCTCTTTCGGATGGATCGGGGGGATGATGAATACTTATCCCATGTTGGCATTGGGCGACGAGGAGCATTTGCAGAAAGTGAAGAACACGTTTGACTTCGGGTTGAAAGGTCAGGGAAAAGCTGGGTATTTCCATGATTTGTTAAACTCGGACGGTAAGGTCTTGGGAGGATTAAGGGATAAGCCGGAGGTCTCTTTGGTTCGTAAGAATGCAGATATGTTGTACTGGATGGTGAAACAGTTCATGTTGTTGAAAGCGCAGGATAAAGCCGACGCAATCAATCCGGAGTGGGAGAATAGTATCATGCGATTGGCAGATGCTTTCGTGAATACCTGGAATAAATGTGGCGAACTGGGAAATTATATCAATGTGGAAACCGGTGACATCGAAGTCTATAATTCGACTAGCGGTGCCATGGCCGTGGCGGGTCTGGCATTGGCATCGCAATATTACGATAAACCGGAGTATCTGGTTGTTGCCGAACAGATTGGGAATGTTTATTATAAAGAGTTTTCACGGATTGGTTTTACTTCCGGAGGTTGTGGGGATATCCTTCAGAATGCCGACTCGGAAACTTCTGTCGCTTTTCTGACCTCATGCAATTTATTGTATGAACTGACCCGTAAAACTGTTTGGTTGAAAAGGGCGCAGGATGTTGCCGATTTATGTTCAACGTGGGTAATTTCTTACGACTATGTGTTGCCTAAGGAGACTGAATTGGCCAAAGTGGATGGTCGTCTGACCGGTGCCGTATGGGCCAGTACGCAGAATAAGCACAGTGCACCGGGCTTTTGTACCTCTTCGGCAGATGCGTTGTTCCGTCTGTTCCGTGCGACAAGTGATTTACGTTATGCGGACTTGATGCATGATGTATGGCATGGATATGTGGAAGGAATCACTCCGAACGGTTTTATTTGTGAACGTCTGGGCTTTTGTGATGTGGAACTCAGAGGTACTCGTCTAAATGGAGACGGAGGCAATGGTTGGACTGAGTTGAACGGTTGTATGATGGCCATGGAGTTGCCGGGTATCTACATCCGTCCGGAGAAGAATCTCTTTTATGCCTTCGACCATGTCGATGTCAAGCTCATCAAAGGCAACGACCGGGAGATGGTATTGTCGATCACTAATACCACTCCTTTTGACGCCGAAATATCCGTTTTAAGTGAGAGCGAAGCCGAAGCAACTCAACCTTTGTCCAGCGTCTCTTTTGTAAACTGGAAGAAGATAAAGGTAAAAGCGGGTAAGACGATAGAGTATCGTGTAAAAAAATAATAAGATATATATGAGTTTGAAGTTATGTTTAGCCATCACTTTGTCGTTGATGGCAAGTTATGTTGCAGAAGCGCAACAAGTCTGGACTCCGGATAACGTAGACGGAACGTTTACGAATCCGATCATGTGGGGCGATTGGCCCGATCCGGATGTCGTTCGGGTGGACGATAAGTTTTATTTTGTATCGACCAGTATGAATTATGTGCCCGGTTGTCCGATTGCGGTGTCGAAAGATTTGGTGAACTGGGAAATGGCAGGATATGCCTTGGAACGGTATGATGAAGACCCGCGCTTTGATATGCAAGGCGGTACGATGTATATGAATGGTTCTTGGGCGGCTACCATCCGCCATCATAACGATAAGTTTTACGTCGGTTTCTGTACGCCCAAAGGATGGGGAAATAAAGAAGGGCATTTCTCGATCTGTATAGCCGATAAGGTGGAAGGCCCTTGGGAACGGACGATATTCCCGGAGTACTTGTATGATCCGGGGCTGTTTTTCGATGATGACAGAAAGGTGTATGTGGTACATGGACAACACAAGTTGTTTATTACCGAATTGAATGCCGATGTGAAGTCGGTTAAAGGGAAGCCGGTACAGATCTGGGAGAAAGGATTTAAGGATAGCAGGACTTGGGGACCGAATTTTGGAATGGAAGGCTCTCATATGTACAAAATAAATGGTATGTATTATATCACTTGTCCGGCAGGAGGTACGGAAGGTTGGCAGGTCTGTCTTCGTTCGAAAAATATTTACGGTCCTTACGAACATAAGGTGATTGTGGAAGATGCGACATCTTATCCGCCGAACGGATTACACCAAGGGGGAATGGTGCAGCTGGAGAATGGTGACTGGTGGTTCATCATTATGCAAGACCGCGGTCCCATTGGGCGTGTGCCTCATTTGTTGCCGGTGAAGTGGATTGATGGATGGCCGATGCTAGGGACAGAAGGGAAAGATGTAATTACCTATCAGAAACCGGAAGTAGGAAAGAAACAACAACGACTGACGGCTCCGGCTACTTCGGATGAATTCACTGGGAAGAAGCTGGGCCTGCAATGGCAGTGGAACCATAATCCGGATAATGCGAATTGGTCGCTTACTGAGCGCAAAGGTTATATGCGCTTAAAAGCGTTGCCGGCAGATAACTTGAAAGTGGCTCGTAATACGTTGACACAACGGGTACAGGGACCATCGTCGGAAGGTTCGGTGGAGCTTGATTTGACAGGCTTGAAAGATGGCAATGTGGCCGGATTGGGTATTTTCCAGTTGCCATACGCTTACGTGGCTGTTGTACAAGAGGGAATGCAACGTAAAATTGTCATGAGTAATCAGGATAAAGTGGTAGAGTCGGTCGATTTGAATCAAGCAGATAAAATTCGATTTCGTGCACGGGTGATGGATAAAAATTTTACGGCTCGTTTTTATTACAGCCTGGACGGGAAAACTTATTATCCGATTGGTGACGAATTGAAAATGGGGTTAGGTTTCCCTTGGACAGGAAACCGCTTTGCGTTGTTTAACTTTACGACGAAAGAGGGCGGACAAGGAGGATATGCCGATTTTAACTGGTTCCATTTTACTAATAAATAGAAACTCTATATGGTATTAGTAAATAATATTTTAGACTATGGGAAAAATAGTTTTCAATGGATAATTTATGAATTAAAATAATAATAATGAAGAAGAATTTAGTATCATTGGCTGCAATGGCCTTATTGTTGTCTGCTTGCGGAACGGGAGAATCCCGTTCGTTCAAAACAGACCGTTTCGGTATCGATGTGGATAACCGGGGGTATATTACAGGAATGTGGAATTTGACACGCGAAAGTCGTAATTTCAGTCCGGCGGACCAACCGTCGCCCCTGTTGTCTCTTTATGACGAAGACCTGAAACGTTATTATTATCCGCAGAAGGCTCATTACAGCGGAGGCAAGTATCGGTTGGAATACGAGAACGGCTCTGTGGCAACGGTTGCTTTGGATGAGAAGACAAAATACTTCAAACTGAAGTTGGAAAGCCTGGAACCCCGTAATGGAATCGACGGTATACAGTGGGGTAATTACTATACGAATATAACCAATTTGCTAGGTGAAATGATTGGAGTGGCGCGTGATACGTCGGCGGCAGTAGGTTATGCCATCGGCGCATTGGCATTGGACGATAATACGATTGGAGGAGAATCGCGTTATACTTCCGAAACAGGTCCTTCGGGGTATATCGCCCACACGCCTGATCCTGTAAATCATCCACTGCCGCTTACCTTGCATGAGGGGCTACAGTTTACGATGGGGGGCGATGGTATCAATGATGTGGCTTTTTATAACCGGAAGGAACCGTACTTCCGTATTTTATATGGGACAACGGCTTTTGTCGATAGCAACGGACGAATCAATATCCGGTATCATTCGCGTGACCGCCGGAAAGGTAAGATGATCTATTCTCCGGAGGGTAATCCTATCTTCCAAAACAATGAACCTAACCACATGATGCGTCAGGATGTGCCCGGAGTGGACTTCATCGGCTCGTCCATCGCTTTGTGGGGTAGCCCCGACAGTACGGCTTTGATGGAAGTTATTCAGGATATCGTGTTGAATGAAGGATTGCCTTATCCTACTTTCCAGGGTAAGTGGGTAAAAGATCCTACTAACTTCATGCCGGATATATGTACCTACGGCGGACTGATGGATAGTGTCGCTTCGTATGCCAAACAGATGGGATTGAAAGTGATTCATACGTACGACCAGCCTTTCTTGCATGCCGATAGGGGAAATGGCGGTTTCATCGACGGACCGAACCATGAAAAGAAACGGTATCATTTTACGGACAAGGATTTGTCAACCCGTGAGTATGCCGATCTTTTGGCGAAGGATGGTTTGATTCTGGGACGTACCTCTATATCCAACTCCATGGCACCTGGTACCAAGGATTGCAGCCCGGTCCCATCGGACAGTATCTGTATCTTGCATCGTCGTTTCTTGACGGCCGACTTGAATGAAACTGACACGCTGGTTTATATCGATGATCCGACTCATCTGGAAGAGATCGCTTGTTGGGAGGGGCATAGTAAGGAATTGAACATGGTGAAGATCGGTAAGGAGTTGATTCACTATTTAGGCGTAACCAAAGAGAAACCGTATCGCTTGATGAAAGTGACACGCGGTTATTGGGGAACTGAGGCTGTAGCCCATGCCAAAGGCAATGCTGTAGATAAACTTCAACCGGCTGTGGGAGGAGCATACGCAGGATTGATCCCGAACCTGGAATTGCAGGACGAGTTGGCGCGTCATTATGCTGATATATGCAAGAATAGCGGACTTGGTATGTTCGATTACGATGGACAAGAGTTTTATTTCCATACAGGATTCGGCTCTTATTCCGTGAAACGTTTCTTCCGGAATATGTTTGCACAAGCAAAAGATTATGGTTTGCCGGATATCCGTTTTACGGGAGCAACCCTGTCGGAAGGTTCCTGGCATTACCAGAGTATTTGGAATGTGGGAGGTGGTTTGAATATTTATGATGTAAAGAAACGTGTATGGGGTAGTACGACCAGCCAGGGGAAAGACCTGCGCGATGTTACTTATGCCAACTTCTTCCCGTCGTCATTTGGAGGTAATTTCCCTATCACGGAGAAATCTACTGTAGAAGATTTTGAACATATCGAGGCTACGGCTGTCGGTTATGGTTGTACATACGCGTTCAAGATAGGTCAGAAAGACGTGGAAAGTTGTCCGCAAAAGTATGCCATCTTTAACGTCATCCGTACTTGGGAGGAAGCTCGTCGTGCCGACGCTTTCCCTACTTACATCAAAAAGATGTTGCAAAACCCGGCACTCAGCTGGCGTTTGGAAGAAAAGGCAGACAATAGTGGCTGGATACTTTATCAAATGGAGAATGGCGAGAGAGTTCGTTCTTTTGATTTGAGATCATCTCTGAGGTAATTGCGACGAAGTCCCAGATAATTGAATTTAGCTCCCAGCTGATCGCGAATGACTCCGAGGAAAATTCATTTTCCAGAGTACAATGATTAAAAAGGGCTTTTAGAAGAGGAAAAATCATCTTTTTTTCTTCTAAAAGCCTTTTTTCTACAATACTTTTACAACTGACATTTTGTTATTGAAAGATTTGTATCTTGGCTGGTTTTTTTATTGGTAGCCAGGACTTTCTGTTTCGGATGTCGAAATGACTATTAGTTGCTTATAAAAACAGTCGAAATGATAATCCTTAACTTTTCAACAGTGACCTATTTCGGTTCATGTTCGATGGTAGATACGTAGAGGACAAAGCAATAGGGGAAAGAATGACAAAAGATATTTTGACAAAGGTAGTATGGAGATTGGATGTTTATCTCATTTGTGTTTTTTAACTCTTTGGTCTAAATGTTTTAGGTACAAGAAGTGTCTTTAATATAAACGAGTAGTAATAGTTGATTTAAGTCTAATCTGAAAAATATAAAAGTCTATGAATTTGAAAAGGATGACGATGGGGGCAGCGTTGATGGCTTTGACTCTGTTGGCAGAAGCAAAAGTGAAACCTATCGTATATTATAACTTTGGAAAGTCAGGAAATGTTACTTACGCCGTGGCACCCGAGAAATTAACGCCGTTGGCCGGAAAAGGCGAACTGGTTGCTGTTGGTCGCCCTGTCTTCTATGCCGATGCGCCCGGTGACAAAAAGATGAAAGGAGAAGGTGGTATTTTGTTTAACGGTAATGGCGACGGATATAAACTGGCAGAAGCTGTAGGTTCTCCGACTGACAATCAGGTATTGGAAATATGGGTGAAGCCCCGACTGAATACGCAGGAAGAAGAGCAGGAACAGGTCTTGTTATCCAATGGTACAACCAAGGAAGGATACGTATTTACGCATCAGAAAGGTCATTGGTATCTAATCTCCGGCGGCACGGGACGTGCTGAAATCGGCGAAGTGTCCAATAACGCCTGGACGCATCTCGCTATGGTTGTGGAAGATGGAAAAGGCTCTGTCTGGATGAACGGGAAAAAGACCGGGACATTCAAGCCGACCAAAGCCGTGGCTCCTCATTTCTCCATTGCCGTTTCGGAAGAGGGAAAAGAGGCCTTTTACGGTGAAATATATGAAGTAAGATACAGTACATTCGCCACCGGAAAGTTTAATCCCGAATCTGATTTCCTGCTGGATTATAAAAAGATAAAAGAGACAAGCAAACAACGCTTGGCCGAACGCCGTACCTTGGTGCAACAACTGGAACAGGCGAGTGCGGGCAAGAAGATTGTTACAGAGCTCCCCGATGTTCGTCAGGAAAAAGACTGGCTGATCAGTCAGGTAGAAGAACCGGCCTGTTTGTATATACAGAAATCGAAAGATGGGTTGACATCCAACCTACAGTTGAATAACGGGTTAGTTTCACGTACCTTTTATGTCGGTGAGAATATTGCCTGTGTAGGATATAAGAATCATTCGAATGAGGCTGAATTCTTACGGGCGGTGAAGCCGGAAGCACGTGTTTGCATTGACAGTGTATGGTATGAAGTCGGCGGATTGAAAGGGCAGCCAGAATTGTCTTATCTATTGGATAGTTGGTATACGGAAATGGAGACTTCCGACCTGGCGTTTACACTGGAGAAAGTGGAAACCGGCCTTCCGCTGATGCGTTATCCATGGACACCGAAATATAATGCCGTTCCGGCAGACTGGCCTGCCAAGGGATTGCGCATGGAGATGACTTTCGTGCCGACTGAAAGTATGGTGGATGTGAAAGACATACAGGTGAAAGTAAACTATGAAATCTATCAGGGATTGCCTGTGATTGCCAAATGGATTGAGGTAATTAATGAAGGAGAAAAGGAAGTGCTGCTAAATGAGATGGAGTGTGAAGTGCTGGCTGTTAACCAGGACCAGGTGAAGCGTCTGCATGTGGAGAGTGATTTTTCCTTTGCGTTGGTGAATGCGGATATAGAGGGTAGTGCGTTGATGCATTACGCCGGTACCCCCAAGCCTTATCATGTGGGCAGCTCTACTACCAAATGGACGGTTGACAAAGACTACAATACCTGGGCCAGTCATAATCAGGCGGAGGATAAGTTCCTTGGCTTTCCGCATCATAACTTATTACTGAGTAAATTGCCGATGGGACCTTATACGAAAGTAAGCAAAGAGGTTCCCTTCAAATCATATATCACCTTCGAATTGTTGCAGGATAGTGACGACCGCGAACGCCAGTCGCTCGGACATCGCCGGATGTATAAGAAACTGGCTCCGCAGACTACTGAGTCGTTGATTTCTGCTGGCATTACTTCGCACGATGAAACAAAGTTGAAAGCACTGATTGACCAGGCTGCCGAACTGGGACTTGAACAACTGGATATTCAAGCCTGGCCGGGTGTCAGTCATGACAACCTGGATTCGGCTTATGTTCAGTTGTGGCGCCGGGTGGCGACATACGCTAAAGAGCGTGGTATTGTGATGGGAGGCTACGAGCTGCAGATTGCCTCTCGCGGGCGAGGTGCCGAGGTGGATTGTGTTCATCCGGAAACAGGAAAACCGGGTAGCCTTTTCGGTCAGAGCGTCTGCATTGCCAGTGAGTGGAAAGATACATACTATTCGAAAATGTGGGAGTTTTTCGATAAGACCGGATTTATGACGTATAATATGGATGGACCGTACCACGGTGATCCGTGTGCTTCAACTGTTCATCCTCACCATACGCGGTTGGAAGATTCGCAGTGGCAGCAATGGAAAACGCAGGTAGAGGTTATTCATGAACTGCAACGCCGAGGCATGTATATCCCTATTCCCGACTGGTATTTCCTCAACGGGCAAAACTCAACCGGAATGGGATACCGTGAAGCCAGTGCCAACCTGACTCCGCAACAGCAGCTCTTGTTAGGCCGTCAGTATATCTATGACGGAACCTGGCATAAGATTCCGACTATGGGATGGATGACCTTACAGCTGGTCGGCTTCTATACGAACGATCCGCGCGTAGGCCTGGAGCCTCTTTGCGACAATTTGGATCGCTATGAAGCGCAGTTGATGCAGTTCTTGGGAAGCGGTTGCCATCTGACTATTCGCGGAAATCGCTTGTATGATACGCCGGAGACAAAGCAGATGGTGTCTCGTTGCATCAACTGGTTTAAGAAATATCGCGACATATTGACTTCTGATATTATCCACGTCAGCCGTCCGACCGGCCGCGACCTGGATTGCATGATGCACGTGAATCCTTTCATCCGTCATAAAGGTATGGTGGTTGTGTTTAATCCGACTGACAGGGATATCACTAAAGAGATGCGTTTGCCTCTGTATTATACGGGCTTGAAAGGCAAGGCTACGGTCACCTCTTCAGACGGAAGCAAACAGAACTTCTCTTTGAACCGGGAAGGTGAATTACTGCTGCCGGTTTCGATAAAGGCGCAGGGTGTGTCCTGGTTCCTGATAGAAGAATAAAGTATAGGTTGATTGAATGAAATAGGGAGATAGATATGAAAAAGTTGTTATGGTTACTGATTGGCGGATGCGTTTGCGGTCTGTTGGCTACAGGATGTAAGGATGCCGCAGATTCGAATAACCGCTATGTAAATAAATGGATTGGTACGGCTTGGGAGGGCAGGGTGTCTCCTGTCGCCTCCGTACCGTTCGGCATGATGCAGATTGGTGCGGATACGCGTCCTTATGGTGCAGGCTATCATTATGACGATCCGACTGTTTTAGGATTTAGTCATCTGCATAAAAGCGGAGGCGGATGTGCCGACTTCCTGGACATCTTGTTTATGCCGTTACCCTTGAATCAGCCGACAGGCGAGGATGAATTGTACTCTAAACAATACCAGGCGGCTTTGTCGCATCAGGAAGAAAAGGCGGAACCGGGCTATTATTCGGTTAAATTGTATGATAGGCAATTGACGGTAGAGTTGACCGCTTCCCGCCGGTGTGGGATACAACGCTACAAGTATGCATCCCTAGGAGAAATGCCGGTAATTGTCGATTTGAAGTATGGTTCAGAAAGTGCTTGTACCATACAAGCCGAGCACGATGTGGATACGGTGTATGCCTCTGCGTTTGAGAAGGTCGACCCGTACACGATTCGCGGCTATCGTTTTTCAAATGGCTGGACACCGAAACAACAGGTCTATTTCTATTCTACCTTCTCTTCACCCATCAAAACGTGTGCCTTGTATGTAGACGACCGGCGCGTCGAGGAGACCGCTGCTGCCGAGGGACGCAATGTCAAGGCGCTACTTACCTTTGAAGATGGACAGGGGGAACTGGTAGTCAGAACGGCACTCTCATCGGTGAGCATGGAAGGGGCTGCCGCCAATTTGTTGTCGGAAACGAAAGGAAAGACATTTGAGGATATCAGGGAATCGGCTTTCGATGTTTGGAGCCGTACGTTGGGACAAATCGAGGTAGAGACCGACGACCCGAAGAAGAAAGAGATTTTTTATACCTCTTTACACAATGTCATGCTGTATCCGTTCCTGTTGTCGGACGTGGACAATCGTTTCAGAGGGCCGGACTGGCAGGTGCATCAAACCGATGGTTTTGATTATTACGGAGGTGTGGTCGGTTTTTGGGATACGTTTCGGGCGGCTTGTCCTTTATTGGCGATGTTGAATCCGGTAGTGGCGAATGATTATATAAAGACGTTGCTGGAGCATTACAAATATGCCGGACAGTTGCCGATATGGACGTTGTGGGGCATTGAGAACTATCAGATGACAGGTATTCATTCGTTGCCGGTGATAGCGAACGCCTATCTGAATGGCATCCGTGGTTTCGATGCCAGGTTGGCGCTGGAGGCTATGGTGGCATCGGCTATGAAAGATACGTGCGGCTCTTCCATGGGCTATTTTGTCGGATTGGAGAACTATAAGAAATATGGATATGTTCCTTGCGATATGGAGATGGAGTCGGTAGCGCGTACGCTGGAGTATGCGTTCGATGATTATGCACTGGCTCGTTTTGCTGAAGCGATTGGTGCACAAAAGGAGGCCGCTTACTTTGCAAATCGTTCGCTCAACTATCGGAATGTGATCGACCCGACCACCTTGTTGGCGCGAGGGCGGCTGAAGGATGGCAGTTGGCGTACGCCTTTCGACCCGTTGGCCTCTTCTCATCGCAGGGATGATTATTGTGAGGGCAATGGTTGGCAGTGGACTTTCTTTGTCCCTCACGATGTGGAAGGACTGGCCGGTTTGTTGGGAGGCAATGAGCCATTGGAGGCACGACTGGATACGCTTTTCGGCATGTCTTCCGAATTGCGCGGAGAGAATGTCTCCGGTGATATTACCGGACTGATCGGGCAGTATGCACATGGCAATGAACCGGGGCATCATACCGTTTATATGTATAACCGGGTAGGCCGTCCAGACAAGACGCAAAAGTATGTCAATCAGGTATTGACAACTCTCTATAATAATACTCCGGATGGTATTTGTGGTAATGAAGATACGGGACAGATGAGTGCCTGGTATGTCTTTAGTTCGTTAGGCTTCTATCCGATGAACCCGGCTTCCGGGCAATATGAACTGGGTGCCCCTTTGTTTCAGAAGGCAACAATTAAGCTCTCTTCGGGGAAAAGCTTTGTTATCAAGGCTAACAACTTGTCGGAAAAGAATATTTACGTAGACAAGGTTTTTCTGAACGGACAGCTTCTGAATCGAACGTATATTACGTTTGACGAGGTGCTGCAGGGCGGCGAGCTTCTCTTTGAAATGAAGGGAGAGGTACCGGTTATTTGATTTATGTAGCAATAATAAGCAATAATAATCCACGAAATAGGCAGCTATTTGCTATTTTAAATGGGGATAGCTGCCTTTATATTTGCGTCATTAAATAAATGTGATACTAATTAATATTTGAACCATGAAAAAGATACTATGCTTTATCTCGATGTTCTGTTTGTGCGGAAATATGTTGTCAGCCAGAGAATATCATGTGTCGGTTAAAGGAAGTGATGCCAATAATGGTGATGCTTCATCCCCTTTCAAAACAATTAACCGGGCTGCTCAGAAGGCTTTGCCGGGAGATACGGTTACGGTTCATAACGGAACTTATCGTGAATGGGTGAATCCACTGAGCGGCGGGGAACGGGAAGGTAAACCTATCCTGTATCGGGTAGCCGATGGTGAAAAGGCTGAAATCAAAGGCTCGGAATTAGTAACGGGCTGGAAAAAAGAGAAGAAAGGCAAAGGCGTATGGAAGGTTGTTTTGCCGAATACATTCTTTGGAAATTATAATCCGTTCAACGACCGTCTGTATGGCGACTGGCTCTGGTCAGAGCGGGTTCACCATACGGGAGATGTTTATCTGAATGATGTTTCACTGTATGAAGAATTTTGTTTGGATAAGGTGTTCGCACCGGATACACTTCGTACGATCCGTGATCCGCAAGGATGTACGAATGTTTGGTTTGCAGAGGTGGATGCTGACAATACAACTATTTATGCAAACTTTGGAAACGTCGATCCGAATAAGGAAACAGTAGAGGTTTCAGTTCGCCCTACCTGCTTCTATCCGACTCGTGAAGGACTGAATTACATCACAATTCGTGGCTTCCATATCAGCCAGGCAGCTACGCAATGGGCTGCCCCGACGGCTGAACAGGTCGGTATGGTCGCTCCTCATTGGAGTAAAGGTTGGATTATTGAAGACAATGTCATCAAAAACTCCCGTAGCAACGGTATTACCTTAGGAAAAGAACGTGCCAGTGGGCATAACCTGGAGTGCAACGATCCACGTTTGGATGGCACATTGCATTATATCGAAGTCATATTTAATACGCTACGCCGTGGTTGGAGCAAGGATAATGTCGGCTCACATATCGTTCGGAATAATATTATTTCCGATTGCGAACAGACCGGTATTTGTGGTAGTATGGGAGCTGCGTTCAGTGAAATCTATGGAAATCATATTTATAATATCTTAGTGAAGCAGCAATTTGGCGGCGCAGAAATGGCAGGTATCAAATTGCATGGTGCGATAGATACTTATATTCATCATAATCGGATCCATAAATCCGGTAATTATGGGATTTGGTTGGACTGGATGGCTCAGGGAGCCCGGGTATCATCCAATTTGCTATATGATAATCTGGCTCAGGATTTGTTCTTTGAAGTTTCTCACGGTCCTTACATAGTAGATAATAACATCTCTTTATCGCCACGCACAATACAGGAAAATACTGATGGAGGCGCGTACCTGCATAATATTTTCTCAGGAGATATCAATCGTTTGGACGATCAACGCTACACTCCGTATCATTTGAATCATTCAACTGAGGTGAAAGGTATCCGGACTATTACTGAAGGCGACCATCGCTTCTATAATAATATCTTTATCGGAGGGGAGAACAGTAAGTTGAGATATGGTATGGTGGTGTTCGATGTATCTCAACGGCCGATCTATGCAGACAACAATCTGTTTCTTAACGGAGCCCTGCCTATGACGAATAAAACGCAGGATTGGGTAGAAAAGGCAGTCGATCCGAAACTAAAAGTGGAAGAAACGGCAGATGGAGAAGTGTATCTCGTTAGTGACATTAATCTGCAAGAACTATCTTCTTTCAAAGGGAAAGGTATTGATGCCGACCGCCTTGGTATTACCCAGTTGACCGGATTTCCGTTTGAGAACTTTGACGGTACTCCTTTCTGCTTGGAGAAAGACTATTTCGGTAAGGAACGTTCTACGTCCCCGGTTGTGGGGCCGGTAGAAAGTTTACCTTCTTCCAATCGTATAAAAGTGTGGCCTAACTTAAAATAACAGTCAATGTCATATAAGAATCATTTATTTCTGGTGGGCAGCCTGCTTATGGGAGGGCTGCTTACCTGTTGTCAGTTTGATGCGAAACAGGTATCGGATGATAATATCATCCCCGTTTCAACAAACCGAATGCTTAACCCTATCGCCCCTCCGGGGGTATATATTGCTGATCCGGAGGTAAGACAGATGCCCGATGGACGTGTCTATGTCTACGGATCGCGTGATGAACCTGGTAACGCCTGGTGTTCGCGTTCCTATAACGTGCTTTCTTCGTCCGACCTTGTGAACTGGAGTGTGGAACAATTTTCATTTGCTACTGAAGGACCGGGTAAACAAGTGGATTATACCGACAGGATCTTATACGCTCCGGATTGTATTCATCATGGCGGGAAATATTATCTGTATTATTGTTTGGCCGGAGGGGGTGATGATGAAGGTGTGGCTGTTTCCTCTTCTCCTTACGGTCCGTTTAAGGATGGAAAAGTGATAGAGGGCATAAAAGGTATCGACCCGTCCGTGTTCATAGACGATGACGGACAAGCCTACCTGTTTTGGGGGCAGGGGTATGCCAAAGGGGCGAAGTTGAGTAAAGATATGCTCTCGATCGAAGGAGCCGTACACGATAGCTTGCTGACGTATGAAACACATTTCTTCAACGAAGGCAGTTCTGTCCGAAAAAGAAATGGTATTTATTATTTTGTGTATGGAAGTCATTCGCAGCATGGAGAATCCAACTGTGCGACGTTGGATTATGCGACATCAACTTCTCCGTTAGGTCCTTATACTTATAGAGGTGTTATCGTTGATAATTGGGGCAGTGGCCGGAATTTGGTAAATAACCATGGCTGTATTACTGAAATCAACGGTCGGTGGTATATTGCTTATCATCGCCCTACTCATGCAAGTGCGACCATGCGAAAGGCTTGTCTGGAGCCAATCTCTTTCAATCCGGACGGGACGATCCCAAAAGTGGAAATGACTACGCAGGGAATTGGCGGACCTATCTCTCCTTTATACCGGATGGATGCTGCCAGGGCTTGTCTGATGTCTGGTAATGTAATGGTATCCGTACGTCGTCCGGAGAATGATATTCCTGTCGAGTATTTGGCTGCTGTTCGCGATGGCGATCATGCTTATTGGAAATATTATGATTTTACCGGTTCGGATGTCAATCATTTCATATGTAAGACCTGGGGTAAAAACAAAGCAGCTAAGATCGAAATTCATCTGGATAGTCCGGAGGGCGAACTGATCGGAACCTGCGAGTTAGCTCCGATGCAGGGTGAGACGGCGTATGCTATTCATGAAACGAAAATCAAACCGGTGACAGGGAAACATGCACTGGTCTTGGTCTTTAAAGCGGTTGATCCGAATACAAAGGATGTTGATTTAATGAATCTGGAATGGTTCGTTTTTGAGAAGAAGTAATATAAATTTATACTTATATATGAAACGAATTCTACTATTTATTGTACTGGCATTATTTATATCCCGGTCAAACGCACAGATTGCTGCGATAGATGTTGATAAAGGTTCTGAAAAGACGCCGGTAGAGGATATCATAATCGTATTTAAAATGCATTTTGATATCGGATACACGGACTGGGCGGAATCAATCCTTCAGAAATATACTACTTCTATGATGGATGAGACACTGCATTCTGTAAATGTAACAAATAAATTACCACGGGAAGAGCAGTTTGTATGGACTCTTCCCGGTTGGCCTATGAAATATATTCTGGAAAATGTATCGGCAGACTGTAAGCCGGGTATTGAGGTTGCCTTAAAAGAGGGTCGTTTCAGGGTACATGCGCTTCCTTTTACCTTTGAGACAGAATCGAGCGATCTGGAAACGCTTGTACGCGGAATGTCATATTCTTCCAATATCAACCGGACGTATGGACATCCGCTGACAAGAGGGGCAAAACTGACTGACGTTCCCAGTCATTCCTGGATTTTGCCAACACTGCTGACACAGGCAGGAGTAAAGATTTTACATATCGGATGTAATCCGGGGTCAGTTTCTCCGGAACTTCCGACATTGTTCTGGTGGGAAGGTCCTGACGGCTCCCGGTTACTGACGTTTAACTGGGCTGAATATTATGGATCAGGTGTTTTGCCGCCTGAAGGGTGGAAACATAAAACATGGTTAGCCATGATCCATACACATGAAAATACCGGAGCTCCGAAACCGGAAGAGGTTGCGGCTGTATTGGAAGAAGCCCGTAAGAAAGTGCCCGGAGCCAGGGTCAGGATAGGACAACTGGAAGATTTTTACGATACATTGATGAAAGAAAATCCATCTATTCCTGTGGTACGCGGAGATATGCCCGACACCTGGATTCATGGTTATATGTCGATGCCCAAAGAGGTGAAGATCAACAAATCGATGCAACGTCTGATCTATAATGAAGAGACCTTGAACACGTTGCTGAAAGGCTGGAACGTAAAAGCTGAACCTGTGAAACCGTATGTCGACAAGGCTGTTGAACAGTCGGTATTATTTGACGAACATACTTTCGGACTGGCAATCAGCCACGGTCACCAGGCTTTCTGGAAATATGGCGATCCGTTTGTAATAGATCGTGCGAAAGGTGCTTATGATTTTATTGAAGAATCATGGAATGAAAAGGCTAACCGTGTACATCGGTCGAAACAATATCTTATCCCCTCTTTGCGTAAAGACATGCGTAATCTGGCCAATGCCGTAGAAGGGGATGGGCAGAAGGTGGTGGTATATAACCCGTTACCCTGGAAACGTTCGGGTGTCGTTTCCTTGTTTATGGATGTGTATCAGAAGAAATTTACTGTTTATGGATTGAAAGACGAACAGACCGGTGAGGTCATTCCTGTTTACAATGAGGGTAACTATCTCTCATTTACCGCTCGTGATGTACCTACTTTGGGATATAAAACATATTCGGTGATAACTGAACCTGTTTCGGAAAAGGCTCATACCATTCGTGTCGATCAGGCAGAAAATGTTATTGAGAATCCCTATTTCAAAGTCGTTATTTCACCGGAAAACGGTGCCCTGTTGTCTGTTTGGGATAAGAAACGGCAACAGGAGATGGTCGATACCGGCAATGAATACAGCTTTGGTGAGTTTATTCATGAGAAATTTGGTAATGAAGAGATCGAACGATATAACAAGGCATACGTTAAACCGGGTCATCACGGTTGGGCAGATCCTGAGATGGGACGTCCGGCCGATCCGGCTTTAAAGTATGAAAAGGTAAAAGGTCGAGCTTTACGGATTATTTATAATCAAACAGTACACTCAGTGGAAGCCACAGCCTTCTGCCGTACCAGCCGTGGTGAAGATTATACCTTGACCTATACGCTTTATGAAGATTCTCCTTACCTGGAAATCTGTTGGGGGATGCAGAACAAGCGAGCCGATATGCAACCGGAAGGCGGATGGCTGGCATTTCCATTCAATGTCTCTCAGCCAACTTTCCATTTAGGACGTACGGGGGCTGTTGTTAATCCGGCTACGGATTTTATAAAGCGGTCTAATCATGATTATTATTTTCTGAATACGGGGATGGCTGTTGTCGACCCGAAAGGAAAGGGATTCGGATTGAATACTCCGAATGCTCCGGCAGTCAGCCTGGATCGCCCGGGGTTGTATCGTTTTACCGGTGACTTTATTCCTCAAAGAGCGAATGTGTTTGTCAATCTGTTCAATACCCAGTGGGGAACAAACTTTACAGAGTGGGTGGAAGGTGCCCTGTCGGCGAAGGTCTATTTATGGTCGGTCGATGAATATAAAAATGAGCCTTCACTGATTACTCCGACAGAAGAAACACGTGTGCCTCTTATGGCTGTTTACCGGGAAGGGAAAGGTGGCGAACTGCCTGTGTCGGCAGAAGGAATACAGTTGTCGAAGAAAGGAGTTCTGGTTACAGCCTTCGGGGCCAATACGGACGGAGACGGAGAAGTCCTACGTGTCTGGGAACAGGCAGGGGATGCGGGTGAATGTGTGATCACATTACCTGATTGCGGTTATCGTACGGCTCAGTATTGTAATTTGCGTGGAGAACGTCAGGGAAAATCCTTTCCTGTAAAACAAAATAAAATAGCTATTAACTTGAAGGCTTACCAGCCGTTATCATTAATTCTGGAGAAATAAGCAAATGAAATTCAATAAGTGTGTTTTTATATGTATTAGTCTTTTTGTATGCTCTGCTTTTATGCAGAACTTGTCGGCAGAACCTTCCGGGAGGAAGGTTCATGCTGATAAGAAAATTCCGCAGCTTTCAGAGAAAGAAAGCTGGTTACCGGTAGTGAAGGATATAACTAAAAATATCCGTTTGCTGGAGTGTTCTTACAATGAAGCCGAGTTAAAGCATTGTGAAGAGATCATTTCGTCTTCTGCCTGGGAGGTACGGACCGAACAGACAATGGCTAATGGAGGCAAACTGTATACTTTTTCTTTTACAGCCAGACGGGATATGAAAGATGCCGGCGTGGCAGTGGCATTCGACCGGTATGGCTGGACAAGTGATAATTATGTGATGATCCCTTCTTCCGTTTATAATGGTAACAGGCAACGTATTGTCAACCGTTCGTATGCTACAGGGCTCGATAAGACAGATTATAACCGGAAGGATCTGGCTCTGACTTCCAATCCGATTCCGCAGCTTTCTCCTGAGTTCGGAGCTTCCTCCCGTTTGGAGGTCAATGTCAGTAATGCGGCGACTCCGGCCATGACGATGCTGGAACGGGGGAAGAAGTCCGGAACGATTTTACTGACCGACCAGGGTATCGAATGGAATAAGCAATTATTGGATCATGCCCTGATCGTTGAAGAAACACCGGATCGCAGTATTGCCTCTTTTGTCATCAGTGCTCCGGGAGTGCGGGAACGTAAACCGGAATTTATCGGTTTCAGTAAAAGTCCCGACCGGGGAATACAGGTGAAGAAAGGAGACAAAATCGTTATACGGGTTACCGAGATCACTTTTCCCTGTGAAGATGTTCCGGAATTGCTGACCCGCTTTATGAAAGATCGTAAACTGCATACTGCCGGGGAAGCTCCCCGTAATCTGATGCCGATGAGCGAAGTACTGGCACGTATGGTACGGAATATCGATGATCGCTATTATGTGGGTGACCAGTGGGAATATTACTGCCCCGAGAATGCCGACTGGATCTCTTACGGCTGGATTGGCGGTCTGATGAATACCTATCCGATGCTGGCTTTAGGCGATGAGGAGCATTTACGGAAAGTGAAAAATACGTTCGACTTCGGACTGCCGCGTGCAAAAGGAAAAAGCGGTTACTATTATGATGTTCTCGGATCGGACGGGAAAGTCTTATACCGTGATGCGGCGGTCAACAATCCGGGAATCGGCCTGACCCGTAAAAACGGCGATGTGCTTTACTGGATGGTCAAACAATTTATGTTATTGAAGGAACAGGGGAAAGCCAATGCCATCGATACCGGTTGGGAAACGAATGTGCGTCTGTTGGCAGATGCCTTTGTCAATACCTGGAAAAAAGAGGGAACATGGGGTAATTATCTGGATGTGGAAACAGGCGACGTAGCTGTATATAATACGACGAGCGGAGCAATGGCAGTGGCCGGACTGGCTCTGGCTTCCGAATATTATACTAATCCTTCTTATCTGGAAATAGCCTGCGAAGCTGCTGCTGACTATTACGATAATTTTGCTTTAGTCGGCTTTACCTCCGGAGGTTGCGGTGATATCCTTCAAAATGCAGACTCCGAAACGGCGGTTGCTCTGCTTACTTCTTTAATGACACTTTATGAAGTGACAGGGAAAGAACAATATCTAAAACAATCAGCCGATCTGGCAAATCTATGTGCTACCTGGACAGTCTCTTTCCCTTACCGTCTGCCGGAAGATACCCCATTGGCAAAACTGGGGGCCAATCTGACTGGTGCCGTTTGGGCAAGTACGCAGAATAAGCATGGAGCTCCGGGTTTTTGTACGCAATCAGGAGATGCCTTGTTCAAATTATATCGTTCTACCGGCGATGTTTCTTATGCGGAATTACTCCGTGACGTGATTCATGCCCATGCAGAAGGCATACAACCCAATGGAAAGATTACAGAACGTCTGACTTATTGTGATGCCGACAGCCGTGGTTCTCGCGGAGACGGCGGCAAGACTGGTTGGAACGAAACAAACGGTGCTATGATGGCATTGGAAATCCCGGGTATTTATGTGCGGACAGATCTCGGTTCCCTTTATGTATTTGACCATGTAGAAGCGAAGGTAATCAAACAGAACAAGAAACAGTTAGTCCTGCAAATTACGAACCCGACTGCTTACGATGCTACTGTCACCCTTTTTGCTGAGAATGCAGAAGATGCTGCCCGTCCGCTGGGCGACAATGCCTTCCTCGGGTGGAAAGATAAAGTGACCGTAAAGGCAGGTAAGTCCGTAAACTATAAACTAAAAACAAATTGATAACAACCCTTATGACAGAATATAAGAAAGTCCTTTCATTGTGTGCCGCCTCTTTGCTTCTTTTCAGTTGTACGACCGAAAAGACCTGGGATTTCAATACTGACTATTTCAGTATTGGCGTGAATGACAAGGGATATATAACCAGTATGAAAAATACGACAGTATCACCGGCCCGCGAGTTCAGCCCAACTGACAAACCCTCTCCGTTGATGTCGTTATACGATTCTGAGAAAAGGGTGTTTTACACACCGCAAAGTGCCGTTTTCAATGACGCAACTCAGTGTTTTACGTTGGAATATCCGAACGGCTCTGTGGCCGAAGTCGCATTGCAGCCTAATAGTAAATATTTCAAACTGACATTAAACAGCTTAGAGCCGAGAAACGGTATCGATGCGATCCAATGGGGAAGCTATTATACAAACATCACCAACCTGTTAGGTGAAATTATCGGAGTTGCCCGTGATACCAGCGATGTGGTGAATTACAGTATCGGTGTGCTCGCTCTCGACGATAATACATTAGGCGGTACACCCGATATCGAAGGCGATGCCGCCCCTTTCCAGTACATCATTCACACGCCCGATAAAGAACGTTACCCCTTACCGGACAGCCTGCATGAAGGACAGGTGTTTACCCTGGGAGGGAATGGCATCAGCGATGTGGCTTTCTACGCCAATAAGGAATCTTATTACCGGATCATGTACGGAAATGCAGCTTTGGTGGATAGCCTGGGACGCATTTACCTGAATTATCAGTCGAGGGACCGTAGTAAACCGCGCCAGGTCTTTTATTCCCTGATCCCGAACATGCCGGCAAATATACCGAACCATATCGATGTGGAACCTATACCGGGTGTCGATTTTATCGGCTCTTCCGTCGCTTTATGGGGTAGTCCGGACAGCACGGCGCTGTTGGATGTCATTCAACATATTGTCCTCTCGGAAGGATTGCCTTATCCGACCGTAAAAGGAAAATGGATCAAGGATCCGGCAGCTTTTAGTCCGGATGTAATGACCAGCGGTAACCGTTACGACAGCATTATTTCGTATACCGCCCGGTTAGGTTTCCCTGCCATCCATGCCTACGACCAGGGATTTTTACGTCCCGACCGTGCCAACGAAGGGTATCTGGACGGAAAAACTCAGACTAAGAAGCCTTTCCGTTTTAACTCAGGAAATAAATCACATCGTGAATTTGCCGATCTGGCGGCATCACAAGGATTGATGCTGGGACGTGTCTGCATCACCAACTCGCTGGCACCGGGAACAAAGGATGCCAGCCCTGTCCCCAGCGACAGCCTGTGTTATCAGCAGAAACGCACTTTGATGAAAAGTATTACAGCCCAGGATACGCTGATTGTGGTCGATGATCCGAAATACCTGGAAGAAATAGCCAGTTGGGAAGGTCATTGCAAAGAATTGAATATTATAAAAATAGGAAAGGAATTGATCCATTACCTGGGAGTTTCCGAAACGGCTCCTTATACATTGCAAAATGTAACCCGTGGATATTGGGGTACGCAGGCCACGAGTCATGAGGCTAATGAACCTGTCTACAAATTGCAGGTGACCATTAATTACGGTTATGACGGATTGATTCCGAACCTGGCCCTTCAGGATAAGATTGCCGAATATTATGCAGAGGTGGCTGCCCATAGCGGTCTGACCCTTTATGATTTCGACGGACAGGAATTCCTGTTCAACAACGGCCATGGTTATTATTCAGCCAAACGTTTCTTCCGTAAACTATTTGAAAGGGCAAAAGAACTGGATGTCCCTTATATCCGTTTCTCCGGTGCCACCTTGTCGGAAGGTTCCTGGCATTACCAGAGCGTCTGGAATGTGGGCGGCGGACGTAACCTGTATGATATCGATACCCGCGAGTGGGGAAGTGCGACCAGTCAGGGAAAAGACCTGCGTGACGTGACCTATTCGAATTATTATCCGGTTTCATTCGGCGGTAATTTTGCGATCAAAGATACTTCTACCGTAGAACAATATGAACATGTGCAGGCTATCTCAGTCGGCTACGGTGCAACCTATTTCCTGGCAATCAACCAGGAAGATGTAGAAAGTTGCCCGCAGAAAGACGAGATATTCAAAGCGATCCGTACCTGGGAAGATGCCCGCAGGGCGAATGCTTTCCCCCGGCAGCTGAAGAAACTTCTCAGGGATCCGTCCTACGACTGGAGGCTGGAGGCCGGTGTAGACGGAAATACCTGGACGCTGTACCGCCTTGTCAATGGCGATAAGGTAGAATCGTTTGTTTTACGAAGAGCGGAAGGGTATTGAAAGTATGCGAGCTTATTGTATGTGGGATGATTACATATAGATATTGTTTGTAAGACAGTATATGTTGCTGTTTTTCTTGTATATCTACTTGCTAATCTGTATATTTGTTCCCGTAAATACCTGGAAAACTCAATCTTTATATGTGATAAATACAAGAAGTATGAAAAAGTTATTGCTAACCTTGCTGGCTGTACCTCTTTGGGTAAGTTGCCAGGACTCTCACCAGATCGAAGCTAAAATAGCCCAGTCTCCGAAAACGTTTTGTAATCCGGTTAACCTCAATTACCGGTTTATGAAAATAGATGGAGGCGAGGGGATTCGGGAAGCTGCCGATCCGGTTGTAGTAACCTTCAAAGAGAAACATTATCTGTTTGCATCCAAGTCGTCAGGTTACTGGTATTCGGATGATTTTACTAATTGGAAACATGTTTTTATAACCGATTCCGTGCTGCCCATCGAGGATTATGCACCGGGGCTTTTTATACACAATGACTACCTGTATTATGTGGGCTCCACGCATGGAAAAGGAATGTTGTACCGTTCATCCGCTCCGGAAAAAGGAGAGTGGGAACCGGTGAAGGAAATCTGGTCTTTCTGGGACCCTGCTTTTTGTGTGGAAGGGGATAATTTGTATATGTACTATGGGTGTTCGCCTGTCGACCCTATCTATATGCAGGTACTGGACCTGAATACATTGGAAGCAAAAACAGAAGTGATCACTTGTTTTAATAGCGATAAGGAAAATCATGGTTGGGAACGGACAGGGGAACTGAACGAACTTCCCCGTCGTCCTTATATCGAAGGAGCCTGGATGACAGCCCATCAAGGCAAGTATTATTTACAATATGCTGCTCCGGGAACCGAATGGAAGTCGTATGCGGATGGTGCTTATGTCAGTGCATCTCCTACCGGTCCGTTTACCTATATGGAAAACAGTCCGGTCTCTTATAAACCGACCGGATTTATCGGTGGTGCCGGACATGGCTGTATGTTTACGGTCGGTAACGAAAACTATTGGAAAGCGGCAACCAACTCGATCTCTGTCCGTCATATGTTTGAACGGAGGGTTTCTTTCTTCCCTGCCGGTTTCGATAAGGATGGTTACCTGTATACGAATACTTATTTAGGCGATTATCCGATGTATCTGCCAGGAGGTAAAGAGCAGACAGCCGGAAGTTATCAGCCTGGCTGGATGTTGCTTTCCTATAAGAAACCGGTCACAGTCTCTTCTTCACTGGACGGTTATCCGGCAGAGAATACGGTGGATGAAGATTCCCGCACGGCATGGGTTGCCGCATCGAATAAAGCAGACGAATGGCTGCAGGTCGATTTACAGAATCTCTCTTCCATTCAGGCAATACAGGTGAATTTCGACGAATACGGAGCGAACCAGCGAGGCTTTGTTCCGGATGTTTACCAGAGTTATTTGATCTCTGCTTCTGCTAATGGCAAAGACTGGTATCCGGTGGTAGATTACAGCACTAAAAAGACAGATACTCCTCATGACTATATCGAATTCGAGGCTCCGTTTAAGGCACGGTATATCAAATTGCAAAATAAAGAATATACAGTCTCGTCGAATCTTTCCGTCCGTGATCTGAGAATCTTCGGTAACGGCCTGGGTAGTAAGCCGCGTGCAGTGAATGACTTTACAGTGAAACGGGATCTTACCGATCCGTGCAGGGTACGTCTGAGTTGGAATGAAGTGCCGCATACCCAAGGGTATATTGTTCGTTATGGTGTGGCGGAAGACAAACTGTATAACAATTTCCAGGTAATGGGAGACACTACCCTGGAAATAGGAAGCTTGAATCAGGGTGTTACTTATTATTTTGCCATAGATACTTATAATGAGAATGGCGTTACTCAAACGTCGCAGGTGGAAGTTTGCCAATAATAGCAGAATAGAAAACAAAAGATCGAAGAATGAAAAGATTGATTTTTACGGTGATGTTATTGCTTCCCGGCCTTTGGATGGGAGCTCAGTCACAGCGGGAAAAAGAGTTGTTGAATCAAGATTGGCTTTTTGCTAAAGGACATGCGGCTAATCCGGAAAAGGATTTTAATTACGGACAGGCACTGTCGTTTTCAAAGGTGGCTTTTCTGCAGGAATCGACCTTATTGAATGCAGACCAGGAGTCGCGTCTGTCTATTCCTCATACACAGAAGTTTGATGACAGTACGTGGGAGAAGATCTCTTTGCCACATGACTGGGGAATGGCATTGGATTACAGCAAGGAACAGTTTAAGGTGAAAGGATATCGTAAACTGGGTGGACGTTCGCCCGAAAATAGTGTGGGCTGGTACCGGAAACGGTTCACTCCCGAACTGGTGAAAGGAGACCGTTATACGCTGGAGTTTGAAGGTATATTCCGTGATGCCCAGGTGTGGATGAACGGCATTTATCTGGGACGTGGTGAAAGCGGTTATGTCCCTTTGGTATTCGATGTGACTGAATGCCTGAATTATGAACCGGATGCAGAAAATGTGATATCCGTACGTGTAGATGCAACCCATTCTGAATTATGGTCGTACGAAGGTGCCGGTATCTACCGGAATGTATGGTTGACCCGTACGGCTCCCGTGCATATCCCGCAATGGGGAACATTTGTCACCAGCGAAGTGGATCTGCAGAAGAAAGAAGCCCGTGTGAAGGCTCAGATAGAAGTTACTAATCAGAGTGGAAATACATCGAATGTCATTGTAAGGAATACTATAGTAGACAATCAGGGTAAAGAGATAGCCAGTGCAGATGCACAGGTTTCCGTGAAATCATTGGAGACGGAAGAAGTCGGGACATTTATGAATGTACCGGATGCCCGTTTATGGTCATTGAAGACTCCGACTCTTTATACATTGCATACAGATATTGTTGCAGATGGAAAAGTCGTAGACAGTTACGATACCTCTTTCGGAATCCGGAGCATCCGTTTCGATGCCAACGAAGGTTTCTTCCTCAATGGCGAACGTGTCCAGATCCAGGGCGTATGTTGCCATCAGGACCATGCCGGCGTAGGTATTGCAGTTCCGGATCAGCTGAATGCGTGGCGAATCGCCCGTCTGAAAGAATATGGAGTGAATGCATATCGTGCATCCCATAACCCTCCGACAACGGCTGTGTTGAATGCCTGTGATACACTGGGTATGCTGGTCATGGATGAAATGCGTGTATTGAGTTCCAGTGATGAAGGACTGAATCAGATGAAAACCGTGATCCGTCGCGACCGCAACCATCCTTCCATTATCATCTGGTGTCTTGGAAACGAAGAACCTGCGATACAAGGTACGGAAAAGGGGCGTATGATCGTTGAGCGCATGAAAGCCGTCCAGCGCAAACTGGACCCTTCCCGTCCGTGTACGGCGGCGATGAACGGTAGCTGGGGGGAAGGTTTTACCTATGCTGTCGATGTACAAGGATCAAACTATTATAAGATAGGTAATATCGACGCAGTGCATGAGAAATTTCCGAACCTGCCTTGTATCTTCACAGAAGAGGCAAGCACGGTTATGACACGCGGTATCTATGAAACGAATGCCGCCAAAGGTTTCCATCAGGCTTACGACCGCGATCATCCGGGATGGGGTGCCCGTGCGCAGGAATGGATGCGTTATGTAGATGCACGTAAATTTGTGGCCGGTGCCTTTGTCTGGACCGGTTTCGATTACGGGGGCGAGTCGGTAGCACATTACTGGCCGGGCGTGGTGTCTCATTTCGGTATTCTGGATTATTGCGGTTTCCCGAAAGATGCTTTCTGGTATTATAAAGCCTGGTGGACCGAAGAACCGGTGTTGCACGTGCTTCCTCATTGGAATGGAATCGGAACCGATTCGGTCGATGTACATCTGTATACCAATTTGGATGAGGTGGAACTGTTCCTCAACGGTAAAAGCCTGGGTAAAAAGACTGTTGAGAAGTTCGATATTCCTGCCTGGCGTGTTAAATATGCTTCGGGTAAGTTGTTGGCTAAAGGAAAGAAGGACGGAAAGAAATATACAGAGTTGGTAGAAACTACCGGAAAGCCGGCTTCCCTGCAACTGGTCAGTGAAAATGGCTCAGCTATCCAGGGGGACGGCAATGACGTGGCAATCATCACCGTAAAAGTCTTGGATGCCAAAGGTCGTGTAGTGCCGACTGCCGAAAATGGAATTCATTTCGATGTCCGTAACGGCAAGATCCTGGGAGTGGGTAACGGTCATCCTTCCAGCCACGAGCCGGATGTTTTCCCCGCAGGCAGCGATGTACATAGGAATGCTTTCGGAGGATACGCCCAGGTACTTGTTTCCAGTGACCGTTCAGGACAACCAATTGAACTGACTGCCGTATCGGAAGGACTGAAAGAGAGCAAAATCATTGTCGAAGTAACAAAATAAAATAGATAATCTCATGAAAAATAAACTGAAAAGTATCGTTTTACTGGCCGTTGTCTCTTTGAACGGTTTGGTAGCACAGACGTATGAGTATCCGTTCCGGAATCCGGATCTTCCATTGGATGTACGTGTACAGGATATTATTTCCCGTCTCACTCTGGAAGAAAAAGTTCAGTTGATGAAACACGCTGCTCCGGCGATTCCCCGCTTAGGTATACCGGCTTATAACTGGTGGAATGAAGCGCTTCATGGCGTAGCCCGTACAAAGGAAAAGGTGACTGTTTTCCCGCAGGCGATCGGTATGGCTGCCACCTTCGACACGGAGGCTTTGCAACTGATGGGGGATATGACCTCTTCGGAAGGCCGTGCCCTCTTTAACGAAGATTTGAAAGCAGGAAAGACCGGAAGTATTTACCGTGGACTTACCTATTGGACTCCGAATATCAATATCTTCCGTGATCCCCGCTGGGGACGTGGTCAGGAGTGTTACGGCGAAGATCCTTATCTGACAGGTAAGATGGGAACGGCTATTGTCCGTGGTTTGGAAGGTAGTGATTCTCACTATCTGAAAGCAGTAGCTTGTGCCAAGCACTATGCCGTACATAGCGGGCCGGAAGGTAATCGGCACTATTTTGATGCACGAACCTCTTTGTATGATTTATGGGATACTTATCTGCCGGCTTTCCGCGAACTGGTGATGAAAGCGAAAGTACATGGGGTGATGTGTGCTTACAATCGGCTGGAAGGACAACCTTGCTGTGGCCACAATGAGTTGTTACAGGATATTCTTCGTAACCAGTGGAAATTTGATGGTTATGTGACTTCCGACTGTTGGGCTGTAAAGGATTTTGCTCATCATCATAAAACGCATAGCAATGATATAGATGCTGTAGCAGATGCTGTACTGAAAGGAACTGATCTGGAGTGTGGTGATTTGTATCAGAAACTTCAGCAAGGTGTTCAGCAAGGCATTATTTCGGAGAAAGATATTAATGTCTCTTTGGCTCGTCTTTTCAAAATACAGTTTAAGTTGGGTATGTATGATCCGGCTGACCGCGTACCGTATGCTACGATCGGGCGTGAAGTGATCGAATGCGATGCGCATAAGGCACATGCTTACAAGATGGCGCAGGAGTCGATGGTCTTATTGAAGAATAATAAGAATATACTTCCACTGAACGCGTCTAAGATTAAACGAATTGCTTTAATCGGTCCGAATATGGATAATGGCAGTACACTGCTGGCCAATTATTTCGGTGTTCCAAGTGAAATCATAACCCCGTACAAGAGTTTGAAGAAACGTTTTGGTAATACGATTCAGATCGATACGCTGACAGGTGTCGGTATTGTTCAGAAACTGGAAGGTGCCCCCTCTTTTGCCCAGGTGGCTGCTCAGGCTAAGAAAGCAGACATTATCATCTTTGTTGGCGGTATTAGTGCCGATTATGAAGGTGAGGCCGGTGATGCCGGAGCAGCCGGTTACGGTGGTTTTGCCAGCGGTGACCGTACAACGATGAAGTTGCCTTCTGTTCAGACAGAACTGATGAAAGAGTTGAAGAAGACGGGCCGTCCGTTGATCCTGGTCAATATGTCCGGTTCCGTTATGAGCTTCGACTGGGAGAGCCGCAATGCAGATGCTATCCTCCAGGCCTGGTATGGCGGACAAGCTGCCGGTGATGCTATCACCGATGTTCTTTTCGGTGACTATAACCCGGCTGGCCGTATGCCGTTGACTACCTATATGAATGATGAAGATCTTCCGGATTTCGAAGATTATTCGATGGCGAACCGTACGTATCGTTATTTTAAAGGCGATGTTCGTTATCCGTTCGGTTATGGCTTGAGCTATACTACATTCGCTTATCAGCCGTTATCGAATGCTTCTGTCGTGAAAACCGGCGAAAGCATCCAGGTGACGACAACAGTGACCAATATCGGTAAACGGGATGGTGATGAAGTGGTTCAGTTGTATATCTCCCATCCTCAGAACGGAAATACCCGTGTCCCGCTACGTGCCTTGAAAGGCTTCAAACGTATTCATCTGAATAAAGGCGAAAGTCAGACAGTTACTTTTACGCTTTCCCCGGAAGAGTTGGCATTAGTAGATGACAAAGGAAATCTGGTTCAGAAAGAAGGTCCGGTAGAATTATATATCGGCGGAGGCCAGCCTTATAAATCGGAAGGAAGTTTCGGTGAGTTGAAGATTGAGGGCGAACAGTATGTCGTATATTAAAAATATAAATATAGTAGTTAGTTTTGCTGTTAGCCTGTTGCTGATCGGATGCGATCGTCAACAGGCTAATGCCTTACAGGAGTAGGGTGAGATTGAGATTTTGGGCTTGCGGGTGTATTGGCTAATTTTCATATCTGTTTTCTGCCAGTTCCTGCAAGCTCTTTCTTTGTTATATCTTGGAAGTATGTTATATTTGTCCTTTGAAGAAACTGTACTACCATGATTATTAATGAAAAAACATTCGAAGAAGTATATAATGACTATTTTGAAATTATCTGCCGCTTCTTGAATTACTATACCCACGATTATCAGGAAATAGAGGGGGTAGTACAGGATGTTTTTGTCAGTTTGTGGGAGAACTATGAAGGAAAAGAAATAGCATACATCAAGACCTTTTTATATAACAGTGCCCGTAATCGGATGCTGAACTATCTGCGTGACGAAGATAATCATGCTGCCATATTGGAAAAGTGGGCCCGCATCGAATTAGAGAAAAATGAGTCGGTCGATTGTATAGATCGTGAGTTATTCTATCAATTGCTACAGGCTGCCGTTGAATCTCTGCCGGATAAATGTAGGGAAATCTTTATCCTGGGCCGGGAAGAACGGTTAAGCTACAAAGAAATAGCACAAGTAAAAGAAATATCTGTTAAAACAGTTGAGAATCAGATGGGGATTGCTTTAAAGAAGATACGGGAATACATAACATCCCGTGCCAATGAGTCGATGCTATCTATTCTGCTTTCCCTGAATCTGTTTGAGTAATCACAGATAATAATGTTGACTAATAAAGAAAATGAAAGATGAAAACAATACGAAGTATATGGTCTTTAATTTTGATTCTGCTCATACAACTGCCAGTCGAAGCGGTGGCTGTTGCTGATGAGAAAAAGGATTCGCTCTTTTTTGAATCGAAAAAGGAATTGATGACTGCTTTTTGGGAGGAACCATTCAGCTGGAACGCAATTCGTAGTAACCATGCTCCTTTAGGTCCTTATATGGGGAACGGAGATGTGGGAGTGGTTGCTTTTACATCCGATAACAGCCAGACGTTGAAAATATCCAAGGTTGATTTCGTCACTGACGGTTTTTCTAATTGGGCGGGGAGCGGCCCTTCAGCATTGCCGGTCGGTGGTGTTACGCTGACCGTTCATTCACCGGTTCATGCCGGGAATTATTCGATCAACCGCCCGGATAAGACTGTCTTTCGTTATGAAATGGATCAGTTGAATGCTGAATTACGTATGAAAACGGCTACCGACCAACCGATCACTATGACTTCCTGGATGGGAATGAATGAAAACTTTATAATAACAGAGCTTTCTACCACTTCGGAGAAACCAGTCAGTGTATCTGTCGATACATACGCAGATAGTCGCTTTGCGTACTATAAAACAACTTCTTCGGTCGTTGGCCCTATCGCCCAAGTTACTCGGCAAACAAAGACCACGGAGACAAGATGGATTTGCTGTGCCGGAATTTCGACTAAGATAGTAGGAACTGAAGCGCGTCTGTTACAAATTTCTGATGCCATGGTCAGGACTGACTTTAAAGTCTCTGCCGAGAATCCTGTTTGGGTGATAACCTTTGTATCCGGTGGAGGAAAAGGTAATGCCCCGAGATTAAAAGAGGCTGCAAGCCGGTTGGCAGCGGTGGATGAAGCAGATGTAAACCGTATCAAAGTGGATAAGATTGCCTGGTGGAAAGATATGTGGACACGTTCGTATGTGGAGACGAATGACAGTCTGCTCAATCGGCAATACTTATCTTCTATCTATCTGCTGGCTTCCGCATATAATCGTCGTTCACCCGTGTCTGGTGGTATGTATGGTGTCTGGAACATGGACGACGAGATGATGTATCATGGCGATATCCATTTAAATTACAACAGCCAGGGAGGTTTTTATAGTGCCTTTTCTGCCAACCGGCCAGAGATAGCTTTGCCTTTCTATAAATCACTTGAATTATTGATACCCGAAGGAAAGCGCCGTGCTAGAGAGGAGGCAGGCAAGGTGCATAAGTCGTTGGAAGGGAAGTCGTATCGAGGCATATTATTCCCGGTAGGAGCATTGGGTATCGGTGAGTTTTATAATTATTACTGGCAGCAAACCATGGATGCCCCTTTCAATGTCCCTTTGTTCAGCTGGTATTACGAATATACGGGAGATAAGGACTTTCTGCGCGACCATGCCTATCCGTATATCCGCCTCTGTGCAGATTTCTACGAAGATTATCTGGTGAAAGAACCTTATGGCGATTCTTATCGCTACTCCATAACAACCGGAGCGCATGAAAACTCCTGGGATGTGAACCCTTCTTCCGATCTGGCTTTCGTGGAACAGACGTTCAGCCTGTTGCTCAAATATAGTGACTTGTTGGGCGTAGACAAGCCAAGGAGGAAGAAATGGCAAGACATCCTTAACCATCTGCCCACTTATAAAGTAATACAACCGACTAAAGAACCCAATGAGGGATTACCTGTCTTTGCCAAGAATGAAGATGGATGGGACTTGCCTAACCATGTCATACAGATGCACCCTGTTTATCCTTGCGAGGTCTTGAACCTGCGTTCCGACTCATCGGCTCTTCAGATTGCACGCAATACTTTATATTACTATGAAGTATCACAAAAAGGGTTTACCGAATCGATGAATGCATTGGGACTGAGTGCATACGTGATGTGGGCAAGGCTTGGAATGGATCCGAATCTCTTGATTAACAGTATGAAAAAGTTGATTGAAGGCACCGGACGAAACTTTTTGATTGTAGATGGTCATCATTGCGCGGAGAAGACTACCGTGGTGGAGACAATCAACTCCATGATGCTCCAGTCAGTTGACAATATACTCTACTTGTTCCCCTGCTGGACGAACCAGCCGGCCTCCTTCACCCGCTTGCGGGCGAAAGGTGCCTTTGTTGTCTCTGCCGACTATGACGGTTCGACCGTCACTGACCTGGAAGTACATAGTGAACGAGGTGGTAAATGCCAATTGTATGCCCCTGCTTTAGGAGAAAAGATAGAGGTCGTATGCAGCGGCAAACCGGTATCGGTAAAGAGAAAAGGAAATGTATTCTCGTTTGCTACCCAGGCTGGAGAAACCTATAAAGTTATTCATCCCTCTAAATAAGTTTTTCAACACACACACACACACACACGTTTTAGGCTTTAGCTGTATGTATTGAAATACAATTGATGCAATCGACTGAAGGCTGAAAGGTGTGTGTTGAAAATTTTCTGCAGAAAGGTGCAGTAAAAAATATTTCAAATTCCTTTGGGGGTATTAAGGGGCATTATGTGTCAACTAATAAAAGAAACGGAAAATGAACGAACGACAAATACCATATAAACTACTAGCCAAGTATTTATCCCGGCAATGCACACAGGCAGAACTGGAAGAGATAAATCGTTGGTTGAACGAAGATGCCGAACATCCTCTTCTGCTGGAAAAGCTGAAGAGGCAATGGGAAGCAGTTCGGGTGGATGCCTCTGCCTTTGTGATACCGGATAAAGCAGCGGTATGGAATAAGGTACAGGCACGTATCCGCGATAAGGCAAAGCAGATTCCGATGTATTCCCGTTCATTGTTGATACGTGTTTCATCGGTTGCGGCTGTTATTGCTTTAGTTTTGGGTTTTTCACTCTCTTTTTTATTGAATGATCAGAAAGAATCCTGGCAGGCTTCTCAGTTCGAAAATGTAGTTATGGCACCTCCCGGACAGAAAACTCAGCTTGTTCTTCCTGATGGTACACTGGTCTGGCTGAATTCCGGATCGCGTTTGTCTTATAACTATCAGTATAGTACACAAGATCGTATTGTCAATCTGGAAGGAGAGGCTTTCTTTGATGTTCAAAAAGATACGCAATATCCTTTTATAGTCAAGACCGGTGCCGTTGATGTAAAAGTACATGGTACGGCATTTAATGTCAGCGCTTATGCCGACGAAGAAGATATAATGGTGGCTTTGCTTCGAGGTAAAGTAAGTTTACTTTCGGCTGACAGCCAACAATTACTGACGTATCTGTCTCCGGATCAGATCGCAATGGTGTCGAAAAACAACTTATCCTGTCAGGTGACTCCCTGTGATGCAGAGGTTGAATCCAGCTGGCATCATAATTTGTTGAAGTTTGATGGTACACCGGCAAAAGAGGTATGGAAGAAATTAGAACGTTGGTATGGAGTGGATATTACATTGTCGAATGTGTCTCCCTTTCAAGTTTATTGGTTTACCATTAAGACGGAGTCATTGACGGAACTATTGAAGATGATTAATAAGATCACTCCGATTGAGTATAAATTAGACGGAAAGGAGGTGACGATCAAATATAAGTAGACTTTTTTCAAATGCAACGCGTCTAGCCTTATGCGTAAAAGGCACAGAGACCCCTAATCTCCATGCCTTTTGAAGTATATATACTTGTAGGTTTACTAAGCTCATATGAGCTTAGTAAAAAGTGATATATAATGGCAAAGATATAGATATTTATTTATAATCTTAAAGCTATACTCATGTTTAAGTTAAATTGGAAATTATTTCCGGTATTAGCTGCATTTGGTGTATATAATATTGCGTATGCACAAGCAGAAAAGCTGGATTTGGCTGTAAGGAACAGAACGTTAAAACAGTTCATTACACAAATAGAGAAAGAAACGGATTATACTTTTATGTTGGACCAAACGGTTGACCAGAATCAAAAGATCACAGTTGATAGCCAGCAGGAGAGTTTGGAAGATATTTTGGCGAAGGCTTTTGCCGGAAAACAAATTAGTTACGAAATTGTTGGTAAACAGATTATTTTGAAATTACCACATACTACCCAAACGAATCAAATAAAGAAGATTACTGGAGTAATCAAGGACCAAAATGGGGAACCTGTTATCGGAGCAAATGTGTCTGTAAAAGGTACAGCTATAGGCACGATTACAGATCTTGATGGAAACTTTATGCTGGAAGTACCGGAGGATGCAATAATTTCTGTTTCTTATATAGGTTATGTATCTCAGGAAGTTAAAGTTGGTAATAAAACTTTGTTGAATATATCTTTAAAAGAAGATTTACAAACGTTGGATGAGATTGTAGTTGTTGGATACGGAACACAGAAAAAGGTAAATTTGACAGGAGCTGTTACAGCTGTTTCCGGGGAAGAAATGACAAAACGTCCAGTGACGAATACTTCAACTATGCTGCAAGGACAAATTCCCGGATTGCGTGTTGTTCAAGGTACAGGACAACCTGGTGATGAAAATGTTTCATTCCGTATACGTGGCGTGGGTACTTTTTCTGGAGCTGGGTCGAACCCGTTGGTTTTGGTAAATGGTGTCCCTGGTGATATGAGTGCTTTGGATCCAAGTATGATTGAAAGTGTATCTGTATTGAAAGATGCTGCTTCTTGTGCTATTTATGGTGCTAGGGCTGCAAATGGGGTAATTCTTATTACAACTAAGCAGGGAGCAACGAATGGTGATAAAGTTTCTATATCGTATAGTGGAAATTTTGCGGTACATACACCTACGAAAATGTTTGATTTGGTAACCAATTCTGCTGATTATATGACTTTGTTCAATATTGCAAAAACGAATTCTGGGGAAGGAGGTCTTTATCCGGAAGAAGAAATTGAGAAATATCGAAATTCCAATGGTTCTGTTGAGTATCCTAGCTTTGATTGGTTAGATTATACTTTTAATCCGGCATTTGTTCATCAGCATAATTTGAGTTTGGCAGGCACAGCTAATAAAACGACTTATAATGTCGCTTTAAATTTTGTGGATCAGGATGGTACCATGAAAGAATCTAATTACAAAAAGTATAATGTGACGGCTGATTTGGCTACTCAAGCAACAGATTGGATGCGGGTCGGTTTCTTTACAAATTTGATGAAAGGTGATCGTGTTTATTATGGGCATGGTCAAGATGATGCTATTTTATCAGCTATGTCGCAGGCTCCGACGTATATGCCTTGGCTTCCAGATGACGGAACCGGTATTAGGAGGTATACAAAAAAAGCTTATGATAATGAGGTGATGAATAAAAATATGGCAATGATTTTTGAAGAAGGGCTTCATCGTCATACGGATATCAATACGGATGTAAATACACAATTATGGTTGGATATTAATTTGGCAAAGGGGTTGACTTGGTATACTAAAGGCGCTGTAAGACAGATTAATACCAGAAGTGAATATTGGAGAGGTAATCCACAGCCGGTTTATAATTATCATACAGGAGTGATGGCAGAAATGCAAGGAGGATATGGATATTCTGTTGATGAAAATAGGACGTTTTATACGAATCTGTATACTTATTTGAAGTATGATTTTACAACACCTAACAAAAATCATAATTTTTCATTGATGGCAGGTTATAGTATGGAGTCTAATAAGTATGAAACATTGCAGGCTTATCGAAGAGATTATGATTTTGATTTACCGACTATCGATGCAGGTGCCGGTGCTCCGAATTGGAGTAATTCTGGAAAAGTGGAAGAATGGGCATTGATGTCTGGATTTTTCCGTGTCAACTATAATTATAAGGAGCGTTATTTGTTTGAAGCAAATGCTCGTTATGATGGTTCTTCCCGCTTGTCACCGGAAGGACGTTGGGGATTGTTCCCTTCTTTTTCTGGCGCTTGGCGTTTGACAGAAGAATCATTTATAAAAGATTTGAATTTATCATGGTTAAATAATGCGAAGTTAAGGGCCTCTTGGGGTAAGTTGGGAAATCAGGAAATAGGATTGTATCCTTATCAAGCTATGATTTCTAAGGTTAATTCATATACGTTTGATAAAAGTGCAATTTCTTCAGCTTATACTCAAACGGCTTACGTTAATCGGGATATAGAATGGGAAACAACGACAATTGCTGATGTCGGTGTAGATTTGTCTTTCTTTAATCGGTTGAATGTAACTTTCGATTGGTATAGAAAAGAAACAGATGGAATTTTGCGTTCTGCTCAAATTTCTGGTTTGCTGGGAATGAGCGCACCAACTATAAATGACGGAACCATGTTAGATAAGGGCATAGAACTATCTGTAGCATGGAGCGATCAAATTGCCAGAGGTCTATTTGACGGTTTGAATTATAATGTGGGATTCTATGTGGATAGGACTCGGAACACATTAAGTCATTTTGGTGTGACGGAAAAAGACGGTAAAGTGATTAGGGAAGAAGGTTTACCGTATAATTCTTATTATATGTTGGATTGCATCGGTATTTTTGCAACTCAAGAGGAAATAGATAAGGCCCCGAAACAATATAGTGATGATACACAACCTGGCGATTTGCGTTACCGAGATGCTAACAATGATGGAGTTGTTAATGATGATGACAGGATGTTGATTTCGGGTAGATATCCAGCTTTTGAATATGGTTTTAATGCAGGTGCCAGTTGGAAAGGTTTTGATATCTCTTTGTTGACACAAGGTGTTTCTGGATTAAAAAGTTATATAGATCCAAGATGGGGAGAAGCTCCTTTTTTTCAAGGATCAGCTCCGACGAAAGATTATGTAGAGGGAATGTGGACGGAAGAAAATCCATATAATGCAAAATATCCTAGATTGTACTATCAAACATTGGGTGGGGGTAAAAATACTCGTACGAATAGTTATTTCTTGAGAAGTACCTCCTATTTTCGTCTTAAAAACTTGACGATCGGATATACGTTGCCTAAACAACTGACAGAAAAAATACGTATGGAAAAAGTACGGTTATATTTTTCTGGAGACAATTTACTCACGTTTACAAAATACGAAGGACTTGACCCGGAAAGAAAAGGAGATGGCGTATCTACACAATATCCTCAAAATCGTATTTGTTCAGTTGGTATAAATGTTGAATTTTAAAAAGATTGATTTATGAAAACGAAAATATTATGTGTTGGATTATTGTCTATTCTGACTACATTGATTGCATGTGATGATTTTTTACAAAAAGATCCTCCTTCCAGTCCTTCAGAGTCCATATTTTGGCAGAAAAAGACTGATTTTGAATCTGCTTTGAATTCATGTTATTCGGTAGCATATGAATGGCCGGGTGTTTTTTCCCAAGCATTGCCTAGTTATGATAACTTGACTGATAATTCTTTATGCCAATATGATGAGGATACGTATGGTCAGACAAAAAGAATGATGATGGGAGATTTGTATCCAACAACGACTGGTTTTGTTTCCGGTAATTTTTCATTGGCATACAAAGCTATATCTCGTTGTAATTTATTTTTGACAAAATTGTCTGAATATCAAGGTAACGATATTTCTGATGAAGTACGGAAATATATGGAAGCACAAGGAAAAGCATTGAGAGCTTATTATTATCATTGGTTGTATTTGTGTTATAAAGAGGTACCTCTGTTTACAGACTTTTTATCTTTGGATAATCAATATCAGCCGAAAGTGACAAGGAAAGATATTTATGATCAAATTATAAAGGATTTTTCAGAAGCTATTGCGGGTTTTGATGATCGTACTTATATGGAGGCTCCGGGACGTATGACGAAAAGTGCTTGTTTGGCTTTTATGGCAAAAGTGACTATGTTTAACGGCTTTTCCGATGAGAATGGAATCCCGTGTGGTGTATCGAATTCGGATCAAATGCGTAAAGTGGTAGAGTATTGTGAACAAATAAAAGGATATTCATTGGATGAAGATTTGCGTATGGCATTTGTTGAGTCTAAACAAATGGATTCGCAAGAAATGATATTCTCTGTACGGTATGGCTCTCCTGATATCTGTAATAATGTGAATGAAGTATATTGTTGCTGGAGTTCTTTGATGGTTCAAAGAAATTTAGTTAATGCTTTTGAATGTATAGATGGGTTACCTTGGGGAGAATCGCCACTGACAATTCCTGTTGATGAGGATTTGATAAATTCCAGGACTGCAGATCATGATTTGATAGTGGCTGAACGTGAAAAATTGTTTGAAAACAGAGATAAAAGATTACGTAATAGTATTACTGTAGCATCTGTTTATCGTTTTCCTGAAAGGGCTAATTATCCGGATAATGCAGTAATTTATAATAATGAACCAAGTTTAACTGGTTTTGGTCCGATACGTTTTATTCAACCATTTGAAGAAGGTGTTAATCCTGGAAATATGAAGGTGGGACCGGATATCAATTTAATGCGTTATGCTCATGTTTTGTTAATGCTTGCAGAAGCGGAGAATGAATTGAACGGACCTACACAAAAAGCGTATAATGCTATTAACCAGGTACGTCAAAGAGCAGGACAACCGCTATTGCCAGAAGGTTTGACGAAAGAGCTATTTCGTGATCGCGTGAGAAAGGAATGGCGTTATGAAACTCCTTTTGAAGGATGGCGTTATTTCCAATTGAAACAATGGAATGAATTGAAGAATGTTCCGGAAATTGTTGCAAAAGAACCTTTTTATTCTGTAGCTGCAAAATATGAAGATCGTTTTATGTTCTGGCCTTTACCACAAGCTGAAATAGACAAAGCTAATGGTGTTTTGATTCAGGATCCGGCTTATAATTAATAAAAGAAGGCTGTTGCTGAAAAAGGTAAGGGTTTGTTTACTGAATGGTTTAGCAACAGCCTTTTTTGTATCTGTATATTAATACCATGAAGTTATGAATTCTCTAATAAGTAAATTATTTTTATTGATATTAATCTGTAGTTGTTGTGATGTGAAAGAGGTAGAACATGTGGAATTTCTACCTCTATATAAAGGTGAATGGAGTACGCCACCATCTAACACTCCTACTAATAAGGTGCCAGATGGAGCCATTTGTGGTAATGGTGATATCGGAATGGTTTGGGGAGGGACTCCGGATAAACAAGTCTTTTATTTTTCTAAAAATGATTTTTGGAAAGCACAGAACGGGTATCCCAATGGCGGGGTTTGCTATGTAGGACAATTACAGATTTCCTCTCCCGCTATGGAAGGGGCATCTTATCACGTTGAACAGTCTATTGCCGATGCTACATTGAAAGGCTCTTTTGCGAAAGCAGATGGTTTTTCATACCGATTAAATGCTTGGTGTGCTGCAACGCAAAACATGGCATTCATAGAGTTGGAGGCTGGCGACAAGCCGCTTCATTTAAACCTCGATTTCGTGATGGATGAAAGTATGGGGGCACAGTTGAGTAATGGTTGCACGGATGATATCAATTGGTATGTACGCAAATTTGACAGTCAAACTTTGGAATGGCCAACAGCCGTGTCGGTGGGAATGTTTACTCTGGATAACAAGAATCTGTCCGGACTTTTATTGGAAAAAGGCCAAAAGGTTTTTGTTGTTTTATCGTTTTGTACAAATCATGAACAGCAAGCTTATGTAGAACGTTCCGTGGAGCTTCTTAAAGCGATAAACAAGGAAAAGATAGCATTTTTGTTTGATGAGCATAAGCAGTGGTGGTCTTCTTTTTGGAATGAATCGCAGGTGGAACTAGGTGATCCTATGCTGGAGAAATATTATTATGGTTCACAATACCTACTGGCTTGTTGTAGTCGGAATACAGATTTCCCTCCCGGATTATGGGGAACAAGCCTGACAATGGATGCGACAGCCGGAGGATGGGCAGGTGATTATCATACAAATTATAACTATATGGCTCCCTGGTGGGGCGTTTATTCCTCTAATCATATCGATTTGTCAGAACCTTATGATACTCCAATTTTGGAATATATGGACAAAGCACGGTCGCATGCGAAAGAATTTTTAGGTAAAGAAGGAGTTTATTATCCAGTCGGTATCGGTCCTAAAGGTTTTTGTTCTAGTATGTTTCCTCTTACATCCGAAGATATGATGAAGCAGTACGGTACTCCTGATACAGGTATTGAAGGTGGCTATATGTTTTTGGGACAAAAAAGTAATGCCTTATTTTGTACGACCAATATGTTTATGCGTTTTTATCATACTTATGATAAGGAATATGTAAAGAAAGTATATCCTTTTATCCGGGCAGTTGCTGATTTCTGGGAGGATTATTTGGTGTATGAAAATGGTCGCTATGTCAGTTATAACGATAATTTTTGGGAAGTGGGACCTTGGGAAGGTAAGAATTGGAAAAAAAATTTTGGAGATATCAATCCGACTGTGTCATTGGGGTTATGTCGTATGTTATTTACTGGCATTATTGAAATGAGTAGATTTTTACAGACTGATGCAGACAAAGTGGAAAAATGGGAACACATCTTGAATCATTTAAGCGAGATACCGACTGTGGATATTGATGGAATAACTCGTATTAAAGCCTGTGAAGGAGGAACTGGGTCAGGAAGTCGTACTGCTCCCGGATTTGGAAGGGTCATGATGCACGGATTGGTGTTCCCTTCAGGGGTATGTGGTACGGTAACTGATTCAACTATGTGCGATATTTTGTTGGACGAGGTGTATCGATGGAAAACCGATACATTACAATGTAGAGGTTTGAAAGATGCCCATTGGGATAATCTGGGTAATGGTTTTGAAACATATTATACGGCTGCGGCTCGATTGGGATACGATGGTGAAAGCTTATTATCAGAGTTAAAAAAACGTATAAATAAAACTGCATTACCCAATTTGTGGATTGAACAAGCCGGAGGAGGAATAGAGACTTTGAGCGCTGTACCTTCTTGTATCAATGAAATGTTATTACAAGGATACGAAGGTGTAATCCGTGTCTTTCCTATATGGCCGAAAGAAAAAAATGCCAAGTTTACTAATTTACGGACTTATGGGGCCTTTTTAGTTTCTTCTTCTTGTAAGGATGGGGAGATAGAATACGTGACAATCGTTAGTGAAAAGGGACGAACATGTAAAATAGAGAATCCTTGGGGAAATACAACTTGTAAGGTTATATATGTCAATGGAGAAGAGACTGTTTATAAATCACAACAGTTCGAAATAAAAACATCTCCAGGGCAAATAATAAAACTAGTACGATTAAATTAATAGTAAGTTTATGAAGCTGTTGAATTTCAATTATTTGATATTGTGGTCCTTGTGTGCTTGTTCTTCAGCCTTGCATGCGCAGGATGCAACGATTCGGTTGGAGACTACTCCGACAGATGACTTATCTTTTTGTGTTTTTTATAAAGGGAAAGAAGTGATAAGGAAATCTCCTTTGGGAATGACCATTGATAATAGAGCCATCGGAAAAGAGGTTCGAATAAAATCAGTTACTCCCGGAGAGCAGACGAATGGCGAGAGATTATGCACTTATACGATTGAAAAACCGGAAGGAGATATCTATTATATCGATACACGCGAATATGCGGACGGAATAGCCTTACGGTACAGAATACCGGCATCGACAAACATCTGTATTTATGGTGAAGCAACTTCGTTTACGTTTCCTTCCCGTACAAAAACATGGTATGCGAGCGGCCCTTTCCAATATGGCTGGTTGCAGGAGTACCAGGATCGGTTTACCGATGATATAGAGGGGGAGATACTAGCTCCTCCAGCTACTTTTTTGACACCTGACGGAGTATATGCGGCTATAACGGAAGCTAACCTCTTTAATTATCATGGTGCGGTTTTATTAGGGACTGAGCCTAATCAGGTTCGGTTCGGCTATGTGGAAAATAAGGGACATCTGGAGACTGGAGTTATTACAGGATTACCGCCTTCAAAATATTGGCATGAAGCGGTAAGGAATGTGCCTTGGATTGTCTCACCTAAAGAAGGTGTAAATGAAGTGATAACTCCCTGGCGTGTTTTGATGTTGGCCGAAAACTTAAACGGCTTGGTGAATAACAAAATATTGGCAAAGGTTTCGGATAAACCAGACAAAAATCTTTTCCCTGATGGTTCGGAAACTGATTGGATTAAGCCTGGCAGAGCTACATTTACTTGGTTGGTGGAAGGTAAAGATCGCCTGAGTATCGGTAATCATAAAAAATATGTAGACGGATGTGCCGAGTTGGGAATTGAGGCCGTTGTGGTGGATGACGGCTGGGAGTTATGGCAACAGACAGAAAAGAATGCGAATGGCCGGACAAAATGGGAAATGTTGAAAGAACTGGTCGATTATGCCGGTGAACGGAATGTAAATATATGGGTATGGCGTTCTTCATCCCCCCGTTCCGGTAATAAAACGGATATCGGATTAGTCGATCCGAAAGAACGTGCTGATTTTATGAGAAAGTGTTCGGAAATAGGTGTCAAAGGTTTGAAGATCGACTTTTTCCATACGGAAAATCTATTTACGGTCAATCTGATGGAAAATATATTAAAGGATGCCGCCAAAGAGAAACTGATGGTCATCTTTCATGGTGTGAATAAACCTACCGGCGATTCTTATACGTATCCTAACTTACTGGCGAAAGAGGCTGTCCGGGGATTGGAAACTGTAGGAGGAGAGAATAGCTGGGCTCCCGGTCCACCTTGGCCTTATCATAACACGGTCTTACCTTTCACTCGTTGGTTAGTGGGACCGGCTGATTATACCCCTTTAAACTTCCGGGCTTTTTGTCCGCCGTCTATAACGTTTGCCCATCAGCTTTCGTCTATTTATATGCTGACATCTCCCATGTTGATCTTTGCAGCCGATATGGAGGACATGCTTTCGTCTCCCGGCCGTTCGTTTATTGAAAGTGTCCCTGTCGTATGGGATGAAACGATTGTATTGCCGGAAAGCGAAATAGGTAAATTGGCAGCACTGGCCCGTCGTAAAGGAGATGTCTGGTATTTGACAGTCTTGAACGGGGAAGAGGCCGGAGTGTTTGAAACGAACCTGGATTTTTTACCGAAAGGGAAGTATAAGATGGAGATAGCTACGGATACTCCCGGTAATAGGAAGTTGATCGAAATAAAAGAAAGTAAGATATGTTCCGGTCAAAAAATGAAAGAACAATTGATGTCCGGAGGCGGATTTGTTGCCCGGATATCTGCTATTTGAAAGCATTGAAATTGTAACGTTTTGAAAAACAGTATTATAATGTTATCTAAGTAGATGTTATGCTCCTGCTTGTATGGATATTATTATACTATAATAAAAATCTTTCATTCCTTCATCTGTAGATACTATCTTGTTTAAGATCATTTATTTACAGATGAAGGAAATGAATAAACTCTCGTGCTCCTATCCCCGTCTTTTTCTATATGTCTCGTCCTGATTTTAGTGGTTCTTTTCAACTAAATTGCAAAAGAAGCACCTATTTCAGGACAAGTCATGTAGGTGTTTGAAAAGGTAAGCAGACGGCTCATACGTCAGTTGCCGTCATTGAAAGGGTGGGAACCAATAGATACAGAAAGCAATAATAATCCACAGAATAAGCAGCTATTTGCTATTTTTTATAGCAATGGCTGCTTTTATATTTGTTGGCTGTATGCAAATGGCGGAAACAGCGAAGTGGTGACATTACAATACTGTTTTGTGAAACAAAGTTAAATAACCACAGCCGAGTCACGGAAACTATAACAGTATAGTATCCTTACTATAGATTCGGTAATAATGTATCATTTATAGAAAAAATACCACGAATGCACAAGATTGAGCAGTTATCAGATCAGCAGTTAATGAAGGAGATCATATCTGATAACTTTAAAGCTTTCACAGAGCTTTACAATAGATATAAACATACTCTCTTTCAGTTTGTCATCCGACTTTCGCACGGCGATCATTCGATGGCAGAAGATGTTGTGCAGGAGACATTTATTATCATTTGGGAGAATCGAAGGAAGATTGTAGTGGAGTTCTCATTCCAGGGTTATCTGAAAAAGGTATCCCGTAACCTATTCCTGAAAGAAACGGCAAAGCGTATCCAGGAACAGTTGATGATCTCACAAATAGAGAATGTTAGCGAAACAGAGAATACTGTGGAGAATGAAGTCGAATTGAACCTTTTGCTGGAGGAAGTCGAACGAATCATATCCTTGTTACCGCCTGCCAGACAAAGAGTTTATCGTCTGAAACATATAGAGCTCCTTTCACAAAAGGAAATAGCGAGCCAGTTGGGTATCTCCGAAAATACGGTGGAAAGTCATCTGAAACAGTCAACGAAGTTCCTCACCCAGATGTTGAAAGTGAACAGAGCTGACTTGCTAAATGATATAGTTTTATTGCTTTATCCTATTTTTTCATTCTTATTTTAAAAAGACTATGAGTAGACAATTAGAACTATTAGATAAATTCTACGACAACAAGGCTACCGAAAGTGAAAAACGTCAGTTAGCCGGACTGTTGAATGATTCAGATCGGTGGGCGGATGATTTTGACGAAATATGGGATCACTCCTTTGGTAATATACCTGAGCCGGTAAATGAGCGGGTTTTTAAGGCACTAAGTGCAACTGCTAAACCTGTAAAGATTAATGTCAGGAAGGTTTTTATGCGCATTGCTACCTACGCAGCTGTTTTTGGTGCTGTTGCCATATCCTTATTCTATTGGAACGAGAACCGGCTGTTAACTAAATATAATGATATGACCGTAGAAGTAGGCCAGGGACAAAAATCGGATATTTCCCTACCGGATGGCACAATAGTTCATCTGAATGCCGATTCCAAACTGTGTTACGGCAGTCATTTTAACGGGAAACAACGTCAGGTAGAACTGATCGGCGAAGCCTATTTTGATGTGGCAAAAGATGCCCAATCTCCTTTTATCGTAAAAGCAGGAGATATCCAGGTGCGTGCTTTGGGGACTTCATTTAATGTCAAGGCTTATCTGGAGGATCAAAATATCACGACTTATCTGACAGAAGGTTCGGTTATCGTTTCATCGGCATGGCAATCTTTTGAGTTAAAACCGGGAGAGGTAGCTGTTTATTCGTTGAAGGAAACGCAGATGGTAAAAAGAGAAGAGGAAAACGAGCGGTTGTTTACGGCTTGGATGAATGATGAAATAGTATTTGAAGATGAGCCGGTAACAAACATAATCAAGTTGCTGGAACGGAATTATAATGTGAAATTCATGCTAAAAGATGATCGATTAAATCAAGTCACATTTTCGGGAACGCTGAAGAATACCAGCTTGCAATCGGCTCTTTATGCATTGCAGTTTACTGCTTCTATTTCTTCTAGGAAGAAAGAAAATGTGATAGAACTCTATATAGATTAACCTTTTAAATTCAGATAGGATGAAAACATAAAAAAGAAACACACAAAAAAGGGAAAGCGCTTGCAACACTTTCCCCGTCAGTCAATTGAAAGAGCGATGTATCAATAAGAAGCTCTTTATTAATTAACCTTTATTTGTTATACAAAAGTATGAATAAAAAATCAGAAACCATTTCTTCTTTTTTATTAAAAGGGAAGATTCTCAGAAGAATGGGGGTATTGTTTGCTTCGGCTGTCATTTCTTCTTCTGTTTTTGCACAGGTAACAGTGAGTGTAAAACAACAAACGATTAAGCAAGCGTTACGTTCTATAGAACAAGTTTCCGACTATCGGTTTTTTTATAGTAACCAACTTCCGGATTTGGATAAGAAAGTCACTTTCGAAGTGAACGACCAATCCATAGAGGCGGCAATGAACAAGTTGCTGAATGGCACAGGCTTGATCTATGAAAAGAGAGAAAACAACCAAATTTATCTGGGAGTAAAAGGCGGAGAAGAAAAAGGAAAAGAGAAGAAGATCACCGGAACAATAGTCGATGATAAAGGAGAACCTGTTATTGGTGCGAATGTTTCCATCAAAGGAACAACAAGTGGAACCATTACTGACATTGACGGGCACTTCAGTCTGGAAGCAAAGTCTGGTGAGACTTTGTTCATATCCTACATAGGATATGAAACTCAGGAAATAATGATCGGTAATCCATCTGTTTATAACATAAAGCTATCGGAAGATACCCAAGCGCTGGAGGAAGTCGTGGTAATTGGTTATGGCACGCAGAATAAGCAGGCGATTACCGGTTCTATCTCTAAAGCAAAACTGGAAACGTATAATATTGTTCCAACAAATAATGTTCTTGAAACGATAAAAGGTAGTATGCCGGGGGTGAATATTGGTGGAACAAATACTGCCGGTAGTACTCCTTCTTTCTCTATTCGTGGTCAGAATTCTACTCGAAATACTGCTGAAGATAATGGAAACCAACCGTTAGTTGTAGTTGATGGTGCTATTTTTAATGGTAGTTTGAGTGATATACCTTCGGATGACATTGAATCTTTTACGGTTTTGAAAGATGCCAGTGCGGCAGCAGTTTATGGTAGTCGCTCTGCAAATGGTGTCATATTGATTCAGACCAAGCGCGGACGTAGTAAGGATGGTAAGCCTACTTTTAACGTGAATCTCTCTTATGGTATCAGCAATGAGATGGAGCGTTTGAAAATTTATGATTCCCCAGGATATTTGAAACGTATGCTGGATATTCGTAGTCTGAACGGAATGGAGGCTGACCCCAATAAAATACCATACTATTTGGAAGTAGAAGAAAAGAAGAACTATGAAGCTACAGCCGATCATCGTCCGACGGTAGAAGACCCATACGATCAGTTTCGCCAGAATGCGTATGATTTGAAAGCGAATATAAGTATTTCCAACAGCTCAGATCTGGCTAGTTATTATATTTCAGCGAATATGACGGACCAGAAGGGAGTTATGATGAACGACCGCTATAAGAACTTTTCCGGTCGTATCAATATTGACACACATCTGACTGATTGGTTGAAGATTGGGGTGAAAAGTAATTACAGTATTCGTGATTATTCAGGAAGTGCTCCAAGTATGGAACAGGCAACTCATTTTAGTCCGTTTGCTTCTATTTATGATGAAAACGGGAATTATTTGCAATTTCCTCAAACAACGACCTCTTTTCAGAGTCCTTATTGGAGCATGCATACCAGTGATACGGAAAAGTATAACAATCTGGGAGCCATTCTGGATGCAACGATTACAATACCTTGGGTAAAAGGCCTGTCTTATTCGATGGTTTATTCAAACAATTTGCGTTGGTCTCAGAAATATTACTTCGACAACGAATTTACGACTGAAGGTTTAGGTAAGAACGGTAAGGGCGAACGTAAATTGAATAACGACTACAATATGTTGCTGGATAATATGATCAAGTATAACAATACATTTGGAGGTAAGCATAATGTAGATCTGACTTTACTGTATTCACGTGAACGTAGTACGTGGGAAGAAACGAAGGGGTACGGAGAAAACTTCGATAATACTGTATTGGGGGATAACAAACTGGAAGATGCAAAGAAACAGACGGTGAATACAGGTTCAGGAGAAAGTGGTGCTATCGGTTGGATGGGACGTGCTACCTATACCTTTGATAACAGGTATTCAATTACCGGTACAGTGCGTCGTGACGGTTATTCAGGTTTTAGCGTGAATAAGAAATGGGGTACGTTTGCTTCTGCCGGTGTAAACTGGAATATTTCCCGTGAAGCATTTATGAAACAGGTAAGTTTTGTGGATAATTTGGCATTGCGTTTATCTTACGGTTCGAATGGTAACCAATCTATTAGTCCGTATAGTACATTGGCGAAAGTCGGAACAGACAAATATATTTTTGCTGGCGATCCTTCTTACTCCATTACGCAATATATTTCTTCTTTTGCCTTGAATAATTTGGGTTGGGAAACAACGACCGGCTTCAATTTCGGTTTAGATTTTGCTGTGTTAGACAACCGTTTGTCCGGAAGTGTAGATGCTTATTCTACATCAACAAAAGACCTGTTGTTTAATTTAGCTTTACCGAGTATTTCAGGAAAAAAAGAAATGTTGTCTAACATCGGTAAGATCAAGAACAAAGGTGTGGAAATTAACTTACATTCTGTAAACATCCAGAATAAAGATTTCAGTTGGACTTCCGATTTTGCTTTCTCTCTGAACAGAAATAAAGTGGCCACTATCTATGGTGACGATAACAATGGAGATGGAATTGAAGATGACTTGATTAGTTCCGGATATTTTATCGGTAAATCGTTGGGTACGATCTATGCCTATAATGTCAATGGAATGTGGCAACAAAGCGATGTAGATAACGGTACGATTATGGAAGGTATGCGTCCCGGTGATTATAAATTGGAAGATGTGGATGGTGATGGTACTATTTCTTCGGATAAAGACCGCCAATTCATGGGTAATTCTAATCCGAACTTTCGTTGGAGTTTTACAAATACATTGAATTATAAAGATTTCTCTTTGATGCTGTATTTTAACTCTGTATGGGGTGGAAATGGATATTATTTGTCTAATAACAACACACCTTACAATGATGGTTACGCAAATAATCCGAATATCAACCATCCCGTATATGATTATTGGACTCCGGAAAATACGGGAGCCAAATATCCTCGCCCGGACTATAAGGTTTCTGCATATCAAGGTGTAAAATACATTGATCGTAGTTTTATCAAATTACAGAAAGTGGCGTTGAGCTATAATCTGACTCGCTTTGTGAAACCTGTCGGATTGGATAATATGGTTTTGTCTGTGAGCGCGGACAACTTGTTTACATTCGCTCCGCATTGGGACGGATTGGATCCTGAAACAGATCAGGGAGTGAGGGATAATGCAATACCTTCTATCCGTACGTACCAGATGACATTGATGTTTAACTTTTAAATTGTTAATTGAAAATGAAAGCTATTAAATATTTATTTGTAGGATTGTTGTTAACAGGGTCTTTGACTTCATGTTATGATCTGTTGACTGAAGAACCGAAAGATTTTCTTACACCCGAAAACTCTTATACGGATAAGAAAGGTTTTGAATCCGCTCTTTCAGATATTTATAGAAATATCCGTAATAACTTCTATGCAGAGAACGATGCTGTTAATAATTATGATTTGTTGTCTGGCTTGGATGTTGACTTGTATATGAAGCATTGGAATCTGGGAGGTCCTTACTTTGAATATTATTTCTGGAATCAGTTTAATGCGGATCATGACATGCCTAAGACTTGGTGGTCTCGTTTCTATTCTTATATTTTTAGTTGTAATGTGATTGTAGAACGTGCCGAAGCAAATGTTGTCCGTTGGAGTTCTGATGCAGAAAAAAATGCTATTGTTGGTGAGGCAAAGTTTTTGCGTGCTTTTGCCTACCGCTTTTTAGCTAATATGTGGGGAACGGCTCCATTAGTATTGGAAGAAACTAAAGATCCTCGGTTTAACTATACTAATTCAACGCAAGAGCAACTTTACAAACAATGTAAGGAGGATCTGGAATTTGCTATCCAATGGATGCCTGATATAGATGATCAGAAGGGTGGTCGTGCTTCAAAAGTGGCAGCACAACATTTGTTGTCCGAAATTTTAATCGGATTGAAGGATTATGATGGCGCTATAAAACAAGCATCAGATGTGATTAATAATCCGGCTATGCATTTGATGACCGAACGCTTCGGTAAATTGAAAGATTTTACATTCGAGGGATATGATTACCAGGGAGAAAAAGAACCTTGGGGTGATGTTTGGTGGGATTTATTCCGTGAGGGAAACTTTAATCGTATAGAAGGTAATGCGGAATGTATCTGGAATGTGCAGTTTGATGTCGATCTCGAAGGCGGTGGAAATGTGGGCCAATGGGGAGGTAACTTTACTATAGAACGTTGGTTTAGTCCGACCTGGTGGAACCGAAAAGATCTTGATGGAAATGCCAATTGGTTGAAAGCCGTTTTAAATGGTCGTCCTTCTGCTGCTGCGTTTGCCAGTGATTACTTGGGACGACAGATTTGGGAATATAAAGATGATTGGGACCGCGATGTGCGTAACTCCATGTATAATATTAAGCGAGTGCATTATTGGACAAATCCGGAAAGTCGTTTTTATGGCCAGCCTATGACTGCCGAAACGATGGCTACACCTTCGCAGATGGACTGGCAGGCTCCAATGTTAATGAAGTTTGTCAGCGATATACCTCATGGTCAGTTCCAGGATCCAACGAGTAAAGAATGGCATGATAATGGCCGAACTTATAAAGATTGGTATATCATGCGTTTGGCAGAAACTTATTTGTTACGTGCAGAGGCTTATATGAATAAGGGAGATTTATCGGCTGCTGCTAATGATATCAATGTTATCCGTAAACGTGCTCATGCGACGCCTGTGGTTTCAAGTGATGTTAACATCGAGTTGATTCTGGACGAACGTGCCCGTGAGCTGTGTATGGAAGATTTTCGTCTAAATACATTGATGCGAACCGATAAGTTAGTGAATCATTTAGGTCTGTATAACCCACAAGTTATCCAAGCCGGATATAAGTTGGATGACCATTTGAATAAATTACCTATTCCTAATTCTGAGATAGAAGCGAACAAAGAAGGTGGTTTGGTTCAGAATAAAGGGTATAATTGATCGTTTTTTATTTAGGCTTTAGTCGAGAAGAGGATGTGTCGATCTGTTCCGCTTTCACATAAGGGTGGAGATTTAGAACTTTTGCCACATCCTCTTTTTCTTTAGAGGAGGGCGAGTTTAGGTGTTTTTTTATAAAGGAGGATGATTGATGAAGAGTTTTTATATAAGTATATTATTGTTTTGGACTGTATCTTTTGTTTGGGCGCAACAGGTCTTATTACCGATGCCTGCCATGCTACAGCATGGAGGGGGAAGTTTCGTATTTAGTAAGGAGGTCGAAATAATAACCTGGGGAATGTATGCCGATAAACTAGGCAAGGAATTTCGACAAGAATTAGAAGGATTGGCTTTGTCGCAAAAAAAAGAAAGCGGTGTAATTGTTTTTGAGCAAAATGTGCAGTCTGGAATGCCTTTGGATGCTTATGAACTGAATATTGGTCGTGATACGGTTCTACTCAGTGCTTCAACTGAATCCGGTCTGTTTTATGCCAAAGCAGCATTACTGCAGTTGATTGATTTTCATAAAGGGACGATTAGCGTTTGTCGGATCCAAGATAGTCCTCGTTTCTCTTGGCGGGGATTCATGCTAGATGAAAGTCGCCACTTTTTTGGAAAGGAAAAAGTGAAGCAATATTTGGATATAATGGTATCTTTGCGTTTGAATGTTTTTCACTGGCATTTGACGGATGAACCGGGATGGCGCATCGAAATTAAACGTTATCCTAAACTGACAACGATAGGAGCTGTCGGTAATTGGCATGATCCGAAGGCTACTCCGGCTTTTTATACGCAGGAAGATATAAAAGAAATTGTAGCTTATGCAACAGAACGTCATATCATGGTCGTCCCGGAAATAGATATGCCGGGACATGCTACCTCCGCTTGCCGTGCTTATCCTGAAATATCAGGCGGAGGAAAAGGACGTTGGGATGGATTTACTTTTCATCCATGCAAGGAGGAAACATTCGAATTTATAAGTAATGTACTGGACGAAGTTGTCGATTTGTTTCCTGCTCCTTATATTCATATCGGAGGTGACGAGGTTCATTATGGAAATCAGAATTGGTTTACGGATCCGGAGATACAGGCTTTCATAAAAGAGCATAACTTGATGAACGAAACAGGTCTGGAGCATTATTTTGTTCGTAGGGCAGCAGATATTGTTGCCTCAAAAGGTAAGATAATGATTGGATGGGATGAAATAGTCGATGCTGAGGTTTCTCCGGAAAAGTCGGTTGTCATGTGGTGGAGGCACGATCGTAAATATCAACTGGTGAAAGCTTTGGAGCGGGGATATAAAGTGATTATGACACCACGTTTACCGTTGTATGGGGATTTTGTGCAGTATCCGACACACCGGATGGGACGTTGGGACGGATTTAATCTGTTGGAAGATGTGTATCGTTTTCCGGCTCCTGTTATGAACTTGGTGCAAGGGTATGAAAACCAGTTGCTAGGTATCCAATTTTCGGTATGGAGCGAACGTTTTGCAGATAGTAAACGGCTCGATTATATGACATTCCCACGGTTGCTGGCTATGGCGGAAGCAGCCTGGACTCCTGTTTACAAGAAATCGTACGGGAAGTTTATGGAAAAATTACCTTATTATCTGGCCTTATTGGGAAAAAAAGGAATTTATTATTTTGATCCGTTCGCCCCTTTTTCTACACCGGAACCTTTTGCTCCGGATAAGGAAGATACATTAAAGAACGGATAAAGGTATTGAGAGAATAGATGTTAAATGTGAAAGTAATCATATCATGAAAAGAACAATTGTTTTATTTGCTGTCTTATTACAGTCGGTTGTTGTTTGCGGACAAACTGTAATACCATTGAAAAGCCCTTCGGAAAAATTGAATGCAGAAATCCAGGTAAAGAATCAATCTGTACAAATTGGTTTGTATGAAAAAGGAGATAAGGTTGTAGATGTGAAAACCCTTCAGTTGGATTTGGAAGAAGAAATTTTGTGCGGTAACTGGTTGGTCACCAACCAAACTAGAAAAGCCATAAATCAAACCTGGCAACCCGTATATGGAGAACGGTCTCTTGTGACGGACCAGTATAATGAGTTGGAATTATCGTTACAATCGGATCAAAACCAAAAGGAAATGACACTGTTCATTCGTTTGTACAATGAAGGTTTGGCTTTTCGCTATGCTTTCGATAAACTAGATTTCTGGAACTGTACGTTGACGGCTGAAAATACGCAGTTCCTCTTTGCTCATGACTGTGATACCTGGGTTACCGGTATGGCGCAAGGTACTTATTCGAAGAAGAGCTTGAGTGCATTGAGTGGAGCTGCTGATCGTCCGCAGGTTATTCAGATTGATGACCATCGTTTTGTTGCAATCGGTGAAGCGGCTTTGGTCGATTATTCCCGTATGAAACTGGAAAAGAGTGAAACAGGTTTTGGAATACAATCCCTACTATCGGGAAAGGTAAACCTGGATTTGGCAAAATACCAATCCCCCTGGCGCTATATTATGGTGGCTACTCATCCGGGGCAACTGGTACAAAATAATGATTTTGTTTTGAATTTGAATGAACCTAACCAAATAGCAAATACCAGTTGGATTAAACCGGGACAAGTGATTCGTGAAGTAACTCTAACAACAGCCGGGGGATTGGCTTGTGTTGATTTTGCAGCAGACAATGCTATTGAATATGTTGAATTTGATGCTGGCTGGTATGGAGATGAATACAATCCGGAGTCAGATGCATCAACTATAACAGTCGATCCTAAACGTTCCAAAGGTCCATTGGATCTCCACCAGGTAATCAAATATGCTGATCAGAAGGGAGTAGGGATTATATTATATGTAAATATGAAAGCACTCTCTAAACAATTGGATCAGATTTTACCTCTTTATAAGAGATGGGGCGTGAAAGGCCTGAAATATGGTTTTGTAGATGTAGGTGATCAATATTCGACAGCTTGGTTGCATCAGGCCGTACGTAAGGCTGCCAAGTATGAGTTGATGGTGGATATTCATGATGAATATCGTCCAACAGGTTATTCTCGTACCTATCCAAATCTGATCACTCAGGAAGGTATCCGCGGCGATGAAGAAAGTCCGTCGTTGGATCAGGCTATTTATACTTTATTTAATCGTATGATTTGTGGGGCAGGCGACTATACAAACTGTTATTTCGCAGAAAGAGTCACAGAAAAGATGGGAGGACGTGCAGGTCAATTGGCTAAATTGGTTGCAATTTATAGTCCCTGGCAGTTTGTTTATTGGTATGACCGTCCGGAAAAATCTCCGGCACGTGCAGGCGGAGCCGGTTCTGCTGAATCGGTGATAAAGACGGATGTAGTAACCCGTTTTTATAATTCTATTCCGACTGTATGGGATGATACGCGGTTTATGGATGGGAAGATGGGAGATTATGCCGTAGTGGCTCGTCGTTCCGGTTCCGATTGGTATATCAGTGTGCTGAACGCAGGAGAGAAGAAGCAGGTATCTGTCCCACTGGATTTCCTGAAAGATATGACAGCCTATAATGCAACTCTTTATTATCAGGCTCCGGGAAAGAAAAAGGATGTGGTAAGCATTAAAACGATGAAATTACAACCGTCGTTGACTTTGGATGTCGAGGCAAACAGCGGATGTGTATTGCATATTACCCGTTGAGAAATAAAATAAATAGGCAATAATAATCCACGAAATAGGCAGCTATTAGCTATTTTTTGTAGTTGTAGCTGCCTTTATCTTTGTTTAGTAATATTGGAGGGAGATAAACAATGAAAATGAAGTTAATCGTATGGAGCGTTTTGGTTTTACAAAGTGTTTGGGCTTTTGGTAAGAGTGAGGGTCGGCAAGCGACAATACTTGTAAAACCTGGTTCGGGAACCTTGCTGCAGGCTATTCGTAAAGCGGCATCTTTGGAAGGAGATGTGATCATTGAAATGAAGGGCGGCGAATACCGCACGGACAAAACTATCGGAATCCACCCAGGTAAATGGTCTTCTTTACTGATAAAAGCGAGGGAAGGAGAAAAGGTATCCGTATCCGGTGATAAAGTGATTCCATTAAGTAGAATAAGACAAGTGAAAGACCAGGTTATCCTGTCCCGCCTGCAGGAAAGTGTACGTGGAAAAGTGGTAGAGGTGGATTGTAAAGGTATTGTCGAGGCTTTGGCTAATATCCGTCCTTCCGGTTTTGGACGATCCTGTCGGGTGTTTGGATGGATGGCGTAGGTAACCGGGTTACCAAATGCGACATATCGGATGCACCGAGCATGGCTATCCTGTTTCATGGAAATGAGCATACGATAGAATATTGTGATATTACGCAGGTTTGTCAGGAAGTAGACGACCAGGGTGCCATTTATTATGGACGTGAGCCGTTGGAACGAGGTAATGTGATCCGTTATAATTATTTCCACGAATTAAGTCCGCGTCATCGGGTAACAGCCACTTACCATGACGACGGTGCCTGTGGAAGCGAAGTTTATGGTAATATCTATTTCAAAGCCGGCTCATTGCCTGTACTGATTGGAGGCGGAATGGATCATAAATACTATAATAATATCTTTATTGATTCTCCTACGGCTATTCATCTGGATAATCGTTTACAAAACTGGGCTGGAAGCATGCTGGATAAAGGCGGTATTTACGACAAACGCTTGCAGGCTGTTAATTATACGCAACCACCTTATAGCGTGAAATATCCGGAATTGGTTAATTACTGGCAGGAAGACCCGGCTTTCCCGAAACGGAACCGGATATACGGCAATCTCTTTTATAATATAACCAACCTGCTGCATGGCAACAGCCAGTGGGGCGAATTCTGGAATAACTGGGCGACTAATGAAGATCCGGGCTTTGTCGATCCGTCCGACCCTTTAAAAGGATTCCGGAAAGATGCCCCTGTCTTTAAACGGATAACCGGTTTTAAAGAGATTCCTTATGCTGAGATCGGGTCGACGTTGAAATAATCTTAAAAGTGTTTCACCTTGATGAAACAAGTGTTTCTCCTAAATGAAACAACTGTTTCTTTAAGGTGAAACACTTTTGGGCTTGTAGTTTAACGATTTTAGAAAAGCTGATATATGCAGTTGAATAATCTGTTGTTTCGATTTTTCTGATGACGGAGTAAGTAAATGTTTGATTTAAATCGTTTTTGTTGTGTAATTGTTATACCGGCGATTCTAATCTTATGAAATTAAGTGGAGAAAAGGGAGATTTGATTCCACGGGATGAGGTGGAATTATTTAAAAAGATATATGTAGCCTATACCCCTGACTTAGTTGCTACAGCAGCCCGGTATGTCGGTATGGTAACGGCAGAAGACCTGGTGCAGGAGCTTTTTTTGAAGGTTTGGAATCAGAAACTCTTTTTATGTGTCAAAGCTTCCGAACTTAAATATTTTTTGTTTGCATCTCTTCGCAATGCCTGTTTGGATGTGCTGAAACACGAAGAGGTAAAACAAGGATATGCCGAGTATTATAAGAAAGAGTTGATGATGGAAATATTATCTTGCTCTGAACAGCCTTTTTATTATGAGGAAGAAAACGATAGCCTCAATACTCTTTTTGGGAAAATTAATCAATTACCTCCTAAATGCCGGGAAATATTTCTTGCCTCTTACATCGATGGGAAAAAAGCATCCGAAATAGCCAATGATAAGTCCATCTCACAACGTACGGTAGAAGCTCAATTGTATAAGGCCTTGAAAATACTACGCGGAGTGCTGACTATATTTATTTTATTTTTTTTCATTTCTGAGTAAGTAAATCTTTAGTGAAAATCGTTTTCGGGATAGAAAAGCAAAATAATGGAACATAAAGAACATATCGATTATGAAAAGTTACTGATCCGGTATCTACAGGATACAGCTGATACTCAATCTTTGCAGCAGCTGTTGGATATTGTCCGGAAATCGGAAGACAAGAAACGGGAGTTGGCAGAGTTGCAATCAGTTTATGATTCTTTATCCATACAGCTTGATGCGCAAAAATATCCGATAGAGGCTAGTTGGGAGAAGATGCGGCAGAAAATAAATGTGGATAAACAACCGAAAGTGTCTCGAAAGTCCATAACTCTATTATTGTCTTATGCTGCAATTATCCTATTGGCTTTGTCGTTGGGCATACAGTATTTGTATTATCGTAATCTCCGTCAACCGCAAGAGGTGGCAGATAGTTATACACGATTTGTGGTGGAAAAAGGGGGAGGAAAAAGCTCTTTGTTCCTTCCGGATGGAACTAAAGTCCTGTTGAATGCCGGAACGACTATTCAATATCCGACACGCTTCGACCAGAAAGAACGGATTGTGATGCTGGATGGTGAAGGTTTTTTTGAAGTTGCCGAGAATCAGCAGAAACCATTTGTCGTCCGGTTGAAAGGACATGACGTAAAAGTTTTAGGGACAGTCTTTAATGTAAAGGCCTATTCGGATATGGATCATACTGTGACCTCCTTGATTTCAGGAAAAGTTCTTTTGACTTCTTATGATACGGAAGGTTCGATATGTGAAGAACAAGTTTTACATCCGGATGAGACAGCCCGTATCGATAAGCAAACCGGAACAATAATGACTTTCCGTAGTGATGATGAGTTTCAGTTAGCATGGACAAAAGGTCTTTATAAATTTAAAGATAAACCTTTCTCGGACGTAATGTCTGAACTGGAACATCTGTACGATGTAACTATTTTGATAGAAGATGACAAACTCGCTAAGTCTGTTTATACCGGTAGTTTGGTTTTGAAAAACACGATCGAAGAGGTTTTGAAACCTTTAGGCCAATACAATAAGTTTCGGTATAGGAAAGAGGGGCATGTGATCCGTATTTACTCCGAAAAATAATTGTTTTGATGTATAACTTTAAAAATAGAAAGGATGGAACCACCAGAGAAGTAAACAATTAAAAAAATTCGGGAAATGCCAGGCACCTCCCGAACTATTATTCATTTCAGTCTTCCCGCGAACGTCGGCAAACAGTAACGGAAAGACTTCAAACTTAAAATAATACACAAAAATATGGAAAAATATCAAGAGTGGGGCTTTTTGTCTCCAAAAATAAGGCGTATCATGAAATTAACACTGGCTTTTACGCTATTATGTATCATACATATATCTGCCAATACGTATGCACAGACCACACAGGTATCAGTAGATGTTAAAAACGGTACTTTTTATGATGTGGTGAAACAAGTGGAGAAACAGTCTGAATATCTGTTTTTTTACAATAGTAAAGATATTCCCAACGATTTGCCGTTTAGTCTTCAGAAGACTAAATCCAATATCACTGTGATATTGGATTATCTGGTAGAAAAGTATGATTTGTCATATAAAATAGATGACAGACAGATTTTTTTGACAAAGAATGCGGTTATTCAGCAACAACAAGGAAAACGAATAACGGGTATCGTAAAAGAGCCGAACGGTGAACCGATAATTGGAGCCAATGTGATGGAAAAAGGGACGACCAATGGAACAATAACAGATGTAGATGGAAAGTTCTCTCTGGAAGTCTTTTCGGATAATGCGACAGTGATTATTTCGTATATAGGTTATCTTTCCAATGCGGTATCAATCAAAGGTCAATCGGTGTTTAATATAACTCTGAAAGAAGATTCTCAGAGCTTGGAAGAAGTTGTTGTTGTCGGTTATGGAACGCAGAAGAAGGCCACTTTGACTGGAGCGGTTAGCAATATTGGTAACGAAGAATTGATAAAGACGCGTAGTGAAAACGTAAAGAATATGATTTCCGGTAAGATACCGGGAGTTCGTGTTGTACAGAAGTCTGGTGAACCGGGTAGTTATAATACCGATATGCAGATTCGTGGTATGGGTACCCCGTTAGTGATTATTGATGGTGTACCTCGTTCCAATATGGATCGTTTGGATCCGAATGAAATCGAATCATTCTCTGTATTGAAAGATGCCTCTGCTGCCATTTATGGTGTAAAAGCTGCAAATGGTGTGGTAATCATTACGACTAAACGTGGTAAGACTCCTAAACTGACATTGGACTACAATGGTTCTGTTGGTTGGCAACAGGCCTCGAACATTCCGGAAACACTGAATGCTGCCCAGTGGATGGAGTTGACCAATGAAAACGCAATCAATCAGGGAAGAAGTTTGATGTTTACACAAGAAGATATAGACCAGTATCGTATGGGATTAAAACCGGAAACCAAATGGTCGGATGTCGGTTTTGATAAAATAGCTCCACAGACACAACATAGTATCAGTGCCCAGGGCAAATCGGATAAAATAGATTATTTCATGAACTTCGGTTACATGAAGCAAGATGGCTTCTATTCCAGTGGCGACTTGAATTACGAACGGTATAATGTGCGTACCAATATCAACGGGCAAATCACTAAGAACTTGAAAGTTGGGATGCAGTTGAATGGGATGATGGGGACGAAGAACGAACCGATCATGGATGCTTGGGAAGTGTATAAAGCTGCTTGGATGCATATACCGACATTACCGGTTTATGCCAATAACAATCCAGCCTATTTGCAACAGTTGCCAGGTGCTTATCATCCCATAGCTTTAACAACTGCAGATATAAGTGGAGCACGCAAAAATCATCAAAAATTATTTCAAAGTACTTTTACGTTAGATTATGCTGTTCCTTTTATCAAGGGTTTGAATGTTGGGGCAATGTATAGTTATGATTATGATAGTTCTGATAATCGTTATTCAAGGAAGGAGTACGCATTGTACGAATACGATGCTGTAGCTGATTCTTATCAACCATTTAAAGCCTATTCTCCATCTCGAATTAATCGTAGTTATTATAAGGATGAAAAGACCTTGTTGCAATTGAAATTAAATTATGAACGGACATTTAAAGAAATTCATAACTTAAAGGTTCTGTTTTTGTATGAGGAGACAACCCATAAAACTGATAATTTTGCAGCTCAGAGAGATTTGCCGATGGATGCGGTAGATGAAATCTTTGCGGGTGCAACCGATAATCAACAGGCAACAATGAATACAGACCCGAAAGTCTTTTTCGATATGGCAAATAAAGCTTTTGTAGGTCGTATCAATTATGATTTTAAGTCGAAATACTTAGCAGAATTTAGTTTTCGTTATGATGGTTCTTCTAAATTTGCCAAAGGTTCTCAATGGGGCTTCTTCCCCTCTTTCTTGGGGGCATGGCGTATTTCGGAAGAAGACTTCTTTAAGAATTGTGAGGCGTTGTCTTTTATAAACAATTTGAAGGTGAGAGGAACGTATGGTGTGCTGGGAGACGACAATGCTTCTACTTATCAATTCCTGTCGGGTTATACTTATCCGAGTGGCGGATATCTTTTTAATAACTCGTTTATCAGTGGATTGGGATTCCGGGGGATGGCTAATTCGAATATCACTTGGTTTGAGGCGCATACTGCTGATTTAGGATTGGATGTAGATATGTGGAATGGATTGTTGAGTTTTCAAGGAGATATTTTCCGTAGATATAGAAAAAATTTGTTGGCAACTCGTTCGCTTTCCGTACCGGGAACCTTAGGGGCTGCCTTGCCACAGGAAAACTTGAATAGTGATTTGATACGTGGTTTTGAGATCGGATTGTCTCATACGAATTCGATTGGTGATTTCCGGTATACGATTTCCGGAAATATCTCTTATTTCAGAGCAATGAATAAATACATCGAACGAGCCGAGTCGAACAATTCATACAGAAATTGGCGGGATAATTATAACGACCGTTATGGCGATTTTTATTGGGGATATGAATTTGTTGACTATTTCCACAATATGGGGGATATTTGGTCAGCTCCGGTGCAGGATAATAAAGGAAACTCCATTCTGCGTCCGGGTGATTACCAATATATCGATTGGAACGAGGATGGCATAATTGATGGGAATGACGAGCGTCCGATTGATTTGAAAGGTGATCCGCGTATCAATTTTGGTTTTACATTGGCAGGCTCTTATAAAGGGTTTGATGTGAATTTATTGTTCCAAGGTGCTGCCAAAGGCACGGTGATCAATCAGGTACAGATGGAACGTCCGTTGACTTGGGACCGTGGTGGCTTGTCTATGTTTATGGATCGTTGGCATACGGCAGAAATGGGAGCTGATACGAAAGATCCTAATACGGAGTGGATTCCGGGATATTATCCTTCTACCAACAATGGAGGAGAGACAACAAACTATTGGACTTCTTCTCGTAGTATTCAAAATGTCAATTATTTGCGTTTGAAGAGTGCAGAAATAGGTTATACATTTCCGCAAACGTGGATGCAAAAGGTGGGTATCCAAAACTTACGTCTGTATTTCAATGCCTATAACCTGTTTACTTTGACAGGATTGAAGTATATTGACCCGGAACATCCGAGTGATAGTTACAGTTGTTTGTATCCTATTACAAAAACGTATAATGTGGGAATGAACATTACATTCTAAACTTAAATTGTAAGAACATGAAAAAAATAATAGCTAGTCTGTTTTTGGCGATCTTAGGAACCAGTTGTAATTCATTGGATGTACCGCCTGTTGATATCATTCAGGATAAGGATATTTTTGCTTCCGAGTCCGGTATTACAGCTTATATGGCTTCGTTATATAATGATATGCCGATACCAAACCATGGAGCTACGGTTTGGGGATTTAATAATTATTGGAATACATGGCCGCAGGGAGGACACATGTCGGGCGAATTGTTGAACAATCAGTTGTTCTTTGTGTATAATTCGCCTTCCGGGGATATGTTTCAGTTTTGGGCATACGACCGGGTGCGTAAGATCAATTACTTTATAGAGAATATGCCTCAGTATGAAGCCAGTTTCCCGGCAGACAAGATTAATACTTGGTTAGGGGAAGCCTACTTCTGTCGTGCTTATTATTATTTTAATATGGTAAAACGGTATGGCGCGGTTCCTTTGGTAAAAGAGGTGAGGAACTATCCCGAAACGAATATCGAAGAGTTACAAATCCCGCGTAATACACAACAAGAAGGTTGGGATTTTGTAGTGGAAGATTTGGATAAGGCCATTGAGCTTTTACCGGAAGAAAGCATTGAAAAAGGGCGTGTCAATAAATATGTGGCGTATGGTTTGAAATCGAGAGCAATGTTGTATGCCGCTTCCATTTGCCAATTTGATACTCCGGCTGCCGGTTATGAAGAATTGTTGGGTATGCCAGCATCTAAGGCACAAAGTTACTATCAAGCAGCTTACGATGCTGCTTCCAAACTGGAAGGCAAATATTCGTTATACAACAAGTTTACCGATAAGTTTGAGAATTATTGGAATCTGTTCTTGGATGAAGATAATCCAGAGGTGATATTTGCGACTTATTATAAATATCCGGAGCGTGCTCACAGTTGGGATGTGCACCAGGTGCCATTTCAAGTCAGAGGACCGGAAGGATATTCCGGTATATTGAATCCGACGTTGGAGATTGTGGAGTTGTTTGATGATGTGAATGGCAATCTGTTTGTGTTGAAAACAACAGATGCCGGTGGTAATCCGATTCGTTACGACAATCCGTATGATATATTTAAGGATGTGGAACCCCGTTTACGTGCGAGTGTAATTCTTCCGAATGATGTATTCAAAGGAGAAACGATAGAAATACGGAAAGGCATTTGGACGAGTTATCCGGATGGAGAATTAAAAACGACAACGGATTTTTCTGCCATGTATCAGGATATGACCATACAAGGCAAAAGTGGCATGGGGCATAATGAAGCGACAACGACGGGATTCTTGGTTCGTAAATACCAAGATCCGACCTTGGAAAATAGTTATGTCGTTCATGGACATTCCACAGCCCAGTATATCGAAATGCGTTATGCCGAAATCTTATTGAACAAGGCCGAAGCCGCTTTCTATCTGAACAAGAAGCAGGAGGCTTTGGATTTGGTTAACCAGGTGAGAGAAAGAGCCGGTGCCAAATTGTACACTTTGGAGCAATTGACAGAAGAGAATCTCCGTAAGGAAAGACGTATGGAGTTGGTCTTCGAAAAGCATAGTTTCTGGGATTTGCGCAGATGGAGAATTGCGGATAAGTTGATGAACAATAAGAAATATACTGCTTTATGTCCGTATTATATTTATGATGAAGGTAAATATATCTTTACTAAAGAGGAGGTAGGTACAACTTATACATATGATGTAAAAGTAAATTATGCCAAAGTCCCGGATGGTGAAATATCCAAGAATCCGAAGCTGTTACCTAATAACCCCGGGTATTAATCTTATAAATGATTATTGAAATGAAGAAGAATTTATTAATGTGTATGTTGTTTGTATTGGGTATGATGTCGTGTGGCGATATTGATAACATGGAAGGTCCTAATGCAGCGATAGCAGGAAGTTTGATAGATGAAACGACTAATAAACCTATTATATCTGAACAACCGAATGGTTTCAGAATAAAGATGGTAGAAACGAGTTGGAGTGAATCGGCGACACCGGAATATTTCTGGGGAAAAGCCGACGGAACATTTAAAAACACGAAGATATTTAGTGCGACTTATGATGTACAACCGGTGGAAGGAGCTTTCTTTCCGGTAGAACCAGTATCTGTAACAATCAAGAAGTCTGAAAATATAGACTTTAAGGTTACTCCTTATTTAGCGATTCACCCTAAAAAAGTAGAGATAGCAGGGGACGCCATTGAGGTGGAATGGACTATATCTCGTCCAAAAGTAGGTGATAAGATATTGGATACACGTGTGTTTGTGGTTCATGACAACCTGAATGTGGGGACAAACTATTTTACAACGGCATTGAGTCCGATGATCGATTTGAGTAGTGTTCCGGATGAGGAAGCCTTGTCTACAACGTACAAACAGACGATTACCGGATTGACCAAAGGTAAGACTTATTATGTAAAGATTGGTGCACGAACGGACAACTCCAGCAAACGCTACAATTTTGCAGAAACAGTGAAGTTGGAGTATTGATATGGTATGTCGGAACCTTGTTCCAAAAGGATGACGATGACCATCCAGTCATCGAATAAAACGGGAGGTGAGGAGGATGCTGCCGGTCTGGCAATCTTATTCCTTAGACTTAGACCGTCTAACTCTAGGCGCTTAGCCGGTCTAACTCCCGTTGGTTAGGGTGTCTAACTCCCGGGACTTAGACACCCTAACCAAATTATCCCCGTTTGAGGAGTACTTTTGTAAACTGATAATCCAAGCAATAATAATCCACCAAATAAGCAGCTATTTGCTATTTTTTATAGTAATGGCGGTTTTTATCTTCGTACATTGAAATAAAAGTAAATATCATGAGAAATATTCTGAATCGGATTTTAATATTAAGCTTGTGTTGTAATATGTTGCAAGCGAAAGAGTACCATGTCTCACCCCAAGGAAGTGATAAGAATGCTGGAACAATTGAGGCTCCCTTCAAAACCATCAATCGGGCGGCTCAAAAGGCATTACCCGGTGATGTGGTGACGGTGCATGAAGGAGTGTATCGGGAATGGATAAAACCGATGTATGGCGGAACCAGCGATAATCGGCGGATTGTTTATCAGGCTGCCGAAGGGGAAAAGGTGGAGATTAAAGGCTCTGAAGTGATCAAAGGCTGGAAGAAAGCGGGAAAAGGTATTTGGAAGGTGGTGATTCCCAACACGCTTTTCGGTGATTTCAATCCTTATAAAGAATTGTTTGATGGCGACTGGATTATCAATGACGGGCGTGTCACGCATTTGGGGGAGGTCTATTTGAATGGCGAGGCCTTCTATGAAGTGGATTCTTTGAGTAAAGTACAAAATCCGAAGCCACATGTATGCAAGGCTGATCCGGAGGGGACGGTAGACTTCTGGTATTGTGAAACGGATGACGAAAACACGACCATCTGGGCTCGCTTCGGTACTGTAGATCCCAATAAGGAATGTGTCGAGGTGGTAGCCCGTCCGACCTGTTTCTATCCGGATAAGCAGCAACTGGACTATATCACCATCAAAGGGTTTGAAATGAGCCAGGCCGGTACGAAGTGGGCTTCGCCGACGAATGAGCAGGTGGGCGTAATCGCCACGCACTGGTGTAAGGGTTGGATTATAGAAAATAATATCATCCACGATGCCAAGAGCACAGGCATTACGTTGGGTAAGGAGCGTACAACCGGCGACGGGGTACTTCCTGCTGATGATGCCGATGGAGTGAAAGATGGGCATATCTCTTATATCGAAGTCATATTCAACACGACACGCCATGGCTGGAACAAAGAAACGATCGGTTCTCACATTGTTCGCAACAATACGATCTATAATTGTGAACAAACGGCTATTTGTGGGACGATGGCTGCTTTCAGCGAAGTCTACGGCAATCATATCTATAACATACACGTAAAGGATCAGTATAACGGTTATGAGATTGCCGGGATCAAGTTTCATGGGGCGATCGATGCCGTGATACGGGACAACCGCATCCATGATTGCACCTCGTTTGGCATGTGGTTGGATTGGATGACGCAGGGGACACGGGTGTCGGGCAATTTGTGTTATCGTAATTCGATTGATTTGTTCATAGAGGTGAGCCACGGCCCGTATATTGTGGATAACAACCTGTTCCTTTCCCCTCATTCACTTATGCAATCAACGGATGGGGGAGCTTACCTGAATAATCTTTTTGGGGGAAAGTTGACCTTGCAGGCAGACTATACCCGTTTTACCCCTTACCAATTGAATCATTCAACCGAGCTGAAAGGTGTAAGTCCGATAAAACATGGCGACCTGCGTTTTTATAACAATATTTTTGTGAGCGGAGCTGATAAGAAATTGTATGGCTTGGAGTTCTTGAACGAGGTGAAAGGTGTGATCTATGCCGAAGACAATCTGTTTTGTAATGGTGCCCGTCCTATGAAAGAGAAGGAACAGGGTGTGGTGGATGATGCGTTCGACCCTTCTTTCAAGGTGGAAGAGGTTGCGGATGAAGTGTATATTACATTCGAAGGAAAAACGAAATTGTCGCAGTTGAAAGGTAAACCGGTCAATACCGACCGTTTGGGAGTTGCCGAGTTGACTACCTATCCGTTCGAGAATGCAGATGGTACTCCGTTTTCATTGGATACCGATTTCTTGGGAGAAGAGAGATCAACTGTCTCTCCTTCTATAGGCCCGTTTGAAATAGTATCAGGCAATCGTATTAAGGTTTGGTGATGTTTAGCTAGCAAGCGACAAATCTACCGAATGGGCTGGAAGAAGAATGTTTAAATTAAAAAAATACAAGATGATTATGAAGCGAATGTTAATCCTTCTACTGCTGGTTGTGGGAGGATTTTGCCAGTTGGTGGCACAGGAAGTAAATACCTCTGTCGATAAAGTTTACGTCGTTTTTAAGACGCACCTGGATGTTGGTTTTACCGATTTGAGTTCCGTGGTGACACAACGTTATATCACAGAGTTTATACCCAAGGCATTGGATGTGTCAGAAAAACTGCGGGCAGAGAATGCAAGTGAAAAATATGTCTGGACAACAGGGGCATGGCTGATTTGGAAATATCTCCATACGGCATCGCCAGAGGAAGTGAAACGCCTGGAGGCTGCTATCGGACGGGGGAATATTGTTTGGAACTCTGTTCCTTACACCGTCGAGTCGGAATCGATGAACTTGGATTTGTTTGAAACAAGCCTGCTTCTTTCTCATAAGCTGGATGAAAAGTACGGAAAAAAGACGATTGCCGCTAAAATGACGGATGTGCCGGGACATACGCGTAGCATTGTGTCGCCGATGGGCCGTGCAGGGATTCGTTTTCTGCATATTGGTGTGAATCCGGCTTGCCCTATACCTGGTGTACCGGAGTTCTGCCGTTGGAGAGATACGGATGGTAGCGAGTTGATTTTGGTCTATCAGCAAGATTACGGCTCGGAGAATATACTTCCGGGAGGAAAGGCTGTTATTTCTATCAACTTTACCGGTGATAACCACGGTCCTCATTCGTATGAAAAGGTGAAGGAGATTTATGCCGACCTGCATAAGCGTTATCCGAATGCCCGCCTGGTGGCTTGTTCTTTCAATGAGATTGCCGAAGAGTTGATTGCCATGCAGGACCAGTTGCCGGTTGTCACCTCTGAAATTGGTGACACTTGGATTTACGGGTATGGAAGTGCCCCGATACGAATGGCGAAATTCAGAGCCTTGTCTGAACTCTATTCCCAATGGTTGCGTGAAAAGAAAATCGACAAGAACAGTGATGCAGCACTCGATTTTGTATTGGAATTGGGTTTGATTGCCGAACATACGCAGGGAGTTGACGTGAAAACTCATCTTCATAACTGGGATAAATATGATATGGACCTTTTCCTTCCGGCTCGTGCTACCGTACCTTTTCGGAAGGCGGAAGCATCGTGGAAGGAATTGGACGATTATATTTATAACGCGATCCAATACCTACCTCAGCATTTACAGGCAGAGGCGTTGGCGAAGATGAAGGAAATCGACCAGCCGGTTGTTCCTACCTTTACGGAAAAAGCCCAATCGGTTTCTTCTACTCCTTGGCAGGCTGCCGTACTGAAGAAGGGGGCATTGAAGCTCGAAGGTTTATCATACCAGATGTATGATGCCGCCGATTATAAGCAGTATCTGGATAACTACCTGCGTGCCCACTATGGATGGGCTTTGGCTGATATAGGCAAGCCGGGACTGGATAAGTCGAAAGCCGTCAGTGTTTCTCTCTCCGCACAGACTATCAGGCAGGAGGTTCGTAAAGAGAAGAAAGGGATACGGACGGTAAGCGAGCTGGTCTTCCAAAATGAAAGTAAGGTGGATAAGCGGGTACTTCCTGAAAAGATGTATATAGATGTATTGGACTATAAGAACGGAAAGAAGGCGGAAGTTACTTTGACGATAAAAGGCAAACCTGCTGTTCGCTTGCCGGAAGCCTATTGGCTGTCTTTTACTACGGATGATATTCTTTCCATCGTTGCTGAGAAGGTAGGTGAGCGTGTCGATCTGTTCGATGTGGTAGAAAAAGGGAATCGCCAGCAGCATGGTATCGACCGCTATGTAGATTTGATTACCTCTAACGGAACCATCCGTATATGGAGTGAAGCCGCTTTCCTGGTTAATGTCGGTGAAGCGAGAGGTATAAACTATTCATTGGAATACCCCGACAAAAAGGGCGGCGTTCATTTTAATCTGAGTAATAATCTTTGGAATACAAATTTCCGTATGTGGAATGAGGGATCGTTAACTTATCGTTTCACGATCGAAAGAATAGATTAACGACGAATAAACATAAGAGTAATAGACAATGAACTATATAAAGAAAACAGGATGGCTTGTTTGGGGTTTGATTGGTTATTTTACCGCTTTCTCACAAACGAAGCCTATCTATCAGGATGCAACAAAACCTGTGGAAGAGCGTATAGAAGATGCTCTGTCTCGTATGACTCAGGAAGAGAAAGTACGATTGCTACATGCCAATGGCGGCTATCGTTCGTGGGGTGTTCCCCGTTTGGGAATACCGGAGAATAACCCGACGGATGGTCCTACCGGTATGCGTCCGGAGTTCCGTTGGGAAAGCTGGTCGGATGCGAATGCGAATAATGACTATTGTACGGCGTTCCCGTCCCTTATCTCTCTGGCTGCCACTTGGAATCCGGACATGGGTATCTTGTATGGAAAGTCATACAGTGAAGAGGCGTTGTACCGTAATAAAAACATCATATTGGGTCCGGGAGTGAATATATGTCGTACACCTCTCAACGGGCGTAGCTTCGAGTATATGGGGGAAGACCCTTACTTGTCGTCTCAGATAGCAGTGTCGTATATTCATGGTGTCCAGTCAAATCATGTGGCAGCATGTGTGAAGCATTTTGCTGCCAATAACCAAGAAACTGAAAGGTATAGTGTCAATTCGCTGGTCGACGAGCGTACGTTGCATGAAATCTATTTCCCTGCCTTCAAGGCTGCCGTACAACAAGGTCATGTGTGGACAGTGATGGGAGCCTACAACCGGTTGAATGGTCAGCATTGTTGCCATAACGACTATTTGTTGAACGACATATTGAAAAAGGAATGGGGCTTCGACGGAGTGTTGTTGTCTGACTTTGGCGGAACTCACAGTACTCAAGAAGCAATCCTTAATGGGTTGGATCTGGAGTATGGAACAGCATTAGGATCTGAAGAGGCTTTTGAAAACTATTACTTGGGAAATGCTTATCTGCAACTGTTGAAGTCGGGAAAGGCTGACGAAAAAGTATTGAATGAGAAGGTTAGACGTGTTTTACGCATGATGTACCGTACCAATATGTCGCCGAACCGTCCTTGGGGTGTTATGAATAACCGGGAGCATACGGATGCTGCGCGCCGGATTGCCGAAGAGGGAATCGTATTGTTGAAGAATGAAGCCTCTATCCTGCCTTTGAGTCTTTCAGGTTTGAAAAAGATAGTAGTGGTAGGCGAGAATGCCATACGTACTGTAACCAATGGAGGTGGATCTTCCGAAGTGAAGGCTTTGTATGAAGTGACTCCTTTGGAGGGGATAAAGAACATGGCGGGCGATAAGATAGAGGTCGTTTATCAGCCCGGTTATTCATCCAGGTTGAAAGGAGCATCTGCTGATAGCCTGAAGCGGGAGGCGCTAAAAGCGGTAGCTGGTGCAGATGTGGTTGTTTATGTCGGTGGGTTGAATAAGGAACCGAACCAAGATAGTGAAGGTTCAGACAGGTTATCGTATAATTTGCCGTATGGGCAGGATGAATTGATAGCGGAGTTATCGAAAGCCAACCCACATTTGGTTGCCGTGATGATAAGCGGCAATGCGTATGCTATACCTTGGTTGAAACAGGTACCCGGTATACTTCAGGCTTGGTATGGAGGTACAGAAAGTGGGAATGCCATCGCTTCGGTATTGTTTGGCAAAACAAATCCTTCGGGTAAGTTGCCGGTAACTTTTCCTGTCCGGCTTGACGATGTGGCAGCACATGCATTAGGAGCTTATCCCGGAGACGGAAAGACGGTCGAATACAAAGAGGGTATTTTTGTCGGTTACCGGTGGGCTGAAAAAGAAAAGATCAAACCCAACTTTGCTTTTGGCCATGGCTTGAGTTACACGACATTCAAGTATGGGAATGTAACGGTTGATAAGAAGGTCGTGGATGCGACAGGACGTTTAACTGTAACGGTACCTGTTACGAATACAGGGGCGCGAGAAGGATCAGAGGTGGTTCAGTTGTATGTCAGCGACCTGAAATCTTCCTTGCCTCGTCCGGTAAAGGAGTTGAAAGGGTTCTGCAAGGTCCAATTGGCTCCGGGCGAAACCGTCCATGTATCGTTTACAATTGATAAAGAAGCACTGAGTTTTTATGACCCGGCACAGCATGGCTGGGTGGTTGAACCCGGCAAGTTCCAGGTGCTGGTCGGCTCGGCATCGGATGATGTCAGGGCGAAAACTATGTTTGAGTTGCAATAAAATATAGTTTTATGGATAAGAAAAGTATATTTTGTGGATTGTTGTCTCTGCTTCCCTTTCTGGCAAAAGGAGAGGTGGCGGAAGAATACAATACTAAGGTGAAAGAGGTCATTGTGATCTGTAAGACCCATTTTGACATTGGCTATACGCACCGGGTGGATGATGTGGTGAACTATTATCAAACGGACATGATCGACCGTGCCATTAAAGCGATGGATGCTTGTGTCGATCTGCCCGAAGAACAGCAGTTTGCCTGGACGATCCCCGGATGGGTATTATCGAAGACGATGGAAGACTGGGATGGGCAGACTCCTCTACGCAGGCAGATATTGGACGAAAAGTTCAGGTCGGGGAAGATCATATCGCATGCGTTACCTTTCACGCTGATCTCTGATATTTGCGGAGTGGAGGATATGGTACGCGGATTGGGCTTTTCGTCTGCGTTGAACCGTAAGTATGGTCTGCCTTTGTCACACTCCGGCAAGATGACCGACGAACCGTCGCAGACAGGAGCCTTGGCGACGGTATTGGCTCATGCGGGTATCCGATTTTTGCATATCGGTTGTAACTGGCCGAGCGGGTTTGTTAAAACACCGGGATTGTTTTGGTGGGAAGGACCTGATGGCTCGCGGGTGATGACATTGTACTCTGCCAGTTACGGAACAAACTGTGCCGTGTGTCCTGTAGAATGGCAGGGACCGAATGATCCGATGATGGGAGTAAACCTGATGCCGGCAAAAGATTGGCCTTATACGGTTTGGCCGGCTATTCTGGTGACAGGTGATAACTCGGGACCTCCTACGGCAGAACGAATTAAGGAATTGTTTCAGGAGATAAAAGAGAAAATGCCGGATGTGAATGTGCACATGGGAACGATGGATGACTTTTACGATGCCATCATGAAGGAAAATCCGCAATTGCCCGTGGTGAAGTCTGCTATGCCGGATACTTGGATACATGGGGTGATGTGTGACCCGGGTGGAATACGCCTGTTGCGGGAAACGCATTCATTGATACCGGCAGCAGAGGCGTTGCATACGCAATTGGGCTGTTGGGGCGTTGAGACACCGGCTGTTTCGGATGAGATAGCTACAGCGTATGAAAAGATGGCTTTGTATGGCGAACATACGTGGGGCGGATCAAGACAAGTGGATGTTTACGGAAAGGCTTTTCAGCAATTACCGGCTGAAAAAAATAAAGATTTGGAAGCTTCGTGGGAAGATAAAACGGATTATGTGCGGAAAGCTTCCGACATCGCGCATTCGGTTACAGATAGGAACATGAAGTCTTTGGCTACTCACGTGAAATGCAACAAACCCTCTTCCATTGTCTACAACCCGCTACCTTGGAAGCGTTCGGATTGGATAGAGGTGGAAGGAAAGAAACAGTTCGTAAAGAATATCCCCGCAGGAGGATACCGAACTGTCCCGTTGAAAGAGGTAAGTACCAAAGAACAGAGATTGTCAGGCAACACGCTTGAGAATGCCTATTATAAAATCACTTTTGATGCGGAACGGGGATGTATCACTTCCTTGGTAGATAAGAAGAGCGGGCGCGAGTGGATAGACCCGAAAGCCGAACGGGGCTTCGGACAGTATCTGAATGAGCGGTTCACGTATGAACAAACGTTGGATTATACGATGACTTACCAGCAGGGGCGTGCGAAGGATTGGGCACATCCGGGTATCTGCAAACCGGGTATGGTGTCGGAAAAGGAGGTGCCTTATCGGGCGGCTTCACCCAAGCAAGGTGTGTTGAAGATGACTGCTGAGGGTGACGTGCAAATAGCCGAACTGACTATGCCTTCCGACCGCTCCAACCATCTTCCGGCTTCCGTATTGCGCATCTCTTTGTATAAAGACCAGCCGTATGTGGATATGGAAATCACAATACAGGATAAAGCGAAAGACAATTGGCCGGAAGCGGACTGGCTCTGCCTGCCTTTCCGGATTGATCAACCGGAGTTCAAGGTTTATCGGCAGTTGGGCGTGATGAATCCGGCAACCGACATTCTTCCCGGAGCAAACCGTCATTTATATACGGCAGAACATGGTGTAACCATTACCGGTCGGGATGGAGCTGGAATTGCGGTATGTCCGCTCGATCATCCGTTGATCAGTTTGGGAGTTCCCGGATGTTGGAAATATTCAGACGATTACGTACCGGAACAGCCGGTTGTCTATCTTAATTTGTTTAATAATCAGTGGAATACTAATTTCCGTTATTGGTATCCTGGTACGTGGAGTTCCCGGGTTCGTATCTGGACGGTAGAAGAAGGTACTACTCCGGAAGAAAGATCCCAGCTGTTCGTGACTTCGGCATTGGAAGCGCGTAATCCATTACAAACTATATCTGTAAAGAAGAATGAAGGAAATCTTCCTGTTGCCCAATCGGGTATAGAAGTCTCTCGTCCGGGAGTGACAGTCACCGCATTTGGTGCCGATCCGGATGGAAATACAGGAACATTACTACGCGTTTGGGAACAGGTTGGAGTTTCAGGAAAACTAATGGTCACATTGCCAAAGGGTATGGATGCCTCACTTGCCATACCGGTAAATTTGCGCGGGGAAAAGAAAGGAGACCCCATCCACATTAAATCCGGAAAGTTTGAACTGGAATTGGGAGCTTATGCACCGGCCAGTTTTATATTGGATTTTTCGGACTTTTGAGATTCAGGACTATAGTGTTGTCTAATAGGACACTATAGTCCTGATTGTATTATCACTACTGTGCTAAGGGGAGGCAGACTATAGTGTCATTACAATAAAAAGCCACCGATGAGGAAATACTGACTTTAAACTTGATCTCTTAATGTTTTTAGTACATAAAGAGGGGGGCTGGGATATTTTGTATATCTTTATCCCCCGTTAGCGATATTGTTATGAAGGAGAGCACCGAGATACAAACATTTAATCACCTGTTTACAAACTACAAAGGACGTTTTATTCACTTTGCCAGGACGTATGTGGATGACGAGATGATGGCTGAAGATATAGCCGTCGAAAGCCTGATGTACTATTGGGAAAATCGTCGGAAACTCGATACCCATACCAATGTGCCGGCATATATATTGACCGTTATCAAGCATAAATGTCTGGACCATTTGCGGCAATTGCGCGTCCAGGAAGATTATGAGGAATATGTGAAAACGAACGAGGCCCGTAAGTTGAACATCCGTATCACTACTTTGGAAGCTTGCAACCCCGAACGGATCTTTTCAAAAGAACTACAGGAGTTGGTTGATAAGGCATTGTTGTCTCTTCCCCCACAAACCCGAGATATTTTTACAAGGAGCCGCTATCATAGCCAGAGTCATAAAGAGATAGCCGATGCATTGGGCATCTCTACTAAAGCTGTGGAGTTTCATATTACCAAAGCATTGAAGGTGCTTCGTGTTGCATTGAAAGATTATTTACCTGCATTGTTTTTCTTTGGTATTTGTTAGTAGACCGATCTTTTTCCCTTTTAATGAATATTTATTTCAAAAAAGTTCACTTTTCCGTTAGGGATGTTTCCGGCTGGAACGCTTTATATATAGAACGATGAAAAAGATGCAAAAAGAAACATTATATAAATACTTTGAAGGTATCGCTTCTCCGGAAGAAGAAGAGGCTGTTTACCGTTGGTTGGATGCCTCTTCTGAAAACGAAGAAGAGTTGCTGAAGGAGCGTGAGTTCTTCGATGCAATGATCTTTGCCGGAAGTGCGGATGAAAGGACAGAAGGAAAGAAGCTGGCATTGAATGTGAACAAAGGACCGTTTATTCGTCCCTGGATGCGCGAAGTACTGAAAGTAGCAGCCGTTGTGGCAGTGACGGTAGCTTGTGGACTATACTTCTATGTGTCAGAAAAGAAAGAACTGTTGGCTGCAATGAATACGATAACGGTTCCGGCAGGACAACGGGTAAACCTTACATTATCGGATGGAACGACAGTTTGGTTGAATGCCCGTTCAGAGATGGTTTATCCGGCAGTTTTCTCCGGAGCGAAACGTGAGGTGAAGCTGGATGGTGAAGGATACTTCGAAGTAAAACATGATAAGGAATCTCCTTTCGTGGTTCATACCCGAAAATGTGATATCGAAGTATTGGGGACAAAGTTTAATGTGGAAGCCTATTCGGATTCGGAAGAGTTTTCAACTTCATTGATGGAGGGATCTGTTAAAGTGACGGATAATTCAGCTGTCTCAGCTTCGGTCCTTTTGAAACCGGATCAGGAGGTTCATTTGAAAGATGGCCGGTTATTAGTTTCATCCATTGATGATTATGATCATTTCCGTTGGCGTGATGGATTGGTTTGTTTTGACAATATCGTTTTTCATGAGTTGATGAAACGTTTTGAAAAATGTTACGGTATCTCTATTGTTGTGGAGAATAAGAATCTGGAAGGATATTCGTGCAGCGGTAAATTCCGTATTTCCGACGGACTGGACAATGCGTTACGAATTTTGCAGCGGAATGCTAAATATACCTTTGAACGAAATGAAGACAACTCGATTGTCTATATAAAATAAGTCTAATTAAAAATGAAACAGCCTATGAAGCATGAATCGTAAAGTTAATCTTAAAGAAGAAAGTTAATCTTAAAATGAAATGCCGACAAGTGTCCCCACACCCATCGGCATCCAATTAACACAGTTAAAAATAAATGTATTAATCAATTAGCAACAACAAAGATATGAATAAAAAATTCTTATCGTGGGTTTTCTATGACAAAACCCAACGGTGTAAACACTTTTTTAGAATCATGAAGCTAACCACAGTGTGCTCATTAGCATTGACATTCAGTCTACATGCTGGAAATGTAGATTCTCAAAATGTCAAAGTGACGGTGAAACAAAACAATACGGAACTATCCAGTGTCCTGACAGATATTGAAAAGCAAACGGATTATTTGTTTGTATATGATAAGTACGTGAATGTGAACCGGAAAGTGACGGTTAATTCGAGTAAGAAGTCTTTGGAGGAGCTGTTAAAACAGCTATTCGATGGGACGGATGTGAAGTTTACGGTAGATGGGACGTATATCATTTTATCTCCCAATAGTAAATTAGAAAATACTGTACTTGCGGTTGCCCAGCAGAACCGTCAGGTAACAGGGGTTGTAAAAGACGAAACAGGAGAGCCGGTTATTGGTGCGAATGTTGTGGAAAAGGGAACAACGAATGGTACTATCACAGATGTCGAAGGGAGGTTCTCCCTTAACGTTGCGTCTGACAACGCAACGTTGGTAGTTTCGTATATTGGATATGTTTCAACGGAAATGGTAGTGAAAGGACAATCGTCTGTAAATGTAACATTGAAAGAGGATAGTGAGACATTGGAAGAAGTGGTGGTGGTCGCGTATGGAACACAAAAGAGATCTAATTTAACGGGTTCTGTAGATGTAGTAAGTTCAAAAGAGTTAGCAAATCGTCCGGTGACCAATACTAGTTCTATGTTACAAGGGAAAGCTAGTAGTATCACTTTCTCTACTCCTTCTGGAGGAAATACTCCCGGTAAAACTCCAACGATTCAGATTCGTGGGCAGGCAGCTTTGAATGAGTCGACTCCTCCTCTTGTTGTTATTGATGGAATCCCTTCCAGTATGGATGATTTTAATGCTTTAAATCCCAATGATGTTGAAAGTATTTCAGTTTTAAAAGATGCTGCAGCTTCTGCCATGTATGGGGCACGTGCTCCGTATGGAGTATTGATGGTAACGACAAAAATGGGAAGAAGGAATGAGAAGCCTTCTATTACTTATAGTGGTAATTATGGTGTAGTAACTCCTATTAATATGCCAAGAATGGCTGATTCATATACTTTCGGATTATTGAAGAATCAGTCGAAAGTCAATGCTAAGATGCCTGTGGCTTTTACAAACGATCAGTTGGATCTTATTTTAGATAATATCCAGAATCCAGGAAAGTATACTTTATCGGATTTAGTTTCTGATGAAGGTAATACTTGGGGATGGGGTAATCAGTCTTATTGTAATAATGATTTTATTGATATTTGGTTACGTTCTTCGTTTCGTCATCAACATGATCTTTCCGTGAGAGGTGGTAATGATAAGACTTCTTATTCTGTGTCTACGGGGTATGTCTATCAACCGGGCATCTTGAATTTTGTAGAAGATATAGATAATTATTCTCGCTTCAATATTAATGGGGGAGTGGAAACAGATGTCACTTCTTGGTTGAAGTTGACTTATCGGTCTCGTTATTCATATGAAACAACCAAGGATCCTAATTTTGAGTATGGACAGGGAAGATCACGTGCTTATGAGTTTGCTTACGGAGCGTGGCCTGTTACTCCTGTTAAAAATCCGGATGGAGTTTATAATGAAGGAACCCGTATTGCAACAGGTATAGGAGGGGGACATCAGACAACCGTGTATCACCGTTTGGATAATATTTTAGCATTGGATTTTAATCTGGCCAAAGGATGGACAGCTCATGTGGATGGTACTTGGCGTATGAACTTTAAAGATTATCAGTCTTTGAAGATGCCTGTTTACGGATTAAGACCTTCCGGGGATAAGTTCCTTATGGGAGGTACTGAGTCGTCATTGGCAAAGCATACAGGAATGAATAGATATTGGACGATACAAGGGTATACAGCTTATGAGCATCAGATAAAAAAGCATAATTTCAGGATTCAGTTAGGTGCTCAGACTGAGGAGAATACTTATAGAGAATTGTCTGGAACAGCAAAAGATTTATTTGTTCCGGATATGGATGCTGTTTCAATTGCGCAAGGTATACGAACATTCGATGATAAAATAAATGATTGGGCTACTTGTGGCTTTTTTGGACGTATCAACTATAATTTTGATGAACGTTATTTTATCGAACTAAATGGGCGTTATGATGGATCCGGTAGGTATTCGAAAGGTTCTCAATGGGGATTTTTCCCTTCTGCTTTTGCTGCTTGGAATATGAGTAATGAAAGTTTTTGGGAAGGTCTTAAAGATGTGATCAATTTTGCGAAATTAAAAACATCTTATGGTACATTGGGAAATCAAGGTAATTCTGCAGGTTATTTACATATACCGACCATGGAAGTTGCTTCAGAATCAAGCTGGATTTTCAATGGAAGTAGATTACCTTATGTTAAGACTCCGGGTATTTTAAATATGAGCAGGACTTGGGAGAAAATTACGACATTGGATGTTGGATTAGAGATGAGAGCATTGGATAGTCGGTTGTCTGCAGAGTTAGGTTATTTCAATAGACGTTCGTGGGATATTATTGGACCTCCTACACCTAAAGCAGCAGTTCTTGGGACAAGTGCTCCTTCGATAAATAATGCAGAATTTGTGACGAATGGTTTTGAAATGCAGTTAAGTTGGAGAGATCAAATTAACGAGCAATGGGATTACGGTGTTTCTTTAAATTTAGCAGATGCTCGCAGTAAAGTAACAAAGTATAATTCTGCATCTAATTCATTTGGACAAAATTCGGATGGTTCAGAAAAATGGTATGAAGGAAAAGTCTTTGGTGAAATATGGGGATATAAGGTTAATAGATTCCTGACCAAAGATGATTTTGATGAAAATGGAAAGTTGTTAGTTGATCAAAGTAAGATCCATGCCAATTGGTATCCGGGTGATGTTAAATATGAAGACCTGAATGGAGATGGAGAGATAACCCCCGGCAACTCTACAGTAGAGGAACCTGGTGATAAACGGATCATTGGTAATACGACTCCTCGGTTCAGATATGGTATAAATTTGTCTACTGGATATGAGTTTGAGAAAGCGGGACGTTTGGATTTGTCGCTTTTCTTCGAAGGTGTTGCGAAACGTGATCTCTTTATGAATGGTTCTTTCTTTTTCTGGGGAACAGGCGTTGGTAATTCATTTGCTAGTTCTGTATATGATAATAAATGGCACATGGATTTTTATCGGGATGGTACAACGGATTCACGTTTGTTGGAATATATGGGTGAAAATATCAATTCATATTTTCCACGTCCTTATGATAATGCGGAAGGAAACAAGAACTTTCAAACAAATACGAAATATTTGCTAAATGGAGCTTATCTAAGATTGAAAAATCTTCAATTGGCTTATACATTACCTAAACACCTGATTTCAAAAGCAGGAATAACTAATTGCAGAGTTTATTTTTCTGGAGAAAATATGTTTGTGTTATCGGCTTTACCTTCTTATATAGATCCGGAAGCGGTAGGTGGAGGAAGAATGTATCCGCAACAAGCTGTTTATTCTTTTGGAGTTAATGTTAGTTTTTAATGAATATAAGATATGAAAAATATATATAATAAAATAAAAGCAACGTACAAAGGTTTTTTAGTTTTACCAATACTTGTGGCCTTATTCTCTTGTGATGACTTTTTGGATAGAGAACCTTTGGATGAAGTTTCTCAGGTTACTTTTTGGAAAACCCCCGAACAATTAGATGCTTATATTGTAGGAAAATATGAATGGCTTCCCGGGAGTTTAACGGATTGGGGAATGGGATATTATATCGATGACCAGAATTCGGATAATATGGTGATCGGTTTGAATCATCCTACTTGGATGAATGGAGAAGATAATACGACACCAACAAGCGGCGGTGAATGGAAATGGGGACCTATTCGAGAAATTAATATGTTCTTCGATAATTATGTTCTATGTGAATCTCCATTTAGTGAATATGAGCATACTTATGGGGAAGCTTGTTTTTTGAAGGCTTTGAAGTATCATGAACTAGTTCGGAAATTTGGAGATGTACCTTGGTATTCTTCGGTTATTTCCGATTCAGATGAGGAAGCATTGAATAAAGCTCGTGATCCACGTTCTTTGGTTGTCGATTCAATAATGAATTTGATGGATCAGGCTGTTGAACATTTGAAATTGAGAACAGACGTTGGTGTCAATAGGCTTAACAAAGAGACTGCACTGATATTTAAGTCGAGAATTGCTCTATTTGAAGCAACTTGGGCTAAATATCATGAAGGAACAAAGTCGGCTTCGGATGTTGATGCTGATAAACTTTTTCAAAAGACAATCGAAGCGTATGACCAGTTTAAACAAATGTGTGGAGGATTTGAAGGTAAACTTTATTCAACCGGACATCCGGAATCGGACTATTATAATTTGTTTAATAGATTTGATTATGCTGATATTCAGGAAGTAACTCTTAGTAAAAAATATTCAGAAGCATTGGGTATAAAAAATAATGTTAATGTACAGTCTTGGTGGTATGGATATTCTAATTGCTCTTATACGTTAGATTTGGTTCGTAGTTATTTATCGAATGAGGGAAAATCTATTGATATTATGGATAAGTCGGCTGTTCCGGGAACGGGGGTTGTCTATTTATCTGAATTGGCATCAAAATTGGATCCTCGTTATAAGCAAAGTGTGTTTACTCCAGGGGATTTGTTGAATACTGTTACTCCTGGTTTTATAGATTCATTGTTTACTGTTCCTCAAATACACATGTCTGAAGCGGGTCGTAACACGACTACTGGATTTGCTCCAAAGAAAGCACATAATGTGGAAGGACCTCTTATAAATCAATCAGATCCTTTGGTTTCTGGTATTTCGTTTAGAGTTGCAGAGTTGATGTTAAATTACGTAGAAGCTTATGTTGAATTAAACGGTTCGTTTCCTGATTTGTCGGATAATATAGATTTGCTGCGTAAACGTGTTGGGATGCCAGCTTTGACAGAGGTTAAACCGCAGGTTGAGTCATGGTGGCCTGATTATGGTTATCCGATTTCTGATAATTTGGCGATTGTTCGTCAAGAACGAAGAGTTGAATTGGCTGGTGAGGGATATCGTACAGATGATTGGAAGCGGTGGAGAGCTCATAAATTATTTGACGGAAAACGTCCTAAGGGGTATCGGTATGAAAAAGAAGATTATGTAAAACAAGGATTGAATATTCCGTCAATACCTGTTGATAAAGATGGTTATTTAGATCCGTATGTAATTAGTTTGAATGGAGGTACATTTAAGTTTAATCCGGATAGGGATTATTTAAGTCCGATTCCAATGGATGAACTGCTTATTAACCCGAATTTGAAACAAAATCCGGGGTGGGATTCTCCACAATAAAAGTGGTTCTTATTATTGAGAAGGTGTGCCAAAAACGATTACCGAACGTAGGAAACGTAGAAAATACAGATCTGTTTTTGACACACCTTCATTGATTATTCTATTTTTTCAAATAGCAATACCATGAATTTTGATAAAAGAAACTATTTTGTAGCCTTAGGCGCATTGATTTCCTATACAGCTTGTGGGGTTACAAAGAATCCCAATGTAATTTTTATTTTGGCAGATGACATTGGGTATGCCGATTTTGGTTGCTATGGAGCCAAAAAAATAAAGACTCCCAATTTAGATAAGTTAGCTCGTAATGGAGTAAGATTTACCAATGCTTACGCTCCGGCATCAACATCAACTCCTTCGCGTTATGCTTTACTTACCGGAGAGTATGCTTGGCGGGTAGGTGCTCATATTCTGCCGGGAGATGCACCTTTATTGATAGATACACAGAAAAATAACTTACCTAAAACATTTCAGCAGGCCGGATATAATACTGGCATTGTCGGTAAATGGCATTTGGGATTGGGGAGTAAAGAGGATAAAGTGAATTTTAATAAAACGATAGTCAATGGTCCCAAGGAGGTTGGTTTTGATTATTCATATATATTTCCAGCAACCAATGACCGTGTGCCTTGTGTGTATATTGAAAATAGTAAAGTGGTAAATTTCTCTTCTTCTGACCCCATACAGGTTTCTTATTGGCAAAAGGTGGGAAATAATCCAACGGGGAAAGAGAATCCGGAATTACTGACTTTGCGACCTCACATGGGACACGACGGAACGATTGTGAATGGAGTGAGCAGGATCGGTTGGATGAGTGGTGGAAATGCAGCTTTATGGAAAGATGAAGAGATGGCTGATACTTTATTGGACAAAGCTTTACAATTTATTAAAGAGCAAAAGAATGATCCTTACTTCCTCTTTTTTGCTACTCATAATGCACATGAACCACGAATTCCTTCTCCAAAATTCAGAGGAAAGTCGAAGGCGGGTATTTATGGTGATGTGATTGAAGAATTTGATTATATGGTAGGGGAGGTTATAAAGGTTCTGAAAGAAAAAGGAGAATTGGATAATACCATACTTATTGTAACCAGCGATAATGGACCGCGAATCAGGGAAGGGTATGCAGATGGTGCTTTGGAGAATTTGAACGGACATAATCCTTTTAGTATATTCAGGGGTGAAAAAGGAACATTGAACGAAGGTGGAATTCGTGTCCCTTTTATTTTTAGTTGGCCACAAAAGGTTAGAAAAAGCTTTGAACAAGAACAACCTGTCTGCTATATAGATATGTTGGCTACATTTTCCCGGATATTGGGTAATCATACAAGTGGTCCGGATATGAATGATAGCCGGGATGCATCTGAACTATTTTTTGATCCTCGGTCAAAGCCATATCGTCCTTATTTTATTTTGCAGGATAATGGTGGAAACATCGCTGTTCGTTCTGGCGAATGGAAGTGGATTCCTGCGCAGAGAAATCAAAACCAGGAATTGTATAATTTGAAGAATGACCCGTCGGAGCTACATAATGTCCAATTTGATTATTGGATGGTTGTGGAAGATTTTGGACGAAAAGTGTCGGAAGTGTCACAAATGAATAAGAAAAAATAAGTGGGGAAGACATGAGTTCTTTCTTGGTATCCATTAAAGTAATATAATACGAAAAACTACCTTTTATAGAATGAAAAATATAGTTTTATCAATACTAATACTATGGTTTATAAATCCCGGAGTATATGCCGACCAAGTTGTCTACTTGTCTCCTACGGGTAGTGACGATGGGAAAGGGACGGTTGAATCCCCTTATTATTCACTGAATAAAGCGATAGAAGGGCAGTTGGATAACCGGAGTGAAACGGATACTTTGTTTATAAAGGTGGCAACAGGCAACTATTATATGGATCGTCCTTTTGTTATTGATCGACCGTCTTCTCGTCCGATTATCATCCAATCGGACGGAGACGTAGGTAAACCTTGTTTCATAGGTGGTGTGTCTGTTAAGGGTTGGCAAAAATATGGAGATAAGTTATACCGGGCTTATGTGCCGGAGGTGACCCGTTATGGATTGGAGTTTGAGCAATTATATGTAAATGGAAAGCGGGCAATTCTGGCCCGTACTCCCAATACGGACTGGTATTATGTAAAAAGTTCTTCCGAGACTCCCTTTGTGGAGGATGTCCGCTTTGCTGATTATGCCGTTCAGCGGATTAATCTCAATCAGGAAGACTGGCAGGAGATGAGTAAACTACAACTTTCCGATTTGCAACAGTTGAAATTCCGGTTTTATCACAAATGGGATATCACTCATAAACGTGCGGCCTATGTGGATGTCGATTCAGCTTTTATTTATGTGAATGGGAAGGGGATGCATCCCTGGAACCAGATACGGGAAGGTTCCCGCTATTTGATGTATGATTATATGGAAGCGTTGGATACACCGGGCGAATGGTATCTTGACAGGAATACGGGATATCTGTATTATATGCCTTATGAAGGGGAGAACATGGAAACTGCCGAGTCCTTTGTACCTTCGCTTGAACAGCTGGTTGTGTTTAAAGGGGAAGCCGGAAGTCCGGTGAAACATGTGACATTTGAAAACATCTCTTTTCAATATAGTTCCTATCGAATGCCGGAACATGGAGAAGAGCCTATGCAGGCGGCTGCCTTTACTAAAGCTGCGTTATCATTTGATTTCTCCGAATATATATCTTTGATCAATTGCGAAATAGGTCATACCGGAACTTACGCTGTCTGGTTCAGGCAAGAGTGTCACAATAATAAAGTGGAACATTGTTACCTGGCTGATTTGGGTGCTGGTGGTATTAAAATTGGCGAACCTTATTTCAGGTCAGATAATCGTAAGGTCACCAGCCATAATGTGATACATAATAATATTATAACGCATGTCGGACGTGAATTGCCCAGCGGTATTGGAGTTGCTATCTTTCACAGTAGCGATAATCAAGTGACTCATAACGAGATTTCCGATCTATACTATTCCGGCGTTTCTGTCGGTTGGGTGTGGGGATATAATGACTCTCCGGATCTTTGGACACATCATCTCAATTCTAGGGGAGAAGCTGAGTTTTACCAGGCAAAACTGAAAAGTCCGGCTGTCAGGAATATCATCTCATATAACCATATCCATCATATCGGCTGGGGAGAACTGTCGGATATGGGAGCTGTTTATACGCTCGGCGAATCGGAAGGAACGAAGGTGACATATAATGTCATACACGATGTCTTGTCTTACGACTATGGCGGCTGGGGACTTTATACAGATGAAGGTTCTACCGGTGTGGAGATGAGCAACAATTTGGTATATCGGTGTAAAAGCGGTGGCTTCCACCAGCATTACGGCAAGGATAATAAGATAGAGAACAATATCTTTGCTTTCGGTCATTATTATCAGGCACAATACACTCGTGCAGAATCACATCTGTCATTCCATTTCAAGCACAATATCATCTTACATAATCAGGGAGAAACATTGGCTGGTGTCTGGGAGACTGGTTTGTTGGATATTGATTCTAATCTGTATTGGCATTTGAACGGTGAACCTAAGTTTGGCAAATATGCATTCAAAGAATGGAAGAAGCTGAAAGAACCTCATTCCGTCTATGCCGACCCTCTGTTTAAGGCCCCTTTATCGGATGATTATACCCTGTTGTCTTCAAAGGCTGTCCGGAAAATAGGATTCAAGCCTTTTGATTATTCGAAAGCGGGTGTCTACGGAGAAAAAAACTGGGTGGAGAAGGCCTGCCTGAGTCCGCAGACGTTGGATGATTTTCAACAGAAAAGTCGGGAACGATTGAAGAAATAACAAGATACAAACACTTTATAAGAAACAGAATGAATAAACGAATTCTATCAGGAGCCTTTCTGATTGCTTTATTGGGAATGTGCTCATCATGTACAAATAACGACTATACGTTATCCTCACCTGACGGCAACCTGGTTATGCAACTCCATCCGAATGAGGAGGGAGAGTGGACTTATTCTTTTCAGGCGGAAGGTACTCCGCTCATCAACGAATCTGAATTGGGATTTGACCTGGTTGGTGGCGATGACATACCGGGCGAAGGCTGGAAAGTCAATGATGTCTCCAAGAGAGAAGTGCGCGATGTATGGAAACCGATATGGGGAAAACGTACGGAGGTTGATGACCATTTCAATGAAGTGGTCCTTGAATTGAGCCGCAAAGGTGCTTTCCCCGAAAAGATCACCTTGGTGGCACGTGCCTACAACGACGGCGTAGCTTTCCAATACCGTATTCCCGAAGACACGGCGGGAGAGGCCAAGGTGGAATCGGAAGAAACCTCCTATAACTTTGCCGGCGATTATACGGCATGGTATTACAACGGTGAGTATCACAATCTCGGTCCGGAGAAATTGACGGAAACCGGAGAGGAACGATTGCCTGTAATGACGATCCAAGCCGGCGACCGCCATTTTATGGCTATCCATGAGGCAGACTTGCGTATGGGCGAACCGCTTCGGTTGAAGTCGGAGAAAGGGAAAACGGAATTTACCGTGGCTTCCAAACCGTCTGCCTTGGTTCCCGGATATGCCTCCGCCTGGCGTGTCATCATGCATGGCAACCAGCCGGGTGAACTGGTCGACTCGCATTTAATAGAACTTCTCAACCCCGACCCGGATCCCTCGTATGACTTTTCCTGGGTGAAACCGAGCGTCGCCTTGTGGGATTGGCGTATCGACGGTGCGGAATGGGAAGGTTTTAAATATACGATGTCTTACCCTTCCTGGATTCGGATGGTAGACTTCGCAGTTGAGCAAGGCTTCAAATACCTGGTGCTGGATGCCAACTGGTACGGTCCTGAGTTTGAGTCGGATTCCGACCCGACGAAGGGAGACAAGGCACGCGATGTGCAAAAGCTGATTGCATACGGCAAGGAAAAGGGCGTAGGCATCTGGCTGTATCTGAATGATGTGGGAGGACGCAAGTACCCTATCGAGGAGACATTGAAACAATATGGTGAATGGGGTGCTGCCGGTGTGAAATACGGATTTATGAGTGGAACGCAGGAGGAGAAAAACCATCGTACACGGATGATAACCGAACTATGTGCGCAAAATCATCTGTTGGTGGATTATCACGACGGCCCTGTTCATCCCTACGGGCAGATGCGTACTTGGCCGAACGCTGTCACGCGCGAATACAATTTTGCCCAGTTGGATGCTCACCGCGTGTTCGAACCGAAGACCTTCGTCACTTCCGTATTCGTCAATATGGTGGCCGGGCCGTTGGATATGAACAACGGTATGTTTGACTTGCGCCAGGGACCTACCACCCGCGTGGACAATAATCAGGAATGTCCTTCGACCGTCGTATCTGAGGCGGCTCGCACCTTGATAACCTTCTCTGGTGCCACCATTCTTCCGGATATCCCTGAGTATTATAAGAAATATCCGGAGTTGCTCGATTTCATCTCTTCCCAGAAGATGCCTTGGAAGGAGAGTCGTACATTGCAAGGTGTAATTGGCGAATACATTGTCATGATGCGTCAGACGGAGGAGGCTTATCTGGTAGGCGCAGCCACGAATGAATCCGGTCGTACTATCAACCTGTCGCTTGATTTTCTGGCTGAAGGTAACTATTGGGCTGAGATTGTGGAGGATGGAGATAATGGGCATTATCAAAACAATCGGGAAACGTATAAAGCTTCGAAGAAAGAGGTGACCAGTAAGGATACGATTACGCTTACGTTGGCACCAGGCGGAGGCGCTTGTTTGAAAATTACAAAGAGAAAGTAAAAAACTTCATCATGAGAAACATATTAATTATTACAGGTTTATGGATGGCATCGGTATTTTCGTTGAGTAGAGCCTATGCTATAGGGGATATCAAACCTTTGGTAAGATATCATCAAAATAATAAAGTAGTGGCTTCTACCTCTTTTGAGGAGAAGGGAACTTCGATAGTAACAGACTCCAAAGGGTGTCAGTGGGTATTGAGAACAGATAAACAACCGGTTCCAGGCGACAAAACAGCACTTGATTATACTTTTACCTGGGAGTTGAAAAAAGGGATGGCGGAGAATGTCTCGTTTGCCGTAGATTTTGAAATGGACGAGTGGACGCCGGATAATTATGTCTTTGTCCCTGCTATCGTTTATGACGGGAACCGGTTTGCTACCAAGGATATCGGTTATCCTCCTTTTTGGTATGATAAAGCCGAGTGGCGTGTGGATATGCCTACGACTGTCACCTCTTCTCAACCTACATTGGGCAGGAAAGGCGAACCGTCTAAACCGATTGAGTTGACTTCCGGTAATGCATCCACTCCTTTGATGGCTTACTTCTCGGAAAAGGATCGTAAGGCTTGGATGGTGCAGACCAACCAGGGAAATGATTTAGGCGATTATGGTTTGACCATAAAGGAAAATGAAGATCGTTCGGAGGCTACTTTTTCTATCACGGCTCCTGTTACACGTACTGGCAATGGAGCTGATATTCCGGCAACCCTGAAAGAGGGAGAAAGAGTGTCTATCTCTTGTCGCGTGTACGACTTTAAAGCAAAACGGTTGAATGATATGATGGATCGTTTTGTAGAGGTTCGTAAGGAGTTCAATAAGAGTGAACGTCATGACGTGGTGCCTTATAGCCATTTGTGGACGTTGATGAACAATCTGTACCAAACTCGCCGCTGGGATGATCGTATCAATATGTATTGGTTGAGTGATGTAAAAGATAAAGCAAGCTGGAATTTCATTTGGCAACTGGGGTGGTGCGGAGGTGGCCAGGCTACTTATCCTATCCTTTTGAGGGGAACTGATTCAGATAAGGAACGTGCCATGAAGAACCTGGATGCTATTTATGATCGCACGCAAGCCAAGTCCGGTTTCTTTTATGCCTATGGCGATGGCAAAGAGTTCTATGGATTTGGGTACGGGAAGCCATTGGAAGATAATGTAACATTTGTTCGTTCGCAAGGTGACTGGTTATACCTTGCGCAATTACAGATGAATCTGCTGAAGTCGAGGGATGAACAGGTAAAAGTTTCTTGGAAGGAAGGTACGCGTAAACAGGCGGATGCCTTTGTCCGTCTATGGGATAAATATGGTCAGTTCGGTCAGTTCGTAGATGTGGAGACTGGTGATATTTGTATAGGCAATTCATGCGCAGGGGCTATTGTTCCTGCTGGTTTGGCTATGGCGGCTAAGACCTATAATAACCCGCACTACCTGGAGGTTGCCACATTAGCGGGACGATGGTTCTATGACGAGTATGTCAAGAAGGGTTACACTACCGGGGGACCGGGTGAGATTTTGTCAACACCGGATAGTGAATCGGCTTTTGCTTTGTTCGAATCTTTTATGGTGCTTTATGAAGAGACGGTGAATAAAGAGTGGTTGAACTATGCAGCAGAATTGTTACCGGTTTGTGCCAGTTGGACAGTCTCTTACGACTTTCACTTTCCTAAAGGATCAGCTATGGAGAAAGCGGGTGCTCATGCTACCGGTGCGGTTTGGGCTAGTGTAGCCAACAAACATGGTGCACCTGGTATCTGTACTTGGTCCGGACATAGTTTGTTGAAATATTATCGTGCGACGGCAGACAGGCGTGCGCTTGATTTGTTGGAAGACATAGCTCATGGATTACCTCAATATGTCAGTCGCCAGGAATGTCCGATCGGTTCCATGCCTTGGGGAGGAATGTGTGAGCGTGTCAATTTGAGTGATTGGGAAGGTAAAAGTGGAGTTGGCGGCAATATTTTTGCCTCTTGCTCTTGGTGTGAAGTTGGTGCCTTGTTGACAGTTACCCAGATTCCAAGTATTTATGTACAAACAGACCGACAGGAAGTAACTGTATTCGACCACCTGAAGGTTGAAAAGAAGCAGGGAGGCGATGGCCGTATAGTATTGAAAATAACCAACCCCACGACTTACTCTGCCGATGTGCGGATTTTAGCGGAAACCTCCGAAGAAGCACGCAGCGTATTGATGCCGGCTTCCGTGAATGAGCTGGAGTCTCTCTCCCTGAATCCGGGAGAGACTAAAGAAATTAATCTCTGAAATACTTATGTTATAACTTGAAATTCTGCTTTCTGAACTCTAGTGGAGAAACCCCCATCACATTGGAGAACGTACGGGAGAAGTATTGAGACTCTTTAAAGCCAAGCTTGTGAGCGATCTGATTCACCTTCATATCTGTTTGGATCAGGAGCTTGCAGGCTTTGTCTATTTTCAGGCGGATGAAATAGTCCATTGGGGGATGTCCGATCTCTTTGACAAATTTGCGATAGAAATAGGATTCCGAATAACCGCAGAAGTTGGCAAAGTCCGTAATCTTCAGGTTCGATTCGATATTATCATTCATGAAATGTACCACACGGTTGATTATGTTTTCCGAATACTCCTTTTGCCGGAAGCGGTTACGGTAGATATCGATGAAAAGGAACGATCCCAAGAAATGGGCAAAACATAGATTGGCATAATGCATATGATCCATGTCCGTACTCTCATTCAGAGTGTTGAACATCTCTTCGAACAAATCGATCCGTTCCTCTATCCGCGACTGTGCAGAGGGAGGGACCGATGTCGGCTTATCGAAACGGGAGGAGAAAAGAGGCGCTTTGCTTCCTCTGAAATGTAACCAGTAAATAGTCCAGGGATCTTCTTCGTCTGCTCCGTAAGCATGCGGAATGTGGCGTGGAAGTATGATGAATTGATTAGCCTCCAGTATTTTTCGTTTTCCGTATAATTCGACCCATCCCCGTCCGTCCTTGCAATAAATGAACAGATATTCGTCACATCCTTCGGGACGGTTTATATAATGGTGGGAAGCACGCGCAAAAAAGCCCATGGAATAAAGATACAGGTCGCCTGTGAGGGGACTATCTTCCATCAGATTGATCATAGGGATCGGCAGATAGATGAAACGTTCGCCGGAAAAACCAAGTTCTACTTTTGCCATAATACATGTAATCGGGTTGACACTGTAAAGTAAGCAATAATAATCCACGGAATAAGCAATTATTTGCTATTTATTATTGAAATTGTAGTTTCTAATTTTGCTTAAACTTACACTTTACCTTATACCTCGTCGCAGTAATGGTGAAGTAAACAGAATATCGCAAGATTGTATAAGTAAACAATCGGAATGTCTATTGAATAGGAAGTAAAAGCTCTTTTATTTTGTATGATGTGTAAATAGTTAATCTAAATGTAATAGAATGAGAAAGAAAATAGTGTTCAGCTTATTGATAATTGTGTTTTCCTCCATGGTTCAGGCAGATATAAAACCCGGTGCAATCGATTATATCGTACGCCCGCTTTACGGCTACAGGACCGATGGGGCACCCGGACGTATTGTGACGGTCCGGCTGAAAGGAGAGGAACTGAAAGGTGATCTTTCGGTCGAAGTGATAACCAAAGGGAAAACGGAAAAGAGTCATTTTGCATTAAATGCGAAAGATTCGACAGAGGTAGATGTTCTGTTACCCGCCACAGTACCTACAGGGAGGAAGTCGGAAGTCACATTTGTCCTCCGTGGAGCGGATAAGACATACAAGCAAAAAGTCAGCATTACCCCTATGCGTCACTGGAATGTCTATCTATATAATCATGCCCATGTGGATATAGGTTATACAAATACGCATAAGAACGTAGAGCAGCTTCATAAAAACAATATCATTGAAGGAATCAAACTGGCGGAAGAGACGAAGAACCATCCTGACGGTGCCCGTTTTGTCTGGAATCCGGAAGTAGGCTGGCCTATGGAACGGTTGTGGCAATCCAATCCGGAGATGCGGGATGAACTGGTTGAGGCTATGAAGAAAGGGCAGATATGCCTGGATGCCAGTTATCTGAATCTGAATACCAGTACCTGTGCCGATGAGGAATTGTTTCATGTCTTTAAGTTTACCCGCGAGATGCAACGGTTGAGCGGAGTTCCTTCGGATGTTTTCCAGCAGTTCGATATACCGGGTATGTCGTGGGGATTGATCCCGGTTATGGCACAGGAGGGTGTTAAGTATATTATCTCATGGCCGAACACCGACCGCGCAGGAAATGCTCATAAGAATATGGATGGAAAACCCTTCTGGTGGGTAGGTCTCGACGGTAAATCGAAAGTCTTGTTCCTTCAGCCGGGCGGTTATGCCAATAGCGGCAGTATGGGAAAAGGCGGGGAGACCGGACGTCCCTGGTTCGGACAACGTGACCCGGCAAAAGTGCCGAAAGTGATTCGTATGGGATATGCCAATGTCGATTTTACCGAGAAACTGATGGCGTTGGAAAAAGAGAATTATCCGTATGATTATACCGTTCTTTCCTGGTCGTTGTGGGATAACAACCCGCTGGATGCCGATGTTCCTTTTGCGGTGAAAGAGTGGAATGAAAGATATGCTTATCCGAAAATCATTATCAGCGGCGGTCATGAGATCATGTCGATGATAGAAGAGAAGTATGGTGACCAGCTGCCGGTTGTTTCCGGTGACTATACCGAATACTGGACGGACGGTCTGGGTACGGCTGCCGGCTTGACAGCCAAGAACCGGAATGCCAAAGAGAAACTGGTGCAGGCAGAAACGATCTGGTCTATGCTGGCGGATGGAGGAAAAGCTCCGCGTGAAGATTTCGATGAGGCCTGGCGTTATATCCTTTTAGGTTCGGAGCATACCTGGTGCTTTGAGAACCCAACCGAACCCTATTTCCAGGATGCCATCTGGAAAGTGAAACAGTCTTACTTCCATGAAGCCGAAGACCGTTCGATCGATATGCTGGATGAATCGTTGGCTCCTGCTACGGATAAGTCGAATGGGGCACTGGGTCCTAAGGAAGGTCCGGCAAACGGAGGTATCGCCGTCTTTAATACGCATTCATGGCCACAGAGCGGTGTGATCCGGCTGACGGCAAAGGAAAGCCTGAAAGGGGATAAAGTGGTCGACCAGAATGGTAAAGAGCTTCTTTCCCAACGTCTTTCTACCGGTGAGTTGTTGGTCAATGTGCCGGAAGTACCTGCTCTGAGTTCCCGTCATTTTCGGGTAGTGGAAGGTAAATGTTCTTTGTCGGGCAGTTGCAAAATAGAAGGAACGACACTGGAGAACGATTGTCTGACGGTTCATGTGGACCGGACAACCGGTAATATTGTTTCTTTATTGAAGAAAGGTTCTGAATATAACTATATTGCCCAGGGAGCCAATACCTTCTCCTGGTTACCGGCGAATGTGGATGCTCCGCAGGCGGATACGGTATTGTCTGTTTCCGTAGTCGAAGAAGGTCCTTTGGCCGTAGAACTGTGTGTGACATCGAAAGCAACCGGTTGCCGGAGTGTCTCCCGTTCTGTCCGTTTGCAGGCAGGGCAGCCGTGGGTGGAAATTTCCAATGTTGTAGATAAATTGCCTTTGGTGGAGAAAGACGGTATTCATTTTGGCTTTGCCTTCAATCTTCCGAATTCAAAGACCCGCGTAGATATTCCGTGGGGTGTGATGGAAGTGGAGAAAGACCAGTGGCCGCAAGGTAACCGTAACTGGCTGGCGATGCAGCGATGGCTTGATGTCTCGAATGCCACACATGGCGTAACCTGGTGTTCGCTGGATGCTCCTTTGTTTGAATACGGTGATCGTTATGCCAATATCGCAATGGGTTGGGGAGGAAAAGGAAACTGGGTTACCAGGCTGGAACCTAGTTCAACGGTCTATTCATGGGCGATGAATAATCACTGGCATACCAACTTCCCGTTGACACAGGATGGGCCTGTCCGGTTCCGTTATCGTTTGTATCCGCACGAAGCCTACGATGTGGTGGAAGCCAACCGTTTCGGAATGGAACAGTCGCAACCGCTGGTATATGTTACAGCCGATAAAGATCCGCAGGTACAGCCTTTGATTGCTATCGACAACCAGAAGGTTTACTCGACGATCATCAAATCCCTGGAAACCGATCATACTTTGATTATCCGTCTCCGTTCCTTGTCCGACAAAGAGGAAAGTGTAAAACTATCTTTCCCTAAAAAGACCCCGGCACGTGTCTCTGTCTGTGATCGGGAGGAGATAGCCGGAGAAAGAACCGACGGTAATCTGGTGATGGCTCCGTACGGACAAATAACATTGAGATTGGAATATTAAGATGCAATAATAATCCACCAAATAGGCAGTTTTTTGCTATTTTATATCGGAAAAGGACCTTCTATATTTGCATTGTGCTTACATAAGAGGCTACAGTAACAATACCATGAAGAGAAAGCAGTTTCTTTTTATACTATTCTAAAATCAATATTGAACATGACATCTAAACAGCGTGTGCAAAGCGCACTAGCCCATCGTATGCCCGATTGCGTACCGGTCGACTTCGGAGCAACTTCAGTTACCGGTATCCATTGTAAGGTCGTAGAGGCTTTGCGGCAACATTATGGATTGGACCCGCATCCTGTCCGCGTCATCGAACCTTTCCAGATGCTGGGAGAGATAGAGAGTGACCTGCAGGAGATTATCGGTGTAGATTGTGTCCCCGTTTTCGGACGGAAGGATATGTTCGACATCGATGAAACTCAACTTCACGAACAAATAACCCCCTGGGGACAGAAAGTGATGATCGCCTCCGGTATCGACTTGACGACCGACGATCAGGGAGACGTTCATATCTATGCGGCTGGCGACCGTTCTTATCCTCCCAGTGCCGTGATGCCGGCTGACTGCTATTTTATCAATGCAACCGAACGTCAGGAGTATGTCGACGATGATGCGATTCAGCCGGAAGATAACCTGGAAGAATTCGGTCCCATTTCAGAAGAAGATCTTCAGTATTATAAGGAGACAGTCGAAAAGGCTGCCACCACCGGGAAAGCGGTCGTTGCCAGCTTCGGCGGTACGGCACTGGGCGATATCGCTTTCGTTCCGGGTATGGGACTGAAAGATCCGAAAGGTATCCGTAATGTAGCTGAGTGGTATATGTCTACCGCCATGCGCCGTGACTATGTGCAAACCGTTTTTGAAAAGCAGACCGATATCGCGATAGCAAATTATCAACGCCTTTGGGATGCAGTGGGTGAAAAAGTCGATGTTGTCTTTACCTGCGGAACCGATTTCGGTACACAGGATTCTCAATTCTGCTCCCTCGAGACTTTCAGGGAATTGTGGCTTCCCCACTACAAGAGAATGAATGACTGGATCCATAAATATACCACCTGGAAAGTTTTCAAACACTCTTGTGGGGCTATCATCCCGATTCTCCCAGGTTTGATAGAGGCCGGCTTCGACATTATCAATCCCGTCCAGATCAATGCGAAAGATATGGACCCGAAATTCCTGAAGAAAGAGTTCGGCAGCCAGGTGACGTTCTGGGGCGGAGGTATCGATACGCAACGTATCCTGCCGAATGCAACACCCGAAGAGGTGCGGAGCCATGTCATGCAGGAATGTGAGATACTGGGGGCAGACGGCGGTTTCGTCTTTAATGCCGTCCATAATATACAGGCCAACGCACCGGTACGGAATGTAGTGGCAATGATAGAGACATTGCGTGAGTTACGAGGTTAAATAATAAAAGAAGAATAAAGTTATGGCAGATTTAGATAAATTGTATGAAGCTATTTTGACAGGAAAACTGAATGTAGCCAAGGAGGTAACCAATGAGGCTATCGCAGAGAATATCGACCCGCATTTGATCATTAATAATTATATGTCGCGGGCCATGGAAGACATCGGTAAACGTTTTGAGGAAGGAAAAGCCTTTGTCCCTGAACTATTAATGGCAGCCCGTGCCATGAAAGGTGCGCTCGACCTGCTGAAACCGCAAATGAAAGGTGCTGCTTCCCACAGTCAGGGAAAAGTGGTGATCGGAACGGTGAAAGGTGATTTGCATGATATCGGAAAGAACCTGGTAGCTTCCATGCTCGAAGGTTGCGGATTCGAGGTGATCAACCTGGGTACCGATATTTCTTCGGAAAAGTTCATCAATGCTTTGAAAGAAAACCAGGCGCAGATACTTTGCCTTTCAGCGCTGTTGACTACGACGATGAACTATATGCAGGAAGTTATCAAAGCTCTGGAAGAAAACGGTCTTCGTAGTCAGGTAAAAGTCATGGTTGGCGGCGCACCGGTCTCTGAATCCTTTGCCCGCCAGATCGGGGCAGACGGTTATAGCGACAATGCCAATGCTGCAGTAACGCTTGCTAAATCCTTATTATCTGCCTGATCGTATGCAGGAGTACGAGTTGGATTTCAGCCTGCTATCCCTGACGGCAAACGATTTGTTTGCTGAGATGGGATATGGCAATACGCAGCCGGAAGAACCCGTAGAGGCATTGGCCGTCTCCATGCTGGAAGAGGTTTCGTCCTGGATCGTTCCGCGTTGTACGTTCGGATTGTTTGACGGCAGGATTGAAGGAGATACTGTTTTCATGACTGGTGGCGAGAGCTTTCTAGTGGGGGCAACGATCTCTTTCCTTCTGAAAGGCTCCCGGCGCTTCGCCCTCTTTGCGGCAACTGCCGGCACTGCTTTTCAGGAATACCAGAACCGTTTGAAAACAGAAGATGATATCCTGAAAAGTTTTATTGCCGACATTCTCGGAACCTGTGTCGCAGAAAAAGCCGGCGACTACATGGAACGGTTACTCGAAAAAGAGCTGGCAGGAGAACGACACACGAACCGTCTGAGTCCGGGCTATTGCGGCTGGCATTTGTCCGGTCAGCAGACCTTGTTCCGGCTGATGGGCGGAACTCCTTGCGGTATCAGCTTGTCTGAAGTCTGCCTGATGACACCGATCAAGTCGATCAGCGGTATCATCGGCATCGGACCTGATGTGGATGAGAAAAAGTACGGTTGCCAGTATTGTGAACTGGAGACCTGTTATAAACGAAAAAGAAAGAAGAAATAATGGAAATACAGAAATGGTTGCAGGAAACAATGAGCCGGCAGGAACGAAGGGCTGTTCCTATCATGACACATCCCGGTATCGAACTATGCGGTAAAACGGTAAAAAATGCAGTTTCCAGCGGTGAAGTACATGCAGAGGCTATCTGCCGGTTGAACGAACAATATCCGGCGGCAGCTCCGACGGTCATCATGGATTTGACGGTAGAGGCAGAAGCTTTCGGGGCGAAAGTGGTTTTTCCGGAAGATGAAGTACCCAGTGTAACGGAACCGTTGGTATCCGACAAAGAGTCCATAGATAATTTACAGATCCCCTCGCTGGATGCCGGACGTGTGCCCGAATACCTGAAAGCAAACCGCCTGACGGCAGAGCGGGTAAAGGATAAGCCTGTCTTTGCCGGTTGTATCGGCCCGTTTTCGTTGGCAGGACGTTTGTTCGGTTTGTCCGAATTGATGATTGCCCTGTATGTGGAACCGGAGAATATTGCCGTCTTGCTCGAAAAGTGTACCCGTTTTCTGATCGACTATACCCGTGCGATCAAACAGACGGGCGTTCATGGCGTGATCATGGCTGAACCGGCAGCAGGTCTGATCTCAAACGAAGATTGTATCTTGTATTCGACGAATTATGTCCGTCAGATCGTGGATGCGGTGCAGGATGAAAACTTTATGGTGATCCTGCATAACTGCGGAAACTCCGGACATTGTACGGAAGCCATGGTTCAGTCGGGAGCTGTCGGACTTCATTTCGGTAATAAAATAGATATGGCAGATGCGTTGGCTAACTGTCCGGAAGACCGGTTGGTTATGGGTAACCTGGACCCGGTCGGACTTTTCAAACAGGCATCGTCAGAACAAGTATATGCAGAGACGATGACTCTCTTAAAGAATACCAGCCAGTGGAAGAATTTCGTTTTATCGACAGGTTGTGATGTCCCCCCTCATATTCCTTCTGAGAATATCGAGGCGTTTTATCAGGCACTTAATGATTTTAACAACCGATCAATGTAAAAAAGAAGGGGATGTGTCAAAACTAAGGCACATCCCCTTCTTTTTTTGGCAAAAATAGTCGTTCCTCTTTTTTTGTCTATGCGACTATTTTTTCATTAATTAGGTAATAAGGCTTAATATTCGTCGTAT
>NZ_JAMBQG010000002.1:0-497730 GCF_023369805.1 Parabacteroides leei
TTCCTTATATTGCTTCAACACTCGACGATCAGGTGATGAACCGATTGGAGAAAGGCGAAAATGTCTTGCTTTTATTGGCTCCGGGAAGTATCTTGCCGGAAAAGGGAGGAGATATTCGTGTCGGCTTCTCGTCTATCTTCTGGAACACAGCCTGGACAAACAAGCAACCTCCTCATACATTAGGTATTCTCTGTGATCCCAAACATCCGGCACTGGCAGCTTTCCCGACAGAGGGTTACAGCGATTACCAATGGTGGGATCTGGTGAGCAATTGCAACGCAATGGTTCTGGATGATTTTCCGGCAGATTACCGTCCGGTTGTACATATTATTGACGATTGGTTCACGAACCGGAAGCTGGGAATCCTGCTGGAAGGCAAGATCGGTAACGGTAAATTGATGGTATGTAGTGTTGATTTGCAAAAGGATCTGGATAAGCGTCCTGCTGCCCGCCAGTTCCGTCAAAGCATTTTACAGTATATGGCATCTGATCGTTTCAATCCGTCTATCTCGATCGATCCGGAAAAGGTCAGAGCTTTGTATAAAAAGTGAATAACATTTTATGGGAAGTGGTCTCGCCTGTGCAGGAAACAATGGTAAACTTAAAATGTTCTATTGGCATTCTTAAAAAAATGTTCTTAAAAAGATGGGAAGCAACGGAGCCGAGACAGCCGGCAAGGTGAATACTTGTAATCTCTGTTGAAATGATTATCCATCTATAAACTAAAAATATCCATTGTCATAGTAAGCTAAAATCCGTTTTTTTGCATAAATTCTAATATCATCAATCAATGAAAAACCTAATTGTAAATCATTGTTAGCTGTTTGAAGGATTGGCTGAACAAGGAGGAGACCTTAAAACATATATGAGTTAAAGTAATCAGTCCAATGAAAGTGACCATAAAATAGTAGACGTTATATAAAAAAATAATAACGAAGAGATTGATTTATAATTAGTTTTGATAATAAATATTTACTCATGAAAAATAGTAGAAGTCTTATATATTCAATTTTATTGATGCAATTGGTAATTGTATCGAATGCTCAGGAAAGAAAACTGGATTGGGAAGAACTACGCAAACATTTTGAATGTCCGGCATGGTTTGCAAAGGCTCGTTTCGGAATATGGGCTCATTGGGGTGCCCAATCTCAGCCGGAAGAAGGTGGTGGTTGGTATGCACGCCACATGTATATGCCGGATGTGAAGAATGAAACCTGGGGAAAGAATGCTTATCCTTATCATTGTAAAACGTATGGGCATCCGTCGGAAAAAGGATTTAAGGATGTGATTCATGCCTGGAAAGCAGATAAACTGAATGCGGATTCTTTGATGCGGTATTTTAAAAGTTTAGGTGCTAAATATTTTGTGATCATGGCAAATCATCATGATCATTTCGACAACTTCAATTCAACTTATCATCCTTGGAACTCTGTTAATGTTGGTCCGAAACGTGATATTGTAGGTGAATTTGAAAAAGCTGCAAAGATGTATGAGATACCATTTGGTGTATCCTCTCATGATGATCGTTTTATGGATTGGTGGCTTCCTGCTTTCGGGCATGATAAGACAGGTGCGTATGCAAATGTCCCTTATGATGGGAATATGACCAAAGAAGATGGTACGGGTAAATGGTGGGAAGGATTGGATCCGGCAGATTTATATGGTTTGCCTCCGGCAAAACGAACACCGGAATGGGTAGAGAGTGTAAAACGAAATTGGGTACAGCGTCATACTGAATTAATTACGAAGTATGATGTAGATATGTTGTGGTTTGACGGGTATGGATTTCCTTATAATGAATATGGGAAAGAGCTTTGTACGACCTACTATAATCATCGTATGCAAAAAGATGGGAAGATCAAAGCTCTAGTTGCCGGTAAGTTTACTAATGAACCGTCAACGATAAAAGATATAGAATGTGGTGGTGCCAATGAGATCCTTCCACAGGTTTGGCAGGGGACACTAACTCCAAATAGCTGGTTTTATAAAACCGAGAGACCTTTGCGTCACAATGCGCGTACCATAATCGAGATGTTGATTGACATGAACAGTAAAAACGGAAATCTACTTCTGAATGTTGAATTGCGTCCGGATGGTACTATTCCGGAAGAGCATAAAGTTATTTTGGATGAAGTGGGAGCATGGGTAAATCTGAATAGTGAAGCGATTTATGGTAGTAAACCGTGGAAAGTTTATGGTGATAACCTGAATTCGATTGTTCAAAGACTGAAAAATGAGAAGAATCCTTCGGAAACAGATTTGGAGGCACTAAAAAAAATGGAAGGGGGAAATGAGCAGTTTAATGAACGTACCATCAGTAGTCCGATATATGGTAGCAATGAAGTACGTTTTACGACAAAAGGAGACGTTCTCTATATATTTGTGTTAAATCCGGAAGAAGGTCTCATTAAGCTATCGACACTGGGCTTGCAATCGAAATATAATCCCGGGAAAATAAAAACGATACAAATGATAGGTGGAGACGGCATATCGAAATTTACTCAGAATGCAGAAGCTCTACTCTTGTATGTACCTTCCCAACGACCCAATAAACAGGCTGTTGTTTTTAAAACTGTTTTTGAAAAAGATTGAATATGAAGAAAGTAATTTTGACAGGAGTTTTGGTAGGCCTTGTTCTTACGGTTGGATGTAATATACAGAAAGAGGTAAAGTCTATTCCGGATGCTATTTCCGGTATTTATCCCCGTTTAGCTTATTATAACAATGAAGGAGAGTGTGGAACAGGTGCGATAGTCCCTTGGGCGGATCGGTTGTGGGTGATCACATACGGACCACATTTGCCCAACGGTTCTTCCGATAAATTATACGAGGTGACACCTGATTATCAGCAGATAGTACGTGATGAAAGCATTGGTGGAACTCCGGCCAACCGGCTGATACATAAAGAAAGCAGCCAACTATTTATCGGTCCTTATGCCATTGATACTACGGGTAATGTGCGGGTCATTCCTTGTTCTGTCATGCCGGGACGCCATACAGGTAATGCCCGTCATTTAACAGACCCGGCCAACAAAATCTATTATGGAACCATGGAGGAAGGTTTCTATGAAGTGGATGTCAATACTCTTGAAGTGAAAGAGTTGTATCAGGATGGTAATAGCAAGAAGGGGATAAAGGATGACACCAATGACGTGCTGCCCGGTGTACATGGAAAAGGCTTGTATTCCGGTCAGGGCGTACTCCTTTTTACCAACAATGGAGAGGGAACGCAAGAGGCACTGAAGAAATTTGATGTGGAAGCGGGTGTTTTAGCCGAATGGGATGGTAAAGACTGGAAAGTGATCCGACGAAATCAGTTCACGGAAGTGACAGGCCCCGGCGGTATTGATGGAAATGCGAACCCGGATACCGATCCGTTATGGGCTACCGGGTGGGATCATAAATCTGTTTTATTGGGAGTGCGTGATGCTAAAAAAGGCTGGTCTTTTTATCGTCTTCCGAAAGCAAGCCATAGTTATGACGGTGCACATGGGTGGAATACCGAATGGCCGCGTATCCGTAATGTCGGAACAGCCTCTCATCCGGATTATTTAATGACAATGCATGGTATGTTCTGGCGTTTTCCTGGTCAGCTAACAGTGGACAACAGCGCAGGCATTCGTCCGCGATCTGCTTATCTGAAAGTAGTAGGCGACTTTACCCGCTGGAATGATCAACTTGTCTTTGGTTGCGACGATTCTGCTCAAAAAGAGTTCCTGAATAAACGTAAGGTCAAAGGGAATATGGAGGGACCCGGACAATCCAATTCCAATCTGTGGTTTACCTCTTTTACGAAACCGGATGAATTAGGCCCGGCAACAGCCGAAGGAGCCGTTTGGACAAAGGAAAGCGTGAAAGCAAACGAAGTTTCCGAACCTTTCTTGTTTGCCGGTTGGCCAAATCGTATCGGCTGGATCAAGAATCAGGGAAAACAACCAGTCACTTTTTCTTATGAAGTAGATGAAAGAGGAACTAACGAATGGAAAACATTGAAAGCTGTTACACTGAATCCCGGAAAGGCCGCAAGTGTACAGTTCTCATCAGAAGATAAAGGAGAATGGATCCGTGTGAAAGCAGATAAAGCCACATCGGCAACAGCCAGCTTTTCCTATACCTCATCCGATGACCGTCCGTTACAGCCTTCGGATATGTATAAAGGACTAGCCTCTGCTACCGATGTAAATGTAACCGGAGGTCTGCTGTATGGGCTTGGCGACAACCGCCGTGCGTTAGGCTTGCTGGCTAATACGGTTGAAAATGGTCAAATTACTGAAACCGGCTACTATGAAATGGGAGATAAACTGGAGTTGATTCGTAAAGAAGATGCTCAAACCGCTGATTTTATCCGGTCTGAATTTGCCATTCCTCAACAGGTTGTATCAATAGAGAATAGCTCGGTGTTGATTGTTGATGATTTAGAACGCAGATGGCGTTTACCTTTAGGGAATGAAGCCTATACAGAGTTGACAAATCAGGGAGCACTCCGTGTTTGTCGCGAAGTTGCAACAGAGCGTGACTTGTTCTTTTCTATGGGAACATTTTATGAACTTCCGGCTGAAAACGCAGACGGTTATGCCAAGATTCGTCCGATCGCTACCCATAATTATCGTATCAACGATTATGCCTCTTACCGGGGAATGCTTGTCCTGAGCGGAGTGAATCCGGAAGAGGGAGCAGGTAATGAACATATAATTATATCCAATGATGGTAAAGCGGCTGTTTGGGTAGGTGTTATCGATGATTTGTGGCTATTGGGAAAACCGGTAGGTAAAGGTGGCCCGTGGAAAGACACAGAAGCGAAAGCCGGCATTCCGTCTGATCCTTATTTGATCGGATTTTATGACAAGAAAGAGTTGATGTTGTCGCATCAGTCTGCCGAAGATATCACCTTCACTATTGAAGTAGATCCGACAGGAAATGGCGATTGGATGGAATATCTGGTGCAACGGGTAAAATCCGGAGAGAAGTGGACGCATAAATTCCCTAAAGAATTTCAGGCTCGCTGGATTCGTTGCTCTGTGGATACTGACACAAAAGCGACAGCATGGCTAGAGTATAGATAAGTTGATCGTAAATATTTGCCATGATAAAATATCAAAAAATGAAGAAAAGAATTATTATATCTGGATTATCGGCAGTAGCTCCGTTGTTATTGTCTGCACAAACGGCACAGCCGAATATAGTCTTGTTTCTGGTAGACGATATGGGATGGCAGGACACCTCCGTCCCCTTCTGGAATCAGGAAACCCCTTTCAACCGTATGTTTCATACTCCCAATATGGAACGCCTCGCTGAGCAGGGGGTAAAGTTTACATCCGCATATGCTTGCAGTGTAAGTTCTCCTACCCGGATTAGTTTGTTTACAGGAATGAATGCTGCCCGTCATCGTGTTACAAATTGGACATTACATCGTAATCAGAATGTCGACAGCAAACATAAAGTACTGGATTTCCCGGAATGGAATGTGAATGGACTTTGCCCGGATGCCAGTATCGAACGAACTTGCCAGGCATTGCCTTTAGCACAGGCTTTGAAAGATGGAGGATATTATACCATACATTGCGGGAAAGCCCATTTCGGAGCAATTGGTACTCCGGGTGAGAACCCCTTGAATTTGGGCTTTGATGTGAATATTGCCGGACATGCCTGTGGTGGTCCAGGTTCTTATCTGGGAGAAGAAAATTATGGGGCTCCAAAAGACGGAACGAAGGATATCTGGGCAGTTCCCGGATTGGAGAAATATCACGGAACAGATGTGTTTCTGACGGAAGCAATTACCCGTGAAGCGATTGACCGTTTAAACCGGCGCGACAAAGCGAAACCATTCTTTCTTTATATGGCGCATTATGCAGTACATGTTCCCGTCAAACCCGATAAACGTTTCTATCAGAAATACATCGATCGTGGCTTGGACGAACGTGATGCTGCTTATGCCACATTGGTTGAAGGAATGGATAAAAGCTTAGGTGATCTGATGGATTATCTGGAGCAGAATAATTTGTCGGATAATACGATTATCATTTTTATGTCGGACAATGGAGGTCTGAGTGTTGAAGCCAGTGTGAGAAGCGGAGAACTCAATGTTCATAATCGTCCGTTGAACAGTGGAAAAGGCTCCGCCTATGAAGGGGGAATCCGTGAGCCGATGATTGTTTCATGGCCGGGGGTAACAAAAGCGGGTACCATCTGTGATGATTACCTGATTATTGAAGATTTTTATCCGACATTGTTGGAAATGGGAGGTGTAAAAATGCCGGATACACCTCAAACGATTGATGGAGAAAGCTTTATTCCTCTGCTCACCGGCAAAGGAAAGAATCCGTCCAAAGGGCGTTCGCTTTACTGGAATTATCCGAATAATTGGGGACCGGTCGGTCCTGGCATTGGAGCAACCTGTTCTATTCGCAAAGACGATTGGAAACTGATTTATTATTATGCTACAGGGCAGAAGGAACTTTTTAATTTGCGAGATGATATTGGAGAAAATCACGATTTATCAGCAAAAGAGCCTAAACGGGTAGAGAAACTATCCAAAGAGTTGGGCAAGCATTTACGGAAAGTGGGAGGCCAGCGTCCTGTATTTAAAGAAACGGGTATGCCAGTGCCTTGGCCGGATGAAGTTCACAAATAGCAACTTAACAAATTGATAAGATGAATAATATTCGAATTTTAGGAATGGTAGCAGGTTTATTATTGCTAATAGCCAATTTGAATGCACAAATCAGTCTGCCGTCCATTTTTACGGATCACATGGTTTTGCAACAGAGAAGCGAAGTTCCGGTATGGGGATGGGGGAATTCCACAAGTATAGTGAAGGTTGTTGGTAGTTGGGCTCCGCAGGATACATCAATCGCTGTTGTCGGACCGGATGGAAGCTGGAAAACAAAACTAAAAACAGTGGCTGCCGGAGGACCCTATACGTTGCATATAATAGGAAACGGTGATCGTGTATTGCAGGATGTTATGCTGGGAGAAGTCTGGCTTTGTAGTGGACAATCTAATATGGAATGGACACCTATGCACAATATTGATAATCGGGATAAAGAAATAGCTGCGGCGAATTATCCGAATATACGTTTTTTTCATATACCCAGGCGTGGTGCTGCGACTCCACAGAATCATGTGGATGCACTTTGGGCTACGTGTACACCTGAAGTAATGAAAGGGACGAGTGCTGTGGCCTATTTTTTCGGTCGTGATTTACAGAAAGAACTGGGTGTACCGGTGGGACTGATTGTTTCGGCTTGGGGAGGTACTCCTGCAGAAATATGGGCTCCTGAAAAACCGATAATGGATAATCCGCAAATATATAAAACGCTTCCAACAAAAGCGAATCCCTGGCATCCCAAAGAACCGGGAGCATTGTATAATCAAATGATACATCCGATTACTCCGTATGGTTTGGCAGGAGCAATTTGGTATCAGGGAGAATCAAACCGTGACTATCCGGAGTCTTATGGTCTTATATTAAAAACACTGATTGAAAGTTGGCGGGAGAAGTTTGAAAAAGAACTTCCGTTCTATTTGGTACAGATAGCTCCTTTTGCTTATGGTTCTGATGATAATGGACCGGCTTTGGTCCGTGAACATCAGGAGTGGGTTTCACGTAATGTCCCCGGAACGGGAATGGTTGTTGTTGCGGATTGTGTTGCAAATGTGAAAGATATTCATCCAACAGATAAGCAAAGCGTTGGTCTGCGTTTAGCGAATATGGCTTTAGGTAAAACATATGGCCGGCTTGCATCCGGTTATGAGAGTCCGTTGTTTAAGGAGATGACAGTCAAGAAAAATAAGGCTATTATTTCATTCTTACATGCTGAAAGTGGATTGATAGCTAAGGGAAAACAAATTGTCGGTTTTCGAATTGCCGGAGAGGATGGGGTGTTTGAACAAGCGGAAGCTAAGATTAAGAATAATACAGTTGAAGTCAGTTCTTCGCGGGTAAAGAATCCGGTCAGTGTTCAGTATTGTTTTGATGATGCAACTATTGGTAATTTGTTCAGTAAAGAAGGATTGCCTGTTGCTCCTTTTCGTACTGCCAGGGATTGTTCTTCTCATGCTCAGGTGTCTGATGAGAATCCGGCTGACAAACCCTGGGCGACCGGCGGAGGCATTAAAAATGCAGAGTGGCATGGTTTTAGGGTGTATGAATCCAAAATAGATGAATTTACCATCTGGATAGCCGAACCCAAAACTCCGGCCAAAGGTAAGCCGTGGGTCATGCGGATACAAGATTTCGGTGATGGTTTCCATTGGCAAATCAATGAAAAATTATTGAATTCGGGAGCTTATGTGGTTGCTATCAATTCGTATAATGTGTATGGTGCCGATTATGGGTTGAACCTGATGGATAGTTTGTATAATGTAGCGCGTCATCATTTTGGCCTGCCCGAAAAATGTGCTTTGGCCGGTGTCTCCCGGGCAGGCCTTTCAGCCTATCGTTGGAGCATACGACATCCCGAACGTGTGGCATGCATCTATTGCGAAGGTCCGGTGTTGGACTTTAAAACGTGGCCGATGTCTTGGTCTCCATCTGCTAATAACTGGGTTGAACTGAAACGTTATTATGGTTTCACCGGTGATGCGGAGGCGATTGCATATAAAGGAAATCCAATCGATAACCTGAAGCCTATTGCAAAGGCCAAAATACCTATCAGGCATGTGATTAGTCTGACGGATGAGCATGATACGAAGATCGTTCCGAATGATAAAAATACCTTGAAAGCTCAACAGTATTTGCGGCAGATGGGACACGATATGGAAGTTGTGGTTACTCCCGAAGGAATGAATGTGCCCTACGCATTTGATGATGAATCAGTTGAATTTATGATTTCAAATGCTGTTTATAATAAATAATAATACAATGAATTACATCAAAACTCTTGCCGCTTTGTTAGTCGGCTGTTCGTTTAGCGCAAAGGCGCAAACATATACTCCGATCTCTTTGCCCGCATTGTTCTCGGACCATATGGTCTTGCAACAGGAAGATTCCGTGCCGGTTTGGGGATGGGGAAACGCTAGTTCGACACTGAAAATCGTAGGCAGTTGGGCTCCTGAAGATACGGCCTCGGTAATGGTTGATGATAACGGTCGTTGGATGGGGAAGATCAAAACAACCCGTTACGGAGGGCCTTATAACTTGCAGGTCTTTACGCCTAATAAAGGGGATGAAGTGCTGTTGAAAGATGTCATGTTGGGTGAAGTGTGGGTGTGCAGCGGACAGTCCAATATGGAATGGTCTTCTGGCAATGGCATAAATAACCAGCAGGAGGAGATCGGAGCGGCCAACTATCCGAATATCCGCTTCTTTAGTTTGGCGAAGCAGGCTAGCAGGTCGCCGCAGGAGGATTGCCGGGCCGTGTGGGAAACTTGTACGCCGACGGTCATGCAAAAGCGAAGTGCCGTGGCTTACTTTTTCGGCAGGCTCCTGCACCAGCAGTTGAAAGTGCCGGTCGGACTGATTGTTTCGGCTTGGGGTGGGTCCAATGTGGAATCTTGGATACCGGAGGAATTGATACCTGACACACCGGAACAGCGGAAACTCATGCAGAGCCGGAAGAACCCCTGGTGGCCGGTCGAATCGGGAGTGCTTTACAACAGTATGGTCAACCCGCTTCTCCCTTACCGGATTGCCGGGGCTATCTGGTACCAGGGAGAGTCCAACCGAGATGATGTCCAGCCGTATGCCACCTATATGAAACAGCTGATTCAAACCTGGCGTAAAGGGTTTGACAAGGAATTTCCTTTCTATCAAGTGCAGATAGCTCCCTATAATTATAAATCGACCGACAACGGCCCGGCCCTGATTCGTGAAGCACAAGAGTTGGTGGCACGTACTGTCCCGCGCACGGAAGTGGTCGTCACCAACGACTTGGGTGAATTTGGCAATATACATCCTGCCCGTAAACAGGAAGTCGGTATCCGGCTAGGTAATATTGCGTTGAAAGAGAACTATGGGATGCTGGAAAGCGAAGAGGTTCGGAGTCCTTTCTTGACCCATGCGGAGGTGGAAAAGAACCGGGTGATCCTTACTTTCAACCATGCGGTGGATGGATTGGTTTGTAAAGGCAAGGAGGTGAAAGGTTTGCAAATAGCCGGTGAAGATGGCGTTTTCAAGGAGGCCAAAGTGCGTATGGAAGAAAGCCGTTTGGTTGTCTATGCATCGGGTATCAAATCTCCTGCCTTTGTCCGTTATTGTTTTGATGACGCAACGGAGGGAAACCTGTTTAATAAACAAGGATTGCCGGTGGCTCCTTTTCAAAAGAAGTTATAGGTGGAATAATTATTAGTAATCTATAAACCAATAAAATAATAATTTAAACGATGAGTTATTTAAAATCAGTGTATTTTTGTTTGGCCGTAACAGTACTGTGTATGGTTACGACTTCTTGTGTAAAAAAAGAAACTCCGGTAAGATTTGCTATCGCATCAGACTTTCATGCTCCGGATGTGCCGGGAGGGAAAGAACGTGTTGAGGCATTTATTAAAGCGGCTAATGACGAGAATGTGGATTTTATCATAGAACTGGGAGATTTCTGCCGACTAGACAGCGCTAGCCAAATATATAGAGAAGTATGGCATAATTTTAAAGGAGAAAAATACCACGCCATAGGAAATCATGATCTTGACCGTTACAATGTAGATGAATATGTACAGGGAATGGGGATGCCGAATCGTTATTATTCGTTTGACAAAGAAGGTTTCCATTTTGTGGTACTTGATGGTAATAATTATTTTGATGGTGAAAACATCCATCATTATGACCATGCTAATTATGGAGCTTTCCCTTATACAAATCATTCTTATTTGGATAAGGAACAGATGGAGTGGCTGGCTAAGGATTTGGCATCAACAGATTTGAAAGTTGTTCTATTTTCTCACCAAAGCCTTGATAGCGAACTGAAGAATGGTGCGGAGGTACGAGCTATATTGGAAAAAGAAAATGAGCGTGCCGGGTTTAAAAAAGTCGTATTGGCATTCAGTGGACATAACCATAGTAATTATACGAAAGAAATCAATGGCATTTCTTACATGCAGATTAATAGTGCTTCCTATGTTTGGATTGGTGAACCAACCCAGACGGAAAAGAGATTTCCGAAAGAAATTAATGAGAAATATTCTTTGATGGCATATTCGATGATGTATGACAAACCATTATATGCTATTGTTACGTTGACGGAAGATGGAGCTGATGTCAAAGGGGTAAAAGCCCAATTTATGCCACCTGCACCTAAAGAAATCGGTTTGGGGGATTCAATAGGAGTCTATCCGTTGGTATCGGTTATAGAGGATGCTTATGTTGAATTTGCAGACTGAAAAAGAGGAAGAGTATGAGATATTTACTTATAACCATTACCCTTTTTCTGTCAATATTTTGTTTCGGACAAAAGATTAAAGTTGCGTGTGTAGGGAATAGTATTACCTATGGAGCCGGAATTGTGAATCGTGAAAAAAATAGTTACCCGGCACAATTGCAAGTTTATCTGGGAGATAAATACGAGGTTCGTAATTTCGGCAGTAATGGGGCTACTACGCTTCATAAAGGTGATTATCCCTATATGCAGACAGAAGCATATAAACAAGCGATAGCCTACTGTCCGGATATTGTTTTCATTAAATTAGGTACGAATGATTCCAAACCTCAAAATCTTTGTTATCAACAAGATTTTGAGTCTAATTATAGGGCGCTTATCCGAAGTTTTGCCCGACTTTCTTCGCGACCACGAATTATTCTGTTATCACCTCTTCGTTGTTTTTTAACAGAAACAGCATCGATAAAAGATCGTGTAATTCAGAAATCTTTTGTTCCGGTTATAAAGGAAATTGCCCAGGATGAAAAACTCGAATATATAGATCTTTATGATTTAATGGGAGATGAATATGATCAGTCATTGATGCCGGACCGCCTTCATCCGTCTTCTATCGGAGCCGGTCGGATTGCTCAGAGGTTATATGAATATTTAAATCCCGAGCAATATGATTCTAATCCTTGCACGCATCCGATATGTGGAAATGAATACCGGAGTGGGGCTGGGTGGAAAGAAGGGGCTGACTGGCATGCGGTGTCAGAGGAAATCACACAAATAGTCTCTTCCAAAAAGCTGGATATTTTGTTTTTGGGGAATTCAATAACACAAGGATTCGGAGGTAGTCGTAGTCTTGTTACTTATAAACCGGGAAAAGCGGTAGCCGACAGTTGCTTTACGAATCTTTGCTGGGAATCTGCCGGTATTTCGGGAGATAGAACAGAAACGTTACTTTGGCGTATTTTGAATGGACGTTATGAAAAATCTGTCCCTTCTTATGTGGTAATAACGATCGGTGTGAATAATATTGTAGCCGGACATCGTGCTGAAGATATAGCAGATGGTATACAGAAGGTTGCCAAAATTAGTAGAAAACAATTTCCCGATTCAAAGATTTTGCTCTTAGGGTTACTGCCTGTCGGGTTGGAGAAAACATCAGAGAGAAGAATACAATATGACTCTATTCATGCAAAATTGGAACAACAAGACTGGGGAAGTATTAAGTATGTGAATCCTACCCCCTGGTTCACGGATGAAGAAGGGCGGTTAAAAGAAGAATTGTATGGTGGTGATCATTTACATCTCACCCCAAAAGGGTATGAAGTGTGGTGTGAACATATGAAAGAAGTCCTTTTTCAATAGCGAATTAACCGGGCATGTAGATTAAGATAACTCTGCAAACCATTGCGTAATTATTTTGTATCGTTAATTTGTTGAATTAGAGAATTAAACTGTATTTTTGATATCTAAATACATTTATCATATTAAACACACATGAAAAAAATCTATTCTTTTTTGCTTGGAACAGTGCTTTTGTCTGCCTGTTCGCAAACACAAGACACGGGTCTGCCTTTTCAAAATACGATTGAAATTAATGAGGAAGATAGTAAAGAACTCATCATACAGAAGGCGGCTCATGTTGTGCCAACCCCAAATCAGTTGGCTGCATTACAAAATGAGTTTATAGCCTTTATCCATTTCGGACCGAACTCTTTTACTCGTATGGAATGGGGGAATGGTATGGAAGATCCGAAAATATTCGATCTGAAGGAACTCGATACCGACCAGTGGTGCGAAGCCATGAAAGCTGCCGGGATGAAAATGGTTATTATTACCGTGAAGCATCATGACGGATTTGTTTTGTGGCAGAGCCGCTATACGAAACATGGAATTATGTCGACCGGCTTCAGAGATGGGAAAGGAGATGTTTTGAAAGATTTGTCTGCTTCCTGTCAGAAATATGGATTGAAATTGGGAGTGTATTTATCTCCGGCCGATTTATATCAGATAGAAAACCCGGAAGGACTCTATGGAAATCTGAGTAAATATACCAAACGGACAATTCCGCGTGAAGTACCCGGAAGACCGTTCGCCAATCAAACGAAATTTGAATTTGTAGTAGACGATTATAACGAATATTTCCTGAATCAGTTGTTTGAGGTACTGACTGAATACGGGCCTATTCACGAAGTCTGGTTCGATGGCGCCCATCCGAAACGGAAAGGCGGACAAACGTATAATTATCCTGCCTGGAAAGAATTGATTCATAAATTAGCTCCGAACGCAGTAATCTTTGGTCGTGAGGATGTACGTTGGTGTGGTAATGAAGCCGGTGGAACCCGGCCGACGGAATGGAATGTGGTCCCTTATCCCGAGAACCCGGATACAACCTCTCATTTCCCGGATATGACAGACCCGGTATTGGCTGATAGGGATAAACTGTATCAGGGGAAATTCCTGCATTATCAACAGGCCGAAACCAATACTTCCATCCGGGAAGGCTGGTTCTACCGTGACGACACACACCAGAAGGTCAGAAGTGCCGACGATGTATTTGATATATACGAACGTGCAGTAGGTGGAAACTCGACTTTCCTGTTGAATATTCCCCCCAACCGTGACGGGAAATTCTCTCCGAGAGATGTCGAGTCGTTGAAGGAAACAGGTAAACGTATCCGTGAAACGTATTCTACGGATCTGTTGGCCGGAGCGAAGGGGCCGCAGGAAATTCTGGATGGTAAGGACGATACTTATTTACTGATGGAGGGTAATAAGAAAGAGTTTGTGATTACAACCCCTTCTCCGGTTACGGTAAACCGTATCATGCTTCAGGAAGCGATCGCGACGAATGGAGAACGCGTGGAGAAACATGCCGTAGATGCCTGGATAGACGGTGCATGGAAAGAGATAGCCATCTCCACTAACATCGGTTACAAACGTATTTTGCGTTTCCCGGAAGTAACGACCGATAAACTTTGTTTCCGGCTGTTGGAATCACGTCTGACACCGGCTATCAGTCATATATCTGCTCATTATTATAAATCTCGTCCGCCTCAGTTGAGTTTCAGTCAGGATGTGAACGGATTAGTAACGATCGAACCACAATTGCAGGATTTTGGATGGAAGTCTCATGGAGAGAATGCCGCAAGTAATCTGAATGCCGGTTATAAGATCTATTATACCACTGACGGAACAGAGCCGACTGAAGAATCCACAGAATATAAAGAACCTGTTAAACTGGATCGCTGTGAACTGAAAGCTGTAGCAGTTTTGCATGGTGAGAAAGGAACTATGTCTGCTGAACGACTGGGATTGATCAAGAAAGACTGGAAGTTGTTGGAGACTAAAGGTAATAGTAATCTGCCTTATCTTGCTATAGATTTAGGAAGTAATCTCGAATTGAACGGATTTGCCTACAAACCGCAGTCTGGTAAGGGCTTTAAAAGGGGAGTGGCAAAAGGCGTTGTTAAAGTGAGTGATGATGGACAAAATTGGAAAACGTTGGAAAACTTTGAATTCGGAAATTTAGTGAATGATCCGAGTAAACGGTATCATTATTTCAAGAAAGCGACCTCTGCCCGTTATGTACGTATCGACATAACCGAAATGGCACAGGAAGGTGAGCTTACGATAGCCGATTTTGATCTGCTCTGATTGAAAATACTTTAAAAACTTTTGATGTCTCCGGAAAACAATTACTTTTGTCTTCCGGAGATATTTTTTTAATCTAATTCTAAATCCATGATTATGCGAGTACTATCTTATTTTATGTGTTTGTTTCTACTTTTGGCGTGCGCGAAAACACCAGAGGAGAAACCCTTAACTTTATGGTATGACAAACCTGCCGGAAACTGGAATGAAGCACTGCCTATCGGGAATGGACATGCCGGGGCAATGGTGTTCGGGGGAGTCGACTCCGAACAACTTCAGTTGAACGAAAATACTCTTTACAGCGGTGAACCTTCGGTGATCTTTAAAGACATAAAGGTCACTCCCGAAATGTTTGACAAGGTGGTCGGGCTGATGAGGAAAGAAAGATATAAAGAAGCAACCGATTTGGTTTGTAAAAACTGGCTCGGACGTTTACACCAATATTACCAGCCGTTTGCCGATCTTCATATTCAAAATAATAAAACCGGAGAAGTCAGTGAATATAAACGTGACCTGAATATCTCGGATGCAATAGCAAGTACAAGATATGTGCAGAACGGCATTCGTTATGAACGGGAAGTTTTTGCTTCAAACCCGGAAAATGTGATTGTCGTTTGCTTGAGAAGTGATAGTCCGGAAGGAATCGATATTACTCTTGATTTTACATCGGAACATCCTACTGCCGTGCAGAAAAGTAAAGACGACCGTCTCGTAGTGCAGGGGAAAGCCCCCGGCTATGTGGAACGCCGTACGTTTGAACAGATGGAAAGCTGGGGTGACCAGCATAAACACCCCGAATTGTATGATGAAAAAGGTAACCGTAAATTCGACAAGCGCGTACTGTACGGAGATGAGATAGATAATAAGGGAATGTTGTTTGAAGCACAACTCAAACCGGTCTTACCTTCGGGTGGTAACTGTGAAATTACCGATTCTGGTATACATATCAGCCAAACGGATGAGGTTTATTTCGTAATGAGCTTGGCGACCAGCTATAACGGATACGATAAAAGCCCCAGCTTGGAGGGGGTAGACCCGGCCGGAAAAGCAGCCGGCATACTTGATAAAGCTACTGCATACAATTACAAGGAACTGAAGAAAAGACATCTTGACGATTACCGCAATCTGTTCAGTCGTGTCAAACTGGATCTGAAATCCGATGAGGAGCAATTAGCTTTGCCGACAGACGAACGGATTATCCGTTTTGATGAGAAGGCCGATCCGGCTTTGTCTGCCCTCTTGTTTCAGTACGGACGCTATCTGATGATCAGCGGTTCGCGTCCCGGGGGACAGCCGCTGAACCTGCAGGGTATCTGGAATAAAGAGATCGTTCCACCCTGGAACTGTGGCTATACGCAGAATATCAATCTCGAGATGAACTACTGGATGGCGGAAACTGCAAACTTGTCGGAATGCCAGGAACCATTGTTCACTCTGATAAAGGAGTTATCGGAGACTGGTGCCGAAACAGCCCGTAACATGTATGGCCGGCGTGGTTGGGTGGCTCATCACAACACTTCTCTCTGGCGCGAGTCGTTGCCGAACGATAATGTCCCAACTGCCTCTTTCTGGCCAATGGTACAAGGATGGCTTTGTAGCCATTTGTGGGAACACTACCTTTATTCGGGCGATAAAGAGTTTCTGAAAAATACGGCTTATCCGCTGACGAAAGGAGCTGCAGAGTTCTATGCCGACTGGCTGGTCGATGATGGCGAAGGCCATCTGGTTACTCCTGTCGGTGTCTCTCCCGAAAACTGGTTCGTAACACCTCAGGGGGAAAATACTGCTTTGAGTATGGGCCCGACAATGGATATGGCTATCATACGTGAAACATTTGAACGTACAATTAAAATGTCTGAAATGTTCGGTCTGGATCCTGAATTGCGAACCGAGTTGGAAGGCAAGTTAGCCAAGCTGCTGCCTTACCGCATCGGTAGCCGCGGACAGTTGCAGGAATGGATGTACGACTTTAAGGAGCAAGATCCCAAACACCGCCATCTGTCTCACCTGTACGGGTTCTATCCGGGTGATCAAATCACTCCCGATGCTACTCCCGACTTATTCAAAGCTGTCGAGCAAAGCTTAAATTTGCGTGGCGATGCTGCCACCGGCTGGTCGATGGGCTGGAAGATCAACTGCTGGGCACGTTTGCTGGATGGTAATCATGCGTATGCGATCATCAAGAACTTATTCAATCCCGTTCAGTTTGGCCCGAAGAATAGAAATGGCGGCGGTTTGTATAGCAATATGCTCGATGCTTGTCCGCCTTTCCAGATCGACGGAAACTTCGGCTATACCGCGGGTGTTGCCGAAATGCTGCTGCAAAGTCATGCCGGATTTATCCAATTGCTGCCAGCTCTTCCGGATGTATGGAGCGAAGGAGCTGTCTCCGGCCTGAAGGCGCGTGGCAACTTTGAAGTCGCAATGAAATGGCAACAAGGCAGTCTGTCTGAAGCTACCATCCTTTCCGGAAGCGGGAAGGAGTGCCGGTTGAGAACATCCCTTCCTATTGTGGTGAAACAGGGTGGTAAAGCGATAGCAACTTCTTCTCCGGTTACTTCCAACGGGAAAGAATACTATGAAACGGTCTTTGCTACTGTAGCTGGGAAGAGCTACCAGGTAAGTCCGATTACTCCCTGAGGAAATCTCTAATACATGGGAAGTATTTATATTTGTCTGCCGATATAATCTGTTGTCGACGCCCTCGGCAATATAAACGACGTCCTCGACAATATTGTTGACGTCCTCGACAATTCTGCCGACGCCCTCGGCAACAGATTCCATCAGCAGGTAATCAGGATAACCTTCTGTCTGACATAAACTTACTTCCTGATAATTATGACAAACAAGCGCATAACAAAAAACAGATATCTTATGAATAAAAAATTGACCTTATTAAGTACTGCCATGCTGTCTGCAACGAGTTTGTTGGCCGTAGACAAAAAGCCGAACATCATCCTGATTCTTGCTGACGACATGCGGGGAACTGCCATGAATTTTCTGGGGGTGGAAGACGTCCATACTCCGAACTTAGATAAATTAGCTGCCGAAAGCACGGTCTTTTCCAATGCCCATATTATGGGAGGAACTTCCGGGGCCGTCAGTATGCCGAGCCGTGCCATGCTGATGACGGGGAAATATCTTTATACGCTGGAAAAGCAGGGATCGACTGTTCCCGAAGATCATATACTGATCGGGGAAGCCTTGCAACAGGCCGGGTATAACTCCTTCCATACCGGTAAATGGCATAATGGATACCAGGCAATGAACCGTTGCTTCAACGATGCGGAAGGAATTTATTTCGGTGGAATGTATGACCACTGGAACGTGCCGCTCTACAACTATAATGCAGATGGCAACTATGGAAAAAAGCGTCCGGTAGTCAAAGACTGGGCGAAGAGCAACGAGGTAACCTACGAAGTGGGCGAATATATGTATTCCGGCAAACATTCGGTGGATATCTTCACGGATGATGCTGTCAGATACATTGAAAAACAGAAAGGAGCCGGTAAACCGTTCTTCCTTTCCGTGGCTTACATGTCGCCTCACGATCCGCGTACGATGCCCGACGAATATATGCGCCAGTACGACCGCGATAATATCCAGTTGCCTCCTAATTACATGGATAAACATCCTTTCGACAACGGAGAACTGGTGATCCGTGATGAGGTATTGGCAGCCATTCCCCGTGTACCGGATGAGATAAAGAAACATATCATGGAATATTATGCCATGGTGACACATGTAGACCGCCGCGTGGGCGATATCATCCAAGCCCTGAAAGAAACCGGAGAGTATGAAAATACGATTATCGTCTTTGCCGGTGATAACGGGTTGGCTGTCGGACAACACGGACTGATGGGAAAACAGAACGTTTACGAACATAGTGTGCGTGTCCCCCTGATGATTAAAGGTGCAGGCAGTAACGCCCAGGGACAGAAGAGTGATAAATTATGCTACTTGATCGATGTATTCCCAACCTTGTGCGATATGGTCGGAACGGATATCCCGTCATCGGTGGACGGCGTGAGCCTTATCCCGGCCATAGAGGAAGACAAGGCGGTGAGAGATTACCTGTATTACTGCTACATGGATAACCAGCGTGCCATATCCGACGGGGAATGGAAGCTCTGCGAATATCATGTGAAAGGTGTACGCACCACCCAACTGTTCAACCTGAAGAACGATCCGTGGGAGTTGAATAACCTGGCTGGTGATAAAAAACAGGCAAAGCTAATCAAGAAGCTGCGTAAGCAAATGACGCTGGAACGGGAGCAGACGAAAGACAATTCGACTTTCTGGGACGGATTTGTATTCTAAAATTACTATCTTTGCGGCTGTTTGAATAAAATAAAGAATTTAGAAATGGAAACAGTAGTAAGTGGCATCAGGCCAACAGGTAATTTGCATCTGGGGAATTACTTCGGAGCAGTAAAGAGTTTTCTGCAAATGCAGAATGAGTATAATTGCTTTTTCTTTATTGCAGACTGGCACTCCCTGACTACACATCCGCGTCCGGCAAATATCCGTGAAAGTGCAAAGACGATCCTGGCCGAATACCTGGCTTGCGGTATCGATCCGGAGAAGGCTACCATCTATATACAGAGCGATGTTCGCGAAGTGGCAGAGTTGTATCTCTACCTCAATATGAATGCCGGTATCGGTGAGTTGATGCGTACGACTTCGTTCAAGGATAAAGCGCGTCAGCAACTGCATATCGACCGTGTAAATACCGAAGAGGGTGATGTCGAGAGAGAGATCTTTAACGAAGGAAACAAGCATAGTGTAAATGCCGGTCTGTTGACTTATCCGACTTTGATGGCTGCCGATATCATTATCCACAAAGCTTTGAAAGTGCCGGTAGGGAAAGACCAGGAACAGAATATGGAGATGGCGCGTCGTTTCGCCCGTCGTTTCAATTCTACCTATGAGGTTGAATTCTTCCCCGAACCTGCCTCTTTCCACCTGACAGAGAAGGCCGTAAAAGTGCCGGGTCTGGATGGTTCCGGTAAGATGGGTAAGAGCGAAGGCAACGCAATCTATCTGATCGATGACGAGAAGGCTATCAAGAAAAAGGTAATGAAAGCTGTTACCGATGCAGGTCCTACGGAACCGAACAGTGTGAAACCCGAACCGATCGCCAACCTGTTCGCTATGATGGATATCGTATCAACAAAAGATACGTACGATTTCTTCAATGAGAAATACAATAACTGTGAGATCCGTTACGGCGATATGAAGAAGCAGTTAGCCGAAGATATCAACAACTTCTGTGCTCCTATCCGTGAACGTATCATCGATATCCGTTCCAATGAGGAATATATGGAAAAAGTAGCCCGCATGGGAGCTGAAAAGGCTTCAGCCAGCGCTGCAAAAACTCTGGCAGAGGTTCGTGAGATTATCGGTTTCCGTCCGTATTGATGATAAGATCATTATAAATAAAAAGGCACGCAAAAAGTAATGTTTTGTGTGCCTTCTTTATTTATGGTATAGTGAAGCCTCCTAATCTTGTATCATCCTATCAAATTGGGTAGTGGATTAACTATCCTTTAGCTCATTATTTCTTAAATATGTGATAAAGAAGCTGAAATTCTACCTGATTATCAGGAAAACTCTTTTACTTTGTAGCGAATAGTTACAGATAACAAACGTATGGCAACCATTTCCAGTGGAGAGTTTGAGCGGTATTTCAAGGATTTGTATAAACCCTTGTGTCTTTTTGCGCTCCGATTTACTGAACGGTTAGATGATGCGGAGGATATTGTCCAACAGGCTTTTGCCGATGTATGGGATAAAAATATCAATAATATACTGATTGATAATCTGAAGTCGTATATGTATCAGGCTGTACGTAACCGTTCCCTTTCGCTTGTAACACAGCCTGCCGATCTGCAGACTACCGACCAGCTTCCGGATATGGAAGACTCATCGGAGGAAGAGCAGATCTACAATGCAGAACGCGACGCCCGCCTGTGGAATGCGATAAACGGCTTACCTCCCGAACGCAAAAAAATCTTTTTACTTTCAAAGCGCGACGGTCTGAAGTACCAGGAGATCGCCGAAGAACTGAATATCTCAATAAAAACGGTTGAGAATCAGATGGGGAAAGCATTGAAGGCATTGCGTGAGACGGCGGTACGTATCTATAACTTTCTCTTTGGTCTGGCGTGATCAAATAAAAAAGTGCTGATCGGAATAGGGGTTTTTTCAGGCTTCTTTGTCTTAGAGACAAATGGTATTACAAATTTTGTTTCACTAAGAAAGAGAATGATGATGAAAAAGATGATTTTTGGAGTGATGTTGACGATGATGTTGATGTGTGTGACGAGTGTCAGTGCACAGTGGTCTGTAACCCCTGAGGCAGGAATAACTGCTATTAAACGGAATAGCTTTACCAATGACAGCTGGCGTGCCGGATGGAAAGTCGGGGTAGGTTTGGAATATCAATTTACACCCCGGTTCTTTTCAATGAAGACCGGGTTGTATTATACACAGCGAGGGTATTCGGAGCAATATTTTTATTACAGAAATAACATGACCTCTCCTGGCGTTCCTTCGCAGACAACAACCGAGTGGTATTCAGGTTCTGTTAACAGACATTTCTTGCAGGTGCCCATTCTGGCGAATTTCTCGTTCGATCTGGGTAAGGATATCCGCCTGAATGTTGGAGTAGGACCTTATTTTGCGGTAAGTCTGGCCGACAGAACGGAGAGCTATATAATGGATTCCAACTATGGAATGTATCCGTACTACGGTGGTTATTACGGCAATGGTTATTATGGCGGTTACTATGGTAATTATTATGGCGGATATTATAATTCCGGATACAATAGGAGAGATCTTCGTCCATTCGACTGGGGAGTGAATGCCAATATAGGCCTTGAAGTAAAACAATGGGTTGTAAATCTGGGATACGAAGTTTCACTCGGACAGGAATATACCGGAGAAACGATACAGGCAAACTATCATAGCTTGAGCTTATCATTAGGATATAAGTTTAAATTAGGAAAATAATAAATGAACAACGAGCAGGGAAATAAATTGGAGCAACGCATTCGTTTCGTAGCGAAACACTACGAGGAAGGACGTTTGGATACTGATAAGGCCTGGCAACAGTTTGCCGGGAAGCATCAGGTACGCCGTACGGTTTCTTTCCGTCGCTACTGGATGGCTGCAGCATCGGTATTTTTACTGCTCATTGGTTTCGGAACTTATTTTATAACAGAACGTAAATCCCCGGAATGGGTGGCTGTAACAACCGGACCGGGACAAATAAAAGAAGTCTACCTGCCTGACAGTACACTGATCTCGATGGCAGGAAGTTCTTCCATACGATATGATGTGAAGACGTACGGAAAGGAAAGGCGTGTAGTGAAGATGAAAGGAAAAGCCTTTTTCCAGGTGACGCGGAACGAAGCACGCCCTTTTTCTGTGTATACTGAACGGACGGAAGTGACCGTATTGGGTACCAGTTTCCAGATAAACGAGCAACCCGGCGGAACAGACGTGAATGTGATGACCGGTAAAGTAAGCTTTGGTGCTACCGGAAGTGAAACGAACAAGGTTATATTAACAGCCGGTATGTCGGCTTCGTACTCTATGGAAAGCAACGGAATAACAATACTTGAAGAAGAAGACCTTAATAGCCTGTCATGGAAAACCAGACAGTTGCGTTTCAATGATACTCCGCTGGAAAAGGTTATCGATGATTTGAATAAATACTATCAGGTAAAAGTAATCAATAAAACAGAAACCCCGAATCTGAAACTGACGGCTACTTTCAATGATCTTCCGTTGGAAGATGTTTTACTGGTTATCAACCAGACGCTGGATACCCGCCTGGCTCCTGATCCCAATAAATAAGTTTACCTATGGGACGTATATGGATATTACTGACAGGAATTCTTATGCTTTTTCCGCAGGTAAAAGCCGGGGGACTGGCTACTGTGGTTAAACTTCCGGTTGAGCCTACGCCTACGGTAACAATGGATATGCGTCAGGTTTCCTTGTTGGAGATATTGCAGGAACTGGAAAAGCAGACCGGGATCTTTTTCTCTTACGAATCATCTATGCTCGATGATTTCCCGAAGATGTCGTTTAAGGCCCAGGACGAATCACTGTCTTATTGTCTCAGAAGATTATTTTACTCTTTGCCTGTTACTTACCGGATGACTGGGCAGATCGTGATTTTGAAACGAAAGCCCCGGCTGTATACCATAAGCGGTTTCGTGCGTGACTCGGTATCCTACGAAAGTCTTATTAATGCTTCGGTATTCGAACGCAATACCAGGAGTGGAACAACAACAAATAATTACGGCTTTTACAGTATTACTCTGCCTCCCGGGAAGGTCACCTTACGAGCCTCCTTTGTCGGTTATGATGCGAAAGAGGTCACCTTTGAGTTATCTCGTGATACGCTGGTCGATATACCTTTACATGCTATCGGGACATTGGGGGAGATTGTCGTGGAGGGCTTGAATCCCCGGTCGGAAGTATTAAATACACGTACGGGGGTAGTGGAGGTACCCTCCTGGCGCATCAAGTCGATGCCGGCCTTGCTGGGGGAGACGGATGTGGTGAAAACCCTGCAACGACTGCCCGGCGTTGCAGTAGGGGTGGAAGGGATGACCGGTCTCCATGTGAGGGGAGGCAATGCCGACGGAAACCTTTACTTGCTTGACGGTAACCCGGTTTATCACACCAATCATCTGCTTGGTTTCTTTTCAGCCTTTAATCCTGATGCCGTCAAGAATACGACATTTTATAAAGGGAGCTTTCCTGCCGAATATGGAGGAAGGCTCTCGTCGGTTGTAGATGTGAGGACAAATGATGGCGACCGTTACGAATATCATGGAAACTTCTCTATCGGTTTGCTCGCTATGCGGGGGAACCTGGAAGGGCCTATTATAAAAGGGAAATCTTCATTCAACGTTTCCGTCAGACGTACCTGGATGGAACTTTTCACCTGGCCGATACTAAAAGCTGTAAATAAAGACAGGAGCGATAAACTGAAAGGCGGGTATCACTTCTTCGATATGAATGCCAAAGTAAACCACTCTTTTAGCGACCGCACCCGCCTTTATATGAGTTTTTATATGGGTAGCGACAGTTATCTCAATGGAGAAGAGTTTAGTTATGGAGATCGTCTTGGTAAGGATTTTCGTTGGCGGTGGGGAAATCTGATCGGTTCAGTGGGAGTGAATCATGTATTCAATAATAAACTGTTTGCCAGTTTTACGGCGGGATATACACGTTACCGTTCGCATATCATACAAGATAAGGCAGATTATGCACAGTCTTCCAACGTTAATGAAGAAAGGGTATACAACCAGGAAAGCCACTACCGTTCGGCTATGGAAGATATGAGCCTGCGTGCATCATTCGATTACCGTATACATGAGAAACATCGCCTCCGTTTTGGTGGTGATTATCTGTTTCATAATTTCCGCCCTGAACAGAATACGATGAAGAGCTGGTATAAGGATTCGGTAAAATCGCAAGAGACAAATACGATATATGCCAATTCGCTGATTCACGGGCATGAAGTCTCTTTGTTTGCCGAAGAAGAGATGCATGTGATGGAACGCCTTAAGACGAGTGTAGGTTTGCGATATACATTATTTACTGTACAGGGGGAGACTTATCAGTCTTTTCAACCGCGTTTGTCGATACGTTATCTGTTGGCCCGTAACTTCTCTGCCAAACTGTCATATTCGAAAATGAATCAGTATATCCACCTTCTTTCCAACAGCTATATCAGCCAGCCGACAGATATCTGGGTGCCCGTAACCCGTAATATCCGTCCGATGAATGCGCATCAGTATACCGCCGGGCTTTACTATACGCTTAACAAGCTGTATAATTTCTCTATCGAAGGATATTATAAACGGATGAACAACCTGATCGAATACAAAGATCGCTTTCCGGTAGGGATCGATTATTCCAATTGGGAAGAACGGGTAGGGGAAGGCTATGGCCGTGCCTACGGAATGGAACTTATGGCGCAGAAGAAGACAGGGCGTTTGTCGGGCTGGATCGGTTACACATTATCCTGGTCGGATCGTCTCTTTCCGGATGGAAGTGTAAATAAAGGCCGGCGTTTTCCTTCCAAATATGATAACCGTCATAAGGTAGACGTCGTGGCTACTTACAAATTGTCTCGCAAGGTGGAATTGACTGCCGCCTGGATGTTTGCTTCCGGTAATTATATCACGATCAAGGATCAGGTGTATCATGGAGGTACGGGACAGACGAATAACGGCTATTTACATGGTAGTGGCATCATTTCAGGGGGAGACGGTTACGATTATGCATCCAGTTCCCGAAACAATTACCAGTTGGCTCCTTATCACCGTCTTGACCTGGGGCTTAACTTTTACCGTTATAAAAAGAAGGGGCGTATGGGAATTTGGAATCTTAGCCTTTGTAATGCTTATTGCCACCCGAACCCGTTTAGTGTTGAGACAAAATACGACACTGATTCCGTTACCGGAAAACGAGAGATCTATCTGGAGCAATCGATCTTGTTTCTGTTCCTGCCTTCCGTATCATATACCTATAAATTCTAATACGATGAAGAAAATATTATCCATATTACTGCCACTTTTGCTTTTATGCATTTCTTGTATACGTGATGTCGTGCTGAAACTCGATCCGGTGCCTCCGGTATTGGTGTTGAATGCGTCTATCACACCTGAACGCGAGGTGGCTGCATTTCTTTCGAAAAGCTGGTTTTTACTGGATAGTGTTCCTGAATGCGATCTTCCTGATAAGGGAGTGAAGATAGATGTGTATGTAAATGATACTTTCCGTGGCAGTATGCAACGTTCGGATAATCCGGCTGACAGTACCGAATACAAAGGACAGTTTAAGTTGTCCGGTTGCCATGTAAAGGCTGGTGATAAAGTGAGGTTGGAAGCCGGGGCATCCGGTTTCGATCCGGTAGCGGCAGAGACGGTGATCCCTCAGAAGACGGATATTATTTTACTCGACACAGTGGGATTTCTCAAACCGAATTCTTTTAGCTCTCATCTTTTAAGGATGTATATTACGTTGCACGATAAACCTGCTGAACGTAATTACTATCGTCTGGTTGTGGAACAATTGGTTGAATTTCATAAAGGTGACAGTGTGATGTGGGTGAGTACGTTTTGTGATGAAACATGGAGAAATACCATTACCGGTGATGATCTGGTGGATACTTTTGATAATTTCTCTTTTTACGTTTTTCGGTTGACTTATGATGATCCGGTATTCCAACCCGATATTCCTTCACTAGCTTATTATGACGGCCCTTATTGCCGAGGTATTTTCCCGGATGACTTGTTTAATGGAAAGGATTATACGGTGACAGCTTCGTTCACTCCCAATTATTCATTTGTCACCGACACCTTGTCGGCCACCGTACATTACGATGTCCATCTTTTGTCGATTTCGGAGGCTTATTATAACTATCTGAAAGTGATCCGTAACTTCTTCATCCCGTTAGGGGATGCTAACATGGATGCTTTGCTGGAACCCACTTCCACCTATTCAAACGTAACCGACGGCTTCGGTGTTGTGACTGGCTATCAGAAATCGACACGTCGCATCACCATGCCCATCGGCAGTGTGCCCCCTTATTACGAATGGTAAGTACTTATACCATCGAGGGGTGCAGCTTTTTGTAGTTTTCTATGCGAATCGCTCTTTCTTCGGGGGAAAGATGGGCAGGAAGTTCAATCGTCGTCCTTGGGCTGATAGCTATAAGAACCACTTCGCCTACGCTTTTTTTATACTCTTTCAGTGAATTCTCTATTAGCTGGTTTGTTAAACTTCTTTCTGATCGCATATTCTTTTCTTATTAAATGATTGTTTATTAATCTTCTGATGCCTCTTCTACGGCGGGTAATTCGTTTTCCAGGCGAATGTTGATCGCATTCATGCCTTTCATGCCGCGTTCGAGGTCGAATGTAACGATATCCCCTTCGGTAATTGCCGAAGACAAGATATTGTTTACATGGAAAAAATATCTTTCCCCATTTGATAGTTCTTTGATAAAACCGAATCCTTTAGAGGTATTGAAGAAGTCTACTTTTCCTTTTAGGATAACCGGTTCCTCTTTCTCTTTTTTAGGTACCGATATCAGTATCTCTTCCTGTTTAATCTCTTCTTTTTTGACATTTTCTTCCGGTGGAGTCGAGGTAATCACCCCATTCTCATCAACATAAGCAATCATGTCTTCGAAGCTGTTCGCTTTAGGAGATAGTTTTCTTTCTTCTTTCTTTTTTTGTTTTTCTGCTCGTTTTGCGAGTCTCTTTTTTTCATTTTCACGTTTGTCTACGGTAACGGATCTTGCCATGTAGCTAATAATTTTATTATAAGATAAATACTAATTCGGAGTAAGGTGTAGAATTAAAGGAGAGGCCTGCTTAATATAATGTGTAAATAAGGAGAACTGTGCAATAATGATTCGTAACTCTAACTCTTTCACAAAGATAAGAAAATAAATCGAAGAATCCTTTTTTCTGTATAGATTTAAAAATAAGATACAATAGTTGGCATATATTAGTGGGACGGGGATTCTCGATTTATTCTGTTATTTTTGTCCTGCCCGATAGGGGTATTTCCGGAAATCCAGTCTAAAGGATAGATATCAACAATGAGTAAGATGAAAAAAGTATCCCCTGCAAAATTATTTGCCCGTGTTACAATGGTTGTGATGATGATGATGATTGCTTTGTCCGCCCTCCAGGCGCAGACAAGAGGTGCGGATGAAACACGGAAGGTTACGTTGAATATGCAGAAGGCTTCCATGCGGGAAATTCTCGACGAGATCCAGAAGCAGACCGGGGTAACCTTTTCCTATGAATCATCTTTGTTGAAAGAGCTTCCGAAAACCAGCTTCAAAGCAGAGAGTGAGGCATTACCGGATTGTCTGGAGCGTTTATTCGCAAATCTGCCGGTAGTGTATAAGTTGACAGGAAACGTGGTGATCCTGAAGCGTAAACCAAAGCAGGTAACGGTCAGTGGTTTTGTGCGTGATGCGAAATCCGCCGAATCCCTGATCGGGGCCTCGGTTTATGAAGCTAATACCCGGATGGGGACGGCTTCTAATAATTTCGGCTTTTTCAGTTTGACATTGCCTGCCGGAGAAATAAAGATACAGGCGTCCTATATCGGATACGGAAGCCTGGTGTATGATCTGGAAGAATTGGACCGTGATACAACATTGGCAATAGACCTGGTGCCAACAGCTTCTTTACAGGAAGTGGTCGTGACGGGGGCGGCGAATAGTAAACAGTCGGTACTCAGTACGCAAATGGGAGCTTTGGAAATCGATCAGAAAACAATCAATGCAACACCGGTGATGTTCGGTGAGGCGGATATTATCAAAACCCTTCAGTTGACACCTGGTGTGTCTGCCGGTACGGAAGGTACGGCTGGTATGTATGTACGTGGTGGTAATGTCGATGAAAATTTATTCCTGATAGATGGTAATCCTGTATATCAAATCAATCATATCGGAGGTGTTTTCTCCGCATTTAATTCGGAGGCGATCAGCGGTATGGATTTCTTCAAGGCTGGTTTTCCGGCTCGTTATGGCGGACGTTTGTCGTCGGTAGTCGATGTACATACCAAAGAGGGGAATATGAGAGAATACCACGGAAGTGCTACACTCGGTTTGATTTCCGGCAATTTGAATCTTGAAGGACCTATTATAAAAGATCGTACCTCTTTCCAGATCGCTTTACGGCGTACCTGGCTGGATGTACTTACTGCTCCGGCTATTGCCATAACTAACGGGATCATCAAGAAGGATGGTTCGAAAGTTCGCGGACGATATGCTTTCCATGATTTGAATTTAAAAATAAACCACCGTTTCAGCGACCGTAGCCGGATGTATCTGAGTCTTTACAATGGTAATGATGTGTTGAAAGGTGGAGGAAGTGATTTTTCGACTTCGGATGATGAAAAGGAAAAGTTCAGGGATGATACTGATATCTCTCTTCGCTGGGGAAACCTGATGGCTACGGCAGGATGGACGTACGTGTTCAATAATCAGTTATTCGGAAAAGTATCGGGTGTGTTTACCCGTTACCATTCCAAATTGAAGAATACGGAGAAATATGTAAATGGTGAGGAGGGGGATGATGAATATTACAATACATTTAATGAAACGTCTACACAAACGGGGATTATGGATGTCGGTTTACGTACTTCGTTTGATTACTTACCACTAGCATCCCATCATATCCGGTTTGGGGGTGATTATCTGTTGCATCGCTTTCGTCCCGAATATAATGAAGCCGCTTCTTCTGTAACAAATATCCAGGATACGACTCGTATAGGTAAGGTTTTTGCTAACGATTTGCTCTGGGCGCATGAAGCCGGTGTTTTTGCGGAAGATGACTGGACACTTTCTTCTACTTTGAAGTTGAATGCTGGTGTGCGTTTCAGTTTGTTTAATATACAGAATAAAACGTATGCTGGTTTGGAGCCCCGTGCTTCGTTTCGCTGGTTGATGAAAGATGATCTAAGTTTCAAAGCGTCTTATGCGCGAATGAACCAGTATGTGCACCTGATAAGCAATAGTTTTATCAGTTTGCCTACAGATGCATGGATGCCGGTGACACGTACACTGAAACCGTTGGTAAGCGACCAGATTTCGGCCGGATTTTACTATTCATTGAACAAAGAGTATAATTTTTCACTCGAAGGATATTATAAACGAATGAATAATCTGCTGGAATACCGTGACGGACATACCTTTACACCCTCTTTCCAGAATTGGGAGAAAAAGATGACATCCGGTAAGGGACGTTCCTATGGAGCTGAGTTGATGGCACATAAAGAAACCGGGCGTTTGACCGGTTGGGTGGGGTATACTCTTTCCTGGTCAGATCGTAAATTTCCGGAATTAAATAAGGGTGAACGTTATCCGGCTCGTTTTGATAACCGGCATAAATTGAATATCGTAGCTATGTATAAGATTACTCCAAAAGTGGAGTTGTCGGCTGCCTGGTCGTTTGCTTCGGGTAATCATACGACACTTTCATTGGAAAATTATGAGCAGTCAGGAATCCCGGATCTTGGTTTACCGCCTAATAAATATTATGGTGGAGGCTATAATCCAAGTGATAGTCGTTTGGAAGCTGTTGATTACTATGAGGGACGTAATAATTATCAATTGCCTTCTTATCATCGCTTGGATCTGGCGATTAAGATTTATCGCCCGAAGAAAAAGGGAAGGATGGGCATCTGGACAGTCAGTATCTATAATGTATATTCCCGCATGAATCCATTTATGATTTACAAATCAGAAAAAGTTGTTCCTGATCCTGATAGTAAATGGGGAAGGTTTGTCCCGGCATTCAAGCAGGTAGGTATTATGCCTATTATTCCTTCTGTTTCCTATACATATAAATTCTAATCAACTATGAAGTATCTTATGAAACATACTATTTTATTTATCCTGTTGTCAACAATCTTTTCTTCGTGTGTGAAGTATGTCGATCTGGAAGATCTGCGTCCAGATCCAAAGTTAGTATTAAATTGTGTGGCGCAGACAGGAATGCCGTTGACAGCAACGGTTTCACGTACCTGGTTTTATACAGATGAAAATCCAAACATAATAATAGAGGATGCAAAGGTCAGTCTTTATGTGAACGGACAATACCGGGAAGATATGACATGGCATGTGGAAGAGAGTGAATATAATTCAAATAGTTACTACCGGGCTTCCTATGTTCCGTCTGAAGGTGACAAGGTACGTCTTGAGGTAGAGAAAGAAGGTTTTAAAGATGTTTCGGCAGAATGTGTATTGCCGGTAAAGCCAGAATTGCTGAAATTGGAGGTTGTGCGGGAAAAGTATACCGGGGAATATCAGTATTATGATTACCAAACTATATATAAAACAACATTCAAAGACAAACCTCAGGAAGGAGATTGTTATTTGGTGTGTCTTGCAGTGGGTAATCCTGATTCTGAGTTAGACTTTGAGACCGGTGAAGAGATTTTTTCGGGTATGTATAATTGGGGTACTATTCATCCGGACTATTCGTATGAACCGGTATTTAAAAATAAAATATCTGTGTTGGATGAATTGTTTGGTAATGATTGGTTATCAGGAAATGGTGGCCGCCCTTTCTCCGATGAATTAATTAACGGACTGGAATATACGTTGAAACTAGTTACTAGTTCCTACAACTACGGATCAGGTACGGGTAATGAGGAACTCCCCAGTAATAAACCTCCTCGCTATGTAAAGGTTTTTCTGTATACTCTTTCAGACTCTTATTATCAGTATTTGATGGCATTGGCAGAATTGGCTGATCGTTCATTTAACAATGACCTGGTGGATGCCGGACTGGCCGAACCGATACGTGTTCTCAGTAATGTAGTCGGAGGAACCGGCATATTAGGTGCGGCCAGTGTGGATACGCTTACTGTGGAAGTTCCATACAGATACTAACCGGATAATGATCCGAAATCCCTTCCAGTTCCTCTCCGTTGTGAACTGCAGCACCGATGCATTTGGGAGCCAAAGCCGGTGAAACCAGGATATAGTCCAATCGTTCGCCAAGCATCTTCAGGCGTGGATCGCCCCATTGCCATTCATATAAGGTGGCGGCGGGATACGACATCCGTTTTTCTGCCGGGACAAACATCTTGACGGGATCGGCAAAACCGATGGAGAGAAATTTGGACAATACCGAGTAGTCGAACTGTTCACCACGCATATTGCCATATTCGGGATGACTCTTGTCCCATCCCTGCATATTCTGTCTGAGTTGGGTATGTGTTTCGACTTCGTCGGCATCGAAAGGGGAGTAGGCGTTGAAGTCGCCCATGACCATACAGGATTCGAGTTTGTTTTCGCGGATATATTGTGTGATCGCTTCAGCCTCTTTCAAGCGGTATTTCCATTCGAACGGGCTGAGGTGCGTAACGATAATATCCAATCCGTAAGTTTGCGCATGCAACATACCATGCCAAAATCCTTCCACCTGCTTCTTGACTACATCGATGGGTTTACGGGAAGTAAGCCCTACCGGATAACCCTCTTCTTTCACGATGGCAACATACGGATGACCATAAGAAGCGGCCAGTGCCGAGAGGTCTTTCTCATTGATGCCGACAAGTTCCTCCAAGGCTACGATATCCGGCTTTTGCCGGTTCATCCATTCGGTGAAACGGGTCTGACGTGCCGCATCCTTTTCAAAACCGTTCCAGATATTGTATGAGATAACTTTTATACTATTTGGTGCCTTTTCCTGACTGATGCCTTTGAGTGCGAATAAAGAGAATAGAAGAAGCAAACCTAGTGTTTTCAATGTTTTCATGATAATTGTTCCCTAGTTTTATTGATCCGGTAAAGATAATAACTCTTTTTTATTCTTACTCTAGACAGAGGGATAATTATCCCCCTTCATATTGTTTGTTCCGGTCTATCAATTCATTGATCTTAGCCACCGAGGCAGCAGACCGCAGGCCGTCTTCCGGCGTATTCATACAATAGTCGACGAGTAGTTCCACGGTCGAAACCGCTACATGCATCCGTGTATCGCAGGAGGCATAATAAATGAATACCGTTCCATCCTCATCGGCTATCCATCCGTTGGAGAACAAAACGTTGGATACGTCACCTATACGTTCTTCCCCTTTCGGAGCCAAAAAATAGCCGCCGGGCTGTGCGATAACCTTTGTGGGGTCGTCCAGAGCCGTCATGTACAGATATAGTACATAACGAAGCCCGGCGGCACATGCCCTGACTCCGTGGGCCAGATGTAGCCAGCCTTCGGGAGTCTTGATGGGATGCGGACCTTCCCCGTTTTTTACTTCTTTGATTGTATGATAGTAGCGTTTATCGATAATTAATTCGGAGAGAACATTCGCATTTGCCATGTCATCTATTAATGCCCATCCGATACCGCCCCCGCTGCCGGCTGCAATAAAGCCATCTTGCGGACGGGTGTATAAAGCATATTTGCCGTATACAAACTCGGGATGCAGGACAACATTGCGCTGCTGGCTTCTGGTTACCAGATCCGGTAATCTTTCCCAATCGACCAGGTCTTTCGTACGGACAATTCCCGCTTTAGCCACGGCGGCCGACAGATCTCCTGGCGGTGCATCCGGATCATGCCGTTCACTGCAAAAGATACCATAAATCCAGCCGTCCTCGTGTGCCGTCAGGCGCATGTCGTATACGTTGGTTTCCTCCGGATCGATATCCGGCAAGTTTACCGGACGTTCCCAAAACCGGAAATTATCCACTCCGTTCGGACTTTCGGCAATGGCAAAGAATGATTTCCGGTCGCACCCTTCCACACGAACCATCAGCAGGTATTTCCCTTTCCATTTGATAGCCCCTGAGTTCATACAGGCGTTAACCCCGATCCGTTCGAGACAGAACGGATTGGTTGCCGGATTCATATCATACCGCCATTCCAGCGGGATATGATCTTTGGTAACAACCGGGAATGTATATCGGCGAACGATGCCGTTCGTGTTTTCCGTTAGCGTATTGGGGCGTTGCAACAGGGCTTCCTGCTGCTGTTGCAACGCATGTAGTTTTTGTTTAAAGAGATTGTTCATATATCGTTTTTATAAATTGTCCGGATATAATGTGATGCGATTGGCCCTCTGATAAACGACGGAAGGTATTTCCAATTCAAAAATAATTTGCTGCGTATCTGGATCGATTTCGACGACACGTCCGCCGCTGCTACCGTCACTGAGCGCATTACTCATGCCCGGGCAGAACAAGCGGTTGCCTGTCTGCGGCAGATACTGAACGGAAGACCGGGCCGGAGCGTAGTACTTGTGACCTCCTTCTTTACCGAACTGCCACACCTGTCTGACCGTACGTTGTTTCTCATTTACTTCATATTCGACAGCTCGGCTGTAAAGCGATTCGTCGTCGAACCGCGACAGGATGAAATTACGTCCGTATCCGTTGTCGAACACCATGATATTTCCGTTAGGCAGGGTGATGGCGGTATGTGCTCCCCAGGGCCATTCGAAATCATTGCCGCTTTTTTCTCCTGAAATGATCTCCGGATCGGTGATAGGAGTACCGTCGGCATGTAACGGTTTCAATAACAGATTCTGATATTTGTCATGCCAGCCGCGATGCGGCGAGATGATCCATTTTACGCCTCCTGCATGGTTAAATTTGCATACTCCCTGGAAACGTATGGTAGCGAGGTAATCATCCCCGACTCCGACGATCGCATTGTTGTGTGCCCAGTTCGATTGTGTCTGTCCGAATGCCGCCCCCGGCAAACTAGGGTCTGTCAGTTCGTAGCGTGCCGAGTCGATCATGGCGGCCAGGTCCCATACCTGTGTTATGGTGCCTTTCACCGGGTCGAGTTCCAGCATATAATCATTATAACGTATATCTTTCCCGTTTGCCAACCTGGCGGATATTTTGCTGACCGTAGCCAGTAATTTCCCGTCAGCATTTTCGGCTACATCATGATGAAAGGAGTATCCCATAGCTCCCAGATCCCAGCTTTGAACGATCTCTCCTACGGTATTTACTTCTATCAGTTTGTTCCGGTATCCGTCTCCGTTCAGATAGTTTCCGCTTTTCATCCGGGAGAGTCCGCAACCGATATCGATATGGTTTAATTCCGGATGGTTAGCCCAGTCCAGCATCCACCGTATCTCTCCGTCGGCATCTATCATATAAGGGATGGCTGTATCAGCTTCCGATTCTCCCGGCGAACTAATCAGGTTCATTCCCGGTTCCATCCGGGCAAGGTTGGCAGTGACTACATTTGTTTTTTGCGGCAAATGAGGATTCTGGAGTTTTCCTGTTTGAATATGAATGATGGAACGGGCATGCTCGTTTCCGTCTTTATCTGTGTAAATCAGAGTGACTTTATTGTTATAGTCCGGGTATAATCCCAGGATAGTCACTGTTTGTCCTTTTTCAATACTTCTGAAAAAATGTGTTATGTCTGGCGTCCGGTATCCGTCTTTACTGTGGACGATCAGTTTCATGCGTCCCAAAGCCGGAAGGTTCATAACCGCATAAGCCGATAGCGGATTGTACCCTGAAGGATTGACAATCACGTTGGTAATCAGTTTATCGATCGAAGTGCCTATACTGGGTAGGGTGTAAGTGCTACCATTGACAAAGGTCAAGGTCGATTTCCATTCATCTGCATTTGTTGTCAAGCTTTGGACAGTGTTTGAAGGGAGTGTGATGGTTTTTGTTTCGAAGTTAAGAACATAATTATCTCCCTCCACTGCGGAAGATTTCAACAGGTCGCTTTCCTGCAATTGATTTTGGATACTTTGTATGGCTATCGTACAATCTACATCATCATTCTCACTGCATGCTGTTGCCATGAGAATAAATGATAGGAATGTAAATATGTATATACTTGCTGTTTTCATAATCCTATGTTTTTCAGAAGATAATATGTATAAGATGTTGCAAATGCTTTATTATGAGAGTGTGTCAAAAGTCGAGGCTTTTGACACACCCTTTTACTTTATTGCCAGTCCGTTTTCTGTTCCAGGTTGAGGTTGGCATCTACTTCACTCTGCGGGATCGGGAAATATAAATGCTTCTTCTGGAGATTGCTGAAATTCTGACTGTCTATGATCTGTCCGGTAAACCGGTAACCGGTGATCATGCCGTTTTCCCAGATCGGTTCCCATACTTTCGTATCGGTCTTTCGGGCCTGCATGATCGATTTGAACTCATCGAAGCCGTACCAGCGAACCATGTCGTCCCAACGAACATTCTCACCTGCGAACTCCAGCAGTTTCTGGTTGCGCAGTTCTTCCATGATCGCCGATTTGTCTCCCAACTGTTTTTCCGGCAGGCCGGCACGAACACGGATACGGTTGATATCCCTCATGGCACCGGCATTATCACCCGTTTCCAGGCAGGCTTCCGCATGCAAGAACAATACTTCGGCAAAGCGCATGATCCGGTAGTTGGTGATACGTCCGGAATTATTCGAATACATCGTACATCCCGCCTTGTTCCACCACGGTGTATGCTTCTTCATCAGGAAACGTCCTTCTTTTCCTTCGATGTCGGGATAAGCAGGACTCATGCCGCTCTTGATCCTATACTTGTCGTCACCTTCAGGAAGCGCCGTGTATTTGAAAATACTGTCGAAAGGGAAAGAGTCGAAGAATGTCTCATCTTCTTTCACATCGTTATAGTCGGAGTATTTGAAGAAACAGGTCGTATATAAACGTTTGTCCCATTTGGTGTCGGAGCCTGAAGGACGAGGTTCTGAAACAAACTGTTTGACCAGGAATGGAGATGGATGCATTTTATACCAGCCACCACCCTGGTTCAGACCCGTTCCGGCTCCCCCTTTCAGTGTCGGACCGAAATAATGACCGATCACATTCCCCATGAAAGCATTGTCGCCCGTACTGCTACCCCAAGCATCACCGGAATCACCGAATGCTTCAAAGTTGATTTCCCAGACAGATTCCTGGTTGAATTCGGTATCGTCGCGGAAGTTCTTTTCGTAATCGGCCATCAGATCGTAGCCGTAATCATTCATTACAGACTCCAGTTCGGTTTTAGCCGCAGCAAAATCACCTTTCCAGAGATAGGCTTTCCCCAGCATAGCGCTTGCCAGCCCTTGCGTCACTCGTCCGGCTTCTTCGCTGGGACGCGTTTTAGGCAGACGTGCCTTTGCCTCTTTCAGGTCGGCGATTGCCTGATCCAGGATTGCTTCGGCAGAAGATAACGGGTGGGCTTCCGGGTCCGCATCCTGAGGCAGGGTACGGAGAACACCTTCGTTAAAATCGGTACGTACACGGAAGTACCAGAAACCGCGCAGGCAATAAGCTTCGCCTAAAAGCTGGTCGAGTTTCGTTTTGTCCATATCTACATTCGGAGCTCTGTACAGGAACTCGTTGGCAAGCTGGATACCTGTGTATATATATCCCCAGCAACCGTTTCCGGTATTCGGGGTATTGGTAAAGGCCAGTGTCTCCCAGGTGCTGGCTTCTTCGCCGCGGGTAGGATACATGTCGTCGGCTCGCATCTGGTAGTGCAGGATACCTTCATAACCTCCGTAGTATCCCCAGCTCATACGGCGTATCGGATTATAAGCGGCAGACAGCCCTTTCATGACATTCGCCTCATTCACCCAGAAGGTGGCGGGTGTCTGGTTGTTGGGATTGACTTCATTCAGGAAGCTATCGCTACAGGAAGTCATAAGCATCGGGACTATCGCCAGCGAAACTATATATTTCTTGAAATTCATATTCATATCGTTTTAGATTTTACATAATTAATTAGAAGTTCAACTGCAGACCGAAAGTGATAGTACGTGCCGAAGGATAACGGCCGTCGTCGCAACCGCGGGTCATGATGCTGGAGTCGCTGTCGGCTACACCCAGGTCGGGGGTATATCCTTTGTAGCTGGTGATAGTGAACATATTTTCCATAGCGGTGTACACTCTCAGGCTCTGCATTTTAGCTTTCGATACCAGGGCTTTGGGCAATGTATAGCCGAGTTCCAGGGTTTTCAGGCGAAGAAACGAGCCGTTTTCGAGCCAGCGGTCGGTGTATCCCCAGTTCGTACCGTTGTTGTCGTTACCCGATATGTAGCGGGGCACGTCGGTGTTACGGTTGTTCTCGGTCCAACTGTTGGCACGTACGGTATACTGGTTGGCTGTCACTTCATTGTAAACAGTAGTGAAGTACTGCGCATTATAAATTTTATTGCCGAAGTTACCGTCGAAGAACAGGTTCAGGTCGAATCCTTTCCATTCCGCTCCCATATTGATACCCAACGTGACTTTTGGGAAAGCGCTGCCGCAATCCTGGCGGTCGAGGTTGTCGATTTTACCGTCACCGTTATAGTCTACATATTTCAAATCACCCGGTTGGGCATTCGGCTGGATCATGTTACCGTCTTTATTCACGTAGGCGTTGATCTCTTCCTGGGTTTGGAATATACCGTCGGTCTTTATGATATTGAAGTAACCGATGGGGAAACCGGTCTTTGCATAGGTGATAGCACCTTTGTCATGCGGGTTGAAACCGGTCCATTCGTCGCGCGAACCGTTTACTTTCGTCAATTCATTTTTGATGAAAGAGGCATTTACTCCTACATGATAGTAGAGTTCACCCACATTGTTACGATGTTTGATGGCAAGTTCCAGCCCTTTGTTCTCTACTGTACCGGCATTAACGACCGGCGTTTCTCCCAATCCGAAACTGCCCGGTTGAGGCATCGACAATAGCATATCTTCCGTTTTCTGTATGAAGTAATCCGCACTCAGGGTGAACATATTGTTCAGGACACTCATGTCAAGACCGATATTGATCGTTTTAGTCTTTTCCCAGGTAACATTCGACGGTGAAACCCAATTCACTCCGGTGATAGCTCCTTCCCAGAGAGAGGAACCCATTACGTTGTTCAGACCTGTGCCGACAACCGATTGGGTGGCATAGTTACCGATACCGTTCAGGTTACCGAGTGTACCGTAGCTGGCGCGTACCTTCAACTCGTTCATTGTTTCCCTGGCATTTTCAAAGAAACTCTCATTCATCACATTCCAACCGAGAGAGGCGGAAGTAAATGTTCCCCACCGATGGCCGTCTGCAAATTTGGATGAACCGTCGCGACGGATAGAGGCTGACAACATATAACGGTCGGCATACGAGTACATCACACGTCCGAACATGGAGATCATTGTATTAGCCCAGGCGCTGCCGCTGGTGGTTTGTGTGGAAACGGAGCCGGCTCCGATAGTGTTCAGTCCTTCGGGTAATCCCGTACGACCGGCACCGAAACCGCGCTGGCTGTTTTTCTGTGAAGAATAACCTACCAGGCCCGATACGGTATGGTCTCCGAATGTATTATCATAATTGATCGTGTTCTCGATCAGCCAGCTGTTTTCCCAACTTGTGTCTTCACTTAATTTGTAATCAGGATTCTGAGAGGTGGAACTGAATACATAAGGAACTGTGTAGTTGTAATTGCGGCGGGTATACTTATTGATACCGACGTTGAATTTGTATTTCAGTCCTTTCAGTCCGAGGTCTACTTCGGCGAAACCATTCAATAGGATATCGGTACCATGATTCTGGATGTCATACGCTTCTGCCCAGCCTACCGGGTTGTCGCCACGTGTCCAGGTCGGGGCTTGTCCCCAGGTACCGTCTTCATTATATGGTTTCCACATCGGAACCGCTGTCAGGGGAGAGGTGAAGGATACGCTTTCTTTATCCTTCTGCCAGAACTTCATCATGATGGTCGAACCCATGCGTACATGGTTGTTGAACAGGGAGAATGTATTCTTGGCACGGATGTTCCAGGCTTCATAGCCGGTCGTCTTAACGATACCGTCCTGTTTCAGGTAACTGCCGGAAAGGTTATAGGTGGAAGTTTTGTTACCTCCGGATACGTTCAGGCCGACTTTGCTTACCATGGCTGTACCGTACAGTTCTTTCTGCCAGTCGGTTCCTTTGCCTCCGCTCCAGTTGACCAGTTCGTCGGCTGTGCTGTAACCTGTCATCTTGGCGAAATCGCGCAACTGGTTACCATCCATTACGTCGATATATTTGGCTACGGACTGTATACCGGTATAAGCGTCTACGGAAATACGGGTCGGTGTTTCCAAACGTCCGCCTTTGGTGGTGATCAGTACAACCCCATTGGCGGCACGCGAACCGTAGATGGAAGCGGCGGAAGCATCTTTCAATACTTCGAGGGACTGGATATCCGACGGGTCTACCATATTGATATCTCCATATACACCGTCGATCACATACAACGGGGTGGTAGAGCTCATCGAGCTGATACCACGGATGTTAATGTTCATGCCTTCACCGGGTTGTCCGTTGGGTGTCGATACGGTGACACCGGCGATACGTCCCTGCAGGGCGGAAGAAGCACTACGTGCGACACTGGCCTGCAACTCTTTTCCGGAGACGGAAGCAACGGCTCCTGTCAGGTGACTTTTCTTTACCGTACCGTAACCGATAACGACTACTTCATCCAATAATTCGCCGTCGGCCATGGTGATGTTGATTTCGTTTCTGTTACCCACTGTCACGGTCGACGGTTGCATACCTACATAGGAAAATTCGAGCACTTGTCCCGGCTCTGCCTGAATAGTATAGTTACCATCGATGTCGGTAGTGGTTCCTTGTGTGGTTCCTTTGATAACAACTGTCGCTCCAATGACCGGATTGTTTTCCGAGTCTTTTACCGTACCTTTTACGGTCATTGCCTGCTGCGCCCAACTCGCGAGAGTGAATGCGCCCAGCAATAATGAGAAAGCTAGTTTTCTGTTCATAATGTTTGTTTAAAGATTAATTACTATTTCATCTGATGCAAAGATAGAGGGGACAGGAGGGCGAAATCAAGTAGGATTTTTGCGATTAGTAATGATTATTTATCAAATTTTTAAATATGTCCCCCTGTTGTTTTAGGCTTTATTTACTGAAAAGACGGAGCGTATGGGGAAGGATGAAGGAAAAAAGAGAATTGGGGAGTTAAGATTTTATCAGGTTGTGATAAATTAGTATTGTGTTGTTTAACATGGAGATAAGAGAGCGGAATGCTGTATGTGTTATTATTTGGTGTGTGTGGCTTTGACTTATTGTAAGATGTATAATGAAAGAAAGTATGAGCCGGTGCGAATGGTTCACGTTTGATAATAACAGAAACAAAATCAGCCGGGTTGTTATGCATTTAAAACAACCTGGCTGATTCAATATATTATACAATCACAAATTACAATTTGTCAATCTCTTTCACCGACAATCCGGTACATTGGGCTATTGTTTCAGTATTTATTCCCTGTTTTTTCATATTCGCAGCGATAAGGTGCTGACCTTTCTTTAAGCCCTTCTCCAATCCTTTCTCCTTAGCTTCTTCCACCTCTGTGATTATCTTGTGAGCTGGAATGTGGCCAGAACGGCTTTATGGTCGGTAGGCCAGATTCCTTGCGGTTCGATAATCGGGTCGGCTGTATTTTCAGTTACCCGTTCGCCACGTAGGATATCGCCTTTAGGTCCGACGATCGTTACGTCTGTCAGGTTCAGTCCTTCGAAAGGAGCATACATGATAAAGTCGATGCGGTCGCGGTCATCGGCTTCGGGTGACCAGACCAGTTTTTCTAGTGCGATATCAGGGCAGTCTCCCGGACAGGTAAATCCCGGGTGAGTAACCGGATCAGGATATTTTTCACGATAAGAATCTTTGTATCCGGCTTTTTCCAGCATAACGGAAACGTCCCAGGGGACAATCAGTCCGTAATGGTCGCGCATATCTTTCGTTGCTTCCGTCCAGTCCAGATGGGAAGGTTCGTTGAAGTCGCCACCCAGGATAACGATACGGCCGGCAGCTTTGTCTTTTTCGGCAACGCTGATGAAACGGGCCATTGCGTCGTCTCTTACGGAGGCACGGTTCAATAGCAGGATAGAGTCGAGGCTGGTAACCGGTTCTATCTTTTCCCAGTCGTTACCGTCATATCCGCGTGCATCGTAATAAGCGCAGTTACGGTAATCCAGATGGGCTGTATAGACGGCAAATTCCTGATTGCCTTTCTTCGTAACCAGGCGGTAAATACTACCCCGGTCGTCATTCAGGGGATAAACGGTACTGCTGTCGCTGATCGGATAGCGGCTCAACAGGCCGGAGTCTTCGGTGTAGAATGAATAATACGTCTGTCCGCGTTCTTTCAAAGCCTCGACGATACGGTCGCAGAAACGGGTGTTGTGATAATTACGGACTTCACTCAATGTAACGAAATCGGCATCGCTGCGGACAATCTCGTCGGCTACGGCGTCGAAACCACCTTTTACCACGGTACCTTCCTGCCAGATATTAAATTGCAGAACTTTAAATGTCTCTGTCTTTTGACAGGATGAAAAACAAAAAACAGCGAGTAACAACACGAGTGCTGTAAATAAATGCTTTTTCATGATATGTGTCTTTATGTATTTTATTTAGCTCCGCGAAATTAGTTATTTTATCAGGGCTGAACTAAACAATTACCTTCTTTTTTCGATAGTTTTCTCTAAACTCTGTCGGTGGCATCCCTTTTTTCTTCTTGAAGATCCGGTTGAAATTCGACAGGTTGTTGAAGCCGCAGGCATATCCGATCTCTGCTACCGATTGTGATGAGTCGATCAGGGCACGTATGGCAAACCCCAGGCGGATGTCCGTCAGAAAGTCTACAAAACTTTTCGAAGTGCGTTGCTTGATATACCGGCAGAAAGACGGTTCGCTCATATTGATCAGGTCGGCTACGTCCGACAGGCGAAGCTGTTTGTCGTAATTCTTATTCAGATAATCGATCACTTTATTGATACGCGGATCTTTTTCGTGAGGCTTTTCCTGACGGATGAACGAATGGCTGGCCAGTTCCCGGATATCTTCCGAAAGGGAAAGCTCGTGCAGGATCATAAGTAACTTCATGACCGAGTAGAAGCCATCGGTCTCACAGGTGATGGTCTTCAGTAACGGACGCACTTTGTTGATCGCCTGCGTACCGAACGCAACCCCTTTCTGTGCCCGTTCGAAAAGTGTCTTGATGCTCTCGAATTGGCTCCTGTCCAATAATTCGTCCGGCAACGACGAACGGTGGAACTGGATGGTTATCTCGTGTATACTTTGCGATTTGCATTCGTGGTTTACCCATGCATGTTCCAGTTTCGGATTTGTAATCAGTACCAACTCATCGTCTCCAATCGTTTCAACGGAATCCCCAACTATACGTTGCGCCCCCTTGGCGTGTTCTATGAAGTTTAATTCATACTCCGGATGTACGTGGATTGGAAAGTTGAATGTAGATTTGAGACGCTCGATAACGATAAAACAATCTTTGGAAGATAGTGGCGATACTTCCTTAAATAATTCGGTTCCAATCATATATTATAGTATTTCGTATACGCAAATATAAATAATTATTCCATCTATTGGAACAAACTGTCATCTTTTCTTATCTTTGCAAGCTACAATCAAACACGATGCATCATGGATGGTAAGAGAGTCTTTGTAACCGGTGGTGCCAAGGGCATAGGGGAATCAATTGTTTCTGCATTCTGTAAAATAGGAGCCCGGGTTGCTTTTTGTGATACAGACGAAAAAGCGGCTGAACGTTTGTGCGACCTTATGCCATCATACGTGCAGTTCTTTAAGGCTGATGTAAGTGATGAAAAAGCTCTTCAAGAAGTTATCAACAGACTTATCAACATGTGGGGAGACGTGGATGTGATTGTTAACAATGTGGGGATCAGTGAGTTTTCCCCATTGGTCGATACAAGTATTGAACAGTTCGACAGGATACTATCAACAAACCTGCGGCCGGTGTTTATAACTTCACGCGCACTGGCTATTCACCGGAACAATGAGGAAGGAAAGAAACGTTACGGACGGATCATCAATATTGCTTCTTCCCGTTATTTGCAGAGTGAACCGGGTTCGGAGGGATATGCCGCTTCCAAAGGTGGAATTGTTTCCCTGACGCATGCCTTAGCGCTTTCTTTCAGTGATTATAATATTACGGTAAACTGTATCAGTCCCGGTTGGATACAAAACGAAGACTACCGTTTGTTGAAACCGGCCGACCACAAACAACATCCTTCCGGCCGTGTAGGCCGTCCTTCGGACATTGCAAGCGCCTGCCTTTTCCTGGCTGCCCCTGAAAATGATTTCATCAACGGGCAGAACATCGTTATCGACGGGGGAATGACAAAAAAGATGATTTATGTAGAATAAATCAATTGAACCCGATTCTTATATTTTTGTTTTTTAATGCAGGGTAGATGAGGAACTGGGGATCCATCCGCTTGTTCCACGGATTGTATTCGAAGTTTACACCGATACCGATGCCGATATCATCTTTCACTTTGAATTCGAAAGCACCACCTACGCTCGTATGATTATAAAACGGATTCAGCAGCATTTGCGGATTGTTCCGTTCCTTTTTCTCGTAAAAGGTATATTGTGCCCAACTTCTGAGAGTCAGCCAATCGGTAGCCTCATAACTGGCAGTCGCATTGAATCCTCCCATAAAGTCGGGGCTGGGATTGAATGGTGTGAAATAGCGTCCGGCAAAGGCTCCTCCCGTCAATGTCCAGCGATCCTGCTGCCATACCAACGATGAACTGATCTGGGTCAGACCTCCTGCACCGGGCCAGGTATATTGTTCACCGACTGTCAGCAGACCGGTAGTCTCGCTGATTGGAGTGAATGAAAACTCCTGGAAATCGAATGCCATCGGCGATACACGGCGTATCATCGGAGCAAATACATTAAAGAAAGGACGGTAAGCAAGAGACAATACTTGCATATCCATCGGACGCTCGTCTACCAGGGGAGGAAAGTCGGGGGTAAATTCCCTGAGCTTCTTTTCCAGGTCCGTCCGGGTAGATGGAGTATATGTTTTATAGGAGAATTCCGGAATATTGAAGTCAAATTGTTTAAACTTGGGAACAGCCGTAACTTTCCCTTCACGATTAAGAACAAAGTCCATAGTGGACTGGGCACGACTCTGAAAAATACATGCCACCAATATTACTATTATAAAATATCCCCGCTTCATACACAACATCATTTTATTGTTGCGAAGTTAGATTATTTACTTTAAAATAAGCAATTTATTCAACCCCTATTTCTCTAAAAAATATTTATTTTGTATTTTCTTCATTGTTGTTGCAACTTTCGGGAGAATGTTTTCATCATACAAATAGAGAGTAATATTACCTATGGACGAACAGCTGTTAATTGCCGGATGCAAGCGTGGGGAGTCGTGGGCTCGTAAAGAATTGTACGAGCAATATGCCCCTATGATGATGAGCGTATGCATGCGGTACGTAAATAACAGGGAAACTGCTCGCGATTTGTTGCAAGACGGATTCATTAAGATATTCACCAAGATAGGGAGCTATACAGGTACCGGGGCGTTTCCCGGATGGGTGAGGCGGGTGTTTGTTACAACAGCTCTTGAATATCTGCGAAAAAATGATGCAATCCGGTTGAGCGTTAATTTTGACGAATGCGGGGAGTTTCCGGATGAGGTGGATGTATCGGTCTTGGACCGTTTATCCGCCGACGACCTGCATGCCTGTATCGCTCGTCTGCCAAATGGCTACCGGACGGTCTTTAACCTTTATGCCATAGAGGGTTACTCTCATAGCGAAATAGCCGAGATGTTGCATATCAGCGAAGTTACTTCGCGGACGCAGTTCATTCGTGCGAGGAAAGTGTTACAAAAAAGTGTTCAATTATTAATCAAGCATGAAAATGCGCAGTGATACGGATCATAGAGAACAGTTGGATGATTTCAGCGAATTCATGAAGCGGAAACTGGAAGACCACCGGTTGCCTGTTGATGATCTTTGCTGGGAGGAAATCGAGCCGCGTATGAAGTCCCGCCAACGGAACCTCCTCTGGTGGATCGGTAGCTCTGTGGCTGCTGCCATCGCTGTAATGCTGTTGTTACTCCCTTTTCGGATGGAGGAGAAACTGAGCGAGAAGATAAATGAACAGATGGCTTCCGCATTAACGGAAGAAGAAATAGTACCGGATAGTATTGAAGTTTTTCCGGATGAAGTGGTAATTCCTGTCGATAAGACAGTTCATACAAAGAAACTGATCGCCGCAGTATCTGTAAAACAACCTGTTGTAAATATGGATGAACAGCCGGATGGGATTGTAACAGACCTACAGCCGGGAATGGAGCAAGAAATAGATAATATTGAAGAAACTCCTGCAGCAGAACCTGAAAAAGAAGAGAAAAAAGAGTCGAAGAAACAAATCGACTTAAATAATTACGATTCGAAAAAATATCGCTTTGCTTCGCCGAATAAGGGGAAGAAGGAGAAAAGGAACTGGTCGGTAAATGCTTCGCTCGGGACAGGGGGAGATGTCTCTCTTAATTTATTAGGGAATGATAATGCTGTTTTCGATAATGATTTAAACAATAGTGTTAACCCCGGTCCTCCCATCATTCCACCGGTAGTCGATCCTCCTTATACGAATAACGGAATGATCCCTGCAGAAAATTATGGAGATATAGATTGTTCGTTACCACTTTCTTTCGGTATGACCGTACGGAAAGATTTCAGCCGGTATATTGGAGTCGAAACAGGTTTGGTATATACCTATTTATCATCGCGTATGAGCCAGGGTGGCAAAGTTTCTTACAATTCCAGACTCAATCTGCATTATCTGGGTATACCGGTCAATCTGGTTGTCAACTTATGGGATAATCCGAAATGGAATATATACCTGTCGGGAGGCATGATGCTGGAAAAAGGGTTGAGATCGAAACAGATACAACATACATATTCCCTGAGTGGCATGGAGACATTGGTGGAAAAGAAAGGTATTTCCGGCGTACAATGGTCGCTGAACGGATCGGTAGGCGTTTCCTATCGTCTGTACCGGGAGTGGAGCCTCTATCTTGAACCACGTATTTCCTACTATTTCAATAATGACCAGCCGGTTAGTATCCGTACCGAGAACTCGGTAATCATTGGATTAGGGGCCGGTTTCCGCTTTGAATTCTAATAATATATTATATAGAGTATTAATCAACAAAATTTGTATAAGATGAAAAAACTAATGTACCTGTTTTTTATGTCGGTGATCTGTATGTTGTACGGATGTAACGACGATATGAAAGTGAAGGAAACGATTACCTTTACAGTGAATAAACCGATTTTAATGTCTGCGGATGCTTTTCGTTCTTCCGTGAAGGTGAAAACGCAGCCGGAAGAGATCACCCAACAGGGTAAGATCTGTTTTTATGAAGGTTATCTCTATATTTCCGAGCCGGGAAAAGGTATCCATATCATTGATAACCGTAACCCCTCGTCTCCGTCTCCGGTTGGTTTTATAGAATTGATCGGTAACGCCGATGTGGCTATCCGTAATAATATGTTGTATGCCGACTCGTATGTCGATCTGGTTTGGTTCGATATCACTAACCCGGCCTTACCGGTATTAAAGAACCGGTTGGAAAATGTATTTCCTTATGCATTTCCTCCTGTTGAAGAAGGAACGATCGATTATCCGATGTGTGAAACGGCAGCCGCAAATTCACAGATCGTAGTGGGATGGACTCAGGTAGAGGAGAGTTATACATATGAGTATTATAAGGATCAGATAATGTATAATGATGCTATGACGAATTCGTCGGGTAACAGTTCCGGAAGTTCAACTGGTGTGAACGGTTCGATGTCCCGTTTTGGTTTCTATCAGCATTATCTTTATGTAGTGTTGAACAACCAGATGAGTATCTTCGACCTGTCAGGGGATAAACCTGTTAAAGCTGTTGATAATATCGGTATCGGCAGTAATGTGGAGACTATTTTCAGTTATAAGGATTATATGTTTATGGGAACTCCTACCGGTATGTTGATCTATTCTGTTGCTGATCCGTTAAATCCGGAATATCAGTCGATGATGTGGCATGTATATGGTTGCGATCCGGTAGTTGTCGAGGATGATATCGCTTATGTGACTGTTCATGCCGGTAATAATTGCGGACAGAATTTCAATGAACTGATCATTCTGGATGTGAAAGATGTAAAGAATCCCCAGCCGATTGTCTCTTATACCATGACCAAACCGAAAGGCCTCGGTATCGACAACGGAACACTCTTCCTCTGTGACGATGGCCTGAAGATCTATAATGCCTCCGATCCGCAGACACTGATGGCAAACCGTCTGGCTCATTACTCGGGTATGGAAGGGTACGATGTGATTCCGCATGATAACGTATTAATGATGATTGCAGATGACGGTATCTATCAGTACGATTATTCGAATCTGAAAGAGATTAAGCAGTTGAGTAAACTGGCGGTGAAGAAGTAATAAATACAAAAGAGGAAATCCTGTTAAAGGATTTCCTCTTTTGTATTTATTACCAACCGGTAGGTTGGCTGATGTTCGGATTGGCTGTCACTTCCTGTTGTGGCAATGGCCATGAATCGTATTTAGGAAATATACAATTACGTGTTTCAATTGTAACGTACGAATTGTCATTGGGGTTCCAGGCTCCGTAAATTGTGCCTTTCATCACTTCGTTACCGATGTTCCAACGGCGGATATCATCGTAGCGTTTGCCTTCGAAGCAAAGTTCAATACGACGTTCGCGACGATATAATTCACGTACTTTTTCCTGTGTATTGTAAACCGATTTATCCATATTCGGCATACCGGCGCGATGACGGATCATATTAATGTATTTTTCTACATCCGGATTTTGCCAGTCTCCTGTTTCTACCAGGCATTCAACGTAATCCAATAACACTTCTGCGTATCGGTAGATCATGAAATCAAGGCTACCTCCGGCTGATGCGCGATCTTGCTCGTCGATATACTTTTTCACTAAATAGCCTGAACGGGATGCTCCACTTTTGCCTATATAGTCACTGCTATTCGGATTAAACGGCTCAAATGTGTAATTGGAGATCGACGTATTATCGTTCGGCAGTAAAATCGTTGCATACAAACGAGGGTCTCTTGCTTTATATAACGGATCTTTTTGATATTGTTCGCGTTCTGATGCCGGAAGAGACTGGATTGTTTTTCCATCAATTGTTTCGTATGTATCGATCAATGATTTTAATGGTGCACTTACGCCCTGCCCTCCCAGTATGGTAGACATGTTTCGGAACCATATATTATCCAATCCGTTGGATTTGAACATTATTCGTTCTTTGTTCTGTTCACCCGCATAACTGAACAAATCGCGGTAGTTCTTACCGGGATCATCGTTTTCCGAAGATGAATAATAGAGTTCAAAAACACCGGAATCGATTATTTTTTTTGCTGCATCTTTTGCTATATCGTATTGATGGAATTGTAGGTTAATATCCATTTTCAATGCTAAAGTGGTAGCTTTTGACATACGATCGCGACGTCCTTCATCCCATAAGAAAGGAAATACATCATTATCTGTAATACTCAGTACTTCATCCAATTCACGATTGATAAACTCCAGACATTCGTTGACGGTATTACGGGCTTTGTAGATGTCGGCCGGGAGCAATGATTCTTCTACAATAGGTATACCATCGTTGCGACCATACCAGTTGAGTAAACGGATATGGTACCATGCACGCCAAATCTTAGCTTCAGCCTTCATTCTCGTACGTTCTCTTTCATCTGCAAAATATGCATTATCAACGTGCTCCAGAAAACGGTTACAGCGTCGTATGCGAAGATAATAGTTTTTCCAGGCATCAAAATAATACTCCCAACCGGTCGGTTTGTTGTTGTCTGTGGGAGGAACGAGCGAACCATTACCTAAGTTAACTATACGTTGGTCGAAATTAGAATAAAAGTACATGTTATCGGTTGCTCCTTCCAGGAAGACAAGGCTCAATTCATCGCCTCCCCAGGCACCTTTTACCCAAAGCTTGCATTGATCCAATGCAGCAGAGCATTCATTCATGGTAGCCCAAAATTGGTCGTCGGAAACCTCTGTAGGATGATTTCTTTCCAAAAAATCATTACATCCGCTAAAAATCGACATTGTGCAGGATAGTAATGCTATTTTTACTGTTGATATTGTATTCAGTTTCATAATTTGAAATTTATAATCGGATTAGAAATTAAGACTTACACCCGCAGAATATGTCCGGACAAGCGGATAAGAACCTCTTTGACCGCGGTTTTCCGGATCTGTTAGTTTTTCTTTTGCAAAAGTGAATGGGTTCTGTGCATTCAAATACACATAAATATTAGTGATCCCAATTTTCTTTAGTCCCAACTGATCGAATGTATAGCCTAACTGTATGGATTTAACACGGCAGAAACTGGCATCAAAATACCAGAAGTCGGATGTGTGATAGTTATTTCCATAAGAAGAATTAGGAGCAAGTCGTGGATAACGTGCATTGATATTTTCCGGAGTCCAGTAATCCAGTTGGGCTTTCAATGGAGTAGAGCCGTCACCGGATGTATTCAGACCAAATGAAAAAGGTTCCGAATAATAAGCATCCACACCTGTTACACCCTGAAACAATACATCCAGACTCCATTTTCTATAGTTTAAAGAAATATTGGCAAAGTAACTTAGATCAGGTTGTTCCGAACCTCTGATTTCCCGGTCATCTGTTGTAATTTTACCATCATTGTCTCTGTCAATGTAGTGAATATCACCTGGCTGTTGGCCATCGAAAATAACAACACCTTCTTTGGGTATCCATTCTCCGGCTTCATTTTTTGTGAAATCACTTTCTTGTAGTAAGCCGTTGGTAGGATAAATATAATAACTGTCTAAAGCGTATCCTATCTGATTGATTTTATTCCCCTTGTCATAAGGAGCTCCAAATAATTCTTCAATTTTATTCTTGTTTTGGGATAGGCCTCCATGAATGTTGAAACCAAAGTCTTTTGTTAGTTGTTTGCCATAATTCACATCCAGTTCCCAACCTCTGTTACGTACCGTTCCTGAGTTGATAGGAGCAGAGCCGATGCCACCGATAAAGGAAATAGGAGGTTCTATAATCATATCGGTTGTTTTCTTATCGTAATATTCGAACGTAACGGCAAAATCTCTGAACAAGCGGATATCTGTACCGATATTTAGCATATGTACTGTTTCCCATGTGATATCCGGGTTTCCAAATACTGTTTCATTACCATTTGTTCCATCGATAAGCGTCTGATATTTGTATAACCCGATATTCTCATTACCGAGTAATCCGTAAGAAGCTCTAAGTTTGAATTCGTTCAGTTTACTCTTGAGTGGTCTCATGAATGCTTCTTCATGAATATTCCATCCGGCTGCAACAGAGGGAAATACTCCGAATTTATTGCCTTTACCAAAACGGGAAGAACCGTCCCGGCGAATTGTCCCTTCTATCAGGTAACGACGGTCGTATGTGTAATTCGCTTTTGCAAATAAAGAAGCCATGGCCCATTGATCCCAGTCGCCGTTGTTCGTTAACTCCTGATTGTATCCTCCGATAGCGAACAGACGGTGCTTTTTGCGTTCTAAAGTATATTCTGCAGTAGCTCCGATATAGTAGTAGCTGGAACGTCCTTTTTCCGCTCCGTGATAAGCCGACCATGTTTGCAGGAATGCTCCGGAATTGTAATCAAAGAAATTCCAGGCAGCACGTTCCTCTCTCTTGGCACTACTGCTTACCCGATAAGAATACTGGCCACGTAAAACTAAATTCGGGATCACTTCCCAACGGGGAGCAATATTGATACTGACATTGTCTTCCAGATAATTTCTGATACCTCCACGTTCCATCAAAGCTGCCGGGTTTCGTTGTTCCGGACGGTTTCCATAATAGACTTGATTGTTACCCTCTTTCATCGGATAACGTGCTACTGTTGTCGGAGGTGTTGAATACAGATAATCCAATACGCCTGTTAATGGTTCATCCCGATTGGTACGGTATGAATTGAAGTCCATGTTTACAGATAAATTATCTAACAGACTGACAGATGTGTTTGCCCGAATATTCAGTCGGTCTGAATTCGTGTTATCTATCAATGCGTCATTTTTAAGATAATTGGCCGTCAAGGCAAAACGTGCCAGGTTACCACCTCCCGATACGGAAACGGAATGACTTTGAACAGAGCCGTTTTTAAACATATAGTCAGTCCAATCGGTATTCGGATAATTGATAGGATCTTCTCCGGAAAGTGTTTTGGCGATCGCATCGTCGCTAAAAGTCGGCGAACCTCCGATATTTTTCTGGGCTACGTTGACCATTTGCATGTATTCTGCCGCATTGGCGAATTCTGGAAGATAGGTTGCTTTCTGAATACCGTAGTAACCGTTGTAAGAGACATTAATCTTACCCGGTACACCACGTTTTGTCTTTACGACAATGACACCGTTTGCTGCGCGTGAACCGTAGATCGCTGCTGCCGCCGCATCCTTCAAAACGGTAATGCTTTCAATGGTGTTTGGGTCCAGGTTATTCATATCCATGGGGACTCCGTCGACCAATACCAACGGATCGCTGCTTCCCAAGGTAGAGATACCACGTATCTTAATCGAAGCACCATCTGCTCCCGGCAGGCCGGAACCCTGTGTCACATTTAACCCGGTGATACCACCCTGTAATGATTGCGACAGGTTTGTGATAGGGCGGCTGTTCAGGTTTTTGGAAATGTCTAACGAAGCGACAGAAGAGATCGAGTTTAACTTCTTTTCTTCTGAGAATCCCGTTACAATCACTTCGTCCAACTCCTCTGTGTCTTCCGACATGGAAACAGTCAGGTTACTGATAGCACGGTTGACGACATATTCTTGTGATTTGAAACCAAGATAGTTGAAAATCAGTATGTCACCTCGTTTGGCCTTAATTGAGAAATAACCGTTCTGGTCGCTTACTGTGCCTAAAGAAGTGTTTTTAATAGTAATATTTACGCCGGCCAAAGGAAACGGAGGTTCCGAATTTTCCATAACCTGACCCTGAATAGTCCAGGCCCTGTCGTCTGTCTGGCTAACGACAGGTTGTTCGTTTTCTTTTCTAGCGATAGCAATATAATTATCTATCTGTTTGAAAGTATAGTTGTTACCGAGCACAGCCGTCAATGCCTCTTTTATGTCCGAAGTACGAATATTGACAGATACACTTTTATCACCTGCCAGCTCTTCCGTACTATAGGCGATTTTAATACCGGATTGCTGCGATATAGCATCCAGTATTTTTTCTATCCGTGCATTTTTGAAAGATAGGTTTAAAGGATGATTTTGTTCCAAAAGCGATTCAAATGCATGTGCACTAAAAGAAACTGTTGATAATAAGCCACTAAGTAATAATAAGAATAATGATCGTTTTAAGACTTTTTGTGCTTTGTAAAAGTCTTCCGATATTCTTTTTTCCATAAATTTGTAATTTACAGGTTAAACGAAAATGAAACTATTGTTTTTTTAATCTGTTACAGAGGCGGTATCTGATCCATACTGCCTTTGTTGTTTTTCATAATAAATATTTTCTACATCATTTCTCCTCCTTTATTTTTTTAATGTTAATAGTATTAGTACCTGTTCTCTCTAGCTTGACTTCTGAAGTATAACTGATAACTTCCAGCAACTTGTCAAGGTCTATATCTTTTTCAGCAATCAGTGAGTATCGGTTGTTTTTCAAGCATTCATCCTGATAAACCACTGTAAAGTCATACCAAAGTTGAAGCTTGTTGATTATTTCATCCAGTGTTGCATGTTTGAAGATGTATTTGCCGTCGATCCATGAGGTATAAAGTTCGGTATCTACTGTGCGGATATTTGTCCGGTCGTTTTCTTTGTTATAGGTAAACTGCTCGGAAGGCTTGATTATCTGTGTGTCTCCTTGATTAGCACGCACTGAAACAGAGCCTTCGATTAAGGTTGTACTTATTGTTTTGTCTTTTGCATATGAACAAACATTGAAAGTAGTTCCCAATACGTTTATTTCCATTTCGTTGGCTTTTACAATAAATGGTTTCTCCTTGTCTTTAGCTACTTCAAAGAAGGCTTCGCCTATTAAAGTTACTTCTCGTTTGTTTCCGGTAAACAATGTCGGGTAGATCAATTCTGATTCGGAGTTTAAATGAATATGTGTTCCATCGGAAAGGATCAGTTGATACGTTTTTCCTTTTGGGATGATAATATGATTATTCTGTATTTTATTCTCAGCAATTTTGTTTTTTGTTTCATAAACGAGCTTTTTTTCAGCATCATTTTTTATGGTGATATGTTTTTGTTGTCTGGCAAACGATCCTTCGTTCAACTTGATCGTTTCTCCATTCTCCAGTAATAAAGTCGGTTGGTCATAATCATTCACATTGACTTTACTGATAGGAGCTGTTTGGGGCTTATTGGTAAAGAATACGATTCCTATGGAAAGAACAATGGCAAACATTGCCGCATAGCCCAGCCATAAAGATATGTTTTTCTTTTTATGGATTGTTTGTCTTTGGATGTTTTGCCAGGCTTTGTCTACATCATATGTTTGTTCTTTTGTTTTTAGTGAAGTTTTCTGATACAATCTTTGGGTTTTAGCATACTCCGCCTGGTTTGCGTCAGATTCCTCCAACCATTTTGACAGGCAGAGCAGTTCCTCTTCAGTGGCTTCACCTGCCAGGGATGAGAGAATTATTTGATATATTGTTTCAGATGTCATTTTCTTCCTTTTTGTATATTGACAATTGAGGAAGAGAAAATGGGTAGGTGAAATCAGAAAAAAATCAGAAAAAATAAAAATGTGAGATGCTTTAGCTCTTCACGCATGATCCGGAAAGCTTCTCCTATATGGTATTTGACAGTATTTATCGAAATGTCAGATACTTCTGCAATTTCTTTATATCGCAGTCCTGTAACGCATTTCAGTAGAAATATCTCCCGGCATTTTGTTGGCAGTTTCTGTAAGGCCAGTTGCACTTCTTTTTGATAGATGAAATCTTCCTCTTCGTTCAATTGTTCTTTCCATTCTTCTCCTAAGGTTGTCAAAAAGTCTTCTTTAACGATTTCTGCTTTGTAATAATTGATACAACTATTTTTTATCGAACGATAGGCATACGGAAGAAATGTTTCTGTAGTAATAGATAGATTCTTTTTCTCCCATATGGAAATGAAAAATACCTGAACAATATCTTCCCGTACCTGGGAATCAATAATATATCTGCCTGCATAGTTACACAGGTGAGAATAATATTCCCGGAATAATTTTTCGAAGATTTGTTCGTCCAATTTTAACATAAATGATTATTTACTCTTTGATAATAGTATCATTGCTTTATTTTCCTTTCCCCTTTTATTCCTCAATATAGCTTTGTACTTTCAATAGAATTGTGAATTATCGTGTATACTGCATTATTTATATTAGTTCTATAAGAACTATATCCTCGGCAAATGCAAATATAGTCTATTTTTGAAACAATAAGTTAAATGGCGAAGAATTATACTTTTATATTCTGCTCCTTTAGTTAAATTATGTATCTATATCAAAGCTTGTTCTCTGAATGCCATTTTATCTTAATCTGCTTTAATTGCTAATAATCAATCGCTTACAGTTTAAGGAAGCAATAGTTCTTATAGGACTATTGCAAATTTGATTAGATGATACTCTTTTTTCGCTTTGGGATAAACAGAAGTATTTGCTTCCCTTTTTGTAAATAAATTACCAGAGAATAAACTATTCGATAGAGGACATGTTATTTTAATAGAGGCATTAAAAGGCATAAAACAATGAAATTTTTTATTGACACAGCGAACCTGGATCAGATTCGGGAAGCAAACGATTTAGGCGTATTGGATGGCGTTACAACTAACCCGTCTCTCATGGCCAAAGAAGGAATCAAGGGAGTAGAAAACCAGCGGGCACACTATCTGAAGATCTGCGAGATTGTGGACGGAGATGTCAGTGCGGAAGTGATATCGACCGATTATGAAGGGATGATAAAAGAGGGTAAGGAACTTGCTGCTTTGAATCCGCATATTGTAGTGAAGGTTCCTTGTATCGAAGCGGGAATCAAAGCGATCAAACATTTCAGTGATGAAGGGATCCGCACCAATTGTACGTTGGTTTTTTCCCGTGGGCAGGCTCTTTTGGCTGCAAAGGCCGGTGCTACCTATGTTTCTCCGTTTGTAGGGCGTCTGGATGATATTTCCAGTGACGGTATTGAACTGGTGAAAGGTATTGTCGATATGTTTTCCTATTATGCTTACGAAACGGAGGTACTTGCTGCTTCTATCCGTAGTACACAACATATTATCCAGTGTATTGAAGCCGGAGCCGATGTGGCTACATGTCCGTTGTCGGCTATTAAAGGTTTGTTGAAGCACCCGCTTACCGATAGCGGCCTGGCTACCTTCCTGGCTGATTATAAGAAAGTGAACGGATAACAGAAATATATCAGACTTCATGAGGGTGTGTCCGGTTTATTTGTTTTTGACACATCTTCATGAAGTATTTATGCCGGATGTAACCTTCAAAGTCACTTTTCCGGATCGCGTTCGAACTTTATTCCTTTCAACTTTTTGTTGATAACTTTGGATGCACGGAAATTAAGACCTTTCACCGTGATAGACTCCGCACGTATTTCATTCTTCTTTTCGATCGGAGGACTTTGAGCCGAGACGGAAAAAGTCCCGAAATCACTCAGGCAAACGTCAAATCCTTGTTCCAGAAGGTCGATAATACTGTCCTCGATCAACGCCCATGAATGCGATAACTCAGCCCGAAGAGGCCTCGAACCGTGTGAAATATAGTCGAATAACTTCTCTTTATGGATCGTTCCGCGGCTGATTACCTGTGGATAATAGCCTTTTACTTTTTCCCCTTCCTTATTCAGGTTGTCACGGATAGGGGTAAATTTATACCTTATACTCATCGTGTCATATCTATATTAGATTATACAAGTTCTGTTTAACAGATTAACTATAGCAAGATAGGCTTTTATTTTCATAACCTCGATAAATATTCATATAAATTTTGGAATTTTTGAGTGCATAGAAGTATTAGAAATTGTGTAGCGAAGTAACCGGAAGTATGTAGATAAGTATTTCCCGGTATACAGATAAGTATTATATATACTGTACACTATATCATATGTAAGTAGTACATGATACTTACAATAGGGTGTACAGGTTATTATTTATAAAAAGTACAGTATATATAGTAGTTATCTGCATGAAAAGAAATACTTCCTTCTAGAGTAAAAAACAGGTTTTCATATGGGAAGAGTTAGTTCTTTGAAGGACAAAGAGAAGGGTACGCTTTCCGTATATTCGTGTTCGGGAGCGTACTCTTTTTGATTGGTGTTATTCTGTTTTCAGCGAATCGACCGGATTTCCCGAAGCGGCTTTGTAAGTATGCCAACTGACTGTCAATAACGTGATGAATAACACGATAACTCCACCCAGCAGGAGATGGAAGACAGAAATATCTGTATGATATACAAAATTCTCCAGCCACCGGTTGAGAAGAAGCCAGGTGATAGGAATGGCTATAACAAAGGCTATTCCGATCCAGCCAACGAACTGTTTGTTTAACAACAACATGATCTTTAGCATACTGGCTCCATTTACTTTTCGTATACCTATTTCTTTCGTGCGTTGTTCTGTGGCGTAAAGCGCCATGCCGAATAGACCGAAGCAAGTCAGGAAGATACTGATCAGCGAGTACATAATCAGTAATTTGGCTAACTCGGTTGTCCTGCTGTTACGTTGCATAAACTCTTTGAAGACATCCAGGTAAGTGAAGTGTTGTCCCGGATTCATCTCTTCCCATATCTTTCCGATGGCTGCTATGGTCTGCTGGCGGTCTTTCCCTACTTTGATTTCAGAAAAGGCATATCTTTTGTCGTCATCCTGCCCAATGTAAATGATGCTGGGGTAAACATCTTCTTCAAGCGAATTGGCAAATATATTTTCGGTAATGCCGGCAATAATTAATTGGAGAGAATTATTGTTCTTTGCATATTCTTCGGTATCCTTGTCGTATTTGCTTAGTAGCTGACCAACCGGGTTTTCTCCAGGAGGAACCTGAAGGTCTGCATATTTTCGGGTGATGTAAACCGGAGTCTGGTATTGTACGAGTGCCTTATCCGGCTCTACTCCCTCTATAAGATTGATTTTGAATGTTTTCAAAAAGTCGCGACCTCCCATATACTGTGCTTTCATATAAAGACCTTCAGTGCCGTCAGGATTCTTGACATTCACGGGGGCTAATCCCATATTCAGTAAGGGACCACCGCTGAGCGTTACATTCTCTACACCGGGTATTTTTTTGATTTCGTGCACAAATGCCGGTAAGTAGGAATTGTCTGTACCCCAATTGCCTACCTCTATCAAGTCGCGATAACCTTCTCCGCCTTTTTGCGTAAAACGAAGCTGGCTGTTTACCGTGAATGTCGCGATAATCAATCCGATGGAAACGGTATATTGGGCGATGGAAAGAGCGGTAACAATCCTTCTTCTTTTATTTCCGGTGAAAAACTCGCGGTAGCCGGAGGCCGACAACTTACTTATTTTCCGGCTTATATAAATGGATGGAATTATGGATAACAGGAAGATAAACAGTATAATAACCGGCAAAGCCTGCCTGTTGAAGAAGAAGGCGGTATGTATATTTCCGGAGACGATTGAGTTGAATACCGGAGTTAAGTCATGCGTAATCAATAGAGATAAAAGGAAGGCCGTAATAACGGTCAGGAATGTATCGAGGAATAGCTGTTGGTTGATATCCTTTTTCGTCGCACCCATCAGTTTCTCGGTATGAATCATTCGCACTTGTTGCAATAGGCGGGAGAAATTGAGATTGATATAATTGAAGCAGGCAATCAGCAGGATTAGAACGGCTGAAATCAGTCCCACATAAAGCAATGTCTTCTGGCGGCTGTTGAGGAATGTGAAACCTTCCTGAGTGTATTTCCGGAAATAGCTTTCCTGTAAGGTGTAAAATTGGTATTTCCCATCAGGGACAAACGTATGCAGTCCGTCTTTATTTATCTGTTCGGCAAACTTATCAGTATCGATGGGGCGGTCGGTCATCAGGAAGCATAATCCACCGTTGGTTGTGCCTCCGTTTCCGGTTAATGCTTCGAATTTGAGGTAAGACTGGTCGTGCGATTGGAGGACGGCTGCCACCTGGTAGCTTGTTTCGTTGGCTTTCGTTTCGACTGTGCCGTCTTCTTTGCGTACAGTGGTCGTGCTGTTCTGACCTGTGGTGATTATTTGGCCGATTGGGTTCTTGTAGCCAAAGTACTTTTGGGCACAGGCTTCTGTCAGGGCAATCTTGTTCGGTTGTGTCAGCGCTTCGTTCAAATCTCCGGTTACTACTTTATAAGGGAAGAAACGGGGAAAAGACGAATCTGTTATCACAATTGTGATAGGGCCGAAATGGTTGTTGTCTACCTTGATATAGTCCATTCCGATGTTATTTAATCGCAGATAATCGGTTACCTCCGGATATTTCTCCTTTATCTCGACAGGAATACTGCCGACAGTGAAACAAACCCGCTCGCCCGGTTGCAAAGGGGAATCCTGGTCCATCATATAGATATGACTGCGATTCGGATTATCCGCCTCCAGGTTGTATTCATGGATGACAAAAGCAGCCAGCATATTCGTACAGGCAATTCCGATTGCCAGGCTGATGATAGAAATAATGGAGAATGTCTTGTTCCGCCACCAGCTTCGCAGGACGAGTTTAAATGCTACAGCTTTCATATTCTGATTGATATTTAGGTTATTCACTTCTTAATACTTTCACCGGATTGGCTGAAGCCGCCTTGTAGCTGTGCCAGCTGACAGTAAGAAGTGTGATGAACAGGACAAAAAGCCCGCTTATCAGATAGATGCCGATACTTATATCCGTACGGTAGACGAAATTTTCCAGCCAACGGTTCAATAGTAACCAGGTAATAGGTATGGCAATGATAAAAGCGGAACCTATCCAGGTGATAAACTGACGGTTGAGTAACAGCATGATCTGCGGGCTGGTCGCTCCGTTCACTTTCCGTACGCCGATCTCTTTGGTACGCTGCTCGGTTGCATAGAGTGCCATTCCGAACAGGCCGAAGCAAGTCAGAAAGATACTGATAACAGAATACATCAACAATAGCCGGGAGAGTTCGGTTGTTTTCTCGTTCCGTTGCAGGAAAGTCGTGTACACATCCCGGTAGGTGAAATATTGGCCCGGATTTACCTTGTTCCATACTTCCCGTACGGTGGCGAGAGCCTTTTCCTGATTGCCGTTGAGGCGTATGTAGATATAATTGAAGGCATTGTCCGGGCTGTTGTTGATCTGGATAGTGAACGGGTTCACTTCCTGTTCGAGCGTATTGGTATATAGGTTATCGACAATACCGGCAATGGTGGAGACCGGCAGGTTGTCAGTATCGGCATAGTCTTTGTTGAGGTCTTTATCGAATAGATTCAACGGTTTACCGATGGGGTCTTCGCCTTTTGTGACCAATAGCTCTACAAATTTTTCGTTGACGTAGACCGGACGTGCGTATTTTTCTACTGCCTTGTCGGGAGGAAGTCCTCTTTTCAATTTCAGTTGCAACGCATCCAGAAAATCGGATTCACCGAAATAGTTGATTTGCGAGGTGTATTTTTCGTTGCCGTTTTCATCGGAAAGGACAACCTGTTGTATCCAGCTGTTCAGGATAGAACCTCCGGCAATCGAAGCCTGAGCTATTTCCGGATGTTTTTTCAGTTCGCGGGCAAAAGGACGTATGTACGAACCGTCTTCCATCCAGTCGCCTATCTCGATCAGGTTCTTGTAGTTATCGCCTCCCTGGCGGATAAAAGAGAGCTGGTCGTTTACCGTCAATGTCGCGATGATGAGTCCGATGGAGATAACGTATTGTATGATGGATAAGGAAGTCACGATCTTTCTCTTCTTGTTTCCGGTAAAAAACTCACGATATCCGGAACCTGAGAATCCGGATATTTTCCGTCCCATATAGGCGGCTGGAACAATGGACAATAATAGGATAAAGCAGCAGATAACGGGTAATGTCTGCCAGTTGAAAAAGAAAGAAGTATGTAACCGGCTGTTCACTACCGAGTTGAATACAGGCAGCAAGTCGTGTGTAATCAGTAAAGAGCAAAAGAAGGCAATGATGACTGTCAGGAACGTATCCAGGAAAAGCTGCCGGTTGATCTCCTGCCGGCTGGCACCCATCAGTTTTTGCGTATGAATCATCCGCACTTGTTGAAGCAGGCGGGAGAAGTTGAGATTGATATAATTGAAGCAGGCGATCAATAGGATCAGGATGGCAGAAATTAACCCTACATAGAGTAATGTCGGTTGCCGGTAGTTTATGAAATCCAGTGTTTGTTGTTTGGCAGCATGGAAATAACTTTCCTGTAAAGTAGCCAGGTAATAGTTCCCTGTTTCTCCTTGTAAAGTAGGGATTTTGTCTCTTTTCAATTGCGTTTCGAAAGTTGTTCGGTCGATGGCTTTGTTCATAAGCAGTAAGCAGGGACCGCCAAAGAAAGAACCGGTAATTCCGGTGACTGCTTCCAGGTGTAAGAAAGGCTGTTCCCTGTCGGCTATGACGGCTGCAACCTGGTAGGCGTGTTCGGGGTTGGAGTTGTCTTTTGTGCCGAAGTCATCATTGGGGAGACCGAAATAGATGATTTTACCGATCGGATCGGCTTTCCCGAAAAGTTTTCGGGCCGTTTCTTCCGTGAGAGCCAGTTTATCCGGTTGTGTCAATGCTTCGTTCAGATTGCCGTTCAGTACTTTGTAAGGGAAAAAGTCTGTTAAAGACGGATCGACAGCCGTAAGGTTGATCGGGGAATGTTTTATTTGATCGACAGAGATATATTTGACCGATTGACTCGCCATCCGCAGGTAACTTTCAACTTCCGTATAATTTTCTTTAAGCATAGGCGGGATGGATCTGTCGGCATACTGCACCTTTTCTCCGGATGCCATCGGCGAATCCTGGTTAAGCATCCAGATACGTTCCTTATTGGGATTCCCGTTTTCTATGCCGTATTCGTGAATGGTAAAGACGGTTAACAGGTTTGTACAGGCAATGCCTATCGCCAGGCTGGCAATAGAAATGATGGAGAATGTCTTGTTCCGCCACCAACTGCGAAATACAAGTTTTAATGCGACTGCTTTCATAGATTTTATATTGTGTATTTCATGCTGTTCCTTTCGGAATGGCATTTCAAATCTATTCCCTTTCTTTTTGCGGGGCAAGGAATAACCGGAAATAATCAGGGTTCACGGTAAAATTGTCTAAATATTTGACAATGGATCATAGCCGGTAGAAGTATTATCCGGTAACTTTTACATATTTGAAGGTTAAATGTATCTTTGTTGGTATGATAAACGGTAAGATTATAGTAGTAGATGATAATGAAGCAGTGCTTAAAACGTTGCGGGTGATTCTTTCGCGTGAGTTTAAGACGGTTGTCTGTGTTTCGGTGCCCACTTTGTTGCCCGCCTTGCTCCGGGAGGAAGATGTGGATGTTGTTTTGCTGGATATGAATTTCGGTACGGGAAAGCAGAGCGGGGGAGAGGGATTGTTCTGGCTGGACCGTATCCGTGAACAAGCTAATCCGCCGGAAGTGATACTGATCACTGCTTTTGGCGATATAGAACTAGCCGTTGCCTCATTGAAAAGAGGGGCGGCAGACTTTATCGTGAAACCTTGGGATAATGAGAAGTTATTATCTACTGTCGTAGCAGCCTGGAACTCTCGTTCCGGGAGAAAACAAAATTCCTCTCGAAAGGAATCTGAATTTCTCTCGGAAGAAACTGATCCTGTCGTTACTTTGCTGGTCAATTCTCTTCTCCGGAAATATGCGACGGTCTATGGAAAACCATTTCCCGGTATTACCCCCGATGCATTGCATAAATTATCCGATATTATTCTCAATGGAGATCTCACTCTTTTGCAGCAGACCATAGAGCGTGCTGTTCTCCTATCCAACTCCTCTTTATTGGACAGCGATGATTTTTATATGGAAGATCCGGTTCCGGCTTCCCATCCCGTTACGTTGGAAGAGATGGAGAAGCAGTTTATCCGTGAAGTACTGGCTGATAAAAAAGGAAACCTGACCCTTTGTGCCCAACAACTCAATATAAGCCGGCAAACGCTTTACAATAAGATGAAGAAATATGATCTTTCTTATTGAATAGATCTTTAGCTCACTTTACTACGATCATCACATACTGGTTTTCCTGTATTCTTTTGTTATCGAGGATATCCAGTAATTTTTGTTGCTTCGGAGAACCGGTCCGTTCCACACTTTCGCGCATTTCCGTCAGGGTGCGGATCATATAGAGATAACCGTCTGTTTGACCGTCCGGCCAGAAAGTCATTCCACCATCGAGATCATTGGTAAAGCCTTGTTCCCTACGTGGAAGTACATACGTTTCCCCCTTTTCTTTCAGGTAAACGGCCTGGTAGCTAAGTGTCGGTTTATATTCATATTCGAAATTCAGCCAGGAGAGGATCTTCGGGCCTTTCTTCTGGTATACGCCCATGAATAAGCCTTTAGGGTTTTCATATAATGTACGTAGCCACATTTTTTCATCTTTCACGCCTTGCCCTTCCGTATACTCTGAAAAGATGCCGGATTTTCCGAAATGGATATTATATAACGGGACGACTGTTTGCGGATCACGCAACTGATATACCGTATCGCAGAAAGGGATCATGAATGTCATTTGATCCTGTGTGTCATTCCAATAGGAGGTCTGGAAAAACGGAATGTTATCCGTCTCTTTTCTCGAGAGTGTCGATTGTTCTTTTAGCTTGAATTTACAAAGTGTTTCCCCTTCCATATTAAACGTCAGTAAACAGTTCGGGATACCGGTTGAATTTTCATAATGGCTTAACATATATCCGGAAGAAGAGAATCCTGCCAGTTTATCGTTCCCCTGGTTGATAAAATATTTCTTTTCTACTGTTTCCGGGAAAATATATCTGCTGATTGTCAACATTGTATCCAGAGGCGGTAGTTCGACGATCTGCGGATAAAAAGGATCCTTGGTTCCCCTGTTATTCTGATCTTTACCGCTCAATGCACAATACATGCGAGAAGTTTTTTTGTCGTAGAACAGGTTGTGTCCGTTCATTTCATTATTCCATTTATAGGCCAATGCTTTGAACCCGTAACGTTTGCTCGGTCTTCCGTTTTTCCGGTAGTAAATACGCGGATTATTGAATGTCAGAAAGGCATTGCTGTCCGGTATTGCAATAGCTTGTGTGACTGTATAATTGCCGTCTCCCACAATATAATAATCTATCTCAGAAGCAATCTGGCTGAGTTTTAATGGATTCCTGTCTTTGTTGAGTGCCTCTTCGAGGTCTATATGGATTGGAATAGCAGAATTATCGACCTTGCCTTCATACTTAGGAGGAGTGACCGGACGGATGTTTGTCTCACTTTTTTCTTTACAACTACTTAGCATACTGATGTATGTAAGACATATACAGATAATGGTAAGATAATTTTTCATGGTATCGTTTATTATGATCGCTTCAAAAGTAAATATTATTTATTTCTAAAGCAATCATAGAAGTACGGAAGATTCATATTTTTACGAAAAAATAGTAAATATATTGTTTGTTAGTGATTTAAATGTTTTGTTTGTGTGTAATAATCTAAGAAAGAGACGCATGAAAACAGAGTTTGAAACTCTTGGCCGGATTGTTAATCACATTAGCAACCGTTTCTTGCGGTACGGGAGGTTGTAGTTCCGGGAGCAGGAATATTGGGGGGATTGAAATATCCCCCCTCTTTTAGTTAATATCCTAATTTAAACTCCTGATCGACAGCCGGAATACCTTCACTCATCCATTGGGGCATAGGTTGGCCGTTTAAGTAATGCTGGAAGAACTGGAACATACGTTTCTGGAAATCGATACGGTTTGCCAGGCGCATCGGCCAGTGTATTTCTCCTGTGTAATTGAGCATCCATACGGGTTTTTGCAAACGTTTGAGTGCTACAAAGTACTCGATACCCTGATACCAGGGCACATGACCGTCGTTGTCATTGTGCATAATCAGGATAGGAGTCGTCACCTTATCCATATTGAAGAGGGGAGAGTTTTCCATATATTGCAACGGAGAATCCCATAAAGTACCTCCGATACGGCTCTGTCCGTGCTCGTACTGGAAAGAACGGTTCAGCCCTGATCCCCAGCGGATTCCACCGTAGGCACTGAACATATTGACTACCGGTGCGCCTGACTCTATGGCAGAGAACAGGTTCGTACGGGTGGCCAGATAAGCGACCTGGTAGCCGCCCCAGCTATGTCCCTGGGCTCCGATAGCCTTTTCATTTACATATCCTTTGGCAATCAGCGAGGTGATACCCGGCATAACGCAGTTGAAACAGCTTTCTCCCGGATAACCGTCTACATAACGTACGTCCGGGTTGAAAATGATATATCCGTTGCTGGTATAGAAATGATAATCGATCGTCGAACGATGTGGCTCCGGCATGTGATAGGCGTAAAGGGTTTCCGAATTGCGTTCGTAGAAATTCACGATTACCGGATATTTCTTGTTAGGATCAAAGTTTTCAGGTTTGTAGACAACGCCTTCCAACGGTATGCCGTCCAGTGATATCCATGAAACCAGTTCCGCTGTACCCCAGTTTATTTGAGCTTGCTGCTCGCCTCCGTTCGTCAGTCGGATAGATTTCTTGAAGTTCAGGTCAGACAGGCGGACATCCGGATATTGTTCGAATGTTTCAGAGGTGTAGATCACGGCATCGGCTTCTTTCGCTTTTACCGGAGTTTTCAACATGAAATTACCGGCCAGCAATGTTTTGGGAATGGCCGGAGTCGAAAAGCGGGCATTGTAGAATCCTGTACCTTTTGTCTTTTCGTTGAAAGCCAATAATAACTGGGATTCGGCTAAATCGATGAATTTCTTTTCCTTATCCAATCGGATTACCCGGTAAGATAACTGCTCTTTGCGTCCGTTTACAGTGAGGTTGACAGGAGAAGTCTGGGCTGTAGGATCGAATTTCCAGATGTCGTAACGATCATAGATCAACAGGAAACGGTCGCCGGCTGTCCATCCCGCCAGTCCGTGTGGGGAGGGATAGTCGGGAACATCATTGTCTTCATCCCAGGCCGCAAAAGACTTGGGAGTTGTCAGGCGGTATTCTTTACCATCGTTCATCGAACGCGTATACCATGAACTATCCTGGGCACAATACCAGTAAGCAAATGTTCCTTCCGGAGAAAGACGCATACTGGTATTTGCTGCTTGTTTGATCTGTTGGCGGTTACCCGTTTCCAGGTTCACCGTATAGATATCGTAACGGCTTCTTCCTTCCCACATCTGTTCAGTGGCATAAGGCAGATTGGTCGACAGCAATGCAATCGGGGCATCTCCTTCTATTGCGGTCTGAAGATCAGGTATTTCAATGTTTGCCAGTTGGATCGATTTGTTATCGTTGATGTTGTATACGGCTGCATACGTTTTTTTCAGGTCCTTTTGCTTGTTATATACCTGTTGGGTGTATTGTACTGCTTCATCCCATTTCCATATCTGTACATCGGGACGGTTTTCAGCCAGTATAGTCGTGTCTTTCTGTTGGGGAGCCGGTGCAGTACCGAAGAAAAGCCGTTCGGCATTTTTTGAAAAGCGGAGGTCGCCATTCTCGCTGATAACCCAGCCGTCTGGGATAAAAGTTTGTTTGCGGTCTGCAACCAGGCGGGCAGAGGCATTGTTCTCGGACAGATACAGGGAACATTGCGTGCCGATGGAATCTTTGTCCGGACTATGCAGGAAAGCTATTTTGCTTCCGGCTTCATCAAATGTTACTTTTTTGATGACTCCTTTTCCTTCGAAAATCAATGAGCTACCTTTGTCGGGAGTAAAAGTGGACAGGGTGGAATCGGTTGTATAATATAAGATATTTCCTTTTTTAGCGAAACCGAACTCTTTGACGTCGGCTAGCAGTACCTCTTTGGCTCCGTCCAGTGAGCGGACATGTAATACGCTATCGGATTTACTGCTTCTTTTATAGGCGATCCAGTCTGCTGTCTCAGATAATTTGTATGATTTTAAAGAATCGATCGACTCCTTCTTATCCGGAAGATTGAAGATAACCAGTTCGTCGGCAGGCATCTCTTCGTCTTTTACTTTCTTTAGTTTTAATGCTTCTACGGTTTCCAGTTCCGGCTTTTTGGTGACCAGCAGATAACGGGAAGAAGCGGAGAATTCGGCATGTCCGGCAGGACGAAAAGATGCGGTCATTTCTCCTTTGGCGTTATAAACCAGTATGCTGGCATCCCCTCTCCAGGGTTCCATTTTGCAGGCAACCCATTTCCCATCGTGTGAAATAGCCTGTTCGGTGATCCGTTTCCAGCTAACCATCTCGTCGAATGTCATTGCCTTTTTGGCCTCCTGCGCAGAGAGTGTGCAATAAGCACTCAGGCAGATTAAAAATGCCAATTGTTTCAGATTCCTCATATGATCGATTAAGTGTGTTATGTTTATGAAATGCAATATTACGCTTTTTTAGTTTTACCACAAAAAAAGCGGGGACCTTTACCGGTCTCCGCCTTCATAAAATGTGATATTTCGAATATTATTTTTTCAATTCATCCTCGATCATCTCTTTCATCTTCTCAACTCCCATAAAACCTACCTGGAAATGAACCGGTGTTCCGTCTTTAGCCAGGACCATATAAGAAGGTACGCCATTGATTCCGAATTTCTTTCCCCAGAAGTCCCATTGGTCGGAAGTTACGCGGTAGTGTTCACCTTTAATATCCGGGATCATCTGCTCCCAGGCACCTTTAGGCGAATTTTCTCCGGCAAGATAGAGGAATACGACGTCTTTTCCTTCGAATTCTTTCTTTACAGGCTCTGATTGCTGCATAGCCATACGACAAGGGCCGCACCACGTTGCCCAGAAATCAACGAAGACGACTTTTCCACGGTAAGGGGTTGTAATGGCATTGAATAGTTCCTCTGCAGGGACATCGGCGATATTAACCCGGTCGACCGTATAGCCGGATTTCTTTTTGTTTTCTTCGATAGTCTGTTTGAGTTTGTTATTCATCGTTGCCAGTATGTTTTTGATGACAGGAGATATCTTATCCGCCTGAGCCAGTTCTTCGTCGGTAAGCGGTTTGAACTCCTGGATAGGACGTGCCAGTCTTTGAGCTGCTATCAGGTCGAACAGGATGCCTTTGTCTGTGCCCATTAATTTGGCAAGATCTGCTGTATTGTCCGGGAATTCTTTTATTCCTTCCGGAAGAGGCTGTCCGGAGATGTTTGCGTATTGGAGGCTTCTTATTATGTTACTGTAATAAGAAGCATATAATCCGATGGGATCGTTAGGAACCAGACGCGGAACAAAGCATAATATTCGGCAGTGATAACCGGTTGTACGAATCCAACGGCAGCCGAGTCACGCGGAATATTGTTGGCTCTCCGGTAGGCATATTCCAATACATAGTACCCCATTAATTGCATTGCTGTCTCCATATCGGCATTCAACACCAGAATTTTACGATACGCATCGCTGATATGCGGATATTTATCGAGTTCTTTCAAGCCTTCCTCTCTACGGTCCAGCCAGTATTGTTTGAACTGATCGATGTTCATGGTAGCTACATCCTTAAACATTTGATCGTAATCTTCCTGCGAACTGATACCTACCGGCAGAGCACGCAGCGGCCCATTGCATACTTCATTGTTTAATGCAGCCAGAGCACCGCTGAAATAGTACTTTTCTCCCAGTGACGGTTTATCTTTCTGTAATTTTGATTGTGCACGGCATATCTCGGGGAAGTTTATTTCGACAGAAGTCGTTTCTCCCGGTTTCAGGTAGACCGGAGTCTGCATGAAATTGGCAGATATATTAACCACTGAGATATGGTTAAGAGGCAGTTCCAATGTGAAATCACCCTTATTGTCTACTGATATTTTATTTTCATCCACATCACCGGTCACCGGGTTATAAGCCCATGTAGATCCCTGTAATTTCATTTCCGGTCGGAAGCCTGCGATATGGCCTTTTAGTGTGGCGATACCGGATTTCAGTTCCGGAGTTTCCAGAACAGGAGACTCTTTCGGGTTCTTTTTACCTGCAAGAGGTGAAAAAGCCGGTTTCTCATCCAAGTGGATTCCCCAGATGCTGAATGAGCCTTCAAAATCTCCTTCGGTGAAATCGACAGTCGTTGTATTTTCAGGTAGCGGCGGGAAGATCATTTGAAAAGAATATGTCCCTGATTCCGGCATCCATATTTCTTTATCCGGTTCCATGCCAATACCCGACAATATTTTATATTGCTTTCCGTCGGCCTGCAGATAGCTGTCTTTTGCAATCTTTATCCACATGTTGGGACGATAGAACGCATCTATATAGACAATTGTCGCCGTGTCGCTTAATACGATCTTTTGAATTTCGATAGAAGTGGAACTCCATGCGTCAAATGCCGGTAATTCAACTACTCTTTCTTTCGCTTGTATCGTTGTACAATAAAGGAGTACAATGAGTAATGATAGGATTTGCTTCATACTTGTAGAATTTAATTTGTGTTTATACAATAGATTCCGTTACAACCTGACCGTCGAACAGATTAATGATGCGTGAGGCATATCCGGCATCGTGCTGGCTGTGGGTTACCATTACAATGGTAGTTCCTTCTTTATTTAACTCACTAAGCAGGTTCATTACTTCCTGGCCATTCTTACTATCCAGGTTACCGGTGGGCTCATCGGCAAGGATCAGTTTGGGGTTGGCTACTACAGCGCGGGCAATGGCTACACGTTGTTGTTGTCCTCCGGATAATTGCTGGGGGAAATGTTTCTCCCGATGAACGATAGCCATACGTTCCATAGCCTCTTTTACCTTTTGTTTTCTTTCGGAGGCTGATACGCCCATATAAAGCAATGGAAGTTCGATATTTTCATATACGTTCAGTTCGTCTATCAGGTTGAAACTCTGGAATACGAAACCGATAATTCCTTTACGAAGTTTAGTTCGCTGTACTTCGGTATATTTGGATACTTCCGTTCCGTTCAGGTAATACTCACCGGCTGTCGGGTTATCCAGCAGGCCGAGAATGTTCAGTAGCGTAGACTTGCCGCAACCGGAAGGTCCCATAATAGCTACAAACTCTCCTTCTTTCACTTCAATATTCACTTTATTCAAGGCCCATGTTTCCACTTCTTCTGTGCGGAATATTTTCTCTAATGCTACTGTTTTAATCATGAGTAAAAGATATTTAATTTGCCAGAGAAAGAACAAAAGTTGTGCCACGTTTGTAAATGATTGGCATATAGCAAGATGTGTGCTTTTGTGTTATTGGTGTTTGTGCATATCCGCACGAATTCAGTTCGGAAACGCACATAAATTCGTGTGTTTTTTCGGACTAAATATGTTGTCCCTGTTACTTTTAAATGGTAACAGGGCGTTTATAATATATCCTCATACAAATTATATAACCTTTTCCGAAGGAATAATACTGCATATCGTTTCCTGGAAATCAATGTGTTGACCGGTATTCCGGTCGATTCCGCTATCTCTTTGAACGGAATACCTTCCAGTTCCGTCAGCTCAAAAACAGTCCGCTGTTCATCCGGCAATTCGAGTAAAGCATGTTCCAGCTCTTCCCACACGGTGGAACGGATGAAATCCATTTCCGGCGACTGGTCTTCATCAGGCATCAGGTCGGAAAGCTCTTTCAGGAAAGTTCCGTCGTCTTCGTTAGTAGAGAGAGACGGCATTTCTTCCTCACGGCGTTTCCGGCTCCGGTCGATGATCTGGTTGCGGGCAACCGAATACAGCCAGGCGGCGATCTGTTCGATAGGATCGTCCACCCGATCATTTTTCATGAACTGGTAGAATACGTTTTGCAGGATATCTTCGCTATCTTCTTTGGAGGAGACACGTTTGGCAATGAAGCCTCTCAGTTGTGCCTGATATTTCCGGAAGATATCCGCAACCCGTGTGTTTTGCTCTGTGCCGGCAGAAGAGGTGTTTGTCGATATTTCTTTCATTGAGGGTCGTTGCCGGGAGTAGGTTCCTGCCTGTCAAATTTATCAAATCTACCGTTACGGAAATCAGCCATCTGCCTGCGGATATGTTCCCGGCGTTCTTCCCATGGCATATTCTTCATCTGTTCGTGGAACCGTTCGTGTTCTTCCCGGCTACCGGCGAAAAAGCCCCGCGGATGATGGTGGAAATGCCTGAAACCGCCAAACCCTCCGAACAAAAGGCGGCTAAGTACCATCAGACCCGCTGCCTGCCCGTAATTGATGGCCGACCAACCGATGATAGAAGGAATTAGCAAATTCCATAAATACATTGTACCTAAAATAGCTAGAGCGAACAGGGCTGCAAAAATCAGGAAAGCAAATCCCCCTCTGAATATTCTTGAATTTCTCATTGTGATATAATTTACATTGTTTATTATTCTGTTATTAACTCTATGGCATGTGTCCGGCAGGATTTTACACAGTTCCCGCATCCGACACAGTTTTCCGGATTAAGTACTGTGGCATAACTGCAACTACCGTTATTCACCATCTTCAACACTTCTCTCCGGCATCTCTTTACACAATCGCCGCATCCACTGCACTCATACGCAAAGACTTGTAAAGATATGACTTCTTTTCTCTTTCTTCCGAACATTTTCTGTTTCCATTTTTAAATTAAAAAATCTATTTAGTGAGACATGCCTTCTATTTTTGTAGACGATCGGCGCGGAAGAATATTTTAAATAGAAATCTTTTTTTTGATGTATGTTTTACATTAGTCTGTATATTTGTATCGTTCAAAAGTAAAAAGTGATGAGCGATATAAATAATACACCTGTATTCTGGTTTATTTTCTTCAACGACCAGTTACTGCTTCAGAAAAAAGGTGAAACATATACAATCCCTTATAGTGTCAATCCCCCTGTTCAAGCCGGAAATGTCTTGGAAGTCGGTTTACTTCAGGATATTCCCTGTCGTACAGCATCGGTAGGTACACCGTTGGTAGAGACTTCCGGTTATCTGCCGATGGGATTGCGTGCTTCGTACGATTTTCTGGATGGTGCTTTACATAAGATGGCGGGGAAGGCGTATGAGTTGGTTTATTGGGATCTGCATAGCCGTTTTTGTCCTTCATGCGGAACAAAAACAGTGATGCAAACAGCTATTTCCAAGCAATGCCCTGCCTGTAAATACGAGATTTATCCGGCTGTTTCCGCTGCAATTCTGGTATTGATCCGTAAAGAAGATTCTATTCTTTTGGTTCATGCCCGTAATTTCAAAGGTTCTTTTCATGGATTAGTAGCCGGTTTCCTGGAAACAGGGGAGACATTGGAAGAATGTGTAAGACGCGAAGTGATGGAAGAAACCGGACTCGAAATCAGTAATATAACTTATTTCGGGAACCAGCCCTGGCCTTATCCAAGCAATCTGATGGTCGGATTTATTGCCGATTATGCCGGAGGTACTATCCGTTTACAGGATGAGGAATTGAGCGAAGGAGCGTTCTTTACAAAAGAGAACCTGCCCGAACTTCCCCGAAAACTCAGTCTGGCCCGTAAGATGATCGACTGGTGGCTGGAACAGCCCTGATAATGATAGTTGTACAACCTAAAAAATAGTATTATGTGTAAAAAACTTACCTTTTTTTGCTGTTTGGGACTTTTACTGTCGGCATTGCCCATAGTAACCATCACAGCACAGGTTACCACAGCGGATTATCTGCGTGCAGATACATTCCTGAAGTGTTCCGGTAAAATGTATTCTTCTGCAGTAATACCTGCATGGCTTGACAGTTCGCATTATTTCTGGTATAAAAACCATGAGCGGGGCGGTGATTTCTATTATCTGGTAAATGCAAAAACCGGGAAAAAACAGCGGGGTACGGATAAAAAGCAACTTGCCGCTTTCTTGACCGGCAAGCAGAAGCTGTTGGCCGAGATCCTGTTGAAGGAGGGGGATGAGAAGAATGCAAACTACCGGAGAAACGGAGAAGAAGCTAAGCCGGTTGTATCGCCTGATGCTAAATGGGAAGCCTATATCCGGGATAACAATGTATATATCTGTCCTGCCGGGGATGAAAAAGATAAAAAGAAAGAGGAGATTGCCCTGACAACCGACGGGACGACAAACCTGTTTTATAGTTCATATATGATCTGGTCGCCCGATTCCCGTAAACTGGCCACTGTCAAGGTACGTGGTGTGCAGGAACGCCGTATTCCACTGATCGAGTCGAGTCCGGAAAGTCAGCGTCAGCCAATTTTGCAATGGCGCGATTATGCCAAACCCGGTGATGTGATCGAAGTATGCCTGCCTGCCTTGTTCGATATAGAGTCGCGCAAGCAGATTCCGTTGAATGTGGAACCTTATGCAAATCAGTTTACATTGTATCTGACCGGTTGGCGCAAGGATAGCCGTGCTTTCACTTTTGAGTTTAATCAACGTGGACATCAGCGTTATATCGTCGGTGAGGTAAATGCTACCGATGGAACGATCCGTCATCTGGCCGACGAACGGTCGAATACTTTTATCCATTATTATCAGAACTACCGTTACGATCTGAACGATGGTAAAGAAATGCTTTGGAGTTCGGAACGCGACGGTTGGCGGCATCTTTATCTGATGGATGGAAATAGCGGCAATGTAAAACAGCAGGTGACCCGGGGTGAATGGGTTGTCCGCCGGGTAGATTTTGTAGACGAGGCCAACCGTACGGTTTATTTCTTTGCTTCCGGTTTCAATAAAGGAGAAGATCCTTATAATCTTCATTATTGCCGTATTAATCTGGATGGAACAGGATTTACCGATATGACACCTGAAAACGGGAATCACCGGATCTCTTTCTCTAAAGACCGGGCTTATTTTGTGGATACTTATTCACGACCGGATCTTCCGGCTGTCAGCCAGTTGAAAAAGACGGAAGATGCTTCGGTTGTAACCGTACTTGAAAAATGTGATGTCAGCGACCTGGTGGCTGAAGGCTGGCAGATGCCTGAGGTGTTTTCTGCAAAAGGAAGAGATGGAAAAACGGATATCTGGGGGAATATTTACCGTCCGACCGGTTTTGATCCGTCACGTTCTTATCCGGTTGTTGAAATGATTTATGCCGGACCGCACGATTCGCATGTGGACAAAGACTTTAAACCGGCTCACCACCTGATTTCCCGTTTGGTTGAATTAGGCTTTATCGTGGTTTCGATCGACGGAATGGGTACATCCAACCGTTCTAAAGCTTTCCATGATGTTTGCTGGAAGAACCTGAAAGATGCCGGTTTTCCAGATCGTATTGCCTGGATAAAAGCCGCGGCTGAGAAATATCCATCGATGGATACCTCACGAGTCGGTATTTACGGTTGGTCGGCGGGCGGACAGAATGCCATGGCTGCCTTGTTGTTCCATAATGACTTTTATAAGGCGGCAGTCGCTTTATGCGGTTGCCATGACAACCGTATGGATAAGATCTGGTGGAATGAGCAATGGATGGGATATCCTATCGACGAGTCTTACAGTGCTTCATCGAATGTGGATAATGCTTATCGGCTGAAAGGTAAGTTGTTGCTGATTAACGGCGAACTGGATGACAATGTAGATCCGGCCTCCACGTTGCAGGTTGTCAATGCCTTGATGAAAGCGAATAAAAAGTTTGAACAACTCTATCTACCGGGTAAAAGCCATGCTTTGGGCGGCCCGTACGAAATGCACCGTATCCACGATTTCTTTGTTAAGAATTTATTGAACCAGGAACCTCCCGAGTGGGAATAATATAAAAATGGCACAATATGAATACCGAGCGTTAATCGTATTCATATTGTGCCGTAAAATGTTGAGTTGGTTGTTTTATTGATTTTCCAGTGCGTCTACCCATATATCCAGGCATAACTGCGGATATAGATAAAAACTTTCTTCAAGAGTTCCTACAGCTTTCATCTTTTCGGATATCTGATCGGCAATAGCCGGTTTGGAATCGATAAGCAGGTCATAAATGATATATGAAAAAAAGCCCGGATTACCTTTTAGAAACTTATCCATCACCAGGTAATAGATATTGGGGGAAGCTGATAATACGAAATCTTTGAACTCCTGATATTCAGTAGTCTCCATGTATACATGGGGATTGCTTATATAAGCCATTTCTTCACATTTTACCAGGAACAGATCGAATTTCTCATTAAATTGTTTCTTTTCAGATTTGGAAGGGAGTTTCATCCCCATATTGATCCTGGCCCGTAGGTCGGGCGTGACTTTATAGACATCCGGCTCCTGAAAGTCTTCACCATCACAGGATGTAAAGAATATCAGAGCGATTGAGGCAAGCAGAAGTGCCAATATTTGTAATTTAGTCATAAATGTCTGTATATTTTTATTTTATTTCTTAATTATAAGACGCAATACCACAGCGAAAAGCTGCACTTACCACGTTTTATCTGTCTTTATTAGTAAAACGGATAAAAAATAAAAATACTGCATAACATATGAAAAAAAATTACACTTTAATACTGCCGGTCACGGTTTGTTCGGTTTCAGCAAAAAGCTCTGCGAAAGGTTTTCCTTTCACGGGTATAGGATCGTGGATGATGAGTTCGATACGATTACCGAGTCCTAAAGGAAAAGTACCCCATTTCGTCATCTTCCATGAATTGTTGATAGTTACTGGAACCATATAGGCCGACGGTGCATACTTACAGAGGATTTTCAGCCCGTTTTCGGCAAAAGGGCGAGGTTTACCCGTTTTGCTTCTTGTCCCTTCCGGGAAAATTACTGCCGAACGTTTGTTCGTTTCAATATATTCAGCCATTATGCGGATAGCTGTCAATGCCTGCTTCGGGTCTTTCCGGTCGATAAGTACCGATCCGCCATGGACGAGGTTGTATGAGATGCTGGGAATGCCTTTGCCAAGTTCGATTTTACTGATAAATTTAGGGTGTACTTTGCGCATGAACCAGCAGATGGTGGTAATATCATACAGGCTTTGATGGTTCGAAGCAATTATCAGGGGAGAATTAGTCGGTAACTTCTCCAATCCACTCACTTTGTATCTTGTTCCCAACACGTACGTGTTGAATACTAAGAAAAAACTCAAAACATCCACACTTTTTTTGTGTGCTTTGTAACCAAACAGGTTGAAGCATATCCACTGTACAGCGTGGAAGAATACTAACGTAATTCCAAATAACAAATAGTAGATAACTGAAAGTGGATACGAAACGACTTTTTCCATCTTATCCTTTAAATTGTATATTCATAAATTCGACCTTGCGCCTGTAAATAATGCGACAAAAGTATGAAAAAATTATTCTACTATGGTGATTAGGGATAATTATTGTAGTATTTCTGTGTTTGCCAGCGTTGTGCATTTCTCCTTTTGGAGCGTGCGCTAGGCATAAAAACTTGTTGAAGCATATCGTCGAATGAGATGCCTGAAGGTTTTTGAGCGTTAGCCCTGATATCGGGGGAGACGTAGAAGGAACCGAACATTTTGATACGGGGTAGGGGCTTGTCGAGTCCGTAGCGCATAAAAACGGCGGGAGGCAAATCTTTTAGTGCCACTTTTCGATTGGGGTTGTGTTCTTCCACATCCTCCGGGCGTACATATTCGGAGAAATCTTTCAGTACGTATGAAGCGGGAGAGGTGGATGGTGCCATGATCATGTTTGATGCCGGTTTATCGGAGTTGATGAGTGTTCCGGACTCTATTGCTTTCAACGCTTCCTGATTCAGTTCTATCTTTTCTTTGCCGGAAATGACATTTTGAAGCCATACCGAATCCTTTTCCGTCCATTGACCGTATACATATTCTGTACCGCTCAGGCAGATCAACATCCATATAATTAATCTTTTGCTCATCTAAAATTGTTCAGCTTCCCGCATTTTATTTATAAAACGCGTGGGAAGCTGAAATACTGCATGGCATTTATGTTTATTTAGTTTCGATCACTTCTTTTACCTTTGCTTTGGAAGGTGAACGCCATATCAGCGATATCATCTTCCAAAATCCACACAGATGTTATATTGGCAGACCATGATACCGGACGGATGTTTAGCGACAAAATCCGGCAGGTATATCTGGAGTTACCCTGGTTCACGAAAGCTACTTATTCTTCTCCTTGAGATCCCCCTTTCAGGCCCTTTTACACCCGGGGTTGAACGATGCTAAGACCCGGATCCCAATACCCTTTACACCCGGGTCTCGGAAAAGAAAAGTTCCTACTTCGCTGAAAATAAGTTATATACCCAGCCTGTTTTGCTAGGCTGTTTTATGATAGTATGATGGTTAAAAATGGAACTGTCACACGAACTATCATAGTCTGTAAGCATTATATTTCAATACGCAAGAAGTTAAAAATGATAGTATGACAGTTCTGTTGGACAATATCCGTTTATGTATAGGTTCATTATTGCTGAAAACGATTCCCTTGCCACCAAATGAACCTGCAAAAAGAGCGATCTCGTCGGAGACCGCTCTTTTGTTTTCTGTTATATAATGTGGATTTTACAACGCCTGTATCTCGGCTTCACTCAGACCGGTGGCTTGAATGATAGATTGCAAATCCATCCCAAGCCCCTTGAGTCGGGTAGCGACACTTCTGACACCTTCGACAAGACCCTCAGCTTTACCTTCCTTCAAACCTTTCTCCATCCCGATCTCTATCCCCTCTTCCAGCTTTGTCTCCATACAAGCGTATAAGTCACGCTCTGTTGACAGGCTGAGTTCATAGGCCAACCGCTCGTCGGGGGTCATGCGTTCGATCTCCACAATGCTTTTCAGCTTCTGGAAAATTTGCTCGTTTAATTCCTTGGGTAATCGTTCCATGATCTCGATATTGTTTAATACAAATAAAAACTTCTTATATAACGTATCGCACTGCGAAAGCGCCAACCTGAATTTGGGCATCTCCAGATAAACCTCCGTAAGGGTATCACTGAAAGGCTCCTTTAGTTCACGGTCCATACGGATCACATCCCAGCGATACTTCTCAGGATGCTTACGGTCCATGATATAGTTTAAAACACAAACTACATACACACGGTTCACCGCATAGTTCCAACGAAGACGTTTCGGCACGGTTTTACCGCAGTTTTCTTCGCTATTTCCTTCTCTGCTCTTTTCCCAAGCTGTCAACTCTTCGAGTTCGTGTTCCAATTGCTCTTTTGCATAAGAGGCCTGTTGTTGTATGGCAAAGGAGGCATAATACAATACTCTGTCGGAGAAGTATTTCTGAGAACTTTTCTGCATTTCAACGATTATCATTTCATGCTTATCTGTTTCGCAGAAGATGTCGAAGACCGCTCTCCGGTCGTTCCGGCACATACCCAATGCTTCCACATTACGGAAGGTGATATCTGTTATCGTTTCATTGAGCAGACTGTTCAGAAACCGGATAATCATATCCTTGTTAATCTCACTTCCGAATATTCTCTTGAAGCCCTCATCGGTATAGGGATTGATAAACTTCTCCTTTGGAGGAAAATACTCATTCTTCATAGCTAAGATAGTTTTATGGTTTGGCCCGTTATCACCTTGATAACGTGGTGATGTGGCAAATGTAAATATTATATACCAAATAACAAAGCTATTGATTCACTTCTTGACAGATTTGAATGTTTCATTATTTGACAGTTTTGAGCAATCATTGAAGCTATCCCCTTATCAAAGAGACTCCGCCATTACAGGTTCATTTGCCGTCTGCTTTAGCTGACGGATTACAAGTTGTTTCTCCTTCTTTGGCTTTAGCCACATTTCTCTGTAAATAAAGAGACTGTTTAAAATGGGACTAAAGTCCAGAGAAATAGATCATTTACTGATCCGTCAGTTAAAACTGACGGCAAATAAACCTGTAACTGGGTTTGTCTTATTTATGACTGATAGCTGATGGACAGACAGGGGCATTTTCCTATATTATTGACTCAGTTATTTCTAATCTTGATGCATATTAATCCGCCAACGGGTATATAGTAAAGTCTTGTATATGGAAATGAACGACACTCATCGGATACTTTCCCAGGAAGGCTTCCATTTTATAGGCTGCTGTGTACCTTGCCGTGTTTATGCCGCTCTGCAGAAAAAGACTTTGGTTCATGGTAGCGATAAGGAGAACAATCCGCTGAATGATCGTTATGTAAACCGTGGTCATAACAATCGTTATCAGTATCTGCTGGTGGTTAATCCGAAATATGTTCCTGAAGAACCTTGTACAATACCTGGTCACCCGACTATTCATCCGGATACTACTTATGGTCGCTTCCTGGTTAATTTGATCGACTCTGCTGTTTATACTAACAAGTATGGTGAAATTCATGCTAATAAATTCATTAACGATAAGGAAGCTGATGAAACTTACGTTAAGTTAGGATTTGTTTGGGGATACCGTACAGGTGATAATTTTTACCTGACCGAAGGGCAGAACTTCAAGAAAGTAAAATCAGTTATCGACTTGAACAGCCGTGACTTTAACATCGCCAAGTTTGCATTCCGTTACGTAAATGCTGCTTCTAACGATGAAAACGGAGTATTCAATATCCAGACTCGTTACGTAGATTACAACTCTGCAATCAAAGTAAAAGATCAGAAAGACCGTCGTGAAAACAACAATGGTTATCTGAAGACTATCAATGGTGTGGTGGTTGTTACTGAAGGTGTTGCTCGTGGTGAAGAATTCAACCTGGCTGCAGAATCATCTGCCCCTGTTGCTAACGAAAGCATCGATGCATCTACAGTATCAGTAATTGCAAAGGAAGGTGCCGTAATTATTTAGGGTGCTGAAGGCAAGGCAGTCTATCACTAACGTTCTTGGTCAGATAATTGCCAGTACAGTAATTTCTTCTGATAATGCAGAAATAGCTGCTCCAGCCGGTGTAGTTGTTGTAGCTGTTGAAGGTGAAGCAGCTGTTAAAGCAATCGTAAAATAAGTAACTATTTATAATCAATAAATTTAAATTGACTGCGTGGTGGGCGGTTCGCGAACCGCCCCTACCAATTTTTTGCTTGTAACTTTACTCTGCTTTTACCGCTTCTGCCGGATTTGTCTGTGCTGCTTCTTTCACCTGGCGGAAGATAGATAACAATACAATTATACAAGTAATGAATAATACGGCTATAAAAGGTCCTGTCGTCAGTCTGGTGTGATTGGCATAGGTTTCCAGCCATCGTTGCATCAGGATAAATCCCAATGGCAGGGCGAACAGGTTACTGATGATAACCAGTATCAGATATTCCCGGAAGAAGAGTTGCAGGATATGCAGGAAAGTGGCTCCATTTACTTTGCGGATGGCGATTTCTTTTTTCCGTTGCTGGGCAGAAAGAGTGACCAGTGAATAAATACCGAAAGTGGAAATCAGGATACAGAGGATCGCAATGATACTGAATACGCAGAAGATCACTTTTCCCGGGCGATTGAATTTGTCGACCAGGTCGGTTAGTTTTATACACAGACTTTCTTTGCTGACTCCATGGACATTTAGTTTCCGGCTCACATTCACGATATGATCCAGTACTTCTTTCTTATGTTCCGGAAGATAGCGGACATAAAAATATTGCACAGGCATATACTCTTTTACATCCTGATCCTTATATAGCCGGAAGAAGGTTTTCTGCACAGGGTATTGCATAGGGGCATAAATATAATCCTTGATAACGCCGGCTACTTTCTGGTTCGAAATGCCTTTACTATTGTATATGGAACGTTCCAGCAAATCTTCATACCCCAAATCTTTAAAACCGGTTTCATTGACGATATAATCGTCCGGATTGCTTTCTCCAATCCAGCTTCCTTGCTTTAAAGTCATTTCAAAGAAGGAGAAGAATTCTTTACTGACGATCATTAAAGGATCCCTTCTTTTGTGATCGGGTTCAGTAGGGTCGAACGATAAATGGGTGTTCATAGAGCCGTACCAATCCCCCTGTTCTGTGAATATCCCGGAATTGGTTGCCGTATAACAAACGTCCGTTACATACGGATGATTTTGAAGTTCCGGCATTAATACTCTCAGATCTTGTTCATACGCGTTTTCGTATCCCATATCTACCTGAATCACATTTTCATAATTCAATCCCTTATCCTTTGTCAATATGAAATGTAACTGTTGGAAAAGGATGAGTGAAGTGATAAAAAATAACGAGCCGATAAATATCTGACCGACAATTAACCCACGTTTAAAGATCACAGGGTTAGTATTCCGGTTGCACAATATATTCCGTATAGGAAGAATTGTGAGTAACCAGAATATAACGGTACTGGCGACTAAGGATATGATTACATTCGAAAATAACGCGGCTTTGTCGATCCGTCGTGATATCCCCTCGTAAATTCCATAGTGATTCCAGGCCGTATAACTTTCGTAGTAAGGGAAGATGGCTTCTATCAGGCAAAATGCCAGTAGATAAGCCATGAGCATAGGGAGGAATAATTCGATCCAGCCTTTCAACAACATATCTTTAGGGGATGCCCCGATGCACAGATAGGTCCTGTTTTTGGTTTGTTTGCGTTGTTGTTGTCCGATAAACAAGACCAACAGATTCATCAATGCACTCAGGAAGGCCATAAAACCGGCTAATGCCAGAATATGGATATTTCGTATTCTGTTTTCCAGTTCGGGATGGCAATATAAATGGACTTCCGGGAGTGTCCGCAAATTGATTTTCCACCGGTCGATATGCTCTATGCCCCAAGGGTCATCTGCATGGCTTTTATAGGCCGCAAGCTTTTCTTTTACTATATCCGTATTTGTTCCTTTCATCAGCCGGATATATGTTTTATTCCGTCTGACGTTGGGGATTGGCTTTACTTTGTTGATTAATAGGAACTGGAATATTAAATCCGAATTGTCCGGATAGTTTTTTATGACTCCGGTGACAATGGGGCGGGTTTGACCATTCAGTTCGAATGTCCTGCCGACGCAGTCCGTTGTCCCGAAAAACTTTTTTGCTGTATTTTCGGTGAGGATAACGGATTCCCCGTTCGGATAGGTACCTTTATAAGTTCCGGTAATGAAATCTGCCTGAAAGAAATCAAAAAAGGAATGATCACATATCAGACCGTATAACATCTGGCTACTGTGGTTGCTTTTTATCGTATAAAAGCAATCAGTAAAGGTGCAGACTTTTTCAATTTCGGGTAACAACTTCTTTATCTCTGCCAGGTCGTTCACATGCAACTGGTCGAGATCAGCATCGGCACCAGTCGCTTTTTTAACCAATCCGGTTGTTGTAAGGCAATAAACGCGGTCGTTGTTGGGATGGAAGTTGTCGAAATGCGTTTCCCACCACAACCAGTATCCACCTAAGACAAAGGCTGTAAAACCGATAGCCAGACCAATGATGCTGATAATGGCTTGCGTTTTATATTTAAATTGTTCCCGGATGGATACCTTAAGATAGTGTTGTATCATGAATTATGTTCGTTTATCAGATTTTTCCTTTCAGATCATATTTTACTACGTCGCGTCCTCCTTGTTCGTTCGGCGACAAAGCTAATAAGTATTTACCTGATTTCTCCGTGGCGATCTTACGTAAATTGCGATCGGCTTGTAAGGTGGCTTTATGTTTTCCGTTCCAGTCGAATACATAAATGACCGAATTGCCGATGAAGTTTGTCGAACCGTCGAACAGACAGAATACATATTGGTTTGAGCTGCAAATATCTATAAAACATTTTTTGCTCTGTTCGGCGTCCAGGTGCTTATTGGTAATGTCGGGAACCGGGATAGTGTAGTAATCGGCAAAAGAAACAGAACCTGTCATCTCGCAATTAAGATCGTAGAAATTTACGCAATCGATAAATCGAAGAGCAGCTACGATCACTCCCTTTTCTTCATTAACAACCAGGTCGCTGGCGTAAGCTTCCCTACGTACATTATCGGGCATGGGGACGGTGATTTTAGGATAGGCTGGAACTGCATATTGTCCGGAAGTACCATTGGAAGAATAAAATACTTGCGGTTTTCCCGGACTGAACGATACGGCATACAGGTCGCTTGCTGTAAGACAACAATTTGTGAATCCGCCTCCCGGGTTATATTTCGAAAGTGAATTTGTTTCACAGGATATGAAAGGGGAGGATTGTGTCTGATTTAAGTCGACCCGCTTCAATAGATGTGAGTCGTTCTCCCAGATCGTGATTGTATTTCTTTTATTCTTGTTGACATAATCGTATTTAGTAAAAGAAGGGTAGGAGATAAGGAACGTGTCTTTTTCCCTCATCTCTATCTGGTAAAGGGAGAAATCGTTTTTGTCTCTGACCTGCAGGAGCGTATCACTGTAATAGTCCATAAAGGCATAGTAATCGTCCGTAATGCTGATGTCGTAATAAGTATGTACATTTTCTCCGGCAAAGACTACCTGGCCTGATAATGTGTTTGTGATGTCTGTATCGACCTTATACGTTTTTACGGCCCCTTTGTTTTTCGATTCGGAACAGGAGAAAAATACGGATAGACAAGTGAGAAAGCATACTAATTGTTTCATATCTATGTTGTTTTAAATTTATTCAGATTTAATTGTTTCTGCCGGATTCTGGTTGGAAGCCCTCCATATCCGCCAGCTTGTGCAGAGTGTGATAAGAAGTATCAGTGAGAGCAATATGGCCGGATATATCCACCAGTCGATACTTGTTTGAAGCACGTAATTCTGTACCCAGGGTTTCATAATGAGGTAACCGACCGGGAAAGCGACAGCGGAGGCGATGAACAATAGCAACATATATTTCAGGAAGAAATTGCGCATGATATGACGTGTCGTTGCACCATTCACCTTACGGATGGCTATTTCTTTCCGGCGTTGTTCACAGTCGAGGGTGACAAGTGAAAAGACACCGAACAGGGAGATCAGGATACATACCAATGTAACAAAATCGAGCATCAATAACAAGGCATTCTCTGATTTCAGGAATTTGGCATATTCCTCTTCCATATTCCCTACATGGAAGTATTGATTGTCCGGATTCAGCTTCTTCACCAGTTGCTCTATCCGCTGTTTGCATTGAGGCCAGGTTCCTTCCTGGTATTTGAAAAGAGCACCTTCACCGTTGCCGGAATTGAATTCTTTGGGGAATACCAACATGATCGGTTTGGTAGGGACGGTAGGCGGGGCAATATAGAAATCTTTGACTACCCCGGTAATAACGTATTGCGATTCTCCTTTCAAGATTGTTTTCCCGACGGGATGATTCATATTCAATGCCTTTATCCCGGTCTGGTTTACCAGAATCTGATTGCCGGCAGCATTGGAGGGCATGGTGCCTTCGACCAATTTCATTTCGTAGAACCGGAAGTATTCCTGATTACAATCGATCAACTCGAAATTTACGACTGAGGTGGAATCTTGCCGTCCCTCCCATTCATTTACGCTTCGGAAAGAGCGGGCATAGCGGGGATAGATAGCAGACAGTTTATCCGGGAACACCTCCGTAACAAACGGTATTTTACCTATCTCCTCTTTCAGTCCGCCAGCGGGTGGATAGACATTGACATTTGCCCGGTTAGTCCGTTCGAGACCGTAGTCAGCTTGGTTCAGGTGATAGATCTGTTTCATCAGTATGACAGAACAAAAGATGAAACAGATACTGATTATGAACTGCGCAACCATACTGATCTTCTGGAATACGTTTTTGTTTCTACCTCCGGCAGAACCTTTCAGTATACCGTTTAAAGTTTGACGCCTAAAATAATAGATCGGATATAAAGACAATAGGAAGGATAGAATAACAATGATCCCGGAATACTTCACCGCCGAAAGATAAATCGCAGTGTTTTCAAGTTTTATCTCAGAAAGTTCTTTAAATGTAGGCAATGCAAGCTCAATCAGTATCAGACCTGTAAACAGGGCTAATACCAGCGTTAGCATATATTCGACGGCAAACAATACGAGCTGGTTGCTATCCGATGAGCCGCATACTTTGCGGAGGGCAATTTCCCGGTTGCGCATACGTATCCGGGTAACGAAGAGCGTCAGATAGTTGAATAAGGCACAGAGGATAACTAAGCCTCCGGCCGAAGCGAATAACAAGATATGTTCGTATTTCACCGTAACTTCCCGGTTGGGGCGATCGTAACGCATTGCCGTGATCGGCGTAAGTTCTGTCTTACTGATTGAAAAAGAAGGATCCTTATCTGCTTTAAACTCTTCCAGTTTTTTTTCGAAAGACTTAATATCGACACCTTTCTGCAGCTTAATGAAAGTCTGCCAGGAGGAGACATTCCACTCTTCATCGTGCCCGTTCGAAGTGAGGATTTCAAAAGGCATATTGCTATGTATGTCCCAGGGCTTTACGATGGCACATACCTTCCTGTTCCCGTAGATGTCGATCTCTTTACCGATCGGATCTTCTGTCCCGAACAGTTTGCGAGCTAGCTGGTCGGTAATGGCTATCTCTTGATTATCAGGAAGCATGAAGTTACGGTTCCCGTTGATCACATCAAAGCGGAATATTTTCATTGTAGCCGAATCGACTCCTATTTGATATGAACTATATTTAGCTCCTTTATATTTAAACTGGCAGTTCCAGGCCTGCATATTGCAGGCAGCTTCTACTTCCGGGAATGTCTCTTTCATAAAAGCAGCCAGCGGATAAGGCGTGATCTGGGATAGGCCGTCGTTATACATATCAGATGTTATTCGTACCATATAGATACGGTCGGCACCGTCATGAAAAGTATCGTAAGTCTGTTCGTAGCGTATCCATAAAGTAGCCAGTGCAAAACAGGTAAACCCTACCGCCAGGCCAACAATACTAATGATGGATTGCGATTTATATTTAAGCAGGTTACGAACTGCCAGTTTAAAATAGTGTTGTAGCATATTCATTGTTGTGCGAATATTTATTGCAAGTTTACTAAATAAAAAGCAAAATACATGCCAAAGGGGTAAGTGCTTGAAAACATTGTTGTTATGTATATTTATTATACTTGTTCATCGTGTGTATTCGCACGTAATACGTTCATTATCGCACTGTTTTACAGGGGCAATCGTTTTTATTCCGTTTTGACGGCTATTGCCGGATTGGTTCCGGCAGCTTTACGTATCTGCCAGATCAGAGTGAATAGGGATATGCCGCCGGTAAGCAGAAATGCTACGGCAAAGAGCCACCATGATAAAGGCGCTTTGTTTGCGAAGTGTTCCATATACCGGGTGATAACCAGCCAGGAAACCGGAGTGGCTATTATAAATGAAAGTCCCAGGAGCCTGTAATATTTTCTTAATAGCAATTTTATGATAATTCCCGTCGTTGCCCCGTTTATTTTGCGGATTGCTATTTCTTTGTACCGTTGCTGAATGTCGAATAAAGACAAGCTGAATAACCCCATTGAAGAGATCAGGATGGAGATCACTGCAAAGACGGAGTAGATACGGGTAACTAACCGGTCTTTTTCATACATGGCACTGATCTCGTCTTCTACAAATGTATATTCGAATTCTCCCCCGACAGTTCTGGCATGAAGCTCTTTCAGAAACCTGATTGCTTCCCGGCGTTGTCCGGGAACAATAGAAGCCATTAGTTTACCGGGCCAGAAAAGCTCGTCTTTTACGTCTTTTGAAGTCATGATGATCGGCTGGTTCTGTTGTGAGAGATGTACCACCTGGAATTCTGGAGTGAACCCTTTGACCAGGTAGGATTTGAGTCCGTTGTATGACTCCATTTCCAACTCGGTAGGCATCTGTCCTCCTTTACTGAACAATCTTTTTGCTGTTTCATTCATCAGTATCTCATTCTCATTTTTCGGTAGTATATCTTTTGATACCGGAATTTCATATATGTCGAAGAAACTATTATAAATTTTCACATGAAGTACTTCCTGCCATTCTCCCCCGGGGATACGCATTTTCTGTTTATTGAATTGATCGTTCGGTATTTCGTATGGACTCAGCCCGTAACTGTACGATTGAAACAGGGGAGATGCTTTGATCGCTTCCTGCACATTGAATGAGATTGCATCGGATCGTTGTTGGTCTTCCGGTCCGTAGCTCATTTGGGAAGAAGGACGTATGAACCATACTTTTATAATATCCCTGGTACGATATCCCAGGTCGGCATTCAGCATAAAGTGTAGTTGTTTCATAAAAAACAGCGAAGAAATAATCAGACAGAAGGTGATACCATACTGGATAACTAAAAAGAGGGAACGGGTGCTCATTTTATTTTTCTCCGGGACAACCCCCTGAAGCGAATGGATCGTCATCCGGAAATTGTAGTTGAAAAAGGGATATAGTGTGATAATTAATGGCAGCCCTAAGAGAATGCCGATGGACAATAGCATATTGAAAGACGAACCGACGATGGTGGAGATACCGAGCAGATTTATTTGTAACGGATCAGTGACTTCGATGATCATCCAGCCGAGAAACAGGGCGATGGCTGTTAATACCAGATTTTCTGTATACAACTGGATAAACAGCTGGGCCGGCCTGGCCCCGAATACTTTTTTCATTCCTAATTCCCGGCTACGCTTAATGATAACGACAGAACTGATATGGACAAAGTTGAACAGGCCGATCAATAAGAGAAGGATGGCAACAAAAGAAAGAACTTTCAGACTATCCGGATTCCCTTGCCAGAAGGTGTCCTGGCCTTTATCCGTTGTTTTATCCATATAGAGTTTGTCGAGCGGGATCACTTGGAATAGGTAATTTTTATCACCGGCTGCGTAAAGGTTTGCTTTTAGCTTGTCGTTGATTTGAGTGATATCGACACCCGGAGAAGCCAGTGCTATACTGTAATAATTGACAGGTGGCCAGCGCCATTGCAATTCTTTCGATATCAACAGGTCGAAGTGTAATGAACTTTGTGTATCCGCATTTCCGGTGATACCACTGATGGTCAGTATATTCCCATTGTATTCAATAATCTTACCAATTGGGTTTTCTTTGCCGAACAGTTTCTGTGCGAACTGTGCGGTAATAACGGCCTCTTTTGGATTGGCCAGCAAACGGTTGTGGTTTCCTTCCAGTACCGGGAAATCCAATAACTGTAAGAAAAACGTATCCGTAGCCAATATGTGTGCATTGAACTTTCGCTCCTCCGTTTTGATCTCCACATTGTTGAGGGAGACGAAGGAAGTTCTTTTTTCTATCTCCGGAATATCCAACGGGTTGATATACTCTTTCTTCAAAAGGACATTGTCGGTCGTGAACAGGACGGGAGCCTGATCTCCGTTTTCCCAATGGCGCACACTGAGATACAGCTGCTCATGATTTTTGTTGAAATGATCGGTTGTCGCTTCGCTGTATACGTACCGGCTGATAATGATCACGCAGGCCAGGCTTAAAGCTAACCCCAGTATATTGATAGCGGTGTATAACCGGAAACGCATCAGTGAACGTATGGCAAATAAAAGTATTTTCATGTATAGAGCTTGTTACGGTGTTATTATTCTGCTTTCATGGCTGTTGCCGGATTTGTTTGTGCAGCTTTCCGTATTTGCCAGATCAGTGTTGCCAGAGAGATTCCGGCTGTAACGATCAGGGCTACAGCAAATATCCACCAGGATACGGAGGTTTTGTTTGCAAAGTTTTCCAGGTATCTGAAAATAGCCAGTAGCGAGATCGGAACGGATATTATGAATGCCAATCCCAACAGTTTAAAATATTTACGCAACATCATTTTCATAACAACTTCGGTTGTTGCCCCGTTTACTTTGCGGATGGCTATTTCACGGTATCGTTGCTGTACGTCGAATAACGACAGGCTGAATAGTCCCAAAGAGGAAATCAGGATAGCTATGACCGTAAATATAGAATAGATATAAGCCGCTTTTTTATCCTCTTTATACATGGCATTTACATCGTCTTCTACAAATGAGTATTCAAAATCTCCCCCGATGGTCTCGTCGTGTAATTTTCTAAGAAAGGCGATTGCTTCCTGTCTTTTACCAGGCTGAACCACTGCTGTTAGTTTACTGTTGTAAGGTCTTGATTGCGCGATCGATATAACAAGAGGTACAGCCGGCTTTGCCAAATGGGTATATTTAAAATCTTTCACAATGCCAATGATTTGATAGGCTGGGTTTTGAGACATTAATTCCTCATCTCCATTCCACCATAGACGTCTTTCGGGCTGTAGTAATGCTGTTTCCAGGTTGGTAATACCGAAGAGTTTTTGCGCAGTTTCATTAATGATGAATTTGTAATCAAGTTCCGTATCTGTCGAATCGTTCCAGAATCGTCCTTCCTTCAATTGTAGTTCGAATATTTTTAAATCGGTACTACTCATACTGGTCGACTTAACTTCTTTAAATTCGCCATCGGGTGTTTTTATCCGGCTACCGTAATCTTGTATTTCATTCGGACTTTCACCAAACGTCCAAGCGGAGAACAAAGGGGAACTGTTTAATTTCTGTTTGATTTCTTCATTCTTTTTACCCAGGTCTTCAAAAAGCTTCATTATTTCTTCCTGTGGTAATGTATGGGCGGTAGGGGGGAATTTAAGAAATTGTGCTTTGATAATATCTTTTGTACGGTATCCCAGATCTGCATGTAGCATGAAGTTGAGTTGTTTCATGAAGAATAACGAAACAATGATCAGACAACAGGTAATAGTATATTGGAAGACCATGAAAATAGTTCTCGATACAACAGAATTTCCACTAATATTTACTGATCGTAATGATGATATAGGAGTAGAGTAGTTATATTTTATGAATGGATATGCCGATGTGATGACCGGTAGTACGATTAATATGGCAAGAGATAACAACAGGTCGAATTTAATATTATTCACTTGGGTAATCTCCAGTAAGTTACTTATTGCTTCTCCGCTTATTTCGATCAGTAGCCAGGCAATGAACAAAGCTCCTCCGATCATGGCCAGATTTTCGCTAAGCAGTTGTACCAGCATTTGTGTCGCTTTTGCTCCAAAGACCTTTTTCATACCCAGCTCCCGTGCCCGTTTGAGCATCAATACCGTGTAAATATTGATAAAGTTAAAAATACCGACCAACAGGATCAGAAAGGCAACACCGGATAGTATCATTATATTGCCAAAGTTTCCCTGTTGAAAGGAGTCAGTGAACCGATTGACGCTATCATCGAAATAATTGTCTTTTAAAGGTAACAGTTGGTAGAGGTTTACTCCCTCCCGGTCATTGGCTACCAGTTCTTTATTAAGCTTTTGTATATCTGTGCCCGGATTTAACAGTAAGCATGCGCTAAACATATAACCCCAGTTCTTTTGTAACTGGTAGGAGACCAACATGTCAAACTGTATGGAACTTTTTTCTACAGGCTCTTTGAGAACCGCAGTTACGGTTACCATCTGGCCGCCGGAGCAGAGTATTTTTTTACCGATAGCATTTTCTTCGGAACCAAATAATTTTCGGGCATATCTCTGATTTATAACAGCATCCTGCGGGCCTTTTAATAGGTTTTGTTTATTTCCTACCATCACATCGTATTCCATTATCTGAAGAAATACGGTGTCGGTAACAATAATGCGGGCAGTGTGTTTTTGGTTGTCGGATTCTATAATATCTTCCGGTAAAGTGGAAAAGGCGGTTATTTTCTCAATGGACGGATTGTTTTCAAGGACAGGATCGCCTGCTCCGGTTCGACTATTGAAGCTATAAGAGAACCGGGGTTTGATCTCACTGTCAAAATGCTGTGTACCCAGGCAAATACGATCCAGATTCTGATTGAAATGATCGACTGTCAGTTCCCGAAATACATAACGGGATATAATCATGACACACGCCAGACTCATCGCCAGTCCCAATATGTTGATAATCGTATAAAGCCGGAAACGGCTAAGTGAGCGTATCGCAAGCAATAATATTTTCATGGTATCTATATTTCTTATTTTAATATCAGCTCTTCCGCGTCTCCAAAAGTACTGTATCCGGTGACAATAACCTTATCACCCGGTTGTAATCCGCTGGTGATCTCATATTGTTGCGGGTTTTGGCGACCGATACCGATCGTTACTTTCCGGGCTTTCGTACCGGCTTCGTTCAGTTTATAAATCCATTGTCCGCCGGTAGTCTGGAAGAAATCGCCACGTGGGATGACCAGTGCTTCTTCCGGTTGTCCGAGTTCGATCTGTACACGGAAGCTTTTTCCTATACGGACATTCTCGGGGGAGGCTTCGGTGAAGACCAGGTCGACATCGAAGTTACGGTCTTTTACTTCCGGAACGACTTTGGTGATGCGCAGCGGATATTTTTTCCCTTGCCAGCTGATGGTGGCGGGCAGGCCGGTCGTGATGCGGTCGATATAGTATTCGCTTAATGCCGTATGCACTTTGAACTGATCCAGTACTTTTATTTCGGCTATCGCTTCGGTACTCTGTACCTGTTGGCCGGGTGTGACTTTTACAAAACTAAGCTGCCCGGCTAAAGGGGCACGGACAATTAAGTTGTCCATACGTTCCTGTGCACGGGCGTACTTTTTCCGTTCGCGTTCGAGATCGTTTTTCATCAGTTCGCGGCGAAGGATCGTGGCGGCACTGTCATGGCGCAAACCTTCCAGTTGGAGGGCCGTACTCTGGGTCTTGTAGGCGAACTCATCGCGTTGTACGTCCAGCTGCGCTTTACTTTTTACCCCCATACGGAATTCCTCTTCGTCGAGGGCAAAGCTCTTTTTCAGGCGATTGAGTTCGTATGTGGTTTGTAAAGTTTGTTTTTGAAGGTCGAGGCTTTTTTGTTCCATTTCGATCTCTTTTTCCTGATAAGAAATCAATTGCTTTTCCCATTCGTCGCGTTGGTCGTCGATGGTACGTACCAGATCCGGATTTGTCAGGGTCAGGATAGTATCCCCGAGTTTCAGCATGGTACCTTCCTCTGCCACGATACGTTCTACGCTTCCGGCCTCCCGGGCATTGATCTTAATGGTCAGGATCGGTTGAACCACTCCTTCCACATCTACATATTCCAGGAATTTATCGGCTGTCGCTTCACCTATGATGAGATTTTCGGCCTCGGTACGTAGTTTTCGTCCGCCGGAAGCGACGATCGATACATAGACCAGCAGGATAATAAAGGCTATACCTCCGGCAATATGCCAGCGGTAACGGTAATATACAGGTTTCTTTTCAATAGGTTTGTCCATTATCTTATTTCATTAATTGTTCGTAATTGAATGTAAGTTCCCGGCCTTGCTCAAAATCATAGCCGGTCATGCTGCGCAGGCCGTAATACAGGCTCCAGTAATTGTATAAAGCGGTTATGTAATCCCGTCGTGCCCGGTCTTTCTCACTGATGGAAGCGTTGAGGTCGAGGATGGTCGATTTACCCAGGAGATATAACTTTTGTGCCACATCGTTCCTGCGCCTGGCTGTCTGATCTGTTTTTTGTGCGATCGTGACCTTGTCGGCTTGCAGGTTGAATTGTTTGACCATCTTGATTACATTCAGTTCAAAGTCGTTGCGCGATTGCTCTACCTCCGTATATATTTTGTCGCGGTTACTGAGGGCCACTTTGACTTTTCCCTTGCCGACACCCCAGTCGAGGATGGGAATCCGGATACCGAGACTTATCAACTGTTGATCCATCGGGCTGCGGTAGGCTTCTTTCAGGTGTTCGTTTGTCTGGGTCAGTCCGAATTGCATGTACAGGTCGGCTTTGAAACCCCGGGATGCTTTCGCTTGTGCCACGGCACTTTCACTTTCTAGTTGGCGGCGTTGCAGATATTCCGGTTCGGGATTATTTTCGTAAGCCAGGGCCAGGGCCTGTTTTACATCGACAGTGAAATGAGGAATTTCCCCGTTTGTTATGGAAACCAGCTCCGAAGCATCTTTGATTCCGAGGTAGCTGCGTAACGACTGGATACAATCGTCAACTTCGATACGGGCATTCATCATATTGGTTTGCTCCGTCAGGAGATTCAATTCCAGTTGCAGCATTTCATTCTCTGTGATAGTACCGATATTGTATCTTCCCTGTGCATATTGATATAAGGTGTCGGCATTAGCATAATTATATTGGGCTATTTCCCAATTGGTCTGCGCGGTGGCCAGTTGAAAGAACTGTGTCGTGGCCTGTGCCGCTACAAGTTCTAACGTCTCTATCAGGTTCTTGCGGGATTCGGTGTAACGCAATGGTTCTATTTTGCGGTCCCATTTGAATTGGTTATACCCGAACAGGTCTTGTTCGTATCCGATAACGACCGGACTGCTGTTATAAGAACTTGTTTTTTCAGAGAATAGATCCAGCCGTTGTAGCGCAGTCTTGACGAAGAGGCTACCTCCTGTCAGCGAAACATTCTGGTTGATAGTGAATCCCGCATCCACCATCAGTTGATTCCGGTGTACGAAACTTTCTCCCCCGTCAGGTAAAGTAACCGAACTGATCGACCGGTTCAGAGAAGGGGAGGAGTTGAAGGTCAGACTCGGTAACATATTGGCCCGGAAAGAGCGCCAGTTCCAGTAAGCAGCCCTGAATGAATGGCGGGCAGCGATAGCCTGGGGAGATTGTTCCTGTGCTATGCGGATGGTTTCGGACAATGTCAGGCGTAACGTATCCTGCGAATGAGCCGGGATAACGGTCAGTATGGCAAGGATAGCGGATAATATGTATGTTCTTGAAAGTGTCATGTCTTATTAAAAACAAATAACATGCCACGTTTTTAAAGTATTGATAATTAGTATTTAAGATGATGGTGGGTTTTAATGATCAGTGCGTCTGCGCACAAAGAATGTGCGCAGACGCACAGTTGATACGATCAGTCGTTTTCCTGCCAGTTATATAGATTCACTTTTTTATGGCGGCTTACCTGTTCTTTTACTTCGGGGAAGAAACGGGCCAGGATATTATATAATCCCGGATCGTACCGTTGTAGTTCTTCACGGGTATTGATCTTGTTGTGTTTACCGTCTCCTCCGTCGTTATCGACTTCTGCATTTACATTAAACCAGTTCTGAACACCTTCCGCCCAGTATTCTTCAATATTTGTCGAGGCATATACGTTTTTCCAGCGTCCTCTGGCGACGGCGGCGTCGAGAGAGGCCTGAAGTTCATCGTTGAAGTCCGGATAGACAGGACGAATACCTACATTATGTATTGTATGGGCAAATTCATGGATCAGAATGTCTTCCGCATGATATTTGTCGATCTGGTAAGCCAGGATATTTTCTTCCGCGCAGGTGGAGAAAGGCATATGAAGCGTACCGCCTAACCCTCTGGCCCGCACATCCCAGTTCAGGGTCGTATCATTCACCAGGAATGCATGTTCGGGGATATCGGTAGTCCCTTCGTAACGCGCCATGATCCCGATACGGGTATCCCGGCTGGTCATCGATTCAAGTACCTCTTTGGGTAGAACATCGGTTAATGCTTTGATACTTAAGTAGGCCGCATAGAAACAAGAATCGGGTACGCGCCAGGAACTGACCACATGGATACCGTTCACATTCATGTACTTTTTGTAAAAGGGATCGAGTTTCAACCGGGTTGGCGGTGTCGTAATCTGAGGAGTGTCGATCAGAACAGCCATTACTGTTTCTTCTGTAGGCATGTCTTTTCCGGAACATGCGCCACCGGTCTGTGCCGGATGTTGGCAACTAAACGTTACAAGTAGTGCCAATAAGCAAGGAATAATAAGATGGATTCTTTTCATAATGAGAGTTTAAATGATTAATTGTTGCTTGTACAAATATAAAGATTTATTTGACCTGTATGTGTTTTCAACTGATTTTATTATAATTGATTGTGTTAGATATCGCGTGCAATATCGCACGAAAAACGTTCGTATCCGCACATGCTGTCTATTGTTTTAATCCTTATCTTTACCCCCGTTACCAGGTCTGTCAGGAGACTAAAAACTGATGAAAGGAAATAGATTATGAAACAGGGAAAAATACTTATCATTGACGACAATGAGGATGTCCTCTTTGCCTTGAATTTATTGCTGGAACCCTATGTGGAGCAGATACGTGTGACCACACAACCCGAACGGATTGAACATTTTATGGAGAGTTATGCACCGGATGTGATTCTTCTCGATATGAATTTCCGTCGTGATGCTATCAGCGGGCAGGAAGGCTTTTTCTGGCTTGAAAAAATAAAAAAGGTCGACCCTGATGCTGTCGTCCTTTTCATAACTGCGTATGCCGATACCGAAAAAGCTGTGCGTGCCATCAAGGCCGGAGCAACCGACTTTATACCCAAACCCTGGGAGAAAGAGAAATTGCTGGCAACTTTATCTGCTGCCCTGAAGCTTCGTGAAAGCCGGACCGAAGTACGATCCTTGAAACGTCAGGTTGCAGCACTTGAAACAACGGAGGAGGCCGGCTTTGAAATTATAGGCGAAAGTAATATTATGCAGGATATTTTCTCTACTGTTGAAAAGTTACGCCATACGGATGCCAATATCCTGATCCTGGGGGAGAACGGAACGGGCAAGGATCTGGTCGCTCGTGCCCTGTACCATCATTCGCCACGTGCCGGACAGGTTTTTGTCGGGATCGATCTGGGGAGTATACCCGAACAACTTTTTGAAAGCGAACTTTTCGGTTATGAAAAGGGTGCTTTCACAGATGCCCGCCGGGATAAACCGGGACGTATGGAAGTAGCCACGGGCGGTACCCTTTTCCTGGATGAGATAGGAAACCTGAGTATGCCTATGCAAGCTAAATTGCTCACTGCGATAGAGAAGCAACAGATCACCCGTCTGGGAGCTACCCGACCGGTCTCCATCGATGTTCGCCTGATATGTGCAACCAATATGAATATACGGAATATGGTAGAGGAGGGGACTTTCCGCCAGGATCTGCTTTATCGTATCAATACGATCGAATTGCATATACCGCCCCTTCGCGAACGGGGGAACGATATCCAGTTGCTGGCCGATTATTTCCTTTCCCGCTACGCTCGTAAGTATAAGAAAGAGATCAAAGGTCTGAGCCGTGATGCACGTAACAAGTTGCAAAATTATGAATGGCCCGGTAATGTCCGTGAATTACAACATGCCATTGAACGTGCTGTTATCCTGTCCGACGGGCAAATGCTGAAACCGGAAAACTTTATGCTCCAGCCCTCTGCTTCAAAGAAGAAAGCCGACACAGAAGAACTCAATCTGAGTATTCTGGAGAAGGAAGCTATCGAACGTGCCCTGCGCCGTGCCGACGGAAACGTGACCCGTGCCGCTGAATTACTGGGCATTACCCGTTTTGCCCTGTACCGAAAACTAGATAAGCTGGGCTTATGAAACGTTATATCGTCCTGATAAAGATCATATTGATCGTGCTTTTGTCGCTGGCAATTGCATTCCTATTATTGAAAGGTCTTTATTTTACGACAGTTATGGTAGGAGTGATCCTGATCCTGTTGGCTTGTTCTTTATACTGGGATCAGAAGAAAACAATCCGTAGGATGGAACACCTGATCGCTAATATACATTATGGCGATCTGAACCTCTCTTTTCCTGTCCCCTCATCGGGTGGGGCGGAGGCAGAGCTCACCCGCTCTATGAATGAGGCATTGAACGCTTTCCGTTCGAGGCTTTACAATTCAGTCGTGGCTGAAGCGGAGACAGAAGCCTGGCAAAAACTGATCCGTGTATTAACTCACGAAATCATGAATTCAATTGCGCCTATCATTTCTTTGTCGGAGACAGTAACGGAACGTGCCGAATCGAATGGGATGAATGAACGCGATTATGGGATTATGCTCCAGGCCATACAGACAATTCACCGCAGGAGTAAGGGCTTACTGGACTTTGTAGAGAACTATCGAAAATTAACCCGTATTCCGGCACCTACTATGCAGTTGTTTCCGGTATCGGCTTTGTTTGATGATATTCAAAAGCTGGTACCGGCAAATGATGTCCGTTTCGTTTATTCTATTAAACCTTCCGAGTTGAGGTTGTATGCCGATCGCGGTATGATCGAACAGGTACTTATCAACCTCTTGAAGAATGCGGTGGAAGCTTGTAGCGAAAGCCTTTCTCCCGAAGTACGTATAGAGGCTTTCAGGCGGGACGGGATACCTGTTATAACCATATCGGATAATGGAAGCGGAATCGTACCTGAGGCACTTGACAAAGTCTTTGTCCCGTTCTTTACCACCAAGCCCGGAGGGTCGGGGATCGGGCTCAGCGTGTGCCGACAAATTATGAATCGTCATGGAGGCAATATTACCGTTACTTCCGAAATGGAGAAGGGAACCGTTTTTACGATGCTGTTTCCCGGAACACGTGCTTTATAAGCTTGTTACAGAAGATCCGTAATTTTCTTTTTCAGATCATTAGGTTTGATCGGTTTTGCTATGTAACCATTGAATCCGCTGTGGCTGACCCGTTGTTCATCTTCGGCAAAAGCAAAAGCGGTAACGGCGATGATCGGGATAATCGTATTGTCTTTACGTATTTCCTGGGTAGCCTGATATCCGTCCATAATAGGCATCTTAAGATCCATGAGGATCATGTCCGGATGATATTTATGGTATAAATCGATGGCTTCCTGACCGTTCCATGCATGTAGCAGGTTATAGTCTTTCAGGATCGCTTTGATCAGGGTATAATTACTTTCGTTATCTTCTGCAATCAGCAAAGTGGAGGCTTTCTTATCTGTCTGGTTCCCTGTGTTTATTTCTACTTTGTTGGAACTAACGGGAGTTATATGTGATTCTTCTATAACCGTGTCGGGTAATGTAAACCAGAAAGTAGACCCTTGTCCAATCTCAGACTCCACACCGATCTCACCACCCAGTTTCTGCACGATCATCTGGCTGATAGATAGACCGAGTCCTGTTCCCTGTGCGAAGCTATCCAGTTTGACAAAGCGTTGGAATACGCTGTCTTTTATTTTCTTGTCTATACCACAACCTGTGTCTGAGACATAGAAAATTAGCTGATTTTCTTTATGCTTATACCCGAAACGTATGCTACCCTCTTTTGTGAATTTGATAGCATTATTGATAAAGTTTGTTATTACCTGCGACAAGCGGTTCTTGTCTGTTCGGATAATGCAATGAGGCATTTTCTCGACGAATGAAACCTGTACACCGTCGGCAGCTTTCAGGCGTGATGTTTGTTCGATATCGCATAACAACTGATTGATGTCGATATCCGAATAAACAAATTCAAGCGTGTTGGCTTCAATTTTCGAGAGGTCGAGTATATCGTTGATTAATTGCAGCAATAGTTCATTGTTGTTGTTGATGATGTTGATGTATTCCTCACGTTCCTCACTCTCTTCAGTCATAGCCAACAGTCCGGAGAAACCGACGATAGCGTTGAGCGGCGTGCGGATCTCATGGCTCATATTGGCCAGGAAGGCTGATTTCAGATGATCGGATTCTTCCGCTTTTTCTTTAGCCAAACGCAATTCGTTTTCTGCCAACTTCTGTTTGGTGACATCCTCTTTCTTGAAAATAACTCCCAATAAGCTGTTATTCGAATCGATGATCGGATTGGCAAGGGTGTGTATATATTTTCCTGGTTCGCATTCTTTTACTATATCGAAGGGTTTTTTACTCTCCATGGCGGATATCAGTACGCAATTCTCACAATAAGGCTTCTGGCCGTCTTTTACGATACAGCAATTCTTCGGACCGTATTTGGGGACACATAACATTTTGATCTCATTTTCCCATTTTACGGAATAGTCGGGCTTGATGAAACGGATGGACGCCTGAATGTTGTTCATAATGATCTCGTTGTCTTTTTGCAGGTCCATCAACTTGTCTTTCAGTCTGTTGGTTCTGAACAAGAAGAGAAGGATCATTAAAAGGAAAACCAGTAATATGCAGGCAACGATCAACAAGATTTCGAACCTGTATTTTACAAACAAGTTTCCTTCCGTATTGATCAGGATAGACTCTTCCGGCAGTATTTTTTTGTCGATGTTGAACTCTTTCAGTTTCCGTGCATCGAAAGTATAGGCATTGGGGATACTTATCGCCCGCAAATCTTTTTGTTGCACTTTACCGGTCAGGATATCGATTGCCTGTTTGGCCAGATCTTTCCCGATCGGCCTGTATTGGGGAATATACCCACCGATCGCCCAGTGGCTTAATCCGGTAGAGGTCAGGGTAAATGCCGGTAAGGTTGGGTTACTAGACATCATGGTGTATGTGGCATTCCCTACATAATAACCATCGTTCACGTCAACGCGCCAGGTCCCGAGCATGATGGCTGTTTCCCTGGGGAGTTGCTTTATTTGTTCAATGATGGTATATATGTTATTTTTCCGGCCATCCAATAAGATAAGGTCCAGATCGGGAAATGATTTCATATCTTTTTTTACCAGCGCTTGCAGGGCGATGCCGCCATAGCTGTTGTCTGTTATTAAGGCTATGTGTTCCGTGGAAGGATAAAGGTTTTTGATCAGTTGGATATTTCTGTTAACGTCATACGTATACAGAAAACCCGACAAGAAATGTTCCTTGCTGATTTGATCTTGTATATCGATACTTTCAGGATCCCAGTCAGAAAGAGTGACGCTTGAATCCGGTAATATGACGGCATTGCTACTCACCATTCCGCATAAAATAGGAATACCTTTTAGAACGGGTTCATTCTGTGATAAATAGGAAGACCAGGCTTCTTGTCCGAGAATTATAGTGATCTGTGGGGTATTCTCATCCTTGTATTTATTGAGCAGGGTTTTCATTTTACCTTTCCATAAGGGAGCTTCCGGTAAACTTTTACAGTTCATGTTCTCGATAATAACGGGGGCGGTTCCTCCCAGCCGTTTATATTCTTCCATGAATTCGGAAATGTTTTGGGTGGTATTACGGGTATCTGGGTTATATGAACTGATGATGAGGATTGGGTGAACCTCTTCTGCTAGTGTCGGTACAGACCATGCCAGGCATACAAGTATAAGTAGAGTTTGTATGTGGTGTATAATATTTATTAGAACTGCTTTATGCATTGACTTTTCCTCTGGCAAATTATTATCTGTTTTCCCGGCTACAAAAATAGGAATAATTTACTATCTATTGCAGAACTATGGTTAATAAAAACGGAAGAAAATCAAGGCTGTTATATTTCAATCATGATTCCTATGCTGGGCAATAATGTTCCGGTCATACGTTCTATTGGTTTTAACTCATACTGTTGCTTCTCCTGTGGGGCTTCAGGATTAAGTATTTTTCCCGTTTTAATATAGACATCCTGCTCTTTGTACTTGGAATTAAGTACATTCTGTATGTCGATATAGAGGCCCAGCATTATATTTTTCAGATAGAATGTTTTGTCGATACGCAAATCCAGTTGGGTGAACGGTTTCAGGCGTTCACTGTTGAAACGGCTGTAATCGTAGTAGAGGCTTCCGCTGGCGTCCCATGCATCTACATAACTACTTTTTTCGACATCATAGGGAGTATAGGGCGCACCGCCTACTACCCGTAGCTTTGCTCCCACATCCCAGTTCCTAGGGAGTGAATAAGTTCCGCTGAAAGTGAGAAGATGTTTGTTGTCCCATGCGGAGGGTATATATTTACCTGTATTTCTTCCGTCTTTGTATTCGCTGCGGACATAGGTATAGGAAGCGATGAATGTAAGGCCCTTATAATTATACCAACGCCCCATCAGTTCCACGCCGTAGGCACGTCCGGTGGCGGTGGAGGTGACAGCTTCGTTCCCCAGTACACCGTAGTCTGTCCCTTTGGATGCCAGGGGGATGCTGTCGATAACCGACATCGGGTAATAGTTATAGTGTTTGTAAAATCCTTCAGCCGTAAATTTAAGGTAGGATGAAGGGCGGTATTCCAGTCCTAATCCGGCCTGGTCGCTACGGATGTATTGCAATTCGTTGGTTTTATTTACATACTCTCCGTTGTTGTCTTTGAATCCCATTACGGTGTAAGGCGGTAATTCGTAGTAACGTCCCAGGTTGGCATTCAGAAACATGTCTCCTGGCAGCCGGTACGATAGCGATAGGCGTGGAGATAGCTGGTCGAATATATTATTCATTTTCGATGAATAATTATTGGCATCCGTACGGAGACCCAGTGAGGCGGTGAAACGTTCGTTCACGCTTTCATAGATAGCGGTAGCGTACAATCCCCATTTCCAGAGTCCCAGATCTGTCTGATAGTTGATTTCTTTCGGAATGGTAGTAAATTGTTTCTGGAATGTATTGTTCGTATATTCCGAATAATCGATATTTCCCCCTACATGCAGTTGTATATAAGGCAGGCGGAAGATATTTTCAGTGCGGAGTTTATTTTCTATTTCATCCGACCGGTAATTCAGGGTGAGGTTGGCCGGTGAGCTTTCGTCGTTATCGCGGTATTTTATGTTTTTATTGTTCATCTGGCTGCGGCTGACGATAAGAGAGTAGATATTACGCCCCGTATAATGCTTGTATACGGCACCCAACGTATAGGTCTTCTGTTTTACAACCGGCAGGTAGGCAAGGATATACTGGTTCTTTTCACTCATATCCTTCATCCCGGTATTCAGTTTCATATCGTCGATCGCACCTAGCCCTATAAATGTCAGTTCATTCTTCTTGTCGAAAGCATGTTTGATCTTGAACTGGGCATCCGTGAAAGTCGGAAGAAAAGGTAAACCGATCATATCGAACAGGAATTGCAGATACGAACGGCGTACAGACACCTGATAGGTCGTTTTCTCTCCTAACGGACCGTTGGCCGATACACCTACATCAGAGGCCCCGAGCGTACCCCGCAGAGAGAACTTTTCTTTATTCCCATCCTGCAACTTAAAATCTAACACAGAACTGAGCGCATTCCCTCTGGCGGCGGGGAATGCGGCTGAATAAAAGTTTACTTCACGTACAAAATCAGGGTTGATGATTCCTACCGGCCCTCCGGAAGCCCCTTGTGTAGAGAAGTGGTTGATATTCGGTATTTCGACTCCATCTAAAAAGAAACGGTTTTCGGATGGACCGCCACCTCTAACCATCAGGTCGTTTCGGAAGGCTGCCGTAGAAGCCACTCCAGGGAATGATTGTACTACGCGTGAGATATCCCGGTTACCCCCGGCACTTTTCTCTATCTCCTTGAAACCGATGACACGTAATCCCAGCGGGCTTTCTGCCGTTTTACGGAAAGGGGAGGCTACTATGTTTACTTCCTGCAAGCTTTCGCTGGCAGTTTCGAGTTCGACCGGAAAATAGACATCTTTATTAGCAACACGGAACTCAGCTGTTACAGTCGGTTTGTAGCCGATAAAAGAGGCCTGTAGCCGGTAACTACCGGGAGTAACCCCTGTTATCTCAAAATTTCCGATGGAGTCGGTAGCTGTTCCCTGAGTGGTGTTCCATATCAGGACGGTAGCATAAGGGATCGGTTCGCCACTAACCGTTTCTTTTACGATTCCTTTTATGGAATAACTCTTTTGGGCCTGTACCATCTGGATGCAGGCAAGAAACAGTAAAATAGCGAAGAGTTTCTTATTCATCTTTGTATTCTTATTAAAAATGACAAAGGTATATAAAAACTACGACTGTGGATCATGTACGATCCGGTTTACATGGCTTTATAGATTCTTTTTCATTATCAGCAGATTTTCATCCCCCAACCGTTGGTACGAAACCTCGTTCATGATACTTCGGATAAGGAAAATCCCGAGTCCTCCGATGGCCCGTTCTTCGATCGGCAAATTGATTTCGGCATCGGGTACCTGTGTCGGGTCGAATACCTGCCCTTTATCTGTCAACAGGAAGATGAGTTGTTGTGGACTGGAAGTCACTTTCAACAATATTTCATGCTGTTCCCCTTCCGGGTATGCATACATGATGATATTGGCTACAGCTTCTTCCAGTGCCAGGTTGATATTCATCGTGGTCTCTGAAGACAGATCAAGTACCTCACCCAATTCTTCAATGAATTCATATAAATGGGATATTTCTTCCAAATTGTTGGTAATCCTGATTTCTTTATTCATCATCATAATGGAGTCCTTTCTTATTTACTAGTTTCCGGTTCGTAATGTATTGCTAATATTGTTATATCATCGCTTTGGTCGGCCATTTGCACATGAAATGCAACCGAACAGATAATGGTGTTCACCATTGTTTGTATATCTTGCCGGGTATTGGCAGCCAGTGTCTTTTTCAGATTCTTTTCTCCGTATAAGTCTTTTGCTGTATTTTCCGCTTCTGTTATTCCATCGGTATAAAGGAATATTTTAGTACCCTTTTCAAGATCGATGGATTCGTCCGAATATACATAATCCGACATAATGCCTACTATCAATTGTTTTTGCGTTTCCATGAACGATACACTTCCGTCAGGGAATATCAATGCCGGAGGGTTATGGCCGGCATTGCAGAGTTTAAGTTTTCCGGTTTGCAGATCCAGTATGCCGACAATAAGTGTGATAAACATGTTCGACTCGTTATTTTCGGAAATAGAGTTGTTCATTCTTGTTATGATCTCCGAGGGCGAATCTATATTATGTGAGATGGTGCGGAATAAACTCCGGGCTATGGCCATGAACAGGGAAGCCGGAACACCTTTTCCCGATACATCCCCTATGATAAAGTAGAGCCGGTCGCTATCAATGAAGAAATCATATAAGTCGCCCCCTACTTCCTTGGCTGATTGTAAGATGGCATATAAATCTACATCATGGCGACCCGGGAAAGGAGGGAATGTTTTAGGAACCATTCCCATTTGTATTTCCTTGGCGATAGACAGTTCGCTTTCAATACGCTCTTTGCTAGCAGTCGTTTCGCGGAGTTTGACAACATAATCGAATAGTGATTGTTGCATATAGGCGAGCGAATCGTGCAGGGTTTTTATTTCATCGTGTGAGTTGACTTGCGGCAACTTCACGTTGAACCGTCCGGTAGCAATGATCCGGGCGGATTGTGAGAATTGTGCCAGCGGATCCACCAGGCGGCGGATAATGATATAAATGATAAAGAATAAGATCAGCATCCCTGCCAATGATACAAAGATAATTTGTTTGGAGATCGTGTCCAGTTCTTTTAAGATAATATCGGGTGGACAAACGTTGCCCACCGACCAACCGATATGAGGAATAGACGTGTAAAAAACATACACCGGTTTTCCGGCGAGATTGATTAACGCCGTCCCTGTCTGTTGCGCCAGCATTTCCCTGCCGATTTGCTCTTTTTCAGGGGTGTTGTTGGCCTGCGCATCGGTGAAAATGGTTTCATTCATGATCTTTGAACGATCCGGGTTGGTCAAATAGCTGCCGTTACGACTTAATAAAAAAGTAAAACTGGTCGTATAAGGTTTTAACTGCGATACCATATCCGTGAATTGGGACAACGAAATATTAGCTGTAAAGATCGCATATACTTCTCCTGTTTTGTCATATAAAGGCATGGAGAACGTACTCATTATGAAGTTTCCTCCCCCCTCGTCATAATAGGGTTCGCTCCAGTAGTTCTGCTTCAATAATTTCGGGACCAGATACCAATCCATACAAGGATAATCGTAGATAGGACTTCCCAGCACCGCACATTCGATCTTTCCGTCCATATATGAAGCATAGGGCATGAAATATTTCCCTTTTTCCTTGTAGTAATCGGGGACGAAAGCAATACCGCTGCTGACGATCAGGTCATTGTTTTTGGCAACAGCCATAACGATGCGGAACAATGAGTCCGGATCAGCTTTGCTTTCTTCTATCATCCAGCTTGTCTGGTTCATTGTTGTCTCTACCGTTTGCAGTAGATCACCGATTTTGGAAGCCATGTTCTGTAACTGTTCATGAGTGCTTTTTATGGCAAAATCGGTAACCTTTTTACGGCTATATGAATAAAACAGTGTAATGATAACGATAAATACTATAAGCGTGAATGAGAGTACATAAATGCTCATCCGGCTGGCAAAAGACTTGAATTGAAAGTATTGTCTGATAGGATGCATAGGATAGTTATTTAACGAAATCAGAATAATGTATATCTTCTCTTTCCTGTTCATTCAACAGGATGTCTGAAGCCAGTTTGAAATCTTCCGGACTCAGATGGAATGTTCGTTTGTTATAACTTTCATCCACTTGCAGCCGAAGTACTTCTTCCAGCATTTGGCGTTGATGATAACGGTTGGTTCCGATATTGCCGTTACGTACGAACTCCATTACGATGTCCAGGGCTTCTTCCCTGTGCTCATTGGCCCATTCCCAGCCCCGGATGCTGGCGCGCACGAGTTTGGGGATGATATCTGGATGTGACAGGTAGAAGTCTTCGGCCACGTATAGTCCGTCTTCTGGCAGGTTGTAACCGTAGTCGGAGAAACGTAGCAGGTAAGTAGAATTTGGCTGTAATCCGTATTCTGCCAACTGTAAATATTCGTTGTAGCTGCCTACAAGGCATATATCGACAGCCCCGGCAAGGAATATATTGACACCGCTGTTGAAGCGTATCCATTTACCGCTGAGTTGGTAACGTGTAGCGATTCTGTCCAGTAGATTCTGGCTCAGGTGGTTCCAAACGGCTATCTTTTTTTGCTTTAATCCTTCCAGGTCTTTTAGAGGTTGGTGGCTAACCAGCATCAAGCTGTTTTCCTGTGAGGTTTGCATCACATTGACAATTTTGGCACCGGAGGCCCGTGCTGTCAGGGCAAATGACAGGTTCATGACGGCAACCTGGGCTTTTCCGCTTTGTAAGACAGAAAAGGAACTTTCAGAGATGGCGGGATGCATAATATGTACATCGAGCCCTTCTTCTTTGTAAAATCCCATTTTATCTGCCACATAATAGCCGGTAAATTGAGCTTGTGCTGTCCATTTGGGGGTAATCGTGATGCTTTGCCCCTGTGCCATATCCGGTTTATATAGGAGAAAAAGCAATAAGTAGAGGATGTGTCGTTTGATCATAAGTTTGTCAGTGTATGGTGAACAGGGAAGAACAGCCTGTCATATCGAAAATATTACGGATCTCAGGTAATACACCTTTTAGTACGAGTAGCCCGTGCGAACTGTCTACTTTCTTTTGCATCAGGATAAAGCAACGCAGTCCCGAACTACTTATATAGGTTAAGTTCTCGCAGTTGATAACGATCTCGGGTGTACCGTTGTCCAGTACAGGGCGGATAACGGATTCAAATTTACGGGCATTCAGTGTATCCAGCCGTCCTTCCACAGTAATAATAACACCTCCTGCGACCTTACATATATTGGTATTCAATGAACTTTCGGGTTCCTCGATCGCTCCCAGCCCTTTGGTCAGCATCAGGAAGTTCTGTGAGCCGTCGGTATGAAAGGCTATTTCATCCATTGTCCTGAAAATAAGGAAAAAGCCTAATCCTCCGGTTAACATATCTTCTAAGGATGATTTTTCAGATTTGTTCTGGGGCAGGGTCGGATCGAATGTCATCCCATCGTTTATTATCATACAGTTTATATCTCCGTTCACCTGGCTGACCTTTAGTTTTATCTTACCTTTCGCTCCGTTAGGATAAGCATGGTGGATGGTACAGCTGACAGCCTCTTCAATTGCAAGACAAATACGTCTTGTTGTGGCGGAGGGCAGGAAAAGACTTACCCCCAGTGATTCGATAAATCGGGTGATACGAATTATTTCTGATGAATCGTTTTCAATGATAATTTCTTTTTCCATCTTTTTAAGATAAATAATATTCTGTATTAATACCGGAACCATTTGTGTTGGTCGCAAAAGTATGGAGAAAGTTTCGAATGCCTTGTTTTTCTTATGGGTTCAATCTTGATGAAAGGTATAAATCTCTTTGCAATTCGTATATTTGGGCCGTTACTCCTGTTGTTTGAGCCACTCTTTAGGTGGTATTCCTATCACTTGCCGGAAAGTTCTGCTAAAAGTGGTTACATGTGAGAAGCCGGATTCGGCAGCTACTACTTCCTGTTTCATCGAGGGGTTTTGGAGCATCAACTCCTGTGCATATGTAATACGGCAGTTGTTGATATATTCCGAAAATGTGCATTGGTATTTCTCATTTATCAGACGGGATATATAGCAGCGATTGGTTTGTACCATGGCTGCTACTTCATCCAGGCGGAGATCATTTTTTAGGTATATTTTATCTTCTTCGATCAGGCGGGTAAAAAGGGAAACAAGCCTTGGGTTATAGCTCTTTTTTTTATCACAATCATCAGTCAGGGTATTATTGTTTTGTTTTTCGGCAAGATCGGCCTGTGCAAGTTGGCGGGCAAAATCCTCTGCAGTATACCGGATATGGTAACCTGCATAGGCCAATATATAGCTGGAGATTGCGAAAAAGATAAATATAGTGTTGACGTACAGCGGGCGCGAGCTATAACTGTTCAGGTCTGCCAGTACAGCAATGAATGTAAGTAACGAATAGATCCCGGTAGCTGCAAATATAAAGTAAAAGTTCCATTGGAAATGTTCGTCTGGATTGGAATAGAACTCTTTTAACTGGAGCCGGTATTTGATGATCCGGAATGAAAAGTAAATAAACGCGACCAGCGTTTGAATGCTGATAACGATAATGAACAGTACTTCATCCCAGAAATATTGTAGTTTAAATAAAGGGTAATCGACCGGGAAATGTTTTTCTCCGTAGTTGAACAGGAAATCACGGGCATAGATGATGGAGTTTTCTTTTCCCATCAAAAAATAACCGGTAGCAGTCAATGCTGTTAATATAAAAGGAGGGGAAAACGCCATTATAAGCCACCATTGGAATTTTTTTGTATCTGTCAGCAGTTTGGCATAGATCATGTGGAGCGGGTAAAGCATCGGGAGGCAAAAAGTATAAATGATATCCTGCCAATAGCGGTTTTCATAATCGGTATCGGGTACGAAAAAACTTCCATATATATAGAATACTATGGAGCAACATATCAGGTCGATTGCCAGGACTCGCTTGGTCCGGAAGTTTTTACCTTTTTTTATCAGCAAGGCAAAAGCCCAGAACAAACAGACAAAAGAAGGAGTGGAGAGGATAAAATATTGTAGCATCTATCTTATTACTAGTAATGATTTCGAATGTAAAAGTAATCAATTCTATATTTTTATATCTTTGTAGAATCTAAAAAATAATGAAAGCGTAAGAAAATCATATGAGACGAGAACTACAACAGACGGCAGACGGCAGTCATACTTTGTTTATCCCGGAAATGGACGAACATTATCATTCGGTAAACGGAGCCGTACAGGAGTCGCGACATGTATTTATTGAGGCAGGATTGCATCACCAGGTTAAAAAGGATATTACCGTTTTTGAAGTTGGTTTCGGAACAGGGCTGAATGCCTTTCTTACGCTTCTGGATGCGGAAGAAAATGACCGCCATGTAAACTATTATTCCATAGAACTGTATCCGCTTGAACCGGAGCTTGTACAGGCTTTGAATTACGGGGAAGTGATTTGTCCCGAAAAGAAGGAACTGTTCGATACCCTGCATGCAGTCGCATGGAACGAGCCGGCAAATATCACCGGACGGTTTACCCTGCATAAGATACAGGGTGATAATAACAGTTGCGAACTTCCCGAAGGAATAGACCTCGTTTATTTCGATGCCTTCGCACCTGATAAGCAGCCGGAAATGTGGAATCAGGATATATTCAACAGATTATATGTACATATGGCAGATGGAGGAATCCTCACCACTTACTGTGCCAAAGGAGTAGTACGTCGTATGATGCAAGAGGCCGGGTATTCTGTTGAAAGAATACCCGGCCCCCCGGGAAAGCGCGAAATGCTCCGCGCTATGAAGTAATTATAAAAGTGCGTCGATCTTTGCAACAAACGCAGGCTTCTGTGCTGCACCTACCTGTTTGTCTACCAACTTTCCGTCTTTGAAGAACAGTACAGTCGGGATATTACGGATACCGAACTGAGCAACTACATCATTGTTGTTGTCGACGTCCATCTTTCCGATTGTAACTTTACCTTCATATTCGGTAGCCAGTTCATCGATGATCGGGCCTACCATACGGCAGGGACCGCACCATTCTGCCCAAAAATCAACGACCATGGGCTTGCCGGAGTTTACCAACTCCTCAAAATTTGCATCTGTAACTTCTAGTGCCATAATTATATATCTAATTTAAATTGTTCCCTTTTCGAGGTGTCAAAAGTACTAATTCTTTCTACACCGTACAACTTTAGCCGTTTATTTTGAAATCAATATTTTCGTTCTCCTGCAAGAATTCCACTAACTTACCGGTTACATTCAGCCGGATATTCTGTGAAAAGAAATTTTGTGAAATGTTATGTTCGCCATCGACCACTCTAAAATATAACAAGCTCTGTCCCGGATTGTTTTTGATCAATACCGATAATTCATTGACTGTAGGCTCGTCGAGATCGTGGATCGGCAAGGTGATACTGATCTTTTCGATCAGCTTGTCCTTTTCATCCTGCAACAAACGAATGGAACCGATATTGAAATCGAGTTCATTCTCATTCCAGCGACGGGGCTCTACGCGGGCATTGATAAGCAGATACATACCCTGCTTGCAGTATTTACTGTATTCTATATAGTTGTTTCCGAATAAAGCAATCTCGCCACTACCGGTGAAGTCTTCTATTTTAACCACTCCATAAGGTTTGCCTGTCTTGGTCATTCCCTCACGGAAGTCGGTAACGATACCGCCCAGCAGTATTTCGCGTCCTTTCAGGCTCTCCCGGTCGTTGATCTCTGCCATTCCCGTATTGCATACATAGGTTAATACGATGCGGTATTCGTCCAGTGGGTGAGCGGAGAGGTAGATACCTACCAGTTCCTTTTCTTTATTCAAACGTTCCAGGTCGCTCCAACGTTGGCAAACCGGAATTTCCGGCTTGGTAATGGCTACCAATAGATCGTCACCACCAAATAAAGAGTTGGCAGCAGAACTTTTATCCATCTGGAACTTATTACCATAGCGTACCAGTGTATCCAGGAAGAGTTCACCTTTGCCCGTTTCAGCAAAGAACTGTTCGCGTTGGATGCCGAAGTTGTCGAATGCACCTGCCAAAGCCAATGATTCGATGTTCTTTTTATTGCACGATGTCAGGTTGACGCGTTCCACAAAGTCGAAGATGTTCTTATACGGCCCATTTTTCTTCCGTTCTTCAATGATATTCAGTACGGCCGATTCGCCGACCCCTTTCACGGCTCCCAGTCCGAAACGAATGTTCTTGTTACTATCGACGCTGAACTTCAGGATAGATTCGTTCACATCAGGTCCCAATACCTGTATACCCATCGCCTTACATTCATCCATAAACTTCGTGATATCCACGATGTTGGACAAACTTCGGCTCAGTACGGCCGCCATGTATTCGGACGGATAGTTCGCTTTAAGAAAAGCGGTCTGGTAAGCGACCCACGAGTAGCAGGTTGCGTGACTCTTGTTGAATGCATAAGAAGCAAACTTTTCCCAGTCGGACCAGATCTTTTCAAGTGTCTTCGCTTCATAACCGTTTGCCTGGCCACCTGCCATGAACTTCGATTTCAGGTGGTTCATCTTGTCGATCAATTTCTTACCCATCGCCTTACGCAGGGCATCACTTTCACCGCGGGTGAAGTTTGCCAGCAGACGCGACAGAAGCATGACCTGTTCCTGATAGACCGTAATACCGTATGTATCTTTCAGGTATTTTTCCATGACGGCGATATCATATTCGATCGGTTTACGTCCGTGCTTACGGTCGATAAAGTCGGGAATATAATCCATAGGCCCCGGACGGTACAGGGCGTTCATGGCGATCAGGTCTTCGAACTTGGAAGGTTGCAGCTCTTTCAGGTACTTTTGCATACCGGCGGACTCGAACTGGAATGTTCCGGTTGTTTTTCCGGTGCAATACAATTCGTATGTTTTCGGGTCTTCCAGACTGATATGGTCGATGTCGAGTTCTTTACCGGTTGTCAGACGGATGTTTTCAATCGCTTCTTTGATGATGGACAAGGTTTTCAATCCCAGGAAGTCCATCTTGATCAGTCCGGTTTCCTCGATTACTGAACCTTCATATTGGGTAACCAGCATTTCTTCGCCGGTTTCTTTATCTTTTGCGGTACTTACCGGAACAACGTCGGATATATCGTACCGTCCGATAATTACACCACAGGCATGTACTCCCGTATTACGTACGTTACCTTCCAGCATCTGTGCATATTTCAAGGTATCGCGTGCCAGCGGATCGCTTCCGGTGGCCGCTTCGCGCAGTTCGGGTACGTAATTGATGGCATCTTTCAACTTAAACTTCTTCATATCCGGAATCTTATCCGGCACCAGCTTGGCCAGGCGGTTAGATTCGGAAAGCGGTAGTTTCTGCACACGGGCAACGTCCTTGATAGCAGATTTGGTTGCCATTGTACCATACGTAATAATATGTGCTACCCGGTTGGCTCCGTATTTTTCCGTTACCCAACGCAATACTTCTCCGCGGCCGTCATCATCGAAGTCGGTATCGATATCGGGGAGGGAGATACGGTCGGGATTCAGGAAACGTTCGAACAGCAGGTCGTACTTGATCGGGTCGATCTTGGTGATCCCCAGACAGTAGGCTACAGCCGAACCGGCAGCCGAACCACGTCCCGGACCTACCGATACGCCCAACTCTTCGCGGGCTGCTTTAATAAAGTCCTGCACAATAAGGAAGTATCCGGGGAAACCCATTGTCTTCATAATGTGCAACTCGAAATCCAGACGTTCCCTTACTTCTTCCGACAGATCTTCACCATAGCATTCTCTGGCTCCGTCGTAAGTCAGCTTCTTCAGATAGTCGGCTTCCAGCTTGATACGGTAAAGTTTATCGTATCCGCCCAGTTTCTTTATCTTGTCTTTTGCATCATCTTCGCTCAGTACCACATTTCCGTTCTCATCGCGGGTAAACTCTTCGAACAATTCCTGTTCGGATAGTTTTTCGCGGTACGACTCTTCCGTTCCGAACTCTTCGGGAATGGCGAAGGTCGGCATGATAGGGCCACTGTCGATCGAATAGAACTCCACTTTGCCGGCAATCTCGAGCGTGTTGCTGAGGGCTTCCGGTATATCGGCAAAGATGGTATTCATTTCGGCCGTCGTTTTCATCCATTCCTGTTTGGAATAGCGCATACGGGTCGGGTCGTCGAGGTCTTTTCCGGTACTCAGGCAGATCAGGCGGTCGTGTGCCTCGGCGTCTTCTGCGTTTACGAAATGGACGTCGTTGGTGGCGATCAGCTTGACGTTATATTTGTGTGCGAGTTCGATCAGTACCTTGTTGACTTCCTGCTGTTTGGGGTAGGTGGTACAGTCGGCATTCGGATCGTGTGTTTCGTGCCGTTGCATTTCCAGGTAATAATCTTCGCCAAACAGTCTCTTGAACCATTGGATAGACTCTTCCGCCTTGTCGATCCGGCCGTGCATGATGTGCTGTGGAATCTCTCCTCCCAGGCAAGCCGAACAGACGATTAGATCTTCATGGTATTTTTCGAGCAACTCGTGGTCGATACGCGGACGTCCGTAGAAACCTTCGGTCCACGAGATAGATACCATCTTGATCAGGTTCTTATAACCGTTCATGTTCTTTGCCAATACGATCAGGTGGTAACCGCTACGGTCTTCCTTGAGACTTTTATTATGCCGGCCGTTGCGGGCGCAATAGCATTCGCAGCCGATAATGGGTTTGAATATTTTTTTCTTTTCAGCTTCTATTAAAGCCGGGATCTCTCCCAGGCGTGCCTGTTCTTCGGCAGTAAGTTCTTCTTTCCCTTTGAGTGCTTTCTGTTCTTTTTCCAGATCTTTGATAGCACCGAGCGGCTTCCCGTTCTTCTTGGAAACCTTGTTGAAGAACTCTTTTATACCGAACATGTTACCGTGGTCGGTAACGGCTATTGCGTTCATGCCGTCTTTCTGCGCTTTGTCGATCAACGCATCAATAGAGGCTTGACCATCCAGTAACGAGTACTGGGTGTGTACGTGTAGATGTATAAATGGTTCCATATATGATTGAAAAACTTTTTATTTTGATCTAACAAAGGTACTATTTTTTGTTTGGAAACGAGTGCCTCAATCTCTAAAACAGATATACCTTTAACTTTCCAGTTCGAAAGTTTTCTCAAATCGCTGTATTAATGCGGGAGGTGTGAGTTCGTGTATCGTATCGTTTTTCACGAACAGGTAATATGGATACCGTTCAGCATGATGGATTCTATTTGTCTGATTTTAGTTATTTTCTACAGATGAATCTTCTTTCTTGAATCATACGTTAAATTCATAGAATAAGTATCATCATTAGAAAAAAAAACTATCTTTGTTCGGTAGAAAAGAGCATTTAGTATGAAAAGGATCGGATTGGTAATAATATTGGTGATGTTGATGATTGTGCCGGCTGGCGCACAAATCACTTGGGGCGTGCGTGGCGGTTTGGCTTATTCGTCACTGGTACAGAAAATAGATAATAATTATCAATCGGGAGCCCGTTTCGGATTCAGTGTGGCCGGGTTGGCTCAGATACCTTTATATAAGAAATTGTCATTGCAGCCGGAAGTCGCTTTTGTGAATCAGGGTGGTAATTACCTTTCCAATATCCCGGATGGAGATGGTACGGGACGGCTTTATCCGAAAACAAAATGTAACTACTATTCTATTCAGGTACCTGTAAATCTGGTTTATACTTTTCAGTTTACCGATGTTTATTTCAGTGTGATGGCCGGTCCGGCTGTCGATTTCTCCCTGTTCGGGAAGATGAAAACACAGGAAAATGTAAATACCGACATCATTTTCGGTCAGTCCGGCGAAGCAGACCTTAAAACCTTTGATCTGGGAGTAAATATCGGTTTGCAGGTCGAATATTCCAACTTCTTCTTCTCCGTATCCGCCCTTTGCGGAACGCTCGACCGTCGTACATCAAAACACGATGGCGAATCGTCTCTTTATCAAAATAACGTAACTTTCTCTCTCGGCTATTATTTTCGTAAGTAAGTATCCCTTCTCTCTTAGCGGTTCATAATGAAAAAGATGTACAAATATTTTGTATTTCGAAGAAAAGCCGTACCTTTGCAAGCCGAATATTATCAAATTGTACTAAGGGTTTAGTTTTTAGCACATTATTACGTCAAGTGTCCGTAGTGATAATGGTAGTGAGAAACTGAGCGCTTGTTTTTTAGAGTTATTAATTAATTAATTTATTAAGCAGTGGATACTTTAAGTTTTAAGACCATTTCTGCAAACAAAGCAACTGTAAACAAAGAGTGGGTCATCGTTGACGCTGATGGACAGACTTTGGGACGTCTTTGTGCAAAAGTAGCAAAACTTTTGCGCGGTAAGTATAAACCCAATTTCACTCCTCATGTTGATTGTGGTGATAATGTAATCATTATCAATGCAGATAAAATCGTTCTGACAGGTAACAAATGGAACGATCGTGTTTATTTGAGATATACCGGATATCCCGGTGGACAGATCGCATATTCTCCTGCAGATTTGATGCAGAAGGGCGAAGATCGTCTGTTCAGAAAAGTAGTAAAAGGTATGTTGCCTAAAAATCGTCTGGGTGCAAAGTTACTGGGTAACTTATATGTATATGCAGGAACAGAGCACAAACACGAAGCTCAACAACCTAAGTCAATCGATATAAACTCACTTAAATAATAACTATGGAAGTAGTAAATGCAATAGGAAGACGTAAAGCAGCAGTTGCTCGCGTATTCGTAAGCGAAGGAACGGGAAAGATAACTATCAACAAACGTGATCTTGCAAATTACTTTCCTTCTACAATCCTTCAGTTCATTGTTAAGCAACCGCTTGCAAAGCTGAATGTTGAAGAACAATATGACATCAAGATCAACCTTGACGGTGGTGGTTTCAAAGGTCAGTCGGAAGCTGCTCGCTTGGCTATCGCTCGTGCTTTGATCAAGATTAATCCGGAAGATAAACCAGCGTTGAGAGCAGAAGGTTTCGTAACTCGCGATCCTCGTGCTGTTGAACGTAAGAAACCGGGTCAGCCAAAAGCTCGTAAGAGATTCCAGTTCAGCAAACGTTAATGTTATTTGTGAGTTTCTTACAAGGACAAAGCGTTTAGTATCTAAATTGTCGGGATTTCTTTTGCATGCAGACATGCCGGAGGACTACCTGATAGTTGAAAATTAAACAGAAAGTAAACGATTTAAAAAGAAAAAAATGTCAAGAGTTAATTTTGATCAGTTATTAGAAGCTGGTGTACACTTCGGACACTTAAAGAGAAAGTGGAATCCCGCTATGGCTCCTTACATCTTCATGGAGCGCAATGGTATTCATATCATTGATTTATATAAAACAGTTGCTAAAGTAGACGAAGCAGCAGAAGTAATGAAAAACCTGGCTAAGCAAGGTAAGAAAGTGCTTTTCGTTGCTACTAAAAAACAAGCAAAACAAGTTGTCGCTGATAAGGCTGCTTCTGTAGGTATGCCTTACGTTATCGAACGCTGGCCGGGTGGTATGTTGACTAACTTCCCGACTATCCGTAAAGCCATCAAAAAGATGACTACTATCGATAAAATGACAAAAGACGGTACATTTGATAATCTGTCAAAAAGAGAAAAACTTCAGATCACTCGTCAGCGTGCTAAGCTGGAAAAGACGTTAGGTTCTATTGTAGACCTGACCCGTCTGCCGTCTGCTTTGTTCGTTGTTGACGTGATGAAAGAACATATCGCAGTTCGCGAAGCCAACCGTCTGGGTATTCCCGTTTTCGGTATGGTTGATACTAACTCTGATCCTAACAACATTGACTACGTGATTCCGGCTAACGACGACGCTACTAAATCGGTAGAAGTTATCTTAGGCGCTATCTGCGAAGCAATGAACGAAGGTCTGCAGGAACGCAAAGCTGAAAAGATCGATACAGAAGCTGCCGGTGAAGGCGAAGGTCCTAAAAGAGAACGCAAAGGAAAAGCTACTGTAAAGAAAGAACGTACTAAGAAAGAAGACGAAGATGCTTTGAACGCTAAAGTCGCTGACAAGTACGCTAAAGATATCGAAGAATAAATATAATTGACAATTGACAGTTTGCAATTGACAATTAGAATATAAAACAATGGGCAATTGGCTTTTGACAGTAATTGTCAACTGTCGGTTGTCCATTGTTGTTTTTAGAATATATAAACAATTAAATAAGGAAATAAGATTATGGCTGTAACTATGGCTGATATTACCAAGCTGCGCAAAATGAGTGGGGCTGGTATGATGGATTGTAAGAAGGCTTTGACCGAAGCTGACGGTGACATCGAAAAGGCAATGGAAATTATCCGTAAAAAAGGACAGGCAATCGCTGCTAAACGTTCTGATCGTGAAGCTGCTGAAGGTTGCGTGTTGGCTAAAAAAGACGGTGAGTTCGCTGCTACTATTGCTTTGAAGTGTGAAACAGACTTCGTTGCTAAGAATGAAGACTTCGTTGCTCTGGCTCAGGCCATCCTCGACGCTGCTGTGGCTAACAAGTGCAAGACGTTGGATGAAGTGAAAGCTCTGCCGATGGGTAAAGGTACTATACAGGACGCTGTTACTGACCGTAGCGGTATCACTGGCGAAAAGATGGAACTGGACGGCTATAACGTAGTAGAAGGTGCTTACACCACTGTTTACAACCACATGGGTAAGAATCTGCTTTGTACAATAGTAGCTTTCAACAAGGAATCGGACAATGTAGCTCATAACATAGCTATGCAGATTGCTGCTATGAACCCTATCGCTATCGATGAAGATGGTGTTCCTGAATCAGTAAAAGAAACTGAAATTCAGGTAGCTATTGAAAAGACTAAAGCTGAACAGGTTCAGAAAGCTGTTGAAGCTGCACTGAAGAAAGCGGGTATCAATCCTACACATGTGGATAGCGAAGACCACATGGAAAGCAATATGGCTAAAGGCTGGATTACAGCTGAAGATGTTGCTAAAGCTAAAGAAATCATCGCTAAGGTTTCAGAAGAAAAATCAGCTAACTTACCTCAGCAGATGATCGAAAATATCGCTAAAGGTCGTCTTGGCAAATTCTTGAAGGAAGTTTGTCTGTTGAACCAGGAAGATATCATGGATGCAAAGAAGACTGTAAGAGAAACAATGAAGGAAGCAGATCCTGAATTGAAAGTGCTTGCATTCAAACGCTTCACTTTACGTGCTGAATAATTAGCGTAAGCAATGAAATAAAAAAAGGGACTCCGAAATTAATCGGAGTCCCTTTTTATGTTATAAGAATTTACTTTCCTTATTTTAAAGTAGTCAAAGCATTTTTAATACGTTTGATGGCTTCTACGATGTTTTCATCGCTGGTAGCATAGCTCATACGGATACATTCGGGAGCACCGAAGGAAGTACCGCCAACGCAGGCAACGTGTGCTTTTTCCAACAGGAACATAGCCAGGTCGTCAGCATCGTTGATCGTATTTGTGCCGTCTGTCTTTCCGTAGTAGTAGCTACATTTCGGGAACAGGTAGAAAGCTCCTTCCGGTTTGTTGATCTCGAATCCCGGAACTTCCTTAGCCAGGTTGACGATCAGGTCGCGGCGGCGTTCGAATGCTTTACGCATATCTTCAACCGGCTGCTGTGAGCCTGTATAAGCTGCTTCCGCTGCTTTCTGTGATACAGAGCAAGGACCCGATGTATACTGTCCCTGAAGTTTGTTTACGGCTTTTACGATCCATTCCGGTCCGGCAATGAAACCGATACGCCAGCCTGTCATCGCGTATGCTTTGGAAACACCGTTTACAATAACAGTACGATCCTTCATGCCTTCAACAGAAGCAATGCTGTGGTGTTTGCCGATATAGTTGATATGTTCGTAGATCTCGTCGGCAATAACGATGATTTCCGTATGTTTTTTCAATACTTCTGCCAGGCCGGCCAATTCTTCGGCACTGTAAACAGAGCCTGTCGGATTGGAAGGAGAGCAGAGGATCAATGCTTTTGTCTTCGGAGTGATAGCTGCTTCCAACTGAGCCGGAGTGATCTTGAAATCCTGTTCGATACCAGCCGGGACAATTACCGGGTTACCTTCAGCCAGCTTAACCATTTCAGGATAACTTACCCAGAACGGTGCCGGAATAATTACTTCGTCTCCCGGATTTACCAATACCAGAATCGTGTTACAAACGGATTGTTTAGCTCCGTTCGCACAAGAAATTTGATTGGCTGTATATTCCAATCCGTTTTCATTCTTCAGCTTGGCAACGATCGCATTACGTAATGCCGGGTAGCCGGGAACTGGTGAGTAACGAGAGAAGTTATCATCTACCGCCTTTTTTGCAGCTTCCTTAATGTGATCGGGTGTGTTGAAATCAGGTTCTCCCACACTCAGGTTGATAACATCGATACCTTGTGCTTTGAGCTCATTGCTCTTTTGAGACATCGCCAATGTTGCCGAAGGCGATAAACTTGCTAAACGATCTGAAACTTGTGTCATGACACTGCTGTTTGTATAGGTTATTTTAAATAGTTGCGACAAAAGTAATTAATAATCGGTATTCCTGCAACAAATTGCTAATTATTTGATATTGTGAAGTACATGTCCCATACGTTCCTTCTTTGTCTTCATATAAAACTCGTTATATTTGTTGGGAGTTACTTCGATAGGAACGTTTTCTACAATTGTCAAACCATAAGCTTCAAGGCCGACCCGTTTTATCGGATTGTTTGTCATCAGGAGCATTTTAGTGATGCCGATGTGTTTCAGGATTTGTGCTCCGACGCCATAATCGCGTTCATCGGCCTGGTGTCCGAGGTGCAGGTTGGCATCAACGGTATCCAAACCTTCTTCCTGGAGCTTGTAAGCTTTCATTTTATCCATCAAGCCGATGCCGCGTCCTTCCTGGTTCAGGTAAACAATGGCTCCACGTCCTTCCTTTTCGATCATTTGCATGGCTTTATGCAGTTGTTCGCCACATTCGCAACGCATGGAACCGAAGATATCTCCGGTGGCACAGGACGAATGAACGCGGACCAGAACGGGTTCTTCGCCGGATATATCGCCTTTTATCAAAGCGATATGTTCCAATCCGTTGCTTTTCTGACGGAAAGGAATCAGATGGAAATGACCGTATTGTGTGGGCATATCTACTTCCACGCCTTTGTCTACGATCGATTCGGTTTGCAGGCGGTAGGCAATCAGGTCTTTGATACAGATAATTTTAATATCGAATTTCTTAGCCACTTCCACCAATTGAGGCAGACGGGCCATTGTTCCGTCTTCATTGATGATCTCGATCAGCGCTCCGGCAGGGAAAAGTCCCGCCAGGCGAGCCAAGTCAACAGCTGCTTCCGTATGTCCGGCACGGCGGAGTACACCGCGGGAACGGGCGCGCAACGGGTTGATATGTCCCGGACGTCCCAGGTCAGACGGTTTTGTCTGGGGATCGGCTAAGGCACGTATCGTTTCGGCACGGTCGAACATGGAAACACCGGTAGTACAACCGCCGCCCAGCTTATCGACTGTCACGGTGAACGGAGTTTCCAGCATAGAGGTATTTCTGGCTACCTGCATATCCAGATCGAGTTCCTGACAACGTTCTTCCGTGATCGGAGCGCATAATACGCCACGACCGTATGTCATCATGAAATTTACTTTTTCGGGAGTTATCTTTTCTGCAGCTACAATAAAGTCACCTTCGTTTTCGCGATCTTCGTCGTCGACAACGATCAGGAATTTTCCTTCGCGGAAATCTTCAATTGCTTCTTCGATCGTGTTTAATTTGAAATCACTCATATCGTTTTAATTTTTAGTTTCTAAGCTCTTGATCATCTCTTCCAGTTCGAGGCTTGTCTTTTGTACTACCTGTACATCATGGCGCAACAGCTTGCGCTGGTACGTGGCAAGCAGATAGATCGGCAGTCCGATCGGAAAGAAGAGACCGAGTGCCAGTCCGATCTTTCCGTTCAGGTTGGCATTCAGTTGGTTGTATCCGCCTATGACCGGATAGTCCATTAATTTGTTCAATAGCAGGTTCTGGTCGGAGTTGGCCAGTTCCTCAATGATGCTCTCCATCTCTTCAGCTAGTTGTTCGGCTGTCTGATCTTTTCCTCCCTGTTTCCAGAAAGTAATATAATTAAGCCAGCGTTTGTGACCCTGTAAATAGGAAGCACAGTCGTTTGCCAGTTTTTCCAGGCGTGGAAGAACAGATACGTAGTTGGGGGTGAAGATGATTACTTCTTTCTTTTCCACCTTACGTCCGGAACGTTTTCCGATAAGATTTTTCAGTGCGTTCAGGTATGTATCTGCATTTAATATCACACTATCGTTTACGGCTTTGTAAGTTAGGAATATACCCAGCGGAGCCAATACGGCTGAACTCAACCACATACCTTCCCAGGCTGCCCATACACCGTCACGAGCCATTTTAAACCCGATGTTATCAATAATGTAGTAGAAAATGAACAGGATCACAGAGATCACAACCGGCATACCCAGTCCCCCTTTGCGGATAATCGCTCCCAGTGGGGCCCCGATAAAGAAGAATACCATACAGGCAAATGACAGGGTGAATTTCTTATGCCACTCAGTCATGTGGCGGCGGACCTTCGAGGCTTCATCCCCCATTGTTGCCGCTTTAAAATAGTAATCGGCCTTTACACTCTCTATGTTCGATTTAGCACGTACAAGTAAGGCCGCTTTACCACTGGGTGCTTCCGCCTGGTATAGGCTGTCGAAATTGATGATTATAGCCGGTTCATTTTGTTTGTTGACTAATGAGTCTGTATTTGTCTCCTGACTCGTTTTATCCATATCAGACTCTGCCCTTTTGGGTTTGGAGAATGAACGGCGATAAGACATGTCATAAACACTTTTCGCATTCAACTCTTTTATGCTGTCGAGCCTTACGGTCATTGAATCGATGGAGGTCTGCAAGTCGTTCAATTTTTTCCCCATATACTGGTTGGCCATGAACGATTCGTCCGTACGGGTGAAGTTCGCATCGAATTCGATAAGAATTTCTTTGGAACTGAAACTTTCCCTGCGATACGGAACAGCTGTTTTTGCTCCCGTACTGGCCTGAGCTTTCAAATTCTCAAACGATTCGCCGTTGAAGAGCGACAAAACAAGGAATAATTTATCAGCCGATGTTTTCAACCGGCCGGAATCAGCAACGATAACACGTGCATTGTTGAAACCTTCCGAATAATCGTAGATCATCACATCTTTCAGCAGCCCCGTCTTATTGTCCTTTTCTTTTACATATACATTATATCCGGTGATTTCCCCATAGAATACCCCCTCCGGGATATCCAGTTCGGGCGATTTCTGCCGCATGGAGTAGAGTAGGGAGTATAATTTGACCTGGACGACAGGCATGGCGTTATTCTGGAAAAAGAATGCACCGATGCTTATGACGCCAATCGTTATCATAAGCGGTCTCATTATATGTATAAGTGATACCCCTGCCGATTTCATAGCCAGTAATTCCAGGCGTTCACCCAGATTTCCGAAAGTCATCAGAGACGCTAATAAAATGGCCAATGGTAAAGCCATCGGGAGGAGGAATAAAGCAGCATAAAAAAACATTTCGCCGAGCACAGGAATTCCCAACCCCTTTCCCACCATGTCGTCTATGTACCTCCAAAGGAACTGCATGAGTACAATAAACAGACAGATACCGAAGGTCATAATGAACAACGGCAGGAAAGTCTGCAGCATAAATGTATATAATCGTTTTATCTTCAACATTACCTATCCGGGTTGACGGGGCAAAAGTAGTGTAAAAAACGATAAGTACATGACATAAATCTCTAAAACAACCTAAATACCGAGTGTACGTTTCAATTCATAGACTTGCGAGTCCCACAAATTGATCGAATCTTTCTTTTCATCCGGCTCGGCAAAGTCGGTAATTTCAAGAGCGGTTGCTCCGGTGAGCTCAACAGTGTGAATTAAAAATTCGAAGTAAACATTATCATCCTCCTCATCTGCCCAACGATAACGGATACTTGTTTCCGGTTTTACGGCCAGTACTTCGGCTTCCTGCTCATCTCTGTCCCACTTAAAAATATAAGTGTTGTCATTGATTGTTACATCATCTGCGAACCATGCGGATAGTCCGGGAGGTGTGGTGAGGTGATTCCATAAACTTCGTCGCGAAACTTTATCGAAAACGTATTCGATATGAAACTTCTCTTTTTTCATCTTTTCAGCTATTATTTGTGCAGCAAGATAGGCAAAAGATTGCTATTTGCCAATATTCTTAGAATAAAAAAACAGCTAATTTTTAAAGGCTTAGCTGAAAGCCCCGAAAAATAAACGATTTTTTTTCGTGAAACTGTTGCATAATATAAAAATAACCTCTACTTTTGCAGCGTCAATAAGGGAAATTGACAACATGATGGCGAGATAGCTCAGCTGGTTAGAGCGCATGATTCATAATCATGAGGTCCCCGGTTCAATCCCGGGTCTCGCTACAAAATAAAAGGCTTACAAGAAATTGTAAGCCTTTTTTGTTTATCTGACGGTGGCTTCTATATACATTATATATAGTTCCTTATTTCTAATAATTCAAAAGATGAAATTTTTTTTATAAAAACAGTGCGAAAAGTTTGGAGTAACAATTTTTTTTATATCTTTGTCATATATAAATAGTACAATGTTTGTTTAATATAATATGAAATTGTATGATTAAGTTTTTATTAGATTACTCCAGCGGCGTACCGGTCTATCGTCAGATTATCGATCAGATTATATTTGGCATAGCATCCGGGCAACTAAAACTAGGTGAGCAACTTCCTACGGTCAGGGCGCTAGCCGTAGAGTTGAAGGTGAATCTGAACACGGTATCCAAGGCATACAAGGAATTGGAAATCAAAAACATATTGGAAACCCAACAGGGCACGGGAACGTTTATCAATAAAACAGAGAATGTAATATTGGAAAAGGAGAGGGAAGATAAGCTGAAAGAAATTTGTATACAGTTTTCTTCTGTGGCTTTCAGTTATGGCTTTACTCTTAGTGAAATCATGCAGGAATTGAAAAATATTGAAACCTCTAAAAAATAATACTTATGACAACAAATGTAATTAACAAGGGATGGTTTAATCCTATTTCTCTTTCCGTATTGCTGGTACTGATTTTTTTATCAGTCGTTCTGCATGTTTTGCATATTGTGAATATGCCGGTTTTGTTGCTCTTGATTCTCATTTCCAGTTTGTTGGCTCTTTCAATCCGTGTGGCCGACCAATGGGAGCGGGCAGTGGTGTTGCGTATGGGTAAATTTAATGGTTTAAAAGGTCCTGGCCCATTTATGATCATTCCTATTCTTGATAGTGTATCTGCTTATATCGACCAACGGGTACGGGTAAGTGCTTTTAAAGCAGAGCAAACCCTGACGAAAGATACAGTGCCTGTCAACGTGGATGCTGTTGTGTACTGGACGGTTTGGGATGTGGAGAAAGCGGCTTTGGAAGTACAAGAGTATCAAAAAGCCATTGAGCACATAGCCCAGACGGGGTTAAGGGATACAATCGGTAAACATGAGTTATCAACTCTTTTGCAGGAACGCGATAAGATTGCTGAAGATTTACAGCACGTTTTAGATAGAAATACAAATCCCTGGGGGATTACCTGTCAAACTGTTGGTATTAACGATATCGCTATACCTCAGGATCTAGCCGATGCCATGAGTAAGGAAGCCCAGGCCGAACGCGAAAGAAGAGCCCGTGTCATTCTGGGAACGGCGGAAACCGAGATTGCCGAGAAATTTGAGTTGGCCAGTAAAAAGTATACTGATAATCCTGTCGCGTTGCACCTCAGAGGGATGAATATGCTTTTCGAGGGGTTGAAAGAGAAGGGTTCTATGATTATAGTGCCGAGTTCGGCATTGGATACAATGAACTTGGGAGCTATGGGAGGATTAGCATCGCTGGCGAAGAGCAACGAAGTATAATGAGTTCTGAAGAATATTTTGAACGTGGTATGCCCGTTCTCTGTTGCCAGGCTGAATTGGCAGATCCGGCAGGCCTATAAGGTTAAGGTCGGCTGTCTGAAATCGGACAAATCTGTCCATAAGATACAAAAAAAGCCCCCACTCTCTGTTTGTCTGTAAAAACAAGCAAAGAGTGGGGCTTTATTAATTATGTAACCTCCCGGTTATGTTAATTAAGGTTTGCCTGCAGAATTAAGGGATTCTGGCAAGCAGAGTATAGGGTAAAATTTCACAAATTGTATTGTGTCTACAAATGTACTTGTATAGTTATATAATAGGGGCAGGTATTCGTATCACACATAGGTGGTATTTGTGTCAACCCTTTTGTTGGATGACTTGTGTTGAATTTGAAGGATTTGTTAACAGGTGTATGACTATCGCTAATGATGGTGTTCCTATCACTGAGAATCGCATATTTGAAAAAAAACGGCGCACACGCGGAACAATCCGGATGTACGCCTTTATGCATATAAAAAATTGAGGGTCGAAATTAACCGATAGTGACGTGTTGAATAACTGTACCCCAGTCTGTTACAACAATATTGCCACTATTTTTAGAAAGATCGAAAGTCATTTCTGACTGTTCTCCTTCGTTTACAGACACTTTCTCCAAATTTTTGACATTTTCGGAAGAAAGGATCATGTTATCGTCTTTGTAAAGCTCGATAGTGATATTAGAAGCCGGCAGGATAGTTGTTTTGTCGGCAACTACATTTCCTTTTTCGTTTAAAGTGGCCGGAATGATATATTCAATATCTTCTCCTGTCAATTCACCGTTGTGATTAAAAGAGCTTTTTGTTTTCTTTACTTTATAATAAAAATTACCTTCTTTTGAATCCAGAACTTTGATAATTCCTTTTGTGACCAAAGAAATAGAAGATACTTTACGTTCGATTTTTAAAGTTTCAGTGCTTGATTTAGTTGATGTGTTGCTTTTCAATGTAACTTGTCCGTAGAACAAATCACCTGGCAAAGAAGCTGCAACGCCATTGTTTTGTTTCAGGCTCACCTGCAAATCGGAAATGATGTTAGCCTGGTTCATTGCACTGATAGTTTCGTTTTCACCAGAAATGCCGGCCCATGCCACAACTGTGATCTGTTTTGATTCCGGGCATGTAATTTCGATCGGTTTAGCCTGCAACAGATAAGTTCTGTCAACATTGATTTGCTTGTAGAAATCACCTTGCTGATCGAATACGAACAATGTAGTCTGATCCACATCGCCTTTAACCGTAATGTCTTTGTTGTCTGAATAAGCTTTCAGAACGACTGAAAAAGAAGTATTTTCTTGATTAGAAGCATTTTCGATGATGCTGTTATCGATACTGGAAGTGGAATCGCTGTCTGCAGAGCAACTTGCTAAAGAGATCATAGCGATCAGCATGCAAACAGAAAACAAACAATTTGTGAAAATTTTACCCTTTTTCATGACCTTAATTTTTTATATGCTTTGAAATTACCCTATACTGTCGGAGAGATTTTTTTGTTCGGTTAAGACCCTCATCAAAACCTTTTGTCTCTCATCGACATTGCAAATATAGATACAAAAACGAGATGGGAATCAAATATATGTAAAATAAAAGTTAAAACGATCAAAATAGTTGCTGAAAATATCAAATAAATGGTTGTAAAACTCTCAAAAGGAGGTGAAAATATCATTTTGGGCTTATTTTTCTCTTGTTCTCACTGTCTGTCTGTAAAAAGCGTGTGATATGAATGGCATTGTTTACTGATAGGAATACATCTTGTTTTGGTTGGTGTTTATCCAGGCAAGAATGAATATATTGTTCTTTTGAGGCGATGAAATGTTTTGTTTGATAATACCAATCGTCATAAATAGCCGAAACAAATTTGATAGTCATGTCTTTTAACGGAAAAAAAGTGTCGTTGATGTTCGAAAAACGGAATATTATTATCATATTTGTACATGGATTATGTAGCGATTAAAATTTGCAGTTGTGGAGGTCGGGATATAGAATAATCTTGGAATTAAAATTATATATATATATCAATTATGAATAATAATAGAGCTTTGTTCAGGAAATGGACTGTGTTTCTTGCTTGCTTTGTTTTATGCGGGCAACGTGCGTTTGCTGCAGGAGAAGCTGTTGATACTATCGACATTATTGTACTGGCGTTCACTGTTCTTTTAGCAATACTTTTTATCTCCGCTTGTTTTTATTTGAAAAAGATGTACACAGGCTTTACGGGGCAGTCGAAGATGATCGTAAAAGAAAACGAGTCGTTGGTCCGGCAGAGGGATGAAGCAGTGGAAAAGAGCAAAGAGTTGGAAGTCGAAAAAGCGGCTCTGGAAGAAAGTAAAGATTCCATTGAGGCCAGACTCACTGAACTGGAATCCCTAAAGGGCGAGTTGGCAACGGTGAATGAAGAGCTTGCCCAAAAGCTTATCGAGAAAGAAACAATGATCTCTACATTGAATGGTAATAAGAAAGATCTGGAGCAGATGCTTGTTGCCAAGATAAAGGAAAGCGACTCGCTTCAACGTGAGGTGGCCGATAAATTGTCGGAAGCGGAGCAACGGTTGGTGGAAGCTGAAAGCATACATGATAATTTCTTTATCGAAACGATCCATGAGATGCGTACCCCTCTTTCACTGGTATTAGGTTCGCTGGCCTTGATCGTGCAGAATAAAGATGAGAGTCAGGAAATGTCGACCCAATTACTTTCAGCCTATCGAAATACACTGGCTCTGCAGGACCTTGCCGACCAGTTGATCGGGACCAGGCGGGCAAACGATGTCGCCAATTATTTGCGTATCGCCCGTTACGACCTGGTGGAAATATCCCGCCAGATATGTGACTTGTTCGTAGATTGGGTTGCAATGAACAATGTAGACTTCCAGGTCAACACTCAAACGTCTATGCTCTGGATATGGCTCGACCGTCGTAAAATGGAATATGCTTTGCGTACATTGTTATCTAATGCATTCAAAAATACTTTTGCTTACGGTAAAGTTTCTTTAAACCTCTCCGTCGTTCAGAAAGACGGCAGAGCATATTGTTCCCTCTCGGTAGAGGACGAAGGATTAGGAGAAAATGCCGGTACTCGCCGCGGGTTACGACAGGTTTCCGACATGGTAGATGATATCGGTGGTATTTTCAGTAATGAAACGACTACGGCAGGCACTGTCTATACCTTATTAATACCGTTAGGCAAACAACACCTGCTCGACCGTCGTGTGGAATTTGTAGAACCGGAGGCCGACCTTGTAAAGTTGAACGACCGTCAGAAGGAAGAAATTGCTGAATTTATCCAGATTATCCCGCAAAAGAAGACAACGGGAAAGAAAATACTGGTGATCGACGATAGTGACCAGATCCGTTGGTTCCTGAAACATGTCTTTGCCAAGGAATATGAGATATTCGAAGCCCGTAACGGAGAAGAAGGGGTACAGGTTGCCCTGGCTACCTTGCCTGACCTGGTGCTTTGTGATGTTATGATGCCGGTGAAGAATGGTTTTGAAACTTGTAAGATTCTGAAGAATAATCCCCGTACTTCCCAGATCCCGGTTGTCATGCTGACAGCCAAGGTAGAAAGTGAAGATGTCATCACCGGAATTGAAGCCGGGGCAGACGATTATATCACCAAGCCGTTCGATGTCGAAATACTTCGCAGTAAGTTGAACAGCCTGGTGAAACGCCGTGACCAGTTGAAGCAGTATTTCACCAGTAACCTGGCTGGTAGTACCGTGGTCGATGCGGATCAGAATGAGCCGGCCTTACCCAGCAATCCGTTCATGGATCTGGTTGTGAAAAATATCGAGATGCATCTCGACGACTCCACCTTTGAGGCAAAGGTGCTGGCAGACTCATTGAACATGAGTCTGCCTACATTATATCGTAAGATCAAACAGTTCTCTGATTGCAGTATCCTGGAACTGACGCGTACGATCCGCCTGAAAAAAGCAGCCGAATTGATCCAGACCCAGCAATATTCCGTGCAGGAAGTAGCAGAAATGGTCGGATTCAATGATACGGCCACATTCCGTAAGCGTTTCACGGAGCAGTATGGGACGACGCCTTCGCAGTATGGGCAGCCGTAAGGATTGTGACAAAACGATTTGTAAATTGCTGAGATAGTAGCAGTATGTTACAAATAAGCCCGTCCTTGTGACGGGCTTATTTGTTTAAATCCGCTTCTGGAATTTGTTTGAATACAATAATTAACGATTGATATGCCTGATAGTTCTTTATAATCTCGTTTTAAACGAATTTCAATTTCGTTTAAAACGAAAAAAAATTCCTTTTAAACAAAATGTAGTTTGGTTTAAGGTTGAAAATATGTTAAATACGGTCCGGTGAAAAAGAAAACAGGCTTTTGTAAGGTTAAAATTATATGTCGGATAACATGTTTTTTGTATGGCCTACTTTATTTTGAGGATGAAATAAAAATGTTATAAAGGAACGAAATAACTTTATTGTCCGTCTCTTGACACGAAATATGTTAATAAAAGTGTAAAAGAAGGAGTGCGAATGTCGTTTTTCGTAGCAATATGACAACTCTTAAATCTTCTACAATCTCATGAAATAAATCATCTTCGTACTACGATCCATATAGCTTCGGTAAAGATGGGGTAAAATAACATTTTGCTAAATGGTTTGTTTGTTCACTTCTTGTCAAATGTGAATGTTTCTAAGATTGTCAGATTTGAATGTTTCATTATTTGACAGAAATGAGCTATCATTGAAGCTATCCCCTTATCAAAGAGACTCCGCCATTACAGGTTCATTTGCCGTCTGCTTTAGCTGACGGATTACAAGTTGTTTCTCCTTCTTTGGCTTTAGCCACATTTCTCTGTAAATAAAGAGACTGTTAAAAATGGGACTAAAGTCCAGAGAAATAGATCATTTACTGATCCATCAGTTAAAACTGACGGCAAATAAACCTGTAACTGGGTTTGTCTTATTAAGGACTGATAGCTGATGGACAGACAGGGGCATTTTCTTATATTATTGACTCAGTTATTTCTATATTTTAATAACCTCCCTTCTCCCGCAAAGATATTTTCACCCATCTTTTGAGAGCAACGCACATGTTCTTAAAAATCTATTTTTTGCCTTAAAAAAAGATTTAGAGTTTTACCTATTATTATTGAGACTGATACCTATCCACGGTTTTTCAGAGTGGCTATACCTTTGCATTGTCATCAGGAAACAAATTATCGTATAGGGTAAAAGTTATAATTCTCCCATGGCTAAAACTGGTATTTATTAAACGTATTATATAACTTCAAAATTTAAGAATATGAAACTTAGAAATTTATTGTATGCAACAATGGTTGCATGTGCATTCGCTTCTTGCTCGAATGATGACGATCCAATTGATAATGGTGGGGGTAATGAAGTAACAACAGGTGATGCAACATTAGAAGTAAAGGTTGCAACACCGGCTTTAACAAAAGCAGGGGAAGCTGATAAAACGATTACTTCTTTATCTGTATTGGTTTTTGATGCATCAACATCTAAGTTAGAGGCAATAGGAACTGATGACGCTGGAAAAGCAGGAGTAGGTAGTTCTGTTATTGCTGAAGGTATTACTGCTGGTGCAAAAAAAGTATTTGTTTTAGCTAATGCAAAGGAAAAAGTTGAAGCTTTTGTGGCAGGATTGAAAAATGATAATGCAACAACTTTAACTGCCTTTTTTGCTACAACTAAAGATTATGCAAATGAGGTTGATGGCACACTGTCTATGAATAGTGGAGTTTATGATGTAAATATTCAAGCTGGTATAACAAACTATTTAGGTTATACAGAAGACCAAGTAGCTGGTTATAATGGTCATTATCTTAGCCAAGCAGCAGGCAACGCTGTTAAATTGTATCGTAACGTAGCTAAAGTAGTCTTAAATAAGATTCAGATTACAGCAGACGCTACTAAGTATAAAAATGCAACCTTGGATGTTGAGGATGTTTTTATTTTACATGCTAATAAAACAACAAAACTTGTTGGTGCTAATGGAGATTCATGGGGGACTACTGTTCCAGATTCCTACAATTATTTGAATGGTGCTTCTAATGGCTTGTATTCTGATACTTGGGTTAAATATATGACTGATAAAACAGATAAGAAAGTTCAAAACTATCTAACAGGTTCAAACTATGAAAATTCTATTGACTTTGGTTGGAATCTTACTCAGAATATAAACTCCTCGTCTGCATGGGAACCAAAAGCATACTCTTATGTATATGAAAATACATCAAAGGATATTTATACATTGTTAGTTGTTAAGGGGAAATTTAAATATGGAGATGTACAAAATCCTGAGAGCAGATATTATTCTGTAGCAATAGGTAAAGATGGTGTGGCTGGTATTGATAATGAAAGTTTTGAGTATGATGTACCATCCAGTTTTGATGGTACACGTACAGGAAAGTTATCAGGAACAGTTCGTAACTTACAATATAATGTCGATTTGAAAGTTGCCGGTCCTGGTTATACAACTCCGTTTGGTCCGAAAGCTGAAGATGATACATTCCTGGATGTTAAGGTTGAGGTTGTTAATTTTGGCTACGTAAATCAAGAGACTGAAATAGAATAATATAAAATATTTTTCTACTAATAAAAAATGCTTCCGATAGGAGGCATTTTTTATTAGTAGAAAACAGAATATAGGGTACTTTTATAATATTCCGTGGTAAATCTATCACAGGAATAAAGTTGATTCATTTATCTATAAATATAGAGAGTTGTACCTATCTCTGTTTTATGATAAACAGGCTACATTTGTAATGTAATAATAGAGTATAAACAAAAGAAAATCAATATATCTATGAAGCTGAAGAGTTACATATTTTCTATTCTGGCCGTAGCCTTATTATCGTGTTCTACAGATGATGTGGATGACGTGATAAAAAAAGAGGAACCTTTAGTATTTAATGCAACACTATCCTTAGCAATTAAAAGTGATGTTAAATCTAAGGCTATTAATGCAGACTACAATAAAATACAAAAACTGTCTTTGGCAATTTTTGTGAAAGATAAATTATTGAGCTATACTGAAGTAACAGAAGATGTTACCGGAATAAAAAATATACCGGTAGTTGCCGGAGAAGTCAAACTGATTTTGTTCGCCAACTATTTTGATGATGAAAAATTGAATGAAATAAAAGAAGTCGGCACTGATATTTCGAAATATAAAGAATTAGAAGTCTCATTGGATGGTGAAAAGAATGTCAACCAATCTGATAATTCAGGAAGTGGTTTGACAATGAGTAGTGAAATTTTACAATATAGTCTAAAGGCAGGACATAATTATATTGGTATTGAAACCGAAACAGATGGATACGTTGTTACAAAAGAGCCTGTAAAATTGAATCGAAATGTATCTAAGGTTCAGCTTGAAACCATTTTCTTACATCCAAGTGATAATTATAAAGGAAAAGGAGACGTAACTTTCAAATTAACAGATTTCTGTGTGGCGAATGTGAAAAGTCGTTCAATGCTTATTCCTGATAATGGTACTACAGAAGTTCTTAGCAATGAATCTTCCTTCTGGTTTTGTGGCACGTACGCCGATATTGAAGGATCTTTGAAGCAAGGTCGTGCAACGGAATGTTCTTATTTATACTACGATGTAATTAATCCTCCTAAAGGTTCAAATAAAGATGATTATAGTGTAATGAATATCCGTTACCCTTTCCTGAATAATGATCTTTGGGTCTGTAGTGGTAATATTTTTGGACTGGATGTTGATAATCAATCAATAAAAGAAATTAAAGCAGAGTATCAATATGGTGTGGATTATTCAGACACTGAATATCCAAAGATAGGTATAGCCTATGGTGCCTTTATACCGTTAGGTACATATTTTTATGTATACGAAAATATGTCAAAGGGGGAAACTAATAGAACATTACTGATTATAAAGGGTGACTATACATACGAACCTACAAAAAAAGGGGAAAAGGTTGTAATGAAAGATCGATATTATGCTGTGACAATAAATAAAGAAGGGGAGTCGGATTATCTTAATAATACTCTTGAACATGTATATGTGAAACGGAATAATGTCTATAATGTTCTTTTAACAATAAAAGGGCCAGGTTCTGATACTCCGTTTGGTGTGCAAGATCCAGCACATATCAGTGCTTTTGTTAAGGTAAAGAACTGGGATGTAGTAAACCAGGAAGAAGAAGTCGATTAATAGAAATATAGGGGAAAGAAAAAATATTGTATTATGAAATATCTATCAGTTATAAAAAGATCTGTATATCCGTTTCTATTGATGCTGATTATACTGGCCAGCAGTTGCATCAAGGAAGATTTGGATGCGTGTTACAAACTCACGTTGAAAGTAGAGAATGCGAAAGGGGATGATATCACCACACTGGACGGAGAAGTGAAAAGTGCCATATTGTTTGTGTATGACGAAAACGGTAAACTGTTGGAAAAACGCTCTCTTGACGAAACTTTTATCACCTCACGTAAAGAAATCATTCTCGACTATCCGGCAAGCAGAAATTTACATATTGTGGCTTGGGGTAATGCAGAAGAAGGTAATCAAGAGGTTGACGAGTCGAGCGAACTGGCCGGACTTACCGTAAAACTTAAAAGTCAAAACGAACTGGCACAGTCTCCCGACAGATTATACTATGGAAATAAAGATGTAACGACTGTCGGCAATGGAACAGTGGCCGGCGGCGATCAGGAAATAGTGATCCGCTGCAAGGTGGGTACAATAACGATGGAAACCATTGGTCTCGATAATGTCAAACGTCTGAAAGGTCTGAAAAGTACTACCGGTTTGAATTTTTATATGGATCGTACCCTTAATACATTCAATGCCGAAGGTACGTTGGTGGGTGATAGTGTATATTATAATCCGGACAATCAGACAAAGGCTGCAACTCCAACCGATATCGAAACTATAGATCCTAATAATGTGGTGGCAGGCGAGAACCTGACATTTCGCCTTAATCTGGGAGGAGATAATGAGTATACCCGTACTACCGACGATGAAGGAAATCATTTTGCCACAACGATAGAGAATAACACCCATGTGCAGTTTGTCTTTGGTGAAGACGGAACACTCTCTGTAAAAGTGAAAGTGACTCCCTGGGGTGTGGTAGATGATGATGTAGAGTTATAATAAGGTAAAAAACGAAGAAAATGAATATAAAAAATATACTGATAGCGGGAGTTGCCATAGTGTTGGTAACTGCTTGTTCAAAAGATAAAGATCCAGTTGCCGGCGATTGGTCTGATGCTAAGCTAACGATCGGAGTGAAAGCTTCAGGAGCTATAACGAAAGCTGCTGGCGATCCAAATGCCTTGGAAGGTGAAATGTATATTAATAATCTGGCTGTTGTCGTGTTTGATGAAACCGGAACTGTCTTATTAGGAAAAAAGCAGGAAGATGTAAATACCAAGGATGGAACTGCCTATCTGATAGATGTGCCGGCTAAAGCGACTAAAGCCAGGATTATTCTGTTAGCCAATTTGCCGAGTGGTGTTCTTGATAATGTGACAACTTATGATGGTTTCCAATCTATGCTGGCAGAACTTTCTGCACAGTCACAGGCAAATCTGACCATGAGTAGCCAGGTAATCGTAACGAATAATGCACTTGTTGCTGATGATAACTATCTGGGATATGAAAGTATGGGAAGTGAAAATATAAACGGCATATCATCACCTCTGGAAGTAACTCGTTTGGCTGCACGTGTAGAAATTGTAGGCCTGCATACCAATTTTGCCGGTTCCAAGCTGGAAGGACGCACAGTTCGCGTAGAAGATGTATATATTCAAAATCAAAAAAACGCATCCCGCTATTTCAGTGCAGGTTATTGGGGAGCGGTTGTAACAACCGGTCATTTTGGTAGTAGTTCTAAAGTGACATTCAATAGTTTGATTGACGATAATAATCCTATACTGACTACTTCTTATCGCAGTTATGTTATGGAAAACGATGCAAGTGAGCAAGCTACTCAATTAGTAGTGAGGGCTACCTTGTTAGCTTCACAAAATTATGAAGCACAGACGAAAACATTCTATGTAACCGTCAATGCAGACGGTCTGGCTAACAAATACGATCACAATTTTGTGAAACGCAATTATATATATCGTTTAAATATCACATTTGGAAAAAATAGCTTTGAGATCCTGGACGGTATACTCGACGTCAAAGTCGAGGTAGTAGGCTGGGGCCCGGTCAACCAGAATGTGGAAATAGAATAATAGGGTAAATAATTTAAAATATAAGACTTATGAAATTAAGAAATTTATTTTTAAGCACGTTGGTTGTATGTGCATTCTCTGCATGTACTAAAGACGACGATGGCATACATGTGCCGGTGGAACCGGTAGATGCTTCTATTTCTTTTGCTACGACTACGCTTACTCAGACAAAGGCTGTTAGCGATACAGAAGGTAAAACGAAAGATACATTTGTAAACGAATTGTATGCGTTTATATTTAAAGTGCCTGCCGATGAAAACAATGTGGCCAATATGACATTGGTAGGTTGGGGGAAAGCCGACACCAAAGATGGGCAGTCGGTTACAACGATTAATCATATAATCATAAAAGTAACCCCCAATTCAACGGATGAAACTAAAGCTTCCGCGGATGTTTTCAAAGCCGTTTTGGTAGCTAATCCGGGTAAAAGTTTCTCTACGTCGTATGCATCATTGGCAGCCCTGCAGGAAGCAACATTGACAAATTCGATTGAAACTTATCCATTTAGTAAGAGCCCTTATTTGCCAATGGTTAGCGAAGTAATTGATGTAAAGAATATCGTTCCTATTATAAAAGGTGAGAATGGCACAACTTATAATGAAAACTGGATTAGTGGTGATGGTAAAACTGTTACTAAACCATCTGCTGATGATAGTAATATAACTAAACCGCAGGATGCCGGCACAATTGAACTGATTCGTCTAGTAGCCCGTGTTCAGGTAGAACAGATTAAAAGTTCTATTCATGACGCTTATCCGGGATCTTCGTTTGAATTGACTAATTTGTCATTGGTGAATGTACGTCCTTTGGCAACCATGGAGAATGGAATAGGTAGTACTTACGAGTTTGTAAAAGGGTTCGAGTCTAAAAACTATCAGGCGGTTGACAAATGGATATATCCTGATTTTACTGGAGGTCTAATAAATGCTGATTATGAAACGGCATTAAGCCAAAAGTGTAATGTTGTTTTTTCAAATGAAAAAGAATCCTGGACACCAAAGGAAAATAAGTTTTATAGTTATGCTTTCCCTAATTCATCAGGAGGCTTCCAGACTGCTTTATTGATTACGGGGATCTTTAAAAGAAATGCAACTGATAGAGATGGAGAAGTAAAGAATTTCCGTGTAATATTAAAGGATAATGAGGTAATACGCAACAATGTTTATAAATTGATTATCACCCTTACAGGTGAAGGATCTTCCAATGAAGACAAGATAGAATTGAATGCACATGTTTCTGCTCAGATTGAAGTCGCTAACTGGTTTGTTGTAGACCAAACAGAAACAGATGTAAATTGAAATATAACATATAAAGGTAGAGTGTACAGAGGCATGGAGTTTCCCATGTCTCTGTTTTTTTATTGTTACTATGTGTATACCTTTCATTACTGATAGGTAAGGCTATCAAAAACTGAAATTTCTCAATTTTAGACATATATACCATTACAAAAACTATAAATCAATCAGTTTGTTGGCATTTCTATCGCCAATCAAAGGCACTTCTATCAATTTAGCAGGTTGCGATTTTTACCCCTTAATCTTGAAAGTTTCGCCTATCGCCACCTCCTTATATTAGCCATACATTTGCATCGTAAGACAAATGAAAATGATTTTAGAAACGATTTATAAGTGTAGGGTCATGAAAATTATAAATACATTATCGGTTTTATTATTCCTGTTTATTGCAGTTGCTTGTTCGATGGAAGAAGATGTAATAAATGATATAGATAAAGAAGTTCAATCAGCATCTGAAGTATATGCAGCATTAGGTGTTTCTTTAGCAGCGGACGGAGTACAAACCAGGTCATCTGAGTATAATGAAGAAGACGAAGATAGCAATCCGAATACTAACGAAAACGTAGTAAGAAATTGCTATGTTGCTGTTTTTGATAATAGCACCAAAAAATTATTAGCATCCCGCTTATATAGTGGTGATGAAGTGAAAGGTGAGGGTTCTGTTTATACCTTAGGTAAAAGCATTGTTTTTAAGGTATCGAAAGATGAAGCTGAACGTCATGACTTGGTGTTTGTAGCAGTTGCTCATATGAACGATAATGATAATATATATGGAGAATCTTCAAGTATTCGTAAAGGTATTCAATCATGTTCTACTTATAATGATTTAATGAATTTTACTTTGAAAGAAGATCCGACTGTATTAGTGAAAGTTGGAGAACTTTCGATAATGAAAGACGAGTATAAAACATATATGAATATTTCTCCGAATATGATTAATGAAGATGGTTCTGCTTTGTCTGGTATAAAGCCGATTAGGATAAAAGTTTCTCAACGTTCTGCTGCGATTCAACTTGATAAGTTTGCTGTTGAAAGTGAAATAGGAGTGGTGTCGGATGTTGAGGTAAAAAGTCTTCAGTTATTGAACATGGTGTATTCTACAAATGTAGGAGGTTTTGATAGTGACTCTGATATTGATGAAGCATATCTTTTAGAAAAGGGGAAAAATGGAATTAATGATTTGTTAAAATACCGTTTTTACACATATGAAAATCCGGAATCAAGTTCTGATAAAACAAAGTTGCGCATAGGTTATTCATATAAGTTAAATGGAAAAGAGGAAACTGGTTTTTCTACGATCACGATAAAATCTCCAGGAGAAGATGGTTCTATTGCAGAAGTTAGAGCTAATCATCTCTATAAATTGTCGGTAACAGTTAAAAACGGAGTGGTCGATGTAACAACAAAGTGTTATACCAAAGACTGGTTAATGAATGACGTGGAGATTATAGAAGCTGTAGAGAATGCGTATTAATAATTATGGGGTAAAATAAAACTAAGTTATTATGAAACTGAAAAAGATATTATTGTTAGTAGGTATCACTTGCGGAGGTTTTTTATCGTGTACCTCAGAATCTATAATTGATGAACCTGTTATAGAGTCTCAGGAGTTGTCTATCATCTTGACAACAAGTAATAACCTGTCTACAAAAACTACAGTTGGGGTAGCTCCTTCTCCTAAAGAAAAGAATATCAATGATTGTCATGTTGCGATATTTGATGCGGATGGTAAACGTATATATAGTGAAAATTTCTTAGAAATGGGAGAGCATGTTGATACGGATTCAAAATATACTTTGAAATTAGGTCTTGTTCGTACCTTTGGAAAAGGGGTAAAGGATATAACGGTTTATATACTTGCAAATGCCGGCAATTATAGCATGTTTGATAATTGTGAAAACTATTCGGCATATCAGGAAAAAGGTATCGTTTTAACTGAAAAGTTTCAGGAGGACAGGTTGCTAAAAGCAGGATTGGTATCAGAGACATTTGAATATGATCCTGATGATTTAGCTGGAAATGTGAAAGAAATTACTGTACCTTTGACACAGTTGTCTGCTCGTGTGGATTTTGGGGGTGTAGAGGTTGAAGGCCAGGGGGCACAAGTTGGAGGTTATAGTCTTTCATCTTCATTTGTCGGGATAAACAAGAAAACATCGGTTACTATCTACAATAACGAGGCAAAAGAAAATACAGTTGAGGATTTGAGTACTAATCCCATATCTTTAGAACTCAAAGAATCCCCATCTTTTTATACATATGAGGGTGGACAAATTAAGATTCTTTTGGATGTGGATTTTTCTTCTTTACACAATGGTGATGGAGCTACTAAAAAATCATATACATTAGACCTTTCTTCTGAAAGATTTGTAAAAGGAAATATCTATCAAATAAAAGGTAAGATAAATCCGGCGTTACCTTCCAAAATTGTATGGGAAGTAATTCCTATTCCATGGAGAGAAACACAGGTAATTATACCTGGTTTTAATTGATTTGTCATAAAATAATGGTTTTAATGATTAAAATAAGACATAATGAAACGATATAGATTACATATTACCACATTGTTGTTAGGTTTTATCTTTTTATTAGGATGCTCTGATGAAGATCTGGCAAAAAAAGATACTGTAGTAGATGGTATTCCTACAACAGTCAAGTTTGGCTTTTCAACGGATGCTTTAGTTAAGGTTGTGACTAAATCGCAGCTCTCGGAGGAAACGGAATCGAGGGTGGAGGATTTGTTTGTACTGATTTTCCATGAGGTAAACGGTAACTGGGTAGTAGAGAAAAGTGATTGGGTTACGGATGGAATGAATGAATCGAAGGGCTCTTTTACGTGGAATATTACTTCCGGAACGAAAAGAATTTTTGCAGTTGCTAATTCGAAAGTTTCGGCTTATAATGCTTTGTCACAAAATTTAGAGAATGTTGAGACTTTTGAAGAGTTCAAGAATTTATCGGCTGAAATGGAAACAAACGATATTTTCAGGACTGGAGCATTATTGATGTGTGGTTCATATGGAGATACAGACTTAGGAGAAGTTACTATCGATTCATCTGTAAATGCAACCTATAATAGTCTAAAACTGAAAAGAGTGGATTCACGTATAACTTTTAGTGTTTTATGCAACAATTCTCGTGCAAAATTTACACCGAAAGAATGGTATGTTGTGAATATACCCAAAAAAAGTTATGTGTTAGGTCGGAAAGATGGTGATATAATGAAGACTTCCCAGGACTTGGCAGAAGATTACAGTTCTTATTATTATGAAAAATCATCGCCAAAAAATTTTGAAAAACTATCGACGGATTCAAAAGGAGGTGGTAGTTTCACTTTTTATATGGCGGAAAATATGCGGGAGGCATTAAACCCTATTAAGGATTATCAAGAAAGAGAAAAACAAAAGAAAACAGATACGGGGGAGTTGGTTCCTGAGAAAGAATGGAATTATGTGGAAAATGGTGCTTTTGAGAATGTAGAAGCGGAGGCTACTTATGTTGTAATGACTGGTACCTATGTAGAAGAAGCTAGCAATTTGCGGGCAGAAGTTCGTTATACTGTACATTTGGGGTATGTAAATAATGTAAGTGATTTTCATAGTGATCGTAATAAAGCATATACATATACTGTTACTATCAATGGAGTTAATAACATTATAACAGAGGTTAAAGATGGGACAGAAAACCAGCCTGGTGCAGAAGGACAGGTTATTATATCACAAGATTTGAAATTGGTAGATTCGCATTATGATATTCAAACAATTACCTTTGATTTGGATAAAGTGTCGGAAAATGCATCGTTTGCTGTGAAAACTCCTTATGATAAAAATAATGAAGGATATGATTGTAAAACGGGAGAATTAACCGCTTCTGATTATAAGTGGGTTCAATTTTTGGAGAATAAAAATGGTTCTACATCTTTGCAGGCTTATCCTTTACAAGGGCAAGGCTTAAAGAGTATAAAGGATGTGATTGATGATTTGTACAAAAGGTCTCAGTCGTCAGAAAATAAAGACAAAAGTAAAAAAGTTGTGTATACTGTCTTTATTGATGAATTTTACTATGACACGGATCCGAAGTCTGGAAAAACTGTTTCTTGGAAAGAATTTGTTAATCAACCTAATCGTGAGATGCATATATTGTGCAATACTGCATATAGTCCGGATAAAGCAAGTAGTTTAACAACTTCTAGTTTTATGATTAGCCAACGATCAATCAAGACGTTTTATGATATAGAAAATCCATCTGTATCAACCGCATGGGGGATTGAAACTGAAACAGAAGGCTATAAACGTGTTACGGCTAAGAGTCGGAGTGGAAGATCTGATTCTAACGGGCATGATAATATGATTGCTGAGGGAGTAGTAGATAAAGACTGGAATAAATATGTTGCTGTATCAACTAATAAACAAAAAAGTGAAGATGCTTATACAGCTTGTATGCAGCGTAACAGGGACTTGAATGGTAACGGTGTTATTGATGAAAATGAAGTGAAATGGTATTTGCCTGCAGAAAATCAAATGTTTGGTTATTGGATTGGAAAAGATGCCTTGCCTTCGGAGGTTCATATAGTACCTAATGGCATACAGGATTATGTTCAAGAATCAAATGGTAATAAGCTCTATTATAATGCAAATTATCATTTTATAACTAGTAATGGTTTAACTTTTTGGGCAGAGGAAGGTGCTTCAACTAGTCCGGGAGTGAATAATTCTGGAAGTGACGGAAAATTCGATTATCGTTGTGTACGTAATTTAGGTTCAGTTACTTCTTTTGATGAGTATGTGGATTATAAAAATTATATTTTTGATTTGGGAAAATTGAGTTCGAAATCATTGAGAGAGAGTATTGTAAAATCGGAATTATCAGTGGAGGACGAATTGCATACAAATAACTTGCCCCATAAACGATTTCAATTGTCAAAGGATTATGTGAAAGGGACTTTATCACGTAATGATGTTTTGTTGCAACAGACTTTGTGTGATAAATACGTTGGGAGGAAAGATCAGACTATTTCTGGGGCAGGAGCATGGCGTATGCCCAACCAACGGGAAATGGCTTTGATTTGTGCTTATGCAGCGGGTTCAGGGAAAGATGTTGAACTAGATAAGGGTAACTATGTAATATCCCATACAAAATCTTCATTGGCTACTAGAAATGAGGGATCGGGGTATAAACCAGGTTCTGTATATACATTGGAGAATAGAGGTGGCTCATATATTATTTCTTTATATCAGGGTGAGAAAGGGAAAGTCCGTTGTGTGAGGGATATTCCTTAAGTGAGAGTAACTTTATAGTAACAGTATCAATGTTTTGGTATATTTTTCTTTGAATTTAAGAAACAGTTTCTATGAGAAATGTAGTAGAATAATAGTCTCTAACTAGAAATATTATCCTTTATCTACCAATAACCTTCCGTAACCGGACATAACCTGATATGGCATAAAACCGCCATCCTATCTTTGTCTCATAATAGAGAAACAAAGGTAGGATGGCGTTGCTGTTTTGTAGTCTTCCGGTTCTGGCGGAAAGAAATAAAACAAGCTAAAGCGCATTAGAACGCACAAAAGTGAAATTAAATGAAATAAAGTGCCTGAATGTTCCCGAATAATCCCGTATCCTTCTGTAGGGTTCCCCGATCCCTGACAGGTATTCTATCTTTATATCATAATCAAGAAACAAAGGTTTGATGATGTGGAAATTGAAGGCGAATGCGTAGTTGTTCGTCATTGTGTGGGGGCACCGGGGTAAGTAACTTATTAAAGTTTCTAAAAGATTGCTGTTTCGGGGAAGCTGTGAGAACCGGAGAAAAAGCTTTTTTATAAGTCTTAAAGAATTAAGGGGTTGTTTATTAGTCTGTTGTGCTATTTGAGCGCTCTGTTCTTATTGCTTTTTCTCCCTTTAAACATAGTGTTTCTTTGCAGTGTAATCGATTATTCAGTGAAAAACGATGAATTCATTATATCTTTTTTAATAATCATTTAATAACAAATTATCATGGGACTAAAGTATGTAGTTAAGAAAACTGTTTTCGGTTTTGATAAAACCAAGACACCGAAGTATGTAGCCCGCCCTTTATTGGCAGGTACAGTGAATTATCCTGCTCTTTGCGATCAGGTAACCAAGGTAGGAATGGCACCGCGCGGTGTAGTGAAAATGGTGACCGATGGTCTGATAGATGCCCTTATCTGGAATCTGGAGAACCATTTGTCGGTGAAACTGGGCGATTTCGGGACCTTCCGTCCTGCTTTCGGCTGTAAAAGCCAGGAGAATGAGAAGGATGTGAATGCTGAATCTTTGCGCCACCGCAAAATCATCTTCACTCCGGGTGCTTATTTCAAAGATATGTTGAGTGACGTAAGCATCCAGAAATTTGAAATCCCCAAAACCGACGAAACCGGTGCGGGAGAAGGAGGAGAAGACGATCGCCCGGTGATTGAGTAACCATGATGCCGGTATTGGAGTGCTCGTCAAGGAGTCCCAATACCGGCATTGTTGTGAAAATTGATAATTTTTTGTCAATTGGATGTCACTAATAAATATATATTACTATTTTTATAGAATAGACTTATATTATATGGTAGATATCACGGATAATAAATTTTCAAACGATTTTATAGAGGGAATGATAAAAGACAATCGGATTCCGTCTAAACGATCAGAGCGTAGTTGTGGCTTTAAAAAAGAAAATATAAGTAGGTCTGAAATCTTAGCATGTTGGGATAACGGGTTATCTTATTTTTATAAAGACGAATATAGAACACGACGTCCTGATCTTTTTATTCAAGCTGACAGTGATGGCAGTGAGTTTTTAGTAAGACTTATTGTTCCAGAACATGCCGCTTGTGCCAGCGATATTTTGTATGAAACTGTAAAAAAGTTATGCAAAAAAGAAAAAGGCCATTTATACTGTAAGATTCATAACCGTCCTTCTTCCCGGCATACCAGAGATAGAAAAATTTTTCTGTAGCATGACATCAGAGCAACTAAAACAGATGTATCCTATGTATACGGCTGATATGTTGGATGATTTATTTGAAAAGTTGGTTGATGATTATAAAAGTAAAGAATATGAAAAGTGTCGGAATATCTGCATCGAAAATAATTTGAATTTTGCATTGGAAACCCCTTTTGCTGATAATTTTGGACTGGATGAGGTTTTATTGTTTAAAAAGAAAGGTTATTCGATAAATGGTATCCTGTTTGGATTAAATACTGTTGAAGAATCTATCGCCAATGTAGCCTTAAGGGTTCAAAAGAAGGGACATGATTTACTTCTGGAGTCTATCAGTTGGAATTTCAAACATTCTTATTTAAATGTATATAATCATATAAATCTATTTGACCAATTACACTTTGTTCATGCACAGTCTGTAGCAGAGAATCCTTTTTTATTCGCATCTTATTCGGAAGGCATTATCAATTTTTCTTCTTCACAGCTTTCTGTCCCATTATGGTTTAGGCTTTTTGCACAATATTCATATAAAACTTGAATATTCCCCGTTTTTTGTTATTCTAAGTTTTTTTTAATATCGAAGGGGGATAGGCGTTTCTATCTCTATCTTCCGATAGAAGCGGTATTCTTATCAATTAGTGGAAAGATGGTAGATTTACCCTATTAAGTTGAAAGACTTGCCTATTATTGGTAGCGGATCAAATATCTACCTTTGCAATCGTTGATAATCTTTCTTTTTATGTAGATTTGCAGGGTGGAATGAATAATATAATAATGATGTATATGAAAAAAGTACTTTTCCTCTTTTTGCTTCTGGTTGGAATGACGAATGTCTACGGGCAGAAGTTTGCGGTGAAGTCTAACTTACTGTATGATGCAACGGCCACCATTAACCTGGGTGTTGAGGTTGGATTGAGCAAAAAGTGGTCGTTGGACTTGTCGGGTAACTATAACGGTTGGATGTTGGGAGACGAAGCCCGTCTGAAACATTGGCTGATTCAGCCGGAAGCCCGCTATTGGCTGTGTGAAAAATTTAACGGCCATTTCTTTGGCGTACATGCTCATTATGCAGATTATAATGTGGGGGGGATGAAAATTCTTGGAAAGAATATGGAGGATCATCGTTATCAGGGTAACTTGTACGGTGCCGGTATTTCGTATGGATATCAGTGGTTGTTGAGCAACCGTTGGAGCATGGAAGCTGTGATCGGTATCGGTTGGGCACATCTGGATCACGACAAATATCCTTGTGCAGCCTGTGGATCCATTGAAAAGAGTTATACGAAAGATTATTTCGGTGTAACGAAAGCCGCTCTTTCTTTTATCTACTTTATTAAATGATCGGGAAAATGAAGAATAGAATGAATATATATATGGCTGTCGCATTACTGGCAGCCGGTTCGGTGAATACTTTTGCACAAACAGTAGAAAGTCCGATCAGCGTGTCGTGCAACGACCTGATGCAGAAAGGGGATTCTCTTTATATTGATGCAACGATCCGTGTACAAGGTAAACTGATCGAATCGCGTAAATCGTTGACATTGACTCCGATGCTTGAAAGCTCAACACAGAAAGAAGGTCTTCCTTCCATCCTGTTGAACGGTAAAAATCGTCAGAAGGTGTATCAGCGTGAAGTAGCCCTGAAGAATTTGCAGGATGAACCTCGTTACAAAGTGCTTCGTGCCAGTGATGCGGTAGAGCATACCATCCCTTATAAAATGACAGTGGCCTGGGAACCGTGGATGAAAGATGCACGCTTTGTCCTGGCTCAGGATTTGTGTGGTTGTGGTAAGGAAGAGGCGGTGGGTCCGCTGCTTATTGCGGACAGGATACGCATGGCTCCGACGGAACGTTACGAGGTACAACCGACGTTGGCTTATATTTCACCGAAGGCGGAAACAGAAAAACATCGTGCAGAAGTTGGTACCGCTTACCTGGATTTCCAGGTGGGTAAATCGCAGATATTGCCGGATTTCCGAAATAATGCAGCCGAGTTAGCGAAGATCAACCAAACGATCCGGGCGGTTACTTCCGATAAGAATATCACTCCGAAAGGAATTTTCCTGAAAGGGTATGCGTCTCCGGAAGGTAGCTATGCCAGTAACCAGCGGTTGGCCGATAACCGTGTGAAAGCATTGCGCGATTATATCCGTACACAGAATAATTTCGGTCTCGATTTCTTTACGCTGGCTTCCGAACCGGAAGACTGGAAAGGTTTCGGGGAAAAAGCAGAAGCTGATATGGATATTCCGGCACGTGACGGGGTCTTGGCTATCATCAACAGTAATGACGAACCTGACCGGAAAGAAGCGAAGTTGCGTACTTTGCAAGGAGGAGCGGCTTATCGTTATGTATTGAATACTGTTTTCCCGTCATTGCGTCGTTCCGAATATCGTATCGATTATACCGTACGTGAATTTACCGTAGAAGAAGGACGTGAGATTATCAAGACACGCCCGCAGCAGTTGAGCCTGAGTGAAATGTTCGCTGTCGCCAACAGCTATGAGACGGGAAGTAAGGAGTATAATGATGTGTTTGAAGTGGCTGTACGGATGTACAGTTCTGATCCTGTGGCAAATCTGAATGCTGCAAATATCTCTATAGGAAAAGGCGATTACGCGGCTGCAAAAAATTATTTGTCGAAAGCAGGTGATTCAGCTGAAGCAATTCATGCCCGTGGTGTTCTGAAATTAATAGAAGGTGATCTGGATGGTGCAGAAGTGCTTTTGAAGCAGGCTGAAGCGGCCGGTGTAGCCGGTGCGGCAGAGAATTTGAAGGAGTTGCAAAAGAAAAGAGAGGATAACACCCTTTTTGATAGTTTCAACATACATAATTGATAGTATCAACGTATATGATTGATAGTTTTACCGTATGTGATTTGAAAGAATTAGGCATACTTTTGTATCAGATTGAATCATGAAAAAACAAAACAATAATAATATGGAACTTACATCATTAGTTGAGAACGTTCTAGTGAACGAGATCGACAACCAGAACGGAGTACATCTCTATCTGGAAGGAAATAAATGGTGTGCCTATGAACGTTCCGCTTATTACCTGGCAAAATTGAAAGTGCCGGTAGTAATAAAAAAGGAAATTGTTCGTGAAGGCTATGATGTGATCCTGTTGAAGGCATTTTTTGAAGTAGATGATATGTGTCTGCCTCTTGCTCCTAAGACAGTCTTGAAACAAGTAGCAGATGATAAGTTATTGTTTCAGGTGAATGACAGTATTGATGGTTTTCCCGAATGGAAAGCTTGTCAGTTAAATAAGTTACCAGCATAAACTGAGGCCGTGAGGCTTTAAATATACTAAGTTGTAAAATTGAGGGTGTATTAAGTCCCCGGAAGTGATTGGTTATCCTTCCGGGGCATTTTTTTTTAATTGGCAGTTGGCAAGTGACAGTTAGGCGGGGGAAAGTGTTTGGAAATAAACGATAAGGCGGGCGTCAGGGGAAAGGGTAAGGGTGAATTCTGTTCCCACTGCTTCATTTAGCGTGCCTTGCCACCAGGCTGTCAGTTTACGGTGGGTGATGGGCCAGCGTAAACCTTCTGTCGTTATTTCCCCACAGGGATACATCGAGAAGATGGATATTTGCTGACCGGGCTCACATTTCAGAGTTGCTGTATGCAATAAGGGGATAAATAGCCCGTAGTCGGACATCATTTCTATCCGGTGGAATAAAGGGGCGTAATCCATCAGTAAGGATATATTTCCCAATGTATGGTCTTCACGGAGACCGGTTGCTCCGAGGATCAGTATCTTTTGATAACCGGAAGCGTGGGCGAACCGGACTGCTTTTGTGAGATCATTTATTTCCTGGTCTTCTACTACGTGAATACGATCGGCGTATTGTTCGAGCATTTTCTGTGGAATACTGTCGAGATCGCCTACGATGGCTGTTGGGGCCAGTCCCCGTTCATGAATATTCTGTACGGCTCCGTCGCAGGCAATAATAACCGGGGCATTTTTTAGAAGTTCCAGTGGCCGGTCTGTTTGCGGAAAACTTCCGTTAGCAACCACGACACAATCATAAGGTGTTATCATTTGTATTTATTCCTTTCTTTATTTTTCATTCTTTTAATTCAGCTTCAATTTCTTCAATAGAAGGCAGGCTTCCTTTAAAGTCTTCCGGGCATAACCGGGTTAGCTCATATTCTGAAACTCCGATGGGTTGACCGATACCTTTTAATGAGTACTCGGCAATAAAACTATCTTTATTTTTACATATCAGCAAACCTATTGTAGGATTATCTGCGGGATGTTTCAATAAATCATTTACGGCTGTCAGATAGAAACTAAGTTTCCCTGTATATTCCGGCATGAAATCGGTAGCTTTGAGTTCAATAACGACATAACATCGTAATTTCAAGTGATAAAAAAGTAAATCCAGATAAAAATCTTTGTTGCCGACTTGTATCGGAACCTGACGACCAACGTATGCGAAACCGGCTCCCAGTTCGATTAGAAATTTTGTAATATTGTCGGTTAAGGCGTTTTCGAGTTCTCGTTCCTTATAGTTGTCGGTCAGCGTTAGAAAATCGAAATTGTAAGGATCTTTTAATAGTTGTTGGGCCAGGTCGCTTTGAACTGTTGGCAGTAAACGGGAGAAATTAGAAATGGAGTGCCTTGTTCGCTGAAATTCCTGTTGTTTGATGTGTAGATCCAGCATGCTGCGACTCCAGCCGTGTTCGATGGTTTTATGGATATAGAACGAGGCTTCTTCTATGGATTGGCATTGAGCAATAATACGCAGGTTATGTCCCCAGGGTATTTGGGATACTAATTCTTGAATATCTTCTGCGATCTCTAATTGGCCAACAACTTGTTGGCCAATTGTAATGTGTTTATAATAAAACAGATACCATTGTTTTATGTATTTGATATTACTGATAGAGAATCCTTTCATATCAGGAAATTCCTGTTGCAGATCAGTACTTAATTGTTTGATCAACCCATCGCCCCATTGTGATTGTTCCTGTTTGGCAACTATCTCTTTTCCCAAATCCCAATATAGGTTGATTAATTCGGTATTGACTTTCAGGGCAGCTTTGATTTGACTGTTTCGAATACGAAACTTAAGGTCGATGAGCCATTGTTTGTATTCGAGATCGGATTTAAGAATTGTGTTCATAAGGTTTTGTTATTAGTGAATTTGTATGATTTTACAAATGTAGAGGTTATTTTCAATATTTCATATTTGTTCTCTGTTTATTCCTTTCTTTTTCCATGTATAATATCCGGCAACGGCCAGTATTGCGTAGCAAATATACAAAAACATAGTAGGGTAAAGTCCTCGTAAGTAATAAAGATAGACGGATACGAAGTTTACGATAACCCAGAATATCCAGTGCTCGATGATGCGACGGGCCAGCATCCAGGTGGCGACGATGCCGACCGAAGTGGTGAAAGCGTCGCCCATCGGGATGGGAGAGTCGGTGAAGTTGTGCAGCACGTAATAGAGCAGTCCGTAGATGGAGAGGATAGCCAGGGCTATCCCTCCGAATAACGGCCAGGTGATAGGACGGTACAGGATCGTTTCGGAGGCCGGTTTTTCCTTATCCGCCGTTTTATCTGTCTGCGTCCATTTCCAGAAACCATAGATGCTGATCGCAACATAATATATGTTCAGGCCCATGTCGGCATATATTTTCGAGAAGAAAAAGACAAAGACATATACCAGGGAGGTGAGGAAGCCTACCACCCACATGGCTTTATGCTGCCTGATTTCAAGCAACAGGTAAAGCAACCCCGTTACTACTCCGAAATATTCCAGTACTTGTTCCATCTTTCTTAAAATTTGAAAGTAATACGTGCCATTGCGCTGGTTCCTGCCTGTGTGAAATAACCGTCATCTTTTTTCAGGGTCCCATTTTCTATATAGGAATAAACCCAGGCATTTGTTTCATATTTTTCGTTGAAGAGATTGTTGATGGTTACATCTACGCCGATCTCTTTGATGAATTTCGGTTTGAAAACATAACCTACCCGCAGGCTGTTAACGAAATAAGGATCTATCGATCGGTTTTTTGTGGAGGTGTTATCGATATATTGACGGCCGACAAACTGCGAGTTGAAGCTGGCAGAAAATCCTTTCAGGTTGAAATCGAACATGCTGTTGGCTATGATACCCGGGGAAAAAGCGATATCGGTTGTTCCCAGGTATTCACTGTTTTGTCCTTCTGTATCCCAATTGTCCACATACTGGGTGAAGTTTTTTATCTTATTGCGACTCAGTGTTACATTTCCGTTCCAGTCGAGCCAGTGCGTGATACTTACACCGCCGGTCAGTTCGATACCCATGCGGTAACTGTCTTTGATGTTACTGGTCAATGCCTCGCCGATCTCACTGATCTTACCGGTCAGGATCAGCTGATTATTGTAATCCATATAATACAGGTTGGCTCCAACGCGGAAATGCTCGTTGCCGAAGCTATAACCTGCTTCGTAATCATATAAAGTTTCATGAACGGGACGTTCGTCGGCGGCTGCTTCCGTGAAATTGTCGCGGTTGGGTTCGCGGTTGGCTACGGAGAAGGAGACAAATGCGTTATGTCCTCCCTGCTGGATGTTGATGCCGGCTTTCGGATTAAAGAAGTTCCAGTGTTTATTCACGTCGACATTGTCGCCTGCTTTATCATCGCTACCTTCAATCGTGTAGTGGATACCGCGGTATTGCAGGTCGAGGTATCCGTTTAACCAGGGGAGTAGCCGGTAGTTTGCTTTTATATAAGCATTATAGTCCAGTTTATTACCGGTGTTGCGATAGTATTCGTAATCGGGTACCGGCAGTGCTTCGCTGTTTTTTACCCACATGACACGGCCGAAGTGGTCACCGCTATATTTATTAACGGCAGAACCGAAACTCATCTGAAGACGTTCGGTACGGTAGTTGGCACTGTAAACTGCTCCGTAGAAGTCGTTGTCCAGCCATTTGCGGCGGACCAGGTCCGAACGTGTTATCGTATCCCCTTTCCCGTTGATGTAGTATGCGGGTAGTTTATATGACTTGAACTTTGCGTCGGCTTTATAGTCTTCGTAATATCCTTCTCCGTGTGTGTAATGGAGGGTCAGGTTCATATTCCACAGATCGCCCAGGCGTTGGCTGGCCATCAGGTGATAATTTTGCTGCCAGTAGTTGTCGGTCTGGTTGTCGTAGAATTTAGTGACCCCGTTTTCTTGGTATTCGCCGCATGGGTTATAGGTGCGGTTGCTGTTCAATAGATAGGAGGGAACACCGGTCCAGGCCTGGTAGGTCTTTTCTACATTCCCGAAAGTCTGGAAACGAACTAGCGTATTGTCGCCATAATAAGCGGCGGAACCAAAATAAGAATGCATATTGGCTGTTGCGCGGTCGATATATCCGTCACTTTGAATGTTGGAGTAGCGGGCATCGAAAACAAAATGATCGTATAATAATCCGGTACCAGCTTTGACGGAGTTTTTTACAGTTCCGAACGAACCTGCGGAGATCGCATATTCTGCATAAGGCTTCAGGTCGGGTTTCTGCGTTTGCATGGCAACGGTCGCTCCGAAAGAGGCTGCTCCGTTGGTGGAGGTTCCTGCTCCACGTTGTATCTGTATGTTATCGACGGAGGAAGCAAAATCGGCCATGTTTGCCCAGAATACGGTATGTGATTCGGAGTCGTTGACCGGGACACCATTGACGGTGATGTTTATACGGTTGGCATCCGTACCGCGGATACGGAAGCCGGAATAACCGATACCGGTTCCGGCATCCGAGGTCATGATCACGGATGGTGACTGGGAAATGAGGTAGGGAATACCCTGTCCGTCATTCTTCCGGCTGAGTTCTTTTTTTGATAATTCGCTGTAAGCGACAGGTGTGCTTTGGGATACTTTGGTGGCGGTGACCACCACTTCGTTTAGAGATACATCCCGGGAAATTTTGAGAGAATCGACAGGGTCGGACTCATTGCCCGCAACTGCGAATGAAGCCAGAGATCCGGCAAAAATAATCAATACACTTTTCATCCTTTTGTCCTTAAAGTTTAAAACCTGATAAGTGAATAGGTGAGGTGTGTCGTGTGAAGAAGTATACCATAGTTTACAATTCCCTTCGACGGCATTATCCGTATCAGGTAATATGGGTATCATCTCAGCCTGCGGTACGTTCTGTTTTTTGAACGTTGCAAGCACCCCCTTGTATTCAGCATGCAAAGAAACGGAAAAAAAAGGAGAAAAAGATAGATTTTATTTGAAAACTCGCTGATTATTTGTATATTTGCGGGCGATTAAGCGAAGATGAGGAGGGGGCGGGTAGTCCCCTTCTTTTGTTCTTAACAGTATGTTTATGATTGAAAAGGGAGTAATAACTCAGTTGGTTGAAGAAAAATTGGCTTCTTCCGACAATTATTTAGTTGACGTGGTGGTTAAGCCGGGAAACCTTATTATTATCGAGATAGATAATGATGAGGGTGTTTGCATCGATGATTGTGCAGCATTGAGCCGGTATGTGGAAGAACATCTGGACCGTGAGGTGGAAGATTTCGAGCTGGAAGTAGGTTCGGCTGGTGTTACTTCTCCTTTTAAAGTACTTCGTCAGTATGTGAAGAATGTAGGAAACGAAGTGGAAATGTTACTGAAGAATGGCGTGAAGCTGTGCGGAGTTTTGAATTCGGCAGACGAAAACGGGGTGGTAGTTACTGTTGAAAAACAGGTAAAACCCGAAGGTTCCAAGCGGAAAATGACAGTTCAGGAAAATCAATCCTATACATTCGATGAAATAAAATATACAAAATACCTAATAAGATTCAAGTAAAGAAAGATTATGGCCAAGAAAGAGGAAACAATCAGTATGATTGACACCCTTGCGGAGTTCAAGGAGTTGAAAAATATAGATAAGGATACGATGATCAGCGTATTGGAAGATTCCTTCCGTAACGTAATCGCTAAGATGTTTGGTACGGATGAAAATTATGACGTGATTATCAACCCTGAGAAAGGTGACTTCGAGATCTGGAGAAACCGTATTGTTGTGGCTGATGATGAACTTGAAGATCCGAATCTGCAACTGACATTGACTGAGGCCCGTAAGATCGATGCCGACTGTGAAGTGGGTGAAGAAGTAACTGATGAGGTCTTTTTCGCCGGTTTCGGACGTCGTGCCATCCTGAACCTGCGTCAGACACTGGCTTCGAAGATTCTTGAATTGCAGAAGGATAGTTTATATGCTAAATATAAAGATAAAATAGGTACAATCGTTGCTGCTGATGTATATCAGGTGTGGAAGAAAGAGATCCTGTTGCTGGATGACGAGGGTAATGAGTTGCTGCTCCCGAAATCAGAACAGATTCCTTCCGATTTCTACCGTAAAGGTGAGACCGTTCGTGCGGTTGTACAAAAAGTGGATAATTATAATAATAATCCTAAGATTATTTTGTCGCGTACGGATAAAATGTTCCTGCAGCGCTTATTCGAACTCGAGGTTCCTGAAATTAACGACGGCCTGATCATGATCAAGGCTATCGCGCGTATCCCGGGGGAAAGAGCCAAAGTGGCTGTCGAGTCGTATGACGACCGTATCGACCCGGTAGGTGCCTGCGTTGGAATGAAAGGTTCTCGTATCCATGGAATTGTTCGTGAATTGAGAAACGAGAACATCGATGTAATTAATTATACATCCAATGTGTCGCTGTTTATCCAGCGTGCATTAAGCCCGGCAAAAATTTCCTCTATACGAGTGAACGAAGAAGAGCACAAGGCAGAGGTTTACCTTCGTCCTGAAGAAGTTTCATTGGCTATTGGTAAAGGCGGTTTGAATATTAAACTGGCCTGTATGTTGACTGAATACACGATCGATGTATTCCGTGATGTGGAAGGCGCTGATGAGGAAGATATTTATCTGGATGAATTTACAGATGAAATAGACGGCTGGGTAATTGAAGCATTCAAGAATATAGGTTGTTACACGGCTAAGAGCGTTTTAGCGATGCCCCGTGAAGAACTTATTGAACGTGCCGACCTTGAAGAGACGACAGTCGATGAGGTACTTGCTATCTTATCTGCCGAATTTGAAGACGAAAGTCAAAATCAGGAATAAAAAGTATTACGACAAAGTTAGATATGCCCATAAAATTAATACAAGTACAAAGGAAATTAAACGTAGGGATCAACACGGTTGTTGAATTTCTACACAAGAAAGGTCATCCTGTTGAAGATAATGCAAATCCCAACACGAGGATCAGTGATGAACAGTATGCTTTGCTCGTAAAAGAGTTTGGAAAGGATCTGCCTAACGGTGGCTTTGAGCGTCCGCGTGTGGTAGAACGTCCTAACAGAGATAGAGATAAAGAAAAAGAATCGGCTTCTGTGAAAGAAGAGAAGACTTCAGAAATAAAAACAGTGATCCCGGAAGAGTTCAAGCCTAAAATCGTAACGAAGGGCCATATCGACCTGGATGGACAGCATAGAAAACATCAGGAAGCTCCTGAAGTGAAAAAAGAAGAACCGGTTGCTACCCCGCAACCTGCTGCCGTGCAACAGCCTGTGGTGAAACCGCAACCTGTAGTCGAAGCAGCTCCTGCACCTTCTCCTGCACCTGAAGTAAAACCTGTGGAAGCCCCTGCCAAACAGGAAAAACAGGAACCGGTTCGCGTGGAAAAGCCGGTGGAGAAACCTGTGGAGAAAAAAGAAGTAAAAGAGATAGTTGTGGAAAAAGAAAGAATCGAAGAGAAAAAACCGGAGGTTATTAAAAAGCCGGAAACGACGACAAACTCTTCTGAAGAAGTGAGTAATACGACCGCAGAAAGTCATTCTTCGGCTGAGTCGGAAGAGAATAGCCTGTTCCGGTTGAATACTCCGAAGTTCGAGTCGAATATCAAGGTTACCGGTAAGATTGACCTGAATGCCTTGAACCAGTCTACTCGTCCTAAGAAGAAAACAAAGGAAGAGAGACGGAAGGAACGCGACGACAAACGCGATAAGTTCGGTAACAACAGACCCGGACAGCCGGGATTCCATAAAGGGCCGAAAGATCCGAATGCCAAACCGGGTGCACCTGTTAAGCCCGGAGCTCCTGTTAAGCCCGGCGCACCGGTTAAACCGGGTGAAGGTGGTGCAGATGCTAAAAAGAAACGTAATCGTATCAAGAAGGATCGTGTCGATGTAAACAACACACCGGGTACAAACTATAGCCGTCCGGCCAACCAGTCGGACCGCAAGCCACGACTGAAAAAGCCTGTTAAGGCTGAAGTAAGTGAGGAGGATGTACAGAAGCAGATCAAAGAAACCCTGGCTCGCCTGACGAACAAGGGTAACAAAAATAACAAGGGTGCCAAGTACCGTCGTGATAAACGTGATGCCGCCGTTAAACGTGAGCATGAATTGCAGGAACTGGAGGAACAGGAAAGCAGAGTATTGAAGCTGACCGAGTTTGTTACGGCAAACGACCTCGCCAACATGATGGACGTTCCTGTAACAAAGGTTATCGCCACTTGTATGAGTATCGGTATCATGGTTTCTATCAACCAGCGTCTGGATGCGGAAACGATCAATATTGTTGCCGATGAATTTGGTTTCAAGACTGAATATGTCAGTGCAGAAGTGGTGGAAGCCATCAATGCCGACGAAGAAGACGATAACGAAGAAGACTGGGTAGCACGTCCGCCCATCGTAACAGTGATGGGACATGTCGACCACGGTAAAACTTCTTTGCTGGATAATATCCGTAAAGCGAACGTTATTGCCGGTGAGGCAGGAGGTATCACACAGCACATCGGTGCTTACAATGTGAAACTGTCGAGCGGGCGCCGTATTACCTTCCTGGATACTCCGGGTCACGAAGCGTTTACCGCCATGCGTGCCCGTGGTGCGAAGGTAACCGATATTGCTATCATCATTGTAGCAGCCGACGATGCCGTGATGCCGCAGACCATCGAAGCGATCAACCATGCTTCTGCTGCCGGTGTTCCTATCGTGTTTGCTATCAATAAAGTGGATAAGCCTCACGCTAATCCGGAGAAGATCAAAGAGGAACTGGCAAATATGAACTATCTGGTTGAAGACTGGGGTGGTAAGTATCAGAGCCAGGAAATCTCAGCCAAGAAAGGCATGGGCGTGGAAGAGCTGCTTGAAAAAGTATTGCTGGAAGCAGACCTGCTGGATCTGAAAGCTAATCCGAAGAAACGTGCTGTCGGTTCAATTATCGAATCGTCGCTGGATAAAGGACGTGGTTATGTATCGACGGTATTGGTAGAAAACGGTACACTAAAAATGGGTGATATCGTACTGGCCGGAACACATCATGGACGTATCAAGGCTATGTTCAATGAACGTAACCAACGCGTAGAAACAGCAGGACCGTCTGAACCAGTATTGATTCTGGGTCTGAACGGTGCTCCACAGGCTGGTGATACATTTAATGTATTGGAAACTGAGCAGGAAGCACGTGAGATCGCTACCCGTCGTGAGCAGCTGCAGCGTGAGTTGGGTATCCGTACCCAGAAGATGCTTACGCTGGATGATATCGGTCGTCGTATTGCGGTTGGTAACTTCCAGGAACTGAACGTGATCGTGAAGGGTGACGTGGACGGTTCTGTCGAAGCCTTGTCTGACTCCCTGATCCGTTTGTCTACCGAAGAAATCCAGGTGAATGTGATTCACAAGGCTGTCGGTCAGATCTCCGAATCGGATGTTGTACTGGCTGCCGCATCGAATGCCATCATTATCGGATTCCAGGTTCGTCCGTCTGTACAGGCTCGCCGTAATGCGGAAAAAGACGGTGTTGAAATCCGTTTGTACTCGATCATCTACGATGCGATCGAAGAAGTGAAGAGTGCGATGGAAGGTATGCTTTCTCCGGAAATCCGGGAAGAGATTACCGCTTATGTGGATGTTACCCAGGTATTCAAGATCACGAAAGTCGGTACGGTTGCCGGTTGTGTGGTTAAGGAAGGTAAGATCAAACGTACGAATAAGATCCGCCTGATCCGTGACGGTATCGTAATATATGCCGGCGAACTCGGTTCACTGAAACGCTTCAAGGATGACGCGAAGGAAGTTGTGGCCGGTCTGGATTGCGGTCTGAATATCACTAACTTTAATGATATTCAGGTAGGTGACGTGATCGAGTCTTACGAAGAAACCGAAGTTAAGAAAACTCTATAACCATGAACTGGTTGGACATCACATTGCTATGTCTGGCAGGAATTGGATTTGTGAAAGGCCTGTTTGATGGAATGATCAAACAGGTTGTTTCGCTTATAGCCCTCCTTGTTGCTATCTTTTTCTGTGCAAAAGCGGCTGCCTGGCTGAAGGGATATATCATTGCCCTGGGGTGGTTTCCGCCCGAAGGAATAACGATCCTTAGTTATGTGGCCGGTTTTATCCTGATAATGGGAGTTGTTTTATTGGCAGGGGAAGTTGTACATAGGGTGATAGGGGTTACACCTCTCAGTATATTGAACCATCTGGCTGGTGGATTTCTCGGATTAGGCTTGATGATCGTATTTGTCAGCCTGTTGCTGAATATACTGGAAGGCATTGATCGTGGTTCGGTACTGATCCCGCGGGAATCGAAGGTCGAATCCCGTTTTTATAATTCAGTCAAAGATATAGTTCCAACCATTTACCCCGGAAATTTGTTCTCATGGAAGGAGTAAATGGTTTGTTTTAAATATTAATATATAGATATGCAGGAGTCAAACGACATAATTAATGAGGTAACGAGCAGTGATTACAAGTACGGCTTCGTTACCGATATTGATACGGAAGTGATTCATAAAGGATTGGATGAAGACACTGTCCGTATTATTTCTGCCAAAAAGAATGAGCCGGACTGGATGCTTCAGTTCCGTCTGAAGGCTTTCCGCCACTGGCAGACACTGGAGATGCCGACATGGCCTCATTTGAACATTCCGCCGATCGATTATCAGGATATAATCTATTACGCAGCTCCAAAGAAAAAAGAGGGTCCGAAAAGTCTGGATGAAGTAGATCCGGAATTACTGAAAACATTCGACAAGTTGGGTATTCCTTTGCATGAACGTGCACAGCTGGCAGGTATGGCAGTGGATGCCGTGATGGATAGTGTGTCTGTAAAGACGACTTTTAAGGAGACCCTGGCAGAGAAAGGTATTATTTTCTGTTCGTTCAGCGAAGCGGTACAACATCATCCGGATCTGGTACAACAGTATCTGGGCAGTGTGGTAAGTTATCGTGATAACTTTTTTGCGGCGTTGAACTCGGCTGTATTCTCGGACGGATCGTTCGTGTACATACCGAAAGGGGTACGTTGTCCGATGGAACTTTCTACTTATTTCCGTATTAATGCGGCAAATACAGGACAGTTCGAACGTACGCTGATCGTTGCCGATGATGAAGCGTATGTAAGTTACCTGGAAGGATGTACCGCCCCGATGCGCGACGAGAACCAGTTGCATGCGGCTATCGTAGAGATTATAGCCAAAGAACGTGCCGAAGTGAAATATTCGACAGTGCAGAACTGGTATCCGGGTGATAAAGAAGGCAAAGGAGGTATTTATAACTTCGTAACCAAGCGCGGATTGTGTAAGGGTGAGGGCAGTAAGATTTCGTGGACACAGGTGGAAACCGGTTCAGCCATCACCTGGAAATATCCGAGCTGTATCCTGGCCGGAGATAATTCGGTCGGAGAGTTCTATTCGGTGGCCGTAACAAACAACTACCAACAGGCCGATACCGGAACGAAGATGATCCATTTGGGAAAGAATACCCGTAGTACGATCGTATCGAAAGGTATTTCGGCCGGTCATAGTCAGAATAGCTACCGGGGATTGGTGAAAGTATCTCCACGTGCAGAAGGAGCCCGTAACCATAGCCAGTGTGACAGCTTATTATTGAGTTCTACGTGTGGTGCCCATACATTCCCTTATGCCGATATTCAGAATGAAACGGCTGTGGTGGAACATGAAGCTACGACAAGTAAGATCAGTGAAGAACAATTGTTCTACTGCCAGCAACGCGGTATTTCAGTAGAAGAGGCTGTCGGCCTGATTGTAAACGGATATGCCCGTGAGGTAATGAATAAGCTCCCGATGGAGTTTGCTGTCGAGGCTCAAAAACTACTGACTATTTCTCTGGAAGGGAGTGTCGGATAAATCAAATTGTCAATTAATAAAGTTATGTTAGAAATAAAGAACTTACATGCCAATGTAAATGGCAAAGAGATATTGAAAGGGATCGACCTTTCTGTGAAAGCCGGTGAGGTACATGCTATCATGGGACCGAACGGTTCGGGTAAAAGTACCCTTAGCAGTGTGTTGGTCGGTAATCCTGCTTTTGAGGTGACTCAAGGTGAAGTTATTTTCAACGGAAAAAATCTGTTGGATCTGGAACCGGAAGACCGTAGCCGTGAAGGTATCTTTCTGAGTTTCCAGTATCCGGTTGAAATACCGGGTGTAAGTATGGTAAACTTTATGCGTGCCGCTCTGAACGAACACCGTAAATATAAAGGTCTTGAACCGGTTTCGGCTACAGATTTCCTGAAACTGATGCGTGAAAAGCGTGCAATCGTCGAGCTGGACAACAAGCTGGCTAGCCGTAGCGTGAACGAAGGTTTCTCAGGCGGTGAAAAGAAACGCAACGAAATATTCCAAATGGCTATGCTTGAACCTAAGTTGGCTATCCTCGATGAAACCGACAGTGGGTTGGATATCGATGCCCTCCGTATCGTGGCAAATGGCGTAAACCAGTTGCGTACACCGGAGAATGCGGCAATCGTGATTACTCACTATCAGCGCCTATTGGATTATATCAAGCCGGATGTGGTACATGTGTTGTACAAAGGCCGTATCGTAAAGACTGCAGGTCCGGAACTTGCTCTTGAACTGGAAGAAAAAGGATACGACTGGATCAAGAAAGAAATGGGAGATGAGTGAGATGAGAGCTGAACAACAATATATCGATCTTTTTACCCGCTATGAAGACCTGGTGTGCCGGCATAGTGCAACGGTGATGAATGCGCCGCGTGCAGAGGCTCTGGCTGATTTCGATCGTCAGGGTTTTCCTTCGGTAAAAAGTGAAGATTATAAATATACAGATGTCGCGCAGGCATTTGCTCCCGATTATGGAGTGAATATCAATCGCCTGGCTATACCGGTGAACCCGTATGACGTGTTCCGTTGTGATGTCCCGAATCTCAGTACTTCACTTTATTTTGTGATCAACGATACGTTTTACGATAAGATGATGCCCAAAGCACATCTGCCGGAAGGTGTATATGCCGGCGGACTGAAAACGTTTGCCGAGAAATACCCGGATGTGGCTGCCCGTTATTACGGCAAAGCTGCAAAAAGCAGTCACGACGGCATTATTGCTTTAAATACTATGCTGGCGCAGGATGGCTTTGTGCTTTATGTGCCGGAAGGCGTAGCCGTTGAGCGTCCTATCCAGTTGATCAACATATTCCGAAGTGATGTGGATGCGATGGCAAACCGTCGTATCCTGGTGATCATGGAACCCCGTTCGGAAGCAAAATTGCTGATATGCGATCATAGTATAGATGACGTGAAGTTCTTGGCTACACAGGTGGTAGAGATTTTTGCCGGTGAAGGTGCCTATTTCGATTATTACGATCTGGAGGAAAGCAGCATATCTACTACCCGTTTTACTTCTGTACATGTGAAACAGGAGGCTTCCAGCAATGTCCTGGTGAACGGTATAACGTTGAATAACGGACTTACCCGTAATAACTATTATATTGAGTTGAATGGTGAGTATGCCGAAACGACTTTGTGTGGTATGTCGGTTGCAGACCGTGAACAACAGGTCGATACATATAGCCATATTACACATGCAGTGCCGAATTGTACCAGTACCGAATTGTTCAAGAATGTTCTGAACGATCAGGCTGTCGGTATTTTCAGCGGTCGTATCCTGGTGAAGGAAGATGCCCAGAAAACGGCGGCCTATCAAACGAACCGGAATCTTTGTGCTACCCGCGAAGCCCGTATGTACAGTAAGCCGCAACTGGAAATCTATGCGGATGATGTAAAGTGCTCGCATGGTATGACTACCGGACAACTGGATGAAAATGCCTTGTTCTATATGCGAAGTCGCGGTATCCCTCTTAATGAGGCCCGGATGATGCTGAGTGTCGCATTTACGTCAGATGTAATCGATTATGTTCGTTTGGATGCGTTGAAAGACCGTTTGCATAAGTTAGTTGAAAAGCGTTTCCGCGGTGAATTAGCCCGTTGTGCCAATTGCCGTATCTGTAAGTAAGATATTATTCTGATCTATATAAAGGCCCGGATGGATGTTATGTCTGTCCGGGCTTTTTTGTTTATCTTTGTCATTCATCAAATCACATTTATATTATGCAGTTGACTCATATTGCTATCTGGACCAATGAACTTGAGCGTGCCCGTGAATTTTATGTGAACTATTTTAACGGGAAAAGCAATGAAAAGTATGTGAATCCGAAAAAAGGTTTTGCCTCTTATTTTATAACCTTCGAAGGAGGGGCTTCCTTGGAAATTATGCAACGGACGGATGTCACAGAAGAGAAAGAGGGACTTTTTATCGGTCTTGCACATTTCGCTTTTTCGGTCGGTTCGAAGGAGAATGTCAATAAAATGATCGAATTATTCCGTAAAGAAGGATATACCATCCTCGGGGAACCTCGTACTACAGGGGATGGCTTCTATGAAGGGGCTGTATCCGATCCTGACGGAAATATTGTAGAGGTAATTGCTTGATATGGAAATACAAATCCAACAAACAACAGATTACCCTTACGATCTGCTTCTATTGGCAGATCCCAGTCGTGAATTTGTCGATAATTACCTGAAAACATCGGATTGCTTCGTCGCTGTTTTTGAACAACGGCCTGTCGGAGTAGCTGTTGTTCAAAAGCAGACCGAGGATATGGCCGAATTGATGAATCTGGCTGTTGATGAATCTTTTCAGCGCAGAGGGATCGCACGCCGCCTGCTTCGTTATATATCGGATGAATGGGCATCGGTAAACAGCCTTTCCCGTTTGAAAGTATGTACCGGTACTTCCGCTCCGGGGCCTTTAATGCTTTATCAACAGGAAGGTTTTGACCTGAAAGAGTTGGACCGTGATTATTTCGTACGGAATTATCCGGAACCCATTTGGGAGAACGGTGTGCAATGCCGGCATCGGTTGATACTGGAAAAAGAATTATGTTGCTAATTAAGGAATAAGAAGAGGAAGACCGGATAATAATCCTTCAGATTGGTATGCAGTTTCTTTAATGCTTTAGAAATGTGATATTCTACACCTTTAGTAGTTATACCCAGAGCTTCTGCAATTTCATTATGAGATTTGTTTTCATAACGGCTCATAACAAATACAACTCTGGTCTGTTCGGGTAAACCGGCCAGGGTTTTATTTACTATTTCCTGTGCTTCAGCGGTGAATAGTTCGCCGGGATCGCAGGCTTCGAGAGTGGATATACGGGTATTTAATTCCCACTCTGCATGGTTCAATAGTTGTTCGTTTACATCTTCCCTTACCTGGAGGTGCTGAAGGTAGTTGAGGCATTTATTTTTAATAATGGTAAGAATATAAGCCGGAGCATTCGAATTTTCTTCCAGCGAATGGCGGTTTTCCCAATAATACATCAAAGCTTCAATAGTAAAGTCCTCGGCAACGGCAATATCCCTTACATACGTATTCGCAAAGCGGATAAATCTGCCTTGATAATCAGTAAATAATTGATTGAAAGCTTTTAAGTCTGTTGTATTCTCCATTTCTAAGGCTTGTAATGCGACGTAAATATAATAAAAATAGTGTTATAAATTCCTTTTTGTCTTTATAATCCTATATAGATAAAAAAGAACGATCCTCTATTGTTTCAGAGAATCGTTCTTTTATTTGGTTTACTCTTTATTTATCAAAGAGTGGTTGTCATTCAGGCATTTGTTTAGCCCAGATATTACCGGGATATAGCTGGATTGCCTGTTTGAACTCCTCGTTTGCCTTAGAGGGATTGTTTTGTAAGAAATGTATCAGCCCCGAATAATACAGGATGTTGCTTTGTTGTATATTCTGGTTTGCTTCTCCGAATTTGGCGTATGAATCCATCAGGTTGGTTTGCATACGTTCCAGGCTTTTTTTCATATCTGCCAGAGTAGCATCGGCTTCTTCGTTCCTGTTCAGTTTTCTGAGTGATTTGACTTTGTAATAGTTCAGGTCAGTCAACCGGTTTCTGAAATCGGTATTTGCTGATTTCTCAAAGCATTCTTTGGCCTTGCCTGCCTGGTTCATTGCTTCATAAGCGACACCAGACAGATAATAAACTTTTGCTTCATATCCACCTCTTGGTGAAGGAGCTACCTCGAGGTTGACAGGATACTGGTTTGCCTGGTCGAATTCGTTGATAGCCTCTTTGTAACGTTTTCCTTTCAATAGCTTCATTCCTTTCAGCATATGCGAGTCCACATAGATATCGTGAACCTGTCCACCGCCTTCCCATAGATGGAAATGTCTACTGTCAAGTATTTTTATCGCTTTGTCATACAGGCCGGCAGCATTGTACAATGTGAGTAAGCGCATAACGGCATCATCGTGCTTCATGACTGTTTTCAGATGAGATTCCAGTCGTTTTAATCGCATATCTGCCGATACGTTTGCTTGTTCATAGATCTTATCCGATTCTGTCAGTAGGAGAGGATCGTTCGGATTGGCTTTGATAGCCATATCATAATACTTCATGGACTTATCCAGTTCATTCAGGCAACCATAGCCGAAGCCGACATTACGACAGGCAATGGCGAAAGACGGATTAAGTTCTGTGGAACGTATCCAGTGGTCGAGGCCTGCTTCTTTCTGTCCGAGATAGTAAAGTAAATTTCCCAGGTGATAATGAAGGAATGAATTGTCCGGACTTTCTTTTAATAAAGTCTCAAACAGGTTGATCTCTTCTATACGGAAAGGATAATTGTTCAACGGAGATAATGATCCGGCCTTATCCAGACAGGCAATAGCTTCAGTCTGATTGTTCTGTTCCAGTAAATTATATGACTTGTAATAATAGAGCAGCGGATAAGATGCATATGGATCTCCCAGAGCTATCGCTCCGTTTAGCAATGCCAAAGCATCTTCGGTAGCTCCTATTTTCATATAGTTGGAAACGACTTCCAATAACTCTTGTACGGCAATGATCCCTTTACTGTTATGATTGGTTCCGGTATTCAGGAAAGAGGTGCTTTGGGAGGCCAATAGACTGGCTTCCGCTGCGCTCCAGTAATCCAGCGGATCGATTTGTTGGATGTAACGGATTGTTTCCTGTGCTTCTTCTTTCTTCCCCTGCATCCGGAGGATATAAGCCTTTAACGTTAGAGCCTGAAGATCGCGTTCTCCCACATAAAGGGACTGGGTGATCATGTCCATGGCTTGTTTATAGTTTTTGTCTTTTACAGCTAATACGGCCAGTTCATAGAAAGAACGATGTTTGAAATCGGGCGTCCAGGTCGCTGCCCAATAGGCGTCTTTCGCTTTGCCCGTATTTCCGGTCATTTGATATAGGTATCCCAGATAATATAAGGCTTCCGTATTTTTGACGGTTGTGTAGTCATGTGACAAACGGGTCTGGGCACGGTTTAGATGTAATGCTGCTTTATCCCATTTCCCTTGGCGGATATAATGTTTGCCGACTTCGATGTTAACACGTGCATCCATGGAGTCACGCAACAGGGCTTCATTATAAAAGTCCATGTAATCCAGGCGTGCATTATTGAATTGATCGACACGTAACCCGGCCAGATAGAGTTCTTCGTTTGTTTTGTATTCTTTAACTGGTTTGGTGCCGTCGATAACTTTAGGAAGCGGCTTTTCTTCCAGTACGATCGGACGATAATCGACCAGCAGGTTTCCATTTGCATCGTAGAGTGCGGTATACAATGCTGAGGCGTCTGACGGATCGGGAACGGATACCTGACCGAGGAAATATTTATCGGGGTCGATATTGATTCGTTTATCCATTAGTATCTGATCTTTGTATTTTACCACGACACGAGCATTCTCATACAGTGTGGTTGCACAATAACCTACACGGTAGTTGTTTCCTTCGATCGGTTCAAAATTCACAGCAGCGTCGTCTGTCGCATTTTTAACGCCTTTGATACCTTTTACCGGATACCATATCTGGCTGAATTCCCTGATTTCGCCAGGGTTTATCCAGCTATAATCCGGTTGGTTGTCGGAATAACCACCTACCATTAATTCCAGATAGTGCCCGTCATTGTCCGATAATATTTTGTTCCACATCTCACCATTTTCATTATTACCCCATAAAAAGAATTTCTTTCCGGGAACGACATGGCGGTTGGCTACGTGCACTGTTCCGGCATCTTTCCCATAATCGTAACCAGCCAGAAATGACATTTCACTTCCCCATGCGAAAATAGAGCGGGAGCTGCCTGTGAAATTTTTCCACCACGACAAATCTTCTATTTTCCCATCACCGACGGTCGTTTCTCCTTGCGGCCAGTTAGTGAAGTATACTTTATGATGATCTGCACCGAATTGTACATCAGGCGGGAATATCACCTGATATTGATCGTTACAATGAACAGATACATTGGCCCAATAGAGCATCGACTGGATCATTGGGGTCGGATTGATCACTTTTATTTTAGCTTCCACCCATGAACGGTTGGGATATACTGAAACACCTACCGACCATTTCAGTCGGTGGCGTAGTTCGGTTTCTCCTACCCATACCGTTTTACTCCCGTCTTCGTTTTCTTTCATAGTCCAGTTAACCGGCATATAGCTGCTTGCACGGTGATGATCGGGTATATTCCATTCCACACCTCCCGACAACCATGCCCCCAACATTCCGATCAGGGCGGGTTTTACTCCGGTTTGGGTGTAAAAGAAATGGTAATCGTTTGTTTTGTCGGAAGCGGCAAAGATACGGCCTCCGATTTCCGGAAGAATAGCGATGTCGACGTATTGATTATCCAACCGGAGTACATTATAATCCTGCTCAGTTTTCTTTTCTGTCAATACATCATATAAAGGATAAGGATAAATATATCCTTCGGCTCCCTGGTAGACACGTCCGGTAAAGAATATCGGATCGATCTCCGGATTGCCGATCTGGTAAGTAGGGATCTTTTCTGTTACGGACTTCATGTTAACCTGTTGTCCCCAAAGGGAACCTGCACATAATAATAGAAGTGGTAAGAATTTAGATTTCATGGTAGTAATAATTAAATATACGCATACAAAGGAAATTAAAAACATGAGAGAGGATAAAAACTGCCCCGAGATCACTCTCGGGACAGTTACATGTAGGCTTAAGCCTTTAGACTAATATCTGTTTTATCTTTTCAAATTCGAGTTCAACTGAGTATCTGATGACGGATATGGCAGATAAATAGATTTCTCACCTTGCCAAGTTACTGATTCAGGTACATTGACACCTTCTTTTAGCATAACACCCGGGGCTACTTCGATGGGTGCATTGATTTTGCGTTCGTTGAATGTTTTTTCCAACAGTTCCATACGCATCTGGTCATCACGGCGTGTAACCAAGGCTACCCAGTAACCACAAACTTCCCAACCATGTTCCTGAAAAGCTGCATTTGCAAAAGCATCACCACTTAAACCACTTTGCAAAGGTTCCAGTCCGGCACGTTCGCGAACCTTATTAATGCATTCGTAAGCCATTGCATTCGGGGTACCGTCAGCACGCGCTTGTGCTTCTGCATACCATAAAAGAACTTCCGAATAGCGGATCAAACGATGGCGATGTCCGTTTGTTGATACTGAAACATTGGCAGGCTTTGTATAATCATAATCACCTCCGTCTTGGCCAATTGAAAAGATGGAAAACATCGGATGCTGTTCGGGTATGTCTTTATCCCACCAATCGATTAATTCAGCACCGACTTTGTTGCCTTTTAGGATTTTCGGGTTGTAAGTCGCATCCTTACGCGGACCGGCAGGAAATTCTTTCCAGAACTTGATTTCGCCCCAGCCATCACCCCAACCACCGAGGGATTCAAACATATTACTGTTGGTCATCTGTGAGTCTTCGTCCCATTGGAATGAACCGGAATAATTGATACCGACAACCGTTTCATTGGTGTAGTTATGGCTAATTGCATATACATTTTTATAATCAGGTTCGAGGATATATTCATAATCTCCTTTGTTTACTCCATCGATCACTGCTTTTGCTTGTTCGGCAGCCGAAGCGTAATATTGTGTCTGCTTCAACGGCCAGCCAGCCATTGCCATATAAACAGCAGCCAGGGTGGCTTGTGCAGCCTGCTTGGTGATATAAATATTGGCTCCGCTAATATATCTCGGTGCGGTGGAATAAGTGGTTGGAAGAGTCGCTACACAATCCTGCAAATCTTTAACGATCTGATTGTATACTTCTTCAATGCTTGCCAACGGACGTTCGTAATTGATTTCATTATCCAATACCAATGGAACTTGTCCCCAGCGGCGGACCAGCCAAAAGTAGTTTGCGGCACGCCAATACTTGGCTTGACCAATTGCAATATTGAGCTCTTCTTGCGTAGTCGGTGTCTTTTCTGCATTTAGGATAATATAGTTGGCCGCTTTGATAGCTGTATATCCGGTAGACCATGAGGCGTCTACGCCCTTATTGGCATCTGTCGGGTGGAATCCGTCCACTTCAGCATATGCCTGTTTGTTACTACCTGAATTTGTTGTCAAGTCGTCACCTTGCCAGGAAGGAATCGTCGGGTTTGTATTAACTTGAATATCGCAAACTTTGCGATATAAGGCATAGGTTGCCATGTTCAATTCATCCTGAGATGCGAAGAAGGTTTCTGCGATTAATTGCCCCTTCGGATCTTCATTGAGAAAGTCGTTACATGATGAGGTTGATAGCATCACCAAACCTAAAGCACATATTATATATTTAGTTTTCATAAGAATTCTTCTTTATTTAATGGTTAGAAATTCATGCGGACACCAAAAGTATACGAACGAGTTAACGGATAGGCTCCTAAATCAATACCATCGTTTATATCGATACTGCCTGTACCAGGATTTACAAAAGAGATACCGGCCGGATCCATACCTTTATATCCTGTAATGGTAAATACATTCTGGCAACTGAATGTAAAACGCAGGTCTGCGAACTTAGCCACAGTCTTCGGCAGATTGTAAGACAAACTGATATTGTCTAAGCGGAAGTAGCTGGCCGATTCCAGGAATTTAGTAGAAGTGGAAGCCGACTGATAGTCGTTGCCAGATATTGTGACAGCCGGATAACGGGCTGACTGTCCTTTTGTGGCAAAGTTATCATTCATGTATTCGCGTAATGTAACAAATGCAAAGTCACCAGTCATGGCTGTTCCGGTAAAACGAAGCAGATTCAATCGATCCGCACCGAACGAACCTGTAAAGAACATGTTCAAATCCCAGTTCTTCCAACGCAGACTGTTATTCCAACCCAAGGTGAAGTCCGGGTTTGCCTTTCCGATAAAGGTACGGTCTTTACTATCAATAATTCCATCTTTGTTTCGATCTACGAACGTATCATGTCCTGTTTTGTCTAGCCCTTGCCATTCGTATCCATAGAAAGAACCGATCGGTTGTCCTACTTCTATACGAGACACACCGTCTGTCGGAATCATACCGGAAACAACATTTGCTCCGGAAATAAAGTCCAATCCAGCCAGATCTTTTACTTCGTTCTTAAGATAGGTTCCGTTAATGGTCGTATTCCATCCGAAATCCGGTGTATCAAAAATAGTAGCATTGACAGAGAAGTCGACACCACGGTTGCTGATTTCGGCGGCATTCACCCAATAAGAACCACCGCCGTCATAGGAGGGTATGGTGCGTTTCAGCAAACCGTCTTTCGTACGTTTGTCGAAGTAGTCTAATGAAACGTTCAACCGGCGATTGAGTACGCTGAAATCAACACCCAGATCGAACTGATGTGTTGTTTCCCAAGATAATTCCGGAGTTGCTTTCGTTTGTCCGATCCAATAACCGGTGTATTTGGAGGTTCCGCCAAAAGCATACAATTCCTGTTTCATCAAGCCTAATGTTTCATACGGGTCGATAGCCTGGCTACCGATCACACCATAGCTGGCCCGGATTTTCAGATCTTGAACAACGTTTTGTTTTTGCATAAACGGTTCATTACCCATTGACCAGGCAGCGGCAATAGATGGGAACCAGCCCCATTTGTCTTGTGTGAACTTAGAAGAACCGTCGGCACGTAACGTACCGGTTACCATATAACGATCTTTGAAATTATACATTACACGGGCAACACCGGAAACCAATCCCCATTTAGTATATTTATTATCCACTGTACGGCTAGAGGCCATATTGGCGTTCCACCATCCAACACTTTCCGTCAATAAATTCTGACCGTTTACGGATAGATAACGATATTCGGATTGGGTAGCCTCATAAACAGCTGTAGCTGTCAACGCGTGATCGCCCCATTTGCCTGTATAGGTAAAGTTGTTCGTAGTCTGTAAAGTCATGCGATAAGCATCGTTGTTACCCATGCTACTTTTACTATCAACCTTTTTCGTTCCAAATGAATATCCTTTCAGATCGTTATAATCGATGCCGTTACTGGTCGTAAAAGTTAATCCAGGTAAGATATCGAACTTTAAATCGATACGGGCATTGACGATATCGGTCATCGATTCACCCATCTGTTCTTTCAACAGACCTACAGGATTCAACTGCGTTAACGCACTGTAGTTGTCTCTAACGTATGTACCATCGTCATTCATGATGCCGAGTACCGGTGCATAGTTCATTGCAATATTAACGATATTATCTTTGCCTGTATTGAAGTTGGCACTCTTCCGGACGTTATGCGAAGCGTTCACATCGGCTGTCAGGTGCAGCCAGTTTGTTAGTTGCGAAGTGATATTGGCACGAGCCTGATAACGTTTGTTGTTGTTTTCGATTACCACGCCGTCTTCTCCGGTGAAGTTACCCGAAACCAAATACTGTATCTTGTCGCTACCACCGGAAAGTGTAAGGCGATAATCTTGTGTTACACCATTCTGGAAAATTTCATCTTGCCAGTCGGTACCTGCTGTTCCGTTTTGGAATGCCGACAGTTGATCAGAAGAAAAGGTATTTGCCCGATATGTATTATACAAAGTGGCAAATTCGTACGGGTTCAACGTATCGTAGCGTTTTGCCACTGTTCCGACACCTATACGAGCATCAAACATGATCTGACGGGAATTGGCTTTACCAGTCTTTGTGGTAATTAATACAACTCCGTTTGCACCGCGTGAACCGTAGATGGCAGTTGAAGAAGCATCCTTCAAAATTTGCATCGATTGGATATCTTCAGGATTCAAACCAGTCAGGCCGCTTTCACGAACGATGCCGTCGATTACATACAATGGGTCGTTGCTGCGGTTAATAGAACCGGACCCACGTACACGAATCTTTACTGTTCCTCCTGGAACACCGCTGCTTTGTACCTGTACACCAGAAACACGGCCTTGCAAAGCATCGGACACCTGTGTGATCGGTTGATCTTTAAACGCTTTACTGTCTAATACGGATACCGAACCGGCTAAGTCGGCCTTTCGTACCGTACCATAACCAACTACTACAACTTCATCAAGTGCTTGGCTATCTTCCTTCAATGTAATATTGAATGAAGACTGGCTACCGACTTCAATCTCCTGTGGGAGATAACCTATGTAAGAAATCTGCAGAATCGCATTTGCCGGAACGTTTTCCAATGTAAACTTACCATCGAAATCGGTGATTGTTCCGTTTGTAGTACCTTTGACAATAATGTTGGCACCGGTTACCGGCCCCATATCGTCTTTTACTACACCGGAAATAACACGTGTATCCTTCTGATTTGTTTCAGTGTTTACAGGTGTTTCTTTTCTTGAAATGATTATCTGACGATCAGATATAGAATAAATATTTTCCGTGCCGGAAAATATTTGATCAAGTATCGTGTTTATCTGTTGATTTGTAGCTTTGACAGACACTTTCCGATTCAGGTCGATCGCTTTGTCGAGATAAAAGAAAATAAACTCGCTATTATTTTCTATTTCATTAATTACTTCTTTGACTGTTTTATTCTCAGTTGTTATAGAGAAAGATGTTTGCTGAGAATATGTTTCTGAAGCAAAGCAAGTTCCAATAGTTAAGAACGTCAAAAGCAGAAAAATCTTCATGGTGCGTAATAATCTCTTTTTGTTTGGTTTTCTTTGACTAAACCTTGTGTTCTTTTTCATATATGAAACGATTTAAGTTTATAAATACGGTTTAATGCATGTGAAATTGAATGAGTGGACAAGTTGCTAAATACTCGTCCTGTTGTTTCTAAGGATCCATGTTTGTTTGATTTTTAGGGTTTAACAATAATATTTATGTATTCGTCGTTTTTTATTATCTCTATCGGAGCTGCTTTCTGAAGTGCATTGAATACTTCATCCAGATCTTCTTTCAAATCCAGTTTGCCACTACAAGTCAGTTCGTTTACTTTTTCATCCCAGTTCATTTTTATTCCATAGTATTTGCAGAGTTTTTTCAATACGATATTAAGTCTTTGTTGGTTGAACTGGTAATATCCATCTTTCCATGCTACATAATCTTTCGTGTCTACATTTGAAACGCTACTCTTATTGCTTTGATTATCATATAAAAATAACTGATTTGGATTTAATGTGCTTTTCTTTAGACCTTTGGCTTTGATCTCCACTTTTCCTTCTACCAATACGACATCACTACTGGATTCGTTTTCATAAGCAGAGACATTGAACTGGGTTCCCAGATCCCGGATCTCCATTGTTTTTGTTTTTACAATGAATGGCCGGTTTTCATCATGCACAATATCCAGATAGATTTCTCCTTCGACAAAAATTTCCCGGTTATGATCTGTAAATTTTGCAGGATAGATAACTTTTGATCCGGAGTTCACCCATATTTTACTTCCATCTATAAATGTAATAGAAGAGCGCTTTCCTATAGGAACAATGAGTTGGTTGAATGATTGGATTTCTTCTTTCTCTTTTTCTACTTCAACACTTTGGGAGTTTACACTTACACCTCCTTCTTTCTTGTACTCAACCTCGGTTTCCTTCCCTTCAAGAGATAGTTTCTTGTTCTCTGAAAGGATTAACTGTACATTTTGTGATGGATCGTCGGTATGCGGTATAGATTTTATGATTGCCTCATAATTAATCTCTTGTTTATTGGAATATATGTTATACCATTCATAAGCAAAAAGTAGGAGTAAGGATGCAGCGATTCCTACTGTAATTTTTATAAAACTGATTCGTTTTTTCTTTGAGTCATATTGCTCGTTGGCAGTCTGAATTCTTTTCCATAGATTTTTTTGTTCTCCAAAGGATAAACTGGAGCTATCGGTAGAAACTTTTATATTTTTGAGGAAAAAGCGAGCAGCTTCGATTTCGACAGCCAAAGGTGCATTTTCTGCCTGAAGCTGTTGCCAGAATAAACGATCTTTTCCCGTTGGGTGTAATTCCGATTCCAGAAAATAATCATCACTCAGTAATTGATGTGCTTTATATTTAGTATAGTCTTTATTCATCTTTAGGGAGTCGCTTTTGTTATAAGGATACAGCAGTCCTCAATTTATACTCACCTAAAAATGATTTTTTTATTTAGCATTAGAATTTTGTTATTTTAGAGAAATGGAAAGTGCCAATATAAATATTTCCACAGAACCGTAACTGGCTCTGATTTTCTTTAATGAGCGTTGGATCAGGTTTTGGGCTGATTGGTAATTCAGATTCATCAAAATACATATTTCATCCATGCTTAATTCCTGAATAAATCTGTAATATATGATCTCTTTCTGCCGTGGAGGAAGTGAAGACAAAATTTCTTTTAATTTTCTCTGCTGATTTGTATATTGCTCATTTTTGATGAAAACTTCTTCAACCGTTGGTTCCAGTGAGAATTGAATATTCTCTGGTAGTTCCCGGTCATAAAGAGATTCTTTATAGAGAGTCCGGATAAGGCAATTCTTTAAAGAAACGAATAGGTAGACTTTTATATTTTCAGGAGTGACGAGACGGTCCCGGTTTTTGTATAGCGAAGTGAAAACTTCTTGTATACAATCTTTTATGATTTCAGAGTCGGATGTGAAACGAAGACCATACCGGTACAGAATTTGTACATAAGTATTGTATATCCAGCAATAGGAATCATTATCGCCGGAAACGAATTGGCGCCACCTTATTTTAGTCTCGTCTACTAGCATGGTTATGTATTGTTTGACAAATATAAGACATTTATTATGAAAAACAAGGTTTATAGTTTTGGATTGCTGAATAATATGCTGTAAGCAAAAAAGGTTCCTGTTTGAATATAAGCAGGAACCTTTAGTTATCACTTTTTTCTTATAATGTCTCAAAAACAGCGAAATTCAATATTTGGGGTTCTGCTTTCGACTCTGTTACAATAAGTTTGATAGCATCGAGTTTCTGGGGATCGAACCGGTTAATATGTTTGTGCCCGATGCAGGAACCGGAAGACAGATCGATCCACTCATTATCCTTTTTCCCTTTTAGAGTATATTTTAAAACTCTTTCTCCTTTAGATATGTCTTCCTGCATAATAACGCGATCGATGCTGGTCGGCTTTTCGAAAGCCAGGATGTATTCTGATCCGGTTCCGGAAGTTTGTTGGAGGGGTGTACTGTATTGCCGGTTTATCTCTTTACCTAATGCTTCTATCCGGCGAACATCAGCTTCCGGGATAAGCCCTTTGTTGTCGACAACCAGCCCTAATAGCATATTCGTATTTCTTCCAACACTGGTTTCATATTTTGTTAGTAGCTCAGGTATCGTGAACATCATGCTGTCTTCTCCGGCTGTCCAAAACCAACCGCCCTGGAATGAACGATTCCAGCGCAAGGTGAAGTCAGATTCTCCCGGACACCAGAACGGGGCAAAAGGATCACCGTTCAGACCGTTGATAACACGGGTGCCATCTGCATTTGTCGTAGAGTCGGCCGTAGACCAGCAAGGGTAGGGGGCAACACCTTCTTCGTTGCCGACCCATCTGACCAGATTCGGGTGACCATAAGGGCCCTGGAAGGCAACAGCGTTGGGCTGTAACTTTTGAACTAGTGATAACACGTCTGCACCGCCCTGTTCCCTGGAGAGTACACCTCCGTCGAACCATATTTCAAACAATTCGCCGTAATTACTCCACAACTCGGTTAGTTGTTGTGTTACGATCTTATTGTATTCCTCCTGGTTGACCGGACCTCCTTCCTGAACAATTCCCGGATTATCTACATACAGATAGCCATTGGCCGTGGTGCTGGCATAGATACCCGGTTTGATGTTATATTTTTTGCAGGAAGCAACAAAATCGGCAACAATATCTCCTTCACCATTTTTCCAGGGAGATTGTTTGATACTGTAATCGTGTGCTTCTGTCGGCCACAAGCTGAATCCGCTGCAATGTTTGGCAACAAGTACTGCATATTTAGCTCCCAGCTTCTGGGCCGTTTCCAGCCATTGATCGGTGTTTAAGTCTGTCGGATTGAATATGGAAGCGTTCGGGTGTGTCCCCCAGTTCCTGAAATTATAATCCGGTTGATAAACCGGCATGTCGAAATGGATCAGGACTCCCACTTCTGCATCCGCCCAGGCTAGTTGCCGGGCATTGGGAGTAACTATCTTCGTTGTCTCTTTGGGTGAACAGGATATGAGGACAGATAGAGCTGCCAGTAATCCTATAACTGTTTTTTTCATGATTGAGTCAGATTATATTTCAGATACAAGTATAGTGAAAAATAATGAGCCAATTAACTAATTGGCTCATTATTACTGTTTACCAATCCGGGTTTTGTGGTAACAAATTAGGATTGTAAGTGAATTCGTCGGTCGGTATCGGACGCAGGTACAGACGATCGTACCATTTACGGGTCATATTTCCGTATAAAATACGATAGTTTCCGGTGTCCGGATCACGTGGTCCTAAGTACGTTTTCTGGTTTTCGAGTAGTTTACCGGCTTTCCACCGGCACAAGTCGTTCCATCGAATGCCTTCGCAAGCCAATTCTACCCGGCGTTCACGGCGGATCTCGTTGAGTAACGGAGAAATGCTAACTTCCCAGTTAGGCCAGTTCGGGTCGGTAAATCCTACATTGGTCGTCAGATGAGGCATGCCTACACGATCGCGCAGTTTATTGATCGTTTTGTCCAGTACAGCCTGGTCGCATTCACCTAATTCGGCTTTTGCTTCTGCGTAGTTCAATAGCACTTCACCATAACGGTAGATCAGATCATCCAGCGTACATTTAATATATTCATTGTCTTCGGCCAGCGGAGAATACATCTTATATAAACGATAACCGGTGAAAGTCAGATTATTGAAGACCGGTGAATTCTCATATTCTTCCGAACCGTCGGCTAAGATAGCAATAGGGCGATCAGGAGTATACACACATTGTTTCAAACGTGGGTCACGATTCTCAAATTCATCCATGAATTTAATATCTCCCTTATAAAGATTACTTAATCCGATCGGTTTACCGTCTGTACACAAGAATGATTCTACGAAATCTTTGGTCATTCCGGTACCAACTTCACGAACGGTACGCGGACGGTTGTTCATACGTTTGTCTGTAATATAGGCGGTAAAGAAGATTGCTTCTTTATTATTCGTATAATCCTGCTGGTTGAACAAGGCATGATAATCATCTTGAATATTACCGGTTGAATAGATATCGAAGTTACCGCTGTTGATGATTCTTTCAGAGGCTTCCACACTGGCACGCAGATATTTGTCTGCGTTTTCCATGTTTCTGTATTTTCTCCAGGTTCCTTCAAACAGGCAAACTCTCGATTTCAGTGTTAAAGCGGAGTATCTGCTAAGCCGGGTATCTGTCATTGTTTCCGGTAGCCACTCACTTGCTTTATCCAGGCAGGCACAGATCGAGTCTATAACCGTTCCGCGGTCATTGCGTGGATTGTATAGCTCTTCCGAAGAAGTGGTCAGGTCTGTAGTCAACCAAGGTACGTCACCGAAACGGAGTACTTTTTCATAATAGAATTTAGCCTTGAAGAAATAGACTTCACCGACATACCGGTGAATGTTTTCTGTTATTCCTTCAACCGTATGATAACGTGCCAGGAAATAGTTACAGCTTCGGATGTTTGCCCAGTCACTCTTCGCCCAGCCTCCGCCGGCAGTAGGAACGGTATAATCGCTCCAGATGAAATCGTCTTTTGTCTGATGCGCCTGGTTGTCGGACGCATTGTCGTTGCCATAGGCACCGGTATTATCCAGTGTGGTATAAAACTGGTTGGCAAAGTTTTTCAAGTCACTTTCTGTCTTCCAATAAGTCTCGTCATTGATCTTATCTTCCGGGTATAAATCCATGAAATCGTTGTTACATGCAGAAACTCCGAGTAGTAAAGACAAGCTTGCAATATAATATACTTTTTTCATTCTGTTTTTAATTTTAATTATTCTACAATATTCTGTCTTAGAATGTCAGGTTAGCACCAAAAGAGAATGATCTGATGAATGGATAAGCATTCACTGTTGCCAATTCCGGATCGAAAGTATCAGGCATTCCGGAGAATTCGAACAAATTGTCCGCATTGAAGTAAACTCTCAGTTTGGAGATCTTGGCTTTTTCCGTAATGTATTTTGGAATAGTATAACCGAGAGCCAGCTGTTTACAACGGATATAAGCACCATTCAACATGAAACGGGTCTGGTTTTCGTTTACGGCAGAACCATTCATACGGGCACGGGGGAAGAATGCATCGCGGTTGTCTTCTCTCCAATAGTCGTAATTCATTTTCTGCGGAACAGACCATTGAGAAGTATAATGAGACAGATAGAATGTTTTTGCAGGGATGATATCACGTTTCATGGTTCCCTGGAAGAACATGGTAAAGTCGAAGCCTTTATATTCTGCTGTACCACGAATACCGAAGTTATAACGTGGAGTTTCGTTACCGATGATCTTCATGTCGCCAGGGTTATTGGCTGTGTTTTCTCCTTTTGTGACTTTGCCGTCACCATCCAGGTCTGCAAACTTCAGGTCACCGGCATATTGAGGATAACCAACAACTTTCGATTGATCCCATGAAGACGCTTCTTCATCCGATTGAAATAACCCATCTGTAACGAATCCCCAGATTTCCCCTAATTTTCTTCCTTCATAATAACTGTCAGAAAGATTCTTTGTCGGATTATCATATTTAGTGATTTCAGCCTGATAGTCTGATAATGATAACGTGGCACTATAGGCCAAGCCATTTTGTAATGTGGATTTCCAGGTTAAAGCCAATTCCCATCCTTTCGTTCTCAGGTCGGCGGCATTCATTTGCGGTTCACTGGTGCCGAGAATAGACGGCAATGTTTTAGACTTTGTCAACATATCTTCCGTTGTACGTACGTAGTAGTCGAATTCTCCGGTCAGTTTACTGTCGAACATAGAGAAGTTGAAACCTAAGTCCCACTGCTTAACAGTTTCCCATGTCAACTGGTCGCTTACCAGCCCTGGGGCATATACACCCATCTGTTTTTCTCCGTTGAATAAGTAACCAACTTCACCTGTCGAGTAGGAGGAAATATACGGATAATAAATATCGCTACCGCTTGTATTGTATATTACCTGGTTTCCTAATGCACCGTAAGAACCTCTGATTTTGAAGTCATTAACGATGTGCGAGATCGGTTTCCAGAATTTCTCCTGTGAAAGCCTCCAACCCAATGAGAAGGTAGGGAAGAATGCGAAACGATCATCTTTCGGGAAACGTGAAGAACCGTCGTAGCGGCCGTTTACCTGTATCAGGTATTTATCATCATATGCATAGAACAAACGGAAGAATGCACCACGGATAGCCCACTGGTTCATATAGTCACTCGTTGTACGGTCGCCGGTTGCCAGATTCAGGTACGGAATATCATTAGCGATCAGATTATTTCTGCTCAGTCCTACTCCTTTGTATGTTCTTTGTTCCTGATTGAATCCGATCATACCTTCAAAAGCATGCACTTTATTGATTTTCTTTTTATAAGTAGCATATGCATTGAATACGTCATATTGTGATTCATTTTTCGTATATGAAACCTGGTTCGGAGAAGTGTGCGGGAAAATAGAACCCGGATTTCCGTCAGCATCATAATCGATATATTCGCGAACATGGTTCTTAAAAGAGTAGTTATAATAATTATATGTATAGTCGACATTGATTTCCAAACCTTCCAGCGGGTTTAGTTTTGCAAATGCCGTCGCATACATATTGTTATTTCTCATTTCGGCAGAACCTCCCTGAGACAGCCATGCTGCCTGGTTTGTGAAGTAACCGTCACCGCAATAACCTGCAAAATGTCCGTCGGGATGGTAAATAGGCATCAGAGGACGACTGTCGCCTGGGATCGTTGCTCCCAGGGAATTGCTCCCATATTTATTTTGTGGACCGGTATTCATTTTTACCATCGATAGGGTCGCTCTCAGTCCAACCTGCAACCAGTTGTTTACTTTGTAGTTTACATGCTGTAAGACATTGAAACGCTTATAATCTTCATCTGTCCATTTAGAGATTCCATCTTGTTGGAACATACCGGCCGATGTCATATATTTGGCCGTTTCGCTACCTCCCTGTACACTGATATTGTACTGCTGCATCGGATAACTATTCTTATTCAACGCTTCATACCAATCTGTATTACCACAGTAACGATATTTGCTGGCAGCATCGTCCGGATGATGGAATACCGGAGAATTATTGACAGGGTCATTATAGTAGTTTCTAACATGTTCCATGGTAATGTTATCAAAATAATTACTACCGTTACTTGTCATATTGGCATCATTCATCCATTGAGTATATTCCATCGAGTTCATATATTTGGCATGAACGGTCGGGACATTGATGGAATAGTTGGCACTTAAAGAAACGACGGGTTTTTGTGTAACGAAACCTGTTTTAGTCGTGATCAGGATTACACCGAATGCTGCACGTGCTCCGTAAATGGAAGCTGATGCGGCATCTTTCAACACAGTAACGTCCTTTACATCCTGTGGGTTGAGCAGGTTGGGATCCATTTCAATGCCGTCTACCAGGATCAACGGACCACCACCGGATAAATTGGTAGTACCACGGATATTAAATTTAGAGCCTGTTCCCGGTGCACCGTTAGAAGATGTAATATTCAAGTTGGCAATAGCACCTTGTAAACCGGCTCCCAGGTTGGTAAGCGGGCGGTCTTCAATAACTTCCGAGCCGACAGTGGCAACAGAACCTGTCAAGTCTGCTTTTTTCATTGTTCCATATCCGACCACGACCACTTCTTCCAGTGTCTTGGAATCTTCTTGCAGGATGATTTCCATTCTTCTTTTAGAATCAGCCTTTATTTCCTGACTGACATAGCCGATAAAGGTAATAACCAGTGTAGAGCCCGACGGAGCGTTGAGTGAAAAGTAGCCATCTACATCTGTTGTTGTACCGTTGCTTGTTCCCTTTTGTATAATGTTGGCCCCGATAACGACATCTCCGTTTGTATCAATAACTTTTCCTTTGATAGTACCGTTCTGTTGTGGAGCAGCGTTCATATTCTGCTTTCCCAGGACAATATGGTTACCTTCTACAGAATATGTGATACCCGAATCAGCCAAAAGTTCTTTAAGCACTTCCGAAACAGGCCGGTTTTTAGCCTTTAAAGACACCTTCTTATTTGTGTTTACCTGGTTGTTATAAATAAACAGATAATCGGTCTGGAGCTCTATTTCGTTCAGTATACTTTCCAGTTGAACATTTTTCTTATTAATACTGACCCTTGCATTTTGTGAAAATGTATTATCTGCATATATATTTAATATGCAAACCAAAAGCAGGAATGTTGTGATTCTCATAATTCTGAAAAATTTTAAAGGTCGCGGTGCCCAATAATTACACCTCGATAAAGTGTTTTCTTTCATACTTTACTATGATTTGAAGTTAATAAATTAGATAATTTGTTTGTGTTAATTGGATGCCTGCCGGTTATTGCCCCCCAGCGAATAGCCGGCATTGGTGGTTAACAAGTTTTTATTTCATACGCATTTTAATTTAGGTGAAACATTCTGTTAAAATCATTTGATATAAATAATATGTTTGTCGTCGTCGCGCTGATAAGAAAATCTGATATCTTTCTGCAGGACTCTTAGCGCATAATCCACACCGTCTGTTTGTCTGAACTTTCCGGTATATAGATATTGTTGTACTTGTTTATTAGTTATGTGTATATTTATTCCATAATATTTTTCAAACTCTTTCATGATCGAAGCAAAAGTTTCATTTTTGAAACAGATCAATCCTTCCCGCCAACGATATGGATTGTAGTCGTCTACCGGCATCACCCGCAGTTTTCCCTTATATAGATAGGCTTTATTGTTGGGGGTAAGCATCAGGCTCTCATCTTTATCTGTGAGCGATGAGATTTTCACACATCCTTCCATCAGAGTTGTCTCGAATTTACCGGTGTCCGAATAAGATTCGACATCAAATTGTGTTCCGAGTACTTCTACGTTATATTTGGGAGTTTGTACGATAAAAGGTACTTTTTCATTTCTAGCCACATCGAAATAAGCTTCGCCGTCTAGCTTGACCAGGCGTTCACTCGAATTGAAGGTGACGGGATATTGAATTGTTGTCCGTGCATTTAGCCAAACATTTGTACCGTCTGGTAATGTGATATTGATGCGTTGACCGGCCGGTACGGCAATGGTCTGTAGAGGGATCAGAGCTTTTTTTGTTTGCATCTGTTGATAAACCAAACTCCCGCCAAGCGTAAGAGCAATAATGGCCGCTATTTTGATTAACTCAGTTCTAAGAGAACTCTGTCTTTGTTTTTCCATTCGAAAGAATTATAATTTTCTTTCGAATGGAAAAAAAAGATCATCCGAATAGAATAAAAAATAGAATGAAATGTAAAATATCAAATTGTCATTACTATACCGGGAAATTCAGATTTCTACCCTAGGTAATTTGAATTAATATTACGGGTAATATTTTTTAACGTATCAGAAAATGGAGATTTCTTTCTTTTTTATTACAATCTGATAGTTTTATCAGAGTTGTAAAGGAGGGAGAAATATGGTATTGTATAATTTTTTTTATTTCTTTACTAGGGATATTTATTTGTGAACTGCTATTATTATAGATGGACTATTGGAGACATTCAAAATGGACAAAGATATATTATATAAGTTTTTCGAAGGAACAACATCTTTAGAAGAGGAGAAGGATGTGAGACTGTGGATGGAAGCATCTGCAGATAATCGACGTGCCTTTTTTAAGGAAAGAAAGTTATTTGATGGAATGTTACTTTTAGGAGACGAGAATATAATCAGATCAGGAAAAAAGAGATTTACAATTAACTTTAGTTCTCTTAGAACTGAGTTAATTAAAATCGCAGCGGTCGTAGCAATAACCTTAGGAGGCAGTTATATTTATTTCCAGACTTCAATAGAAAAGGAGCTGATGGCAATGCAGACTATTTTAGTTCCGGCGGGTCAGCGGATTAATATTACATTGCCTGATGGTACAAATGTTTGGCTAAATGCCAGAACATCATTGAAATATCCTACAATGTTCAGCAAGAAGAACCGTCAGGTAATATTGGATGGAGAAGCCTACTTCGATGTTGCAAGAGATGAAAAAAAGCCTTTTATCGTGCAAACCGATAAATATAATGTGGAGGTTTTGGGAACCAAATTCGATGTAGATGCCTATGCTGAAACGGGAGAATTTGAAACTACGCTGATGTCGGGTAGCGTAAAGGTAGCTTCGGTAAACGATCCGGCACAGGAATTAATGTTAAAACCGAACAATAAAGTCTATTTACAAGATGGTAAGTTGCTGGTTACTTCGGTTAGCGATTATAATCCTTACCGATGGAAAGAAGGATTGATCTGTTTTAAGGATGCAACTTTTACTTCTATCATGAAAGAGTTTGAGAAATATTATGGATTGAACATTCATGTCAAAAACAAAGAAGTAGGAAAGTTTTTTTACACGGGTAAATTCCGACAGACAGACGGTATAGATTATGCTTTAAGGGTTTTACAGAAAGATATAAAGTTTACCTATCAGCGGGATGACGACAATCAGATAATTTATATCGAATAATTGAAAGAAATTAGTATTAAATATTTTATTAACCTTAAAGAAAGGAGCTTATGGGATATACATGAAAACAAAAATGCCGGCAAACGCTGGGGGGCAATTACCGGCATTCAATCAACACAATTCAATTAATTAAACTGTATTAACTTCAAATCAACACAAAGGTATGGAAAAAAACTCTTTGTCGGGTAGGTATTATCCTAAATCCCCGCAACTTAAACAAATCTTTAGAATTATGCGGATCACCACATTTCTGTTATTAGTCTGTGTTTTTTGCTCTTTTGCAGAAAATACGCATTCTCAGAATGCCAGAGTGAGTATTACCAGAAGTAATACTCATCTGGAAGATATATTAAGTGAAATAGAAAGTCAGACAGATTATCTGTTTATTTATAATAACCAGGTGGATATCAGTAAGAAACTTTCTATTAAAGTGAAAAATAAACCTGTTTCCGAGGTTTTAGATAATCTGCTGAAAAATATGGGTGTCAGTTATGCTATGGAAGGAACACATATTGTACTGACAAAAAAAGCTGACACCCCTCTTCTTGTACAACAACAAGCAAAAAATGTTACAGGTACAGTCGTGGATGTAAATGGTGATCCGGTGATCGGTGCAAATGTGGTTGTCAAAGGTACGACTAACGGAACCATCACAGATATAGATGGACAGTTTGCCATTGAAGCTGATGCAAAATCAGTTTTAGATGTATCTTATATCGGATATCTCACAAAAGAAGTTATTGTAGGAAATCAGCAATTGATACGCATCGTATTGTTGGAAGATACCAAAGCACTGGACGAAGTTGTGGTGATCGGTTATGGTACACAGAAAAAGGCAGACTTGACAGGTTCAGTTGCAAATGTAAATACTGAGAAATTGAATACCCAGAGCAATGCCAATATTGGTCAAGCATTGCAGGGAAAGATTGCAGGTGTGGATATTGTTTCGCAAGGTGGAAATCCTGGGGCTGGTACCCGTGTTATGGTGCGCGGTATCGGCACATTGAATAATGCTGCTCCTCTTTACATTGTCGATGGTATGTATATGTCAGGAATTGATCATATCAACCCCAATGATATTGCCAGTATAGATGTATTGAAAGATGCTTCTTCCGCTGCTATCTATGGTTCTCGTGCTGCTAATGGTGTAATTATCGTAACGACAAAAGAAGGTTCGAACACTGAAGGTAAGCCAATTATTGATCTTTCGGCTAATATAGGAGTCAGCGCTCCATCCAAATATTTGGATTTACTGAATGCTGCCGGATGGGCGGAGGTAACGACTGTTGCCCGAAAGAATGCCGGTTTGGAACCTCTTGAAATGGCTATGAACTTAGCTTCTAAACCGGATAATGACTGGCAGAATATAATGTTTAACCCTGCTTTGATGCAAAACTATGCACTTTCTGTAAAGGGTGGAGGAAAATATTCAACCTATTACAATAGTGTGGGGTATACGAATCAGGATGGTGTTATGAAAGGTACAAACTATCAACGTTATACATTACAGAGTAAACAGGATTTCAAAAAAGGTATTTTTGCTGCAGGAACCAACCTGGTTTTGACTTACGATCAGAGTGATCCGTTGTATAGTGCAATTCGAGGCGGTATGGTAGGACATACGTTACAGTCTATTCCAACCCTCGAAAAATATGACTCGAACAATGTCGGAGGATATGGCGGCCTGTATGGTGACGTGGTGAACCTGCAACATCCAATGGGAATGGTTGATGATAATCTGGAAAATCGTTACAATGAAAATGTAAAAATATATGCCAATGCTTATGTTTCGGTAGAACCGATAAAAGGTTTGAAGTATAAGCTGAATTTAACTCCGGACTTCCAATTCTATCGTTATAATAATTACGAAGGTGTGTATGATTATGGGTTGGCAAAGAATGATCTTACACAAGTAACCGAAGAGCAGACAAGGACGCGTAACGTGCTGGTGGAGAATTTGTTGACCTATGATCGAACTTTTGGTGATCATAAGATTTCACTGCTTGCCGGTTATACTTATCAGGATTCCCGTTACCGTTTCTTGCAAGCTTCAGGACAGGGCATGCCTACAGGAATTACAGAAATCGATGCTGCAGCCGGTGGCTTGGCTGCAAGTGGAAATTCAACCCGTAGTGTGTTGACTTCTATTTTGGGACGTGCTTTCTATTCTTATAAGAATCGATATTTGTTAACTGCTACAATTCGCCGGGATGGTTCATCCAAGTTCGGTTCGAACAATCGCTATGGTAATTTCCCCTCTGTTTCTGTTGGTTGGAATATGGCTGAAGAAGATTTTATGAAGAAGAATGTAACATGGCTTGATCAATTGAAATTGAGAGGTGGCTATGGTGTGCTTGGTAACCAGGAAATTGATAATTATCAGTATGTTTCCGTTGTATCGACAGGTATAAATTATCCGAATGGAAATGGTGGTTTGATACAGGGAGCATTCCCTAAAACTTTTGCGTCACCGGATATTAAATGGGAAGAAACTTCAATGACAAATATCGGTGTAGATTTCATGGCCTTACAGAATCGTTTGACATTGACGGCTGACTGGTATGTGAAGAACACAAAAGACATTTTATTGAAAGTGCCCATTCCTATTTCAACCGGAGGTTCAAACGACCCTATCCGTAATGCAGGGAAGATTCGTAATAAAGGTTTTGAATTTAACTTGGGCTGGAATGATGTAATCAATAAAGACTTTTCTTACGGCATTAACTTTCTGGGAACATTTAATAAAAATGAAGTGATTGAAATGGGTTCCGAGTCACAGGCTATTACGGGTGGTACAATACATGGTGGAACTTATACAAGTAAAACACTGGCAGGTTATCCTATCGGAGGTTTTTGGTTAATACCGACTGACGGTTATTTCAATAGTGCAGAAGAGGTTCAAAGCTACCAAAAAGACGGCGTGTTGATCCAACCAAGTGTCGAACCAGGTGATATCCGTTTCAAAGATACTAACAACGATGGTACAATCAATGACCAGGATCGTGTTTATTGCGGCAGTCCGTTCCCTAAATTTACTTATTCAATCAACGGTAATATTACTTATAAAGATTTCGACTTTTCTTTTGGCTTTCAGGGTGTATCCGGAAATAAGATATATAATGCAACGAGACTTGAACTGACAGATGTTACTCGTGGTACTAATTATCTGGCAAGCTGTCTGGATTATTGGACTCCGGAAAATCAAAATGCTTCTCAGCCTCGTTTGATCTGGACTGACCCGAACCGTAATTCACGTTCGGAATCAGATCGTTACTTGGAGAGTGGTTCTTATTTTCGTTTGAGAAATCTGCAGATCGGTTACACGATCCCTTCCGTTTTGTTTAAAGGATTCGTTCAGAAAGCTCGTGTATATATAAATGCAGATAACCTGTTCACCGTTTCATCTTACTCAGGTTATAGTCCGGACGTAAACTCGACAGATGTTTATTCTCGTGGTTTCGATGAATTTATGTATCCTTCTAACCGTACATTTATGTTAGGAGTAAATGTAACATTTTAAATAAAGAATTTATGAAACGAATATACAAATATGTAATAACCAGTGTCGCGTTGGTTATAGGTCTGATGTCTACATCTTGTGACTCACAGTTGGAACAAATTAATCCGAATAAAGCGACTGAAGATACTTTTTGGAAAGATGAGGCTGATTTTGAATTAGCATTGACCTCTTGTTATACACCTCTGAAAAATGCCCTGAATGGAGGATATTACGGAACCCGTGGAGTCATGATGCGTATTGCACGTGCCGATGAGGTTGAATTCAGAAATGATATCAGCGATGTCTTTCAGGCATGTTATTTTACGAATACGAATGGAAATGCCCTTTCTCAGGGAATGTTCTATCAGTTCTATAATGCTTTGTATAGAACAAATTCTATTATGCAGAAACTGGATGAAAAGGGAGGAGATTTCTCTGAAGATTTTGTGAATAAGGTAAAAGCTGAATGTCTGTTTATCCGTGGTTTTTATCTTTTCCAGTTGGGAAAAGAGTTTAAAGATGCTCCTCTACGTTTAACGGCATCTCAATCGCCTTCTACTTTCCCATTAGAAAAGTCTTCACAAGCGGATATTTGGGCACAAGCAGAATCTGATTTAAAAACTGCAGCTTCTTTATTACCGGTTAAGAATGATGTTGTCGGTAAACCTACAAAAGGTGCAGCTTATGCTATTCTAGGTAAGATTTATGTCTATTTAGAAAAATTCAATGAAGCGATTGACGTTTTGGAACCATTGACACAGGCTCCTTATACGTATACATTGGTCGACGATTTTGCTTGGAATTTTGATGAGGCTCATGAAAATAATGCCGAGAGTATTTTTGAATTGTTAATGGAACCGGTAGGCGGAACAGATATCTGGGGTGATGGTGAAAATATAAATTCTACTCAGACAAATACACGTCCAAAGGAATACGCTGCAGCCGAAGCTGGTGGTTGGTATGAAGCAAATCCGACTCGGCAGATGATGAACCTCTTCCTGAAAGAAAAAGATAAAGATGGAAATACAGATTATCGTGCTCGTTCGTCTGTAGCTTGGGATTATCCGGGATGTATGTATTATTTGAAAGATTTCAGAACCATTATACCGGAAGCAAAATGGAACACATACTGGATCCTTAAATATCAGAACTGGAATACTCAGGAAGCTGAATCGGATCCGGCCATGTCGTCGATCAATGAACGCGCCGTGCGTTATGCTGATGTGGTTTTGCTACTAGCTGAATCTTATTTGCGTAGTGCGGACCGACAGAATATTACGAAGGCTATCGGATACATCAATCAAATCCGTGAACGGGCAAACTTAAACCCATATAGTGGTGCCAGTTCGTTTGAAGCAGTTTTCCAGGATTTGGAACATCAGCGTGCACTTGAATTCTTTGTTGAAGGAGAACGTTTTTATGACCTGCGCCGTTGGGGATTGCTGGAAGATAGAATGCAAACCTGCAACGAATCGCGTTACAAACAGCTGATGACAGGAAAAGTAGGTAATACGAACCGCTACTATTATTATCCGATACCATCTAAGGAATTGGAAACTAATATATTGTGTACACCGAACGAAGGTTGGTAATTATATCGTCATTTGAAAGGCCGACTATTCTAACATAATTCTATTATGTGTCGGCCTTTATTTGTGTTGAAAATAGTAATTACACTATTTATTCTTATTATTTAATTATGATTCTATTTGTAAAGTCCTTTTTTTTATTTTGTTAGAGAAATTGTGCGACGTAGATTTATTAATGAATTAGACTTTTTCAAATAGACTGAATTATCCTATGTTTGAAAGTGAAAAAGTTTTTTGTAATAAAAGTAGAAATGGAAAAGACTATTAAAATTACTTGCATATTGGGTTTGCTATGCTTGTTTAGCCTATTGTCATGTGAGGATAAAGTTCAATATTTGGATGTAGAAAAAGAATTGGTAAAAACTCGTAGTATACCTCAGATTACTTCGAGTGTATTTGATTGGGAAAATACGAGTAGTATTATTTTGTCCGGTTATGGAAATACTATACTGCCTTGGTATAATGCCTCTGAAAGTAATATTCCTGATTTTATTATTAAAGATTATAAGGTCGCTGATGGGTGGAATATGATTTATAATTTTTGCAATGATCCTGTACTAGCAAAGAAAGGAAAATATTATTTGATGTTTTATAATAAATTTACAGGGATTCTTCGTGTTTTCTATTATAACATTTATAATGTAACGAATGCTAATACTACCTTATGGAAGGTTAGTTTGGGAACTCAATCTTCGATGCTTAATAGTGTGGATCATTTTACATTACCAATTAATGATAGAACAATTTCGTTTGCTTATGTGAGTAATATTTTAGATTTGCCTACAAAGGCAATCGCAAAAGGATGGAATTGTTTTGATATTGAATTTTGTTTTGATCCTCAAATTGGTACAAAGGAACAAAAGTTTAGTATTGGTGTTTATGATATTAAAACTCAAAATATTTCATTGAAAGGTGATATAAACTTACAATCAGATGGAACCATAATATCCTTAACGAGTCGTAATCCTGCAAGTGAGACTTTAAGTGGCAGTTCTACTAGTTTTGGAAAAACTGCGGCTGATTCTATAACAAATAAATTAGGGAAGAAAATATTACCTGATCTTATAAAAGGGGCAGTGAGTACGATTATAAGTGGAGGTGTTGGAGGATTAGTTAATGCTGGAGTGAATTTGGTATTCGGGTCTTTTCTTGGAAAATTGTCAACAACAACTCCATTGTCTCAAAGTCTTAGTTTTAAAACAATAGGGAAAGTTGATACTAATGGTACGATTACTTCTGAGCAGCAGAGTAATATTTTGCCTGTAAACAATTTAGTTATGCCGGGAACTATAACTGGAGAATTAGATAACATAATGCCTTCTTATAATGATGTGTTTGGAGTATGGAATTTATCATCTTCGCCTATTTTGCAGATGAGTGATGAAGCTCTTTGGGTTAGAAAGCCAGTCCTTTCTCCTGAATATACAGCACAATATGATTATAGAAGAAAAGTAAAGTTGGATGAATCTTCTATAGATGTAGTGATTAATCCGGTAGTAAGAAATCTTATTTCGAATTATAATGTTAAAACAGAAGTTGTATATTACGATCTGTATGAAGGTGATCCTAAATGGGGACAAAAATATTATTCGGGTTACACTTCATGGCTAAAAATGACAGGTGAAGGGAAATTGTACTCAGATGATGAATATATTATTTATAGAAATCCTGATATTGATCAGAAGGTCCCGCGTCCATACTATCCACAATCCGGATTAATAGAAAGAGTAGATCGTTTTGGAGTTGAAAGATGGCTGGAGAGAGGATGTGGAGTGTTTAATCCTAATTATGTAATTAAAGTTAGTGTCACTTTATATCCTAAATCTCCATATAATACAACACCAATAGTTATCACTAGAAGTTATATTCCTGAGTATAAAATAGTAAAAGGTCTGTTAGATTATAAGAATGAGTATAATTAATTATTGAGAATAAGTATATTGTATTTATCAATAGGATTGAATGGTGAAAAACAATTTTTAGTGTATGCTTAATAGGATAAATGGATAATTTTTATAGTTATTAGTTTTTAAGGGCCAGTATCGATATTATTGATTTAGTATAAGCTGGCCTTTTTTAATACCCGGGAAAAGAACTTTAGAATTGTCTTATACATATCATGTTAATTTTTATAGTATGAAAAAAGTTTATAACAAGTCCTGTTTTTTTCTCTTTCTAATTGCTTGGTTCACTTGTGTTCCGGTTATTTATGCTGGTGAAAAACTAAGTTTCAATACTTGTTGGAAATTCTATCAGGGGGATGTGGGCATGGAGGCTATAGAATCATCGTATGATGATACTGGCTGGAAACAACTCTCTCTCCCCCACGACTGGAGCATAGAGGGTGCGTATGACCAGATTGCTAACGGTACAGACTGGCAAAGCGGTTTTCTGCCGGCAGGAATAGGGTGGTATCGTAAAACTTTTGTTTATGATCCGACGTGGGTAGCAAAGAAAGTTCGTATTCAGTTCGATGGAATTTATCTGAACAGTGAAGTCTGGATCAATGGTCATTCCTTGGGAAAACGTCCGAACGGATATATCGGTTTCGAATATGATCTGACCCCTTACCTGAAAGAAGGTGATAATTGTATCGCAGTAAAAGTCGATCAATCCAAACCTCTTACCGCGCGTTGGTATACCGGTTCCGGTATTTACCGGTATGTTCGTCTGCATATATCTTCTCCTGTGCATATTGCTTATTCTGGTGTTTATTTTAAAGTAGATACGTTCTTACAAGATAAGGCGTTATGCGCTGTCAATGTTTCTGTGGTGAATCCGGATAAAGAAAAAATACGGGTTATTTCTTGTTTGCAGGATAAGAATGGGCAGACGATTGCCCGGAGCATCGGATCGGAAGACACACTTTTCGAAGATAAAGTGGAAATGAATGTTGTCAATCCGGAACGTTGGTCTCCTGAAAGTCCGGTTGTTTATACATTAATATGTCAGTTGGAAAAGGAAGGAAAGATATTGGATGAGGTACGACAACTAGTTGGTTTTCGCACTTTGGAGTTCAGTCCTGAATTTGGTTTTAAGCTGAATGGGAAGGAAACAAAATTAAAAGGAGTCTGTGATCATCATACGGCGGGGGCAGTAGGAGCAGCCGTTCCGGAGGATATCCTCTACTATCGGTTGAAACTTCTGAAAGATATGGGATGCAATGCTATTCGTACATCTCATAATCCTTTTTCGCCGGAGTTTTATACGATGTGTGATACGATAGGGCTGATGGTTTTGAATGAAGGGTTGGACGGGTGGAATACACCGAAAGCTGCCGATGATTACGGTAATTATTTTGATGAATGGTGGAAGATGGATATGACTGATTTTATCAAGCGCGACCGTAATCATCCGTCTGTCATTATGTGGAGCATTGGAAATGAAGTGAGTAAAGCATCGCAGGAGGTACAACGCAATCTGGTCGATTTATTTCATTCACTGGACACACGTCCGGTGACACAGGGTGGAGCCGATCCGACCCGGGGGATGTCTGTCGATTATGAAAAGAATTTTGGGATGCTCGATGTTGTCGGTTTCAATGGCAATGGAGAGGAAGTCGGCGAGTTTGAGAAGTTCCGGAACGATTTCCCGTCTGTATGTGCTGTTGCGACCGAAGTACCGCATACCTATCAAACCCGTGGCGTCTATCGGACAAAGACTCAATGGAGGAGGAGGGACTTTCCTGCTCCCTGGGAAAAGAAAGATCCGATAAAATGGGACAAGTTTGAGAAACGGGTGTTTCCGATCCCGGACCTGAGTGAGGAGGAGTTTTTCCCGGAGGAAAAGGCTTATCCGTATTATCAGTCATCGTATGATAATGCTTCGGTTCGTATCAGCGTTCGGAAAGCCTGGCAGCGGACTTGTTCATTTCCCTGGCTGATGGGTGAGTTTCGTTGGGGCAGTTTTGATTATCTGGGAGAAGCTGAATGGCCGCAACGTTGTGGAAACTTTGGAATTATCGATGTCGCAGCCATGCCGAAAGATGCCTATTATCTGTATCAAAGCCTGTGGAGCGATAAGCCGATGGTACACCTGTTACCGCATTGGACGCACACCGGTAAAGAAGGGAAAACAGTTCCGGTCGTTGTATATACGAATTGCGATTCGGTTGAATTGTTTTTAAATAATGTATCTTTGGGCATTCAACCTTATATAGGCGAGCAATTGATCTGGAATATTCCGTATGAAGCAGGTTGCATTGAAGCAAAGGCGAAGATCGGAAATGAAATTGTGGCAACAGATATACAGCGGACAGCCTCGTCTCCCTATACTGTCGGTTTCTCGGCAAATAAACTTAAGTTGAAAGCCGGATCATCCGAAGTGTCGCGACTCGAATTGTCAGTAGTCGATCGGGAGGGTGTTCTGTGTCCGTATGCTTCGGATGAATTATCTTTTGAACTGGATGGTCCCGTCCGCTTATTGGGGGTGGACAATGGAGATCCGGTAGATATGTTCCCCTACAAGCAACCTCGTTGTAAGAGCTTCAGAGGAAAATGCGTCTTGCTGGTACAGGCTACCGATATGCCGGGGGAAGCAGTAATCACCGTGCGTTCGGATAAACTGGCAGAGAAGAAAATAACGTTAGATATAAAATAGTAATAAGAAATGAAAACACAACTCGTATTATGCGTAGGCGGTTCCCTGCTAGCCGGAATGTCAGCTTGTAAAAAAGAGGCTCCTGCAAAAGAGGTGCCAATGAACGTGATCTACATTCTGGCCGATGACCTCGGCTATGGTGACATAGGCTGTTACGGTCAGCTGAAAATCAAAACACCGAATATAGACAGGATGGCACAGGAAGGAATGCTGTTTACCCAGCATTATGCCGGCTGTACGGTCAGTGCCCCTTCCCGTTGTTCGTTGATGACCGGATTGCATACCGGACATTCACAGATCCGGGGAAACCTGGAAATCAAACCCGAAGGACAGCAACCGATGACTGCCGATACCTATACGCTCGGTAAACTGATGAAGTCGGCCGGTTACACGACCGGAATCTTCGGTAAATGGGGATTGGGGTATCCCGGTTCCAGTTCTGTTCCATCCAATATGGGATTTGATGAATTTTTCGGTTATAACTGCCAGCGTCAGGCACATTCCTATTATCCGGATCACTTATGGCATAACAATGATACGGTTTTCCTGCATGAAAACGATCATGAAGGCCGGCAGGTCTATTCGCAGGATCTGATCCATGAACAGGCCTTAAAGTTTATCCGTGATAATAAAGACAAGCCTTTTTATGCAATGTTGACTTATACATTGCCCCACGCAGAACTGAACCTGCCGCATGACTCTATCTACCGGATGTATGAAAATGCATTTGAAGAAGTTCCTTATGACGGAAAGATGGGATATCACCCGTCTGAAAAACCTTATGCCTCTTTCGCGGCGATGGTAAGCAGACTGGATAAATATGTCGGCGATGTTATGGCCGAACTTAAAGAACTGGGATTGGATAAGAATACGATCGTGATCTTCACCAGCGATAACGGACCGCACCGGGAAGGTGGAGCGAACCCGGATTATTTCCTGAGCTACGGACCACTGAAAGGTGTAAAAAGGGATGTTTATGAAGGAGGTATCCGTGTGCCGATGGTAGCTTGGTGCCCGGATAAGATTAAGGCGGGTGTTAAGAACGATCATATCAGTGCCTTCTGGGATGTTATGCCGACATTGGCTGAATTGACAGGTGTTACTTTGCCTGAAACCGGAGACGGAATTTCTTTCCTGCCTACCTTATTTTCGAAAGACGGACAGAAGCAACATGAATATTTGTATTGGGAATTCCATGAACTGAACGGACGCGAAGCTTTACGCAGCGGCAACTGGAAACTGATCCGGCAGCCGATCGTTGGTGAAACCATTCTGGAACTCTATGATTTGAGTTCGGATATTCATGAGGATAATAACCTGGCTCAGCAGAATCCGGAGAAGGTGAAAGAGTTGGAGGTATTAATGGACGGTGCACGTACGGAATCACCGTTGTTTAATTTCGGAAGAAAATGAAAACGACTTTATTAGCTTGTTTATTATTCGTTACGGGCAGTTTGTTTGCCCGTAACCTGGATAAAACATTCCAGCTATTACCACAGCCGCAATCTGTTGAAGTCCTTTCCGGGAAAGGATTGAACTTCGGAGAATTGTCGTATGTATCGTCTGCCGAGGGTGCTTCGATCCCTGTACTGGGTGAGATTGTAAACGGATTACCTCAAAGCAAACGTGCCGGTAAAGGTGTCTGGTTTCAATTGTCGACGACAAATGTACCAGACTCTCCCGAAGGATATGTGCTTGAAATATCTGATAAAGGGGTAACCGTTACATCGAGAGATAATGCCGGGCTTTTTTACGGTGCACAGACATTGGAGCAGTTGCTGGAAGACAGCCGTGATTTTAAGAAGGAAATACCTTCGATGAAGATAACGGATTATCCGGCAATCGCCTATCGTGCTGTCCATCTCGATACCAAGCATCACCTGGATCGTATGGAGTACTATTACCGTATGGTGGATAAGTTGGCCCGTTATAAAGTGAATGCAATAATCTGGGAATTGGAAGATAAGTTGCGTTTTACCCGTCGTCCTGAAGCCGGTGCTCCGAATGCAATCAGCAAACAGGAGATGCAGGCTTTATGCCGTTATGCGAAGGAGCGGAATGTGGAGATCAGTCCGTTGGTACAAGGTCTGGGACATGCCGGATTTATTCTGAAGCACCATTGGGAATTGCGGGAGAATCCGGCAAGCGACTGGGAATTCTGCCCGTCCGATCCCCGTACGTACGAGGTGCAGTTCGATCTGTATCTGGATGCGCTCGAAGCAATGCCTTACGGGAGATACCTGCATGTAGGCGGGGATGAGATAACTGCTATTGGTATCGATGACCGTTGTAAGGCTACCGGAAAGTCTGCATTCGAGTTGCAGATGGTATGGTTGAAAAAGGTTTGTCAGTTTGCTGTCGATCATGGTCGTATTCCTATATTTTGGGATGACATGCCGCTTAAATATGCCGCTCTGTGGGAACTGGCTTTGAGCGATAAGACGGAAGAGGAAGTGGCAAAGGAATGGAATACTGAAAAGCTGGACAAAGCGATCGATCTCTTTCCGAAAGAATGTGTGTATATGCGTTGGAAATATGAAGATGCGACCGCTCCGGCACATCGAAAGCTGCTGAAATGGTATAGCGATAAAGGGCTGAAAGTGATGGGAGCAACTGCTGCGTCAGCTGGTGACTCGCCTTTCCTGCCACGTAATAACACACGGTCGGGATATGTGAAAGGTTTCAGTCAGCTTGTTGCGGAAAATCATCTGGAAGGAATTCTTGCAACAGCCTGGGATGACGGCTCTCCGCATCTGGAAACAGTTTGGCGCGGTTATATCGCGCAAGGTGAGTTCGGCTGGAATCCGACAGCACGGGATATAGAAACCTTCAAGAAGGTTCATGCCCAGCGTGAATATGGTTTCCGTCCGGAAGAGAACCGGATGCAGTTTCTCGATGAACTGGAAAAAGCAATCTTCTTCTTTGACGGAGCATTAGTCACTTCCGGACGGAGAAACCCGGCCTGGGGAACAACGGCCTTTACACTGATGGAATTGCCGGATAATGCAAATCCGGGTATATGGAGCGAAACATATAAAGAGAAAATAGCGAAAGCCAAAGAGGAAGCAAAACGCTATGAGCTTATTGCAAGTGGAGTTCGTACGGCTGAAAAAAATGCTTTGCGTAACCGTTATACCCTGGAAGTGTATGAGCAAACGAATAATTTACAAAACTATCCGACCCGTTTGATACTGGCATTGAATGAGTATGACACGGCGAAAGATGCTGCTGCCCGCAAAGCCACTTTGGATAAAGTTGTCGGAGTTTGTAATTATTTCAACGAAATGCGTTCCAGCCTGGAAGCTGTTTATTCGGAAACCCGTTTTATGCAGCAACCGGAAGGTTTTATTGCCGATATGAACCACCATAACCATTTGTCATCGAAAACAGAAAATAGCGACTGGCTCTATCTGTATGAAATCCCGATGATAAAGAAAGTGCTTCAATGGGTAAACCAATAAAGTGAGAAGTATGGGCCAGTTTAGAAACAATTGAACCAAAAGGGCTGAAAAATGAAATTGTCGGCCTGCACTGTCATTTATTGATGAAAAAAATGAAATTGTCGACTAACACTATCATTTTTTGATGAAAAAACTAATAGCGTAGGCCTACACTATCATTTATTGATAGAAAAACTGAATTAATAATATATAATTTATTTACCATGAAGAAAATAGCATTAATACTATTTATTTGTTTGCTGTGTCTCCCCTTATGTGCGGCGCATCAACCGGAGTTTTCTACAGCCGGTTTCTTTCGGATGGAAAATACCGGACGTGATGTTTATTCCATGAATCCGGCCTGGCGTTTCTATAAGGGGGCAGTGCAGGGAGCCGATGCAAAAGAGTTTAATGATAAAGACTGGACAGTCGTTTCCCTGCCACATGGCATTGAATACCTGCCGACTGAGGCCAGTGGTTGCATTAACTATCAGGGGGAAGTGTGGTATCGCAAGCATTTTACACCCGATGCCGCTTTGAAAGGAAAAAAACTATTCCTGCATTTCGAAGCAATCATGGGGAAAAGCAAGGTGTTTGTAAACGGTAAGCAACTGACCGAGCATTTCGGAGGTTATCTTCCTGTTGTGGTGGATGTAACGGACGTACTCGACTGGAATGGCGATAATGTGATTGCTGTATGGACAGACAATAGCGACGATCCGTCCTATCCTCCCGGAAAAGCCCAGGATGTATTGGACTATACCTATTTCGGAGGTATTTACCGCGACTGCTGGCTGATTGCTCATAACAATATCTTTATCACCGATCCGAATTATGCGGATGAAGTAGCCGGAGGCGGATTATTTGTCGCTTATAATAACGTATCGGAAGCTTCGGCTGATGTATTGTTGAAAATACAACTGCGCAACGAAACGAAAAAGTCGTTTACCGGTGTCGTGGAATATGAATTGCAGCAACCCGATGGTCAGCAAGTCGCTTTCCTGAATGCAAAGGTCCGCGTAAAGCCGGGTAAATCTGTCAGCAGTTCTGATAAGTTGTTAGTGAAGAACCCGCTTTTGTGGAGTCCATCTTCACCTACATTGTATAACCTGTTGGTACGTATCCGTGATGAACAAGGGAATGTGATCGACGGTTATCGCCGCCGTATCGGTATCCGTAGCATCGAATTCAAAGGAAAAGACGGTTTCTGGTTAAATGGTAAACCGTATGAGAAGCCGTTGATCGGAGCGAACCGCCATCAGGATTTTGCCGTTGTCGGTAATGCGGTGGCTAACAGTATTCACTGGCGTGATGCGAAAAAGCTGAAGGATGTAGGTATGGAAGTGATCCGTAACGCCCATTGTCCGCAAGATCCCGCCTTTATGGATGCCTGCGACGAACTGGGATTGTTCGTGATCGTCAATACTCCGGGTTGGCAGTTCTGGAACGATGCTCCCGAATTCGCCCAGCGTGTGTACAGTGATATCCGTCACCTGGTACGCCGCGATCGTAATCATCCTTCGGTCTGGCTGTGGGAACCGATATTGAACGAAACCTGGTATCCGGCAGACTTTGCCAAGAATACCAATGATATTGTACATGCCGAGTATCCTTATCCGTCTTGCTATTGCGGCAGTGACAGTGAGGCACGCGGTCATGAGGTCTTTCCGGTTCTCTTCTCCCATCCCCAGAATGCCGATCAGGAGTGGGCTATAAAAGAACTGGATCCTTCGAAAACTTATTTCACCCGCGAATGGGGAGATAACGTAGACGATTGGAATTCGCATAACTCTCCCAGCCGTGTGGCCCGTAACTGGGGCGAACAGGCTATGCTGATACAGGCACAGCATTATGCTTCCCCATCTTACCCGTATACCAGCTATGATGCTTTGTATCAGACATCCCGCCAGCATGTGGGAGGATGCCTGTGGCATTCGTTCGACCATCAGCGCGGGTATCACCCCGATCCTTTTTATGGAGGGATCATGGATGTGTTCCGTCAGCCCAAATACTCCTATTATATGTTCAAGGCCCAGCGTCCTCCGGTAAAAAGTGATCTGATAGCTGAGACAGGACCGATGGTCTTTATTGCCCATGAAATGACTCCTTTCTCCGGCAAGGATGTGGTGGTTTACTCCAACTGTGATGAAGTACGCCTGACTTTTAATAAAGATGGAAAGACTGCCACCTATAAAAAAGATAAGAACAGGAAGGGAATGCCTTCACCTGTTATCACCTTCCCGGATATGTATGATTTTATGGTGGATAAAGCACTTTCAAGAGAAAGGAAGCAGGAGGATGTCTATTTACTGGCAGAGGGCCTGATTGACGGAAAAGTGGTTGCGACCCATAAGGTGACTCCTGCCCGTCGTCCCGAAAAGCTTTTACTCTGGGTGGATAATGAAGGAACGAATCTTGAAGCGAACGGTTCCGATTTCGTAACCGTGATTGCGGCCGTAGCCGATAAGCAAGGTAACATCAAACGTCTGAATAACTATTTTATCAAATTCAATGTAGAAGGTGAAGGCAGACTACTGGGTGGTTCGGACGTAATGGCGAATCCGGCTCCGGTAAAATGGGGAACGGCTCCTGTTCTTGTACAGTCGACTTTGAAACCGGGTAAGATCAAAGTAACAGCCAGCGTATTGTTTGAAGGTTCACAGATGCCGTTAAGCGCAGAACTTGAATTTGAGAGTAAACCGACCTCTTTCCCGTTGATTTATGATCAGGCTGATGCCGCCTTGATCCCTGCTTTTTCTGTTGAAAGCGGTCAGGCTGCAACTGTTAAATCTTCTGCTGAACGGGAAGTGGAACGCCTGAAAAAGGAATTGAATGCTTTGAAGCTAAAAGAAGTGGAACGGCAACAAACTGAGTTTGGCGAGAATCGGTAAGCTTTAAACCTGGAATAATAGAGCTATTGTTCTCCATCATTTCATTTTGTCAATAATCGAATATAAACTGAATGGCTCAAACCTGACAAAAAATGAATATCTTTATCCCAAACTCTAAATTTAAAGAATTATGACGAAAACTTTATCAGGACTTTTAGTCTGTATCGGTGTAATGTGTGTACTATCATGTACCCAGCAGCCCAAAGAGTGGAAACTGGTTTGGGAAGATAATTTTGATCAGGGGGATAGTTTCGATCCTGCTTCCTGGAGTAAGATACCCCGTGGAGGATCAGACTGGAATAATTATATGTCCGACTTCGATTCCTGTTATGCTATGCGTGACGGGAAACTGATTCTGCGTGGATTGGTTAACTATAGTTTGCCTACCGACACAGCTCCTTTTATTACCGGTGGAGTTTATACGAAAGACAAAGTCGGTTTTAACAACGGTCGTTTGGAAATCCATGCCAAGCTTAACGGTGCCACCGGTGCGTGGCCTGCCTTTTGGCTGTTGCCACAGGATGGGAAATGGCCGAACGGAGGTGAGATAGATATAATGGAACGTCTTAATAATGATAGTATTGCTTATCAGACTGTTCATTCAAACTATACCTTTAACCTGGGTATCAAAGATAATCCGAAGCAAGGCAGTACCGGTTTGATAAACAAGGATGACTTCAACACATATATCGTTGAGATGTATACGGACAGTCTTGTCTTTTTCATCAACGATAACCATACGTTCACTTATCCGCGTATCGAAACAGACAAGGAAGGGCAATATCCGTTCAGTGATAGCCAGTTCTATCTTTTGCTCGATATGCAGCTCGGAGGTAGTTGGGTTGGAGCAGTCGAACCTGCTGATCTTCCTGTGGAAATGGAGATCGACTGGGTGCGTTTTTATCAGAAGAAATAATACCTTTTAGTGAATAAATTTTAATGTATAAAAAGAGCGTTCGTGATTTTATTTGCGGACGCTTTTTTGTTTACAAACGGGTGTTCTGTCCGGGAATAGCCCTTTTTCTAGTTCCCTTGACTCTAATACCTTAAAATATAATATAGAGATATTGATTGATTATTAATTGAAGTCTGTATAAATGACTATAAGAGGGTGTTTTTTTCTTTGGCTTAGTAACAATTGTTTGATATAAAAGGTTTATATTTGCGATGTTAATAATATTAAATATCTAAAACTAACTGTAATGATTGGATCTATTATTCAGCTGGCGTTATGTATACTAATGCTTGCCAGCATGTGGAAAATTTTCGAAACTTTCGGCCAGAAAGGATGGGCATGTATTATTCCGTTTTACAACATCATCGTAATGTTGCGTATCGTAAAATGGGAACCTGTAAAATTCTGGTTTTTCCTGATCCCTATTTACAACATTTATCTTTCATTCTTGCTGTACAGGGATATTGCAGCAAAGTATGGTAAAGGTGACAATGCGTATGCAATAGGCTTGCTTTTGTTACCGTTCATTTTCTTCCCGTTATTGGCGTTCAAAGAAACTCCGATAGAAGGTGTAGAGTAATTTAGTATGTAATGAGGGGAAAGAGCCTTTCGCTAAAACGAAAGGCTTTTTTTATATTCTTATATCTGTATAAATGAATATCTCTCCGTTGTTAAAATAAACATCGTATCTTTGGCGTTTGTTATACGATTAAAGGTACAAGTTATTATGTTAGATATACAAGCTATCCGGAAAGATTTTCCAATACTGGAGCATAAGATATACGATAAGCCGCTCATTTATTTCGATAATGGAGCTACCACCCAAAAGCCCCGCCAGGTGGTAGAGAAGATTGAAAGCGGCTATTACAATGTGAATGCCAATATTCACCGTGGCGTTCATTTCCTGAGTCAGGCGGCTACCGAAGCACATGAAGAGGCTCGTAAAACCGTGCAGTCGTTTTTGAATGCACGTTCATCCAATGAAATCATTTTTACACGCGGAACAACGGAGGCGATCAACCTGATTGCATCCAGTTTCACTGACGAGTGCATGTCGGCGGGTGATGAAGTGATCCTATCCGTTATGGAGCATCATTCTAATATCGTTCCCTGGCAGATACAGGCCGCAAAGAAAGGTATTGCACTGAAGGTGATTCCGATGAACGAGAAAGGTGAACTCGATATGGATAAGTTCCGCGAACTGTTCTCGGAACGTACAAAGCTGGTATCTGTTACCCATGTATCGAACGTGCTGGGGACTATCAACCCGGTAAAGGAAATAATAGAAGAAGCACATAGTCATGAAGTTCCGGTGTTGATAGATGGTGCACAGGCTGTTCCTCACCTGGCAGTGGATGTACAGGACCTGGATGCGGAATTCTATGTTTTTTCAGGGCATAAGGTATATGGCCCGACCGGTATCGGCGTGCTCTACGGCAAAGAAGAGTGGCTGGATAAACTTCCTCCTTACCAGGGTGGTGGAGAGATGATCGCAACTGTTTCTTTTGAGAAAACGACTTTCAACGAATTACCGTTTAAGTTTGAAGCCGGTACGCCCGATTATATCGGTAGCACGGCTTTGGCAGAGGCCCTACGTTATGTGAATCGTTTGGGGATGAATAATATCGCGGCTTATGAAGAAGAACTGTTGCGTTATGCGACTGATAAACTGAACGCTATCGAAGGAATGCGTATATTCGGACAGGCCGCAGATAAAGGAGCCGTACTTTCTTTCCTGGTCGGTAATATTCATCATTATGATATGGGGATGTTATTGGATCGCCTGGGAATAGCTGTCCGTACGGGGCATCATTGTGCACAGCCGTTGATGCAGGCGTTAGGTATAGAAGGAACTGTCCGTGCTTCATTCTCTTTCTACAATACAAAGGAAGAAATAGATGTCTTTGCCGCCGGGATAGAACGTGTAAGAAAAATGTTTTAAGAAATAGTCTATGTTATATTATCTGAAGAAATATCCAATATCCTTGACAATTATAGCTGTTGTGATCTATTTGTCGTTCTTCAAACCGCCTTCAGTGGAGATCGGTAAGATACCGGGGATAGATAAAGTGGCTCATATTTGTATGTATGCCGGATTGTCCGGGATGTTGTGGGTAGAGTTTTTACGTAATCACCGGAAGTATGACGAGGTGTTGTGGCATGCCTGGATAGGCGCGGTGCTTTGCCCTATCCTGATGAGTGGAACAATCGAACTATTACAGGAATATTGTACGTCTTACAGGGGAGGAGACTGGTTTGATTTTCTGGCCAATATAAGCGGAGTTACCCTGGCCACCTTGTTCTCTTATTTCGTATTGCGCCCCTGGATGATGAGGAAGAAGATGATAGATTAAATTAGATACTACTTAAATACTAAACTCTATGTTATTACCTTATATGGAAGCCGACCGGATAGAAGCCGGATGTGATGAAGCGGGACGCGGATGCCTCGCTGGTTCTGTCTTTGCGGCAGCGGTTATTCTTCCTCCTGATTTTAAGAACGACGATTTGAACGACAGCAAGCAATTGAGCGAGAAAAAGCGTTATGCCTTGCGTCCGATCATCGAGCAGGAGGCGATAGCCTGGGCTGTAGGGATTGTCACCCCTGAAGAAATAGATAAAATCAATATACTGAAAGCTTCTTTTCTGGCTATGCACCGGGCGATAGACCAGTTGAAAGTACGGCCGGAGCATCTCCTGATTGACGGAAACCGTTTTACCCCGTATCCCGAAATTAACCATACCACTGTTGTAAAAGGTGACGGCAAGTATCTGAGCATCGCCGCCGCTTCTATCCTGGCAAAGACCTATCGTGACGATTATATGGATGAGTTGGCTAAAGAATATCCCGATTACCACTGGACCGAAAATAAAGGTTATCCCACTAAAGCCCACCGGGAAGCCATCCGTGTAGTCGGTATCACTCCCTATCACCGGAAAACATTTACTTTATTACCCGAGCAATTAACGTTAGGATTATCCGACTCTCCTTATTTGGATGAATAGCGGTATGCTGAACGATAAAGAAGCCGAAGCAATGAAACAGTTTTATAAAATCTTAAGCCCCGACTCGGATAAGAATATGGCATGGCGTATCAATATGATTGCGAAAAGAAATACGTAATGAACAATCTACACAATATTTTTTTTTAATAAATCCTTCCTTCATTCAGTTTTGTGCTTATGTGATTGATCTTCATGATTATATGTATGAAGGAAAATGATTAGGATGAAGGATTTGTTCCGGATTTTGAGTTTTTTTATTCATAAACACTCGCTTCCGGTATTATAAAAAAAGCGAATAACCTTTGGTCGGTTAGTTGTTTACTTATTCTATTCTAACGCATGGGTAGTGACCTTTTGATTCAATACTCCTTTATTCTTTCTTATTTGTCATTAATCGTATACTTGTTTGTCAATTGTCAAACGCTTATTCGATAACTGACAAATAAGCGTTCGACAAATGACAAACAATGAAAAGGTAGTCATTTTTATGATAATAGATTATTATATATCCCGTTATTACTCGTTACTCCAGCCTTACTCTTTGCCTGAAGAAGTAATTTATTTTCATGTCGTGTCGGATTATCCTTGTTCTTTTGTCCGGAAAGCCAGTGCGTACATACGCATCTGTTTAACCATGGCAACCAGGCCGTTTGAACGGGTTGGGGAGAGGTGTTCTTTCAGACCGATCTTTTCGATAAAATATAGGTCGGTATCCAGAATTTCCTGCGGTGTATGTCCGGACATGATGTTGATCAGTAACGAAACGATACCTTTTACAATCACTGCATCACTTTCACCTTTGAACAGTATCTTACCGTCTTCATAGTCCGCCTGGAGCCATACACGGCTCTGGCAACCTTCGATCAGGTTACTTTCTGTTTTATACTTTTCTTCCAGCGGGGGAAGTGAGTTGCCTAAATCGATCAGCAACGCATACTTGTCCATCCAGTCGTCGAAGGCTGAGAACTCTTCAATAACATTGTCCTGAAGTTCGTTGATAGTCATCGTTGTATTATTATTTCTTTTGTCTGTTATATACTACTTCCAGAACCGTTTGCCCTACGGCTTTGAGGGTTTCGCGGTCGATATTCTCCATATTGTCTTTTTGCGTGTGCCAGTACCAACCGAAACCGTGGTCACTTTCCGGGTCATAGTTGATAATGTCGATGCAAGGAATGTTGCGGCCTTTGATTACATACTCATGGTCGTCGGTGATGGCACCGCCGGTTGCATTGATAAAGTATTTGCCGTATCCCAGGTTACGCGCTGTACTCCAAACCATTTCGACAATGTTGGCTGCTTTGCTCAGTGAGAGTTGTTCTTTGAAGAAGGTTGCATTTTTAGCTCCTACCATGTCGAGCAGGATACCGAAGTCGGCACGATAGTTCGGTACATGAGGGTTCTTTGCCCAGAACTGGGTACCGAGACACCAGGTGTCAGGTTTGTATTCGTCGACGAATTCGGGAGTACCGTAATCTTCGGCATCAAAGAAAATGATGTCGACGCCTATTCCTGGATCTTTCTGTCCGATCTGGCGGGCTATTTCTAGCAATGCACCTACGCCACTACCTCCGTCGTCAGCACCGTCGATCGGTTTACGGTAATTAGCCGGATCGGGATCATGGTCTGAGTAAGGACGCGAGTCCCAATGAGCGAAAAGCAAGATGCGTTTATTGTTATCCGGGTTAAAGGAACCGATAATGTTTTTGGCTTCCAGGCCGGTATTATCGTATGCGGTAAGAGTTGCTTCCTGTTCGTATACTTTGGCGCCGAACCGTTTCAATTCGGATGCCAGGTAGTTGCCGCAAGCTTTATGTGCGTCACTATTCGGGACACGGGGACCGAATTTAACCTGGTTTTCTACATAAGTGTAGGCGCTGTCGGCATCGAAAGAAGGCGTACTTGTTGCAGGCACAGTCTGGCTGACTGTTGTATTTTCGTGTTGTTGATTCTTGGCCTGGCTGCATGCCATCAGCGAACAAGCCAGCAGTGTTATATATAAAATATGCATCATCATCTGTTTAGATTATCTTTTATCTATTATAGGCTGCCTGTACACGCGACATGACCCGCATCAGGTTGCCACCCCATATTTTTGCAATATCGTTTTCACTGTATCCCTCTTTGAGAAGTCTAACGGTGATGTTTATCAGTTCGTTGCTGGCCCGGCAACCGATCAGTTCGCCGTCACCGTCGAAATCGGAACCGATACCCACATGGTTGATACCGATCAGGTCGACAATATGATTGATGTGGCGGACAGCATCGGTAAGAGAAGCCTTTTCTGCCTCTTCGTTGATGAATCCTTTGTACAGGCAGATCTGTACGACTCCTTGTTTGGCGGCCAGTGCTTTCAACTGTTCGTCGGTGAGGTTGCGCGGATGGTTACACAAGGCACGGGCTGAAGAGTGGGAGGCGATGATCGGTTGTTTGCTAAACTCCAATGCATCGTAAAACGTACTTTCGGCTGCGTGTGATATATCTACCAGTATTCCCAACCGGTTCATTTCTGCTACGACCTCTTTCCCGAAAGGGCTCAGGCCACCCCATTCCGCTTCACCGCGGGCAGAGTCGCATATATCGTTACTTCCATTATGACAGAGGGTGATGTAGCTGACTCCCAGCTCTTTGAAGCGGGATATATTGTTGAGGTCTTTACCGATGGCATAACCGTTTTCCAGCCCCAGCATGATCGCTTTCTTTCCGGCGTCTTTTGTTACCCATACCTCCTGTGGAGTGTGGGCTATATTCATTCTGCCCCGGTTTATCTCCATCTGGCGATGAATTTCCTGCAGGCGGTCGATTGCATAATCGGTTGCCTTTCGTAACGATTCGTCGTCGCGTTTCCCTTGTGGAATATAGGCCACCATGATGGCAGAGTCTACCAGTCCTTCTTCCATGAACGGCAGGTTTACCTTTCCACCTTCCTTCTTACCAATATTGAACTGGCCGGGGAAGATCATCGGGGTATCTGTATGCGAGTCGAGTATTACATTCCGTTGGTGGATGCGTTTGGCTTCTTTGAACAAACGCGCGGATTCAACATGATGTTTGAATAACTCGAGCATCAATTCATCACCGTAGGAGGCCATTGCTTCCGGATGCCATTGTATGCTGAATATTTCTTTTTCCGGGTGCTCCATTGCTTCATTGATACCATCGGGAGCTACTGCCGTTTCCTTGAATTCGGGTGCGACTTCTTTTACTGCCTGATGATGAACTGAGTTAACTAGTATATCCGGTTCTCTTTTCAGTATTTCGAAAAGACGGGAAGAGGTATCGGTGATACGAACGGAATGGGATGCCTGTTCGCGGGGCATTGCCTGGCTATGTTTGAGTACACCGCCTTTGTGCTGCGAGTAGATATCTTGGTAAACCGAACCACCGAAAGCTACATTGATAAGTTGATGACCACGGCAGATACCCATGATCGGTAACTGGCGGTTAGCCGCCAGCCTGAGCAGGATCAGGTCGAACTCGTCGCGGAATGTATCTACGTCCTGCAACTGCGGTATCGGTTCTTCTCCAACATAAAGCGGATTGAGATCTCCGCCACCGCTCATCAGTAATCCGTCCAGATCGGATACGATAGCTGTAAGTGCTTCTATATCTGTTATTACCGGGATCAATACCGGAGCACCTCCGGCTTGTAGTACGGCTTGTACGTATGTCTCGGCTATACAGGAAAGTCCGTCTTTCCGGTTTGAAGATATTCCTATGCGGGGAGGCTGAAGTTTTTCTTTCTTTGGTGTAAAGTTGTCAACTTCCCTGTATAAGGCTTCTAAACTCGGACGACGGACTTGATTATTCATAACAAAACTGTTTTAGTTGACGGTTGACAGTTTTTTATCTGTCCACTGTCCACTGATTAAGCATCAATGTTTGCGTAAGTTGCATTATCCTCGATAAACTCGCGGCGCGGACCTACTTCTTCACCCATTAACATGGCAAATATCTGGTCTGCTTCAGCTGCGCTGTCGATTGTAATCTGTTTCAGTGTACGGTTCTCCGGATTCATGGTCGTGTCCCATAACTGGTGATCGTTCATTTCTCCCAAACCTTTGTATCGCTGTGTGTGAATCTGATTTTCATTACCACCGCCATATTTATCAATAAATGCCTGGCGTTGTGCTTCAGTCCAGCAATATTCTTCTACCTTTCCTTTTTTACACAAGTAAAGGGGAGGAGTTGCCAGATATACATAACCGTTATCGATCAATGCACGCATTCTGCGGAAGAAGAAAGTAAGGATCAATGTTGCAATGTGGCTTCCGTCCACATCGGCATCGGTCATGATGATTACTTTATGATAACGGATCTTGCTCAAATTCAATTCTTTCGGATCTTCCTCTGTACCTATAGTAACACCCATCGCACGGAAGATGTTCTGTATTTCTTCGCTTTCGAAGATTTTATGATCCATCGCTTTCTCCACGTTCAGGATCTTACCACGAAGCGGCAGGATAGCCTGGAACACACGGTCGCGGCCCTGTTTAGCCGTTCCGCCTGCAGAGTCCCCTTCGACAAGGAATAACTCACAGATTGCAGCGTCCTTCGAAGAACAGTCGGCCAGCTTGCCGGGAAGTCCTCCGCCGGTCATCGGCGATTTACGTTGAACCAGTTCGCGCGCTTTGCGTGCTGCCTGACGTGCCTGGGCAGCCAGAACAACTTTTTCAACGATTATCTTGGCTTCTTTCGGATGTTCTTCCAGGTAATAAGTAAGAGCTTCACCGATTGCCTGATCTACGGCACCGGTCACTTCGCTGTTTCCTAACTTTGTCTTTGTCTGTCCTTCAAACTGCGGTTCAGCTACCTTGATGGAGATAACAGCAGTCAGACCTTCGCGGAAGTCGTCGCCCTGTATCTCTACTTTTGCTTTTTCCAGCAATTTTGAATCTTCAGCATATTTCTTCAAGGTACGTGTCAGACCACGGCGGAAACCAGCCAGGTGAGTACCTCCTTCTACTGTATTGATATCATTTACATACGAGAACACGCTTTCGTTGAAAGAAGTGTTGTATGTCATCGCCACTTCAACAGGTATGCCTTGCTTTTCTGTGACGATGTGGATTACATCGGGAATCAGGGATTCTTTGGAACGGTCTACATAACGAACGAATTCTTTCAACCCTTCTTCCGAGTGGAACAGATCCGATTTATAGGTTCCGTCTTCTTTCTGGACACGTTTGTCTGTCAGTGTCAGATTGATACCAGCGTTCAGGAATGCCAATTCACGTAAACGTGTTGCCAGTATCTCGTATTTGTATTCCGTAACGGTAAATATCGTCGCATCCGGTTTAAAAGAGATGGTCGTTCCGGTTGTTGTCGCTTCACCGATCACTTCTACGCCATGTAAAGGCTTTCCACAAGAGTAATCCTGCATATACAGTTTCCCTCCTTTGCGAACTTCAGCTTTCAGGTAAGTAGAAAGAGCATTCACACAAGATACGCCAACACCGTGTAATCCGCCGGATACTTTGTAAGTCCCTTTGTCAAATTTACCACCGGCATGCAGAATGGTCAAAACCACTTCCAGGGCTGATTTGCCTTCTTTCTCATGAAAATCTACGGGGATACCACGACCATCGTCCGATACCGTGATCGAATTGTCTTCGTTAATAACTACGTCGATCTGGGAACAAAATCCGGCTAACGCTTCATCGATCGAGTTGTCGACAACTTCATATACGAGATGATGGAGACCTTTTTCACTGGTGTCGCCAATGTACATGGACGGCCTTTTACGTACTGCTTCTAACCCTTCAAGTACCTGAATACTGTCCGCAGAGTACTCTCCGGAAGTATTCTTAATTTCTTCACTCATGAGTTTCTATCCTTTAAAATCACTAATTATCTATATCTCTAAAAATGCTAACAAATGTAGTGAAAATAATTGACTTAGCAGGCAAATGTAGTGTAAAAATAGCAAAAAAGCAGGGTGTTAAAAAGACATGACAAAGCGGTCGGATTATAATTAATCCGACCGCTTCTAAAGTAGCCCATAGGGGAATCGAACCCCTCTTTCAAGAATGAAAATCTTGCGTCCTAACCGATAGACGAATGGGCCGCAATTATTCCTTATGCAAGCTTGTTAACGTGCTTTGTCAATTTGGATTTCAAGTTGCCAGCCTTATTCTTATGAATAACGTTTTTCTTAGCAAGCTTATCCAACATAGAGCACACCTTAGGTAACAGAGCCTGAGCTTCGTTCTTGTCTTCAGTTGCACGCAGTACACGCATTGCATTTCTAGCTGTTTTAGCATGATATCTATTCTGCAAACGTCTTGCGTTAGTCTGTCTGATCCTTTTGATTGATGACTTGTGATTTGCCATTTCTTAGCTATTCTTTATTGAATTTTTAATTTTGTTTATTGTAGCCCATAGGGGAATCGAACCCCTCTTTCAAGAATGAAAATCTTGCGTCCTAACCGATAGACGAATGGGCCATCATGTCAAAGTTCTCACTTTCAGCGCTCTGGGGTTGTTGATTTCCCGATTGCGAGTGCAAAGATAGATGTTCTGTCTGAACTACCAAAACATTTCAGAGGAAAATTTAATAGAACACAACGTTTTAACTTCTATTTAGAACCTATATCCTGCAGGTGTATTTCCAGCGCCTTAACGGAAATATTTATTTCCCAGATACATACACATAGTGATGCGGCTAAAAGTAATAGGGCGATTCCGAATATCCATGCCGCGATAATTTGCCATGAAATATAGATGAAGAACATGGAAATTACACAAAGCAGCAGACTGAGTATACCGAGTATTTGCATGGAGCGGGTCAGATAAAGCCGTTTACGAAGGTTGGCTATCTGTGCAAAATCTTTCGGATCGTGCGATTGCTGATGCTTTTCTTTTAATGCCCGCACAACACTGGCATACGACAGGAAGCGGTTGGTATAAGCCAGCAATATGAGTGATATGGCTGAAAATAGAAGTGACGGGGTAGTTAGATCCAACATAATTAATAATGTATTTATACTATTATAACCTGCAAATATCGTAAATAGTTTGTTGTTTTGTATCTTTGTCTGCCATAAAGAGGTGAGATTATGTTATGTAAAACGCGCGGGATTGTCCTGCATGCTATTCCATACAACGATAAATATTCTATTATATATATGTATACGGAGGCTTTCGGACGGGCTTCTTATCTGGTGGCACGCAACCGGGGAAAGAAATCGACCGTGTCTAAAGCGCTGTTTATGCCGCTGTCCGTTTTGGAGATGGAGGTGGAGCATCTGAATAAACGTGACCTGCACCGTATCCGTGAGACGAAGTTATGCTATCCTCTGACCGAACTGTTCTGTAATCCGGTGAAGAACGTATTGGCTCTGTTCCTTTCCGAGGTATTATTCCGGGTAGTGAAGGATACGGAACCGGATCCACGGCTTTTTAATTATCTCTATGAATCGATACATCTGCTGGAATACGCAGATAAGGGAGTCGCTAACTTTCATCTGGTATTCCTGCTTCGTCTGCTTCATTATCTGGGAATTTATCCGAATGCCGATTCTTTTTCTTCGGGCTGCTATTTCGATATGCAGAACGGTGTTTTTATAGACCGTATCCCTATGCACCGGCATTATTTAAACCGGGAGGAGAGTCAGGTCTTTGCTCGTTTATTGAAAATCAGTTTCGAAAATATGTCGCTTTATTCTTTTTCCCGGCAGGACAGGGTCGGAGTAATCAACCGTATTGTTGAATATTACCGCTTGCATTTACCGGAATTCCCGGAAATAAAATCCCTATCGGTGATGCAAAGTCTTTTTGATTGATCAGATTACCGCCTGAATACTTGCCAGTTTAAGGAAAAGATTATACTTTTGCCGCACTTATGTAAAAGTTGGTCTTGTAGTTCAATGGATAGAATAGAAGTTTCCTAAACTTTAGATCCGGGTTCGATTCCCGGCGAGACTACAAAATAAAGGGCTGTATTGATACGAATGCTTCAGATACAGTCCTTCTCTTACTTAACCAGTACTAAAGTCCATTCCGGACTTTCTCCTTTTTTGCTTATTTCATAAATATATACTTTGGATATAGCCTGTGATACGTTCCTATTTAAGGATGTAGATGAGGCTTAAACCGGCTTTGGTGGGGCCAAAGTAATTCCTGTGGCCCTCTTTGATCTTAGTGCCACATTTGCCACAGGAATATTTATCATAATCCAGATAAGCATAGCCTACGCCGATCGTAGCTTCTATGCTCAGCCGTTTATTTAGTATCCACTGGTAACCGTATGAAACTCCGGCACCGTAGAGGTTGCCTTGATAACGGTGGTCTTTCAATCCCAGCATTTTGATGCCGCCAACGTTGTATTCGGCATAATGTGCATGAAGTCCGAAAAAGTGTCCGTTAAATCGCTCGCACGTCCAGAAGCGTAGTTCGGGTTGAACCAGCCAGTGTTTGAGCTTTTTGCTATCGGAAAATGTCCATGGATTGTAATTTCCCGACAAGTCAAGTGTGAATTTATCGGATAATCCTATTTCGAACCCCAGATTTGGGGTTGTAGTCGCCCAATATAATGCGTTTGTCTTGATGGCAAAAGCCGGTAAATGGTTCTTATTCTCTTTTACTTGTGCTGTCATGCCGCTGACAAATGCATAGATAATGCATATTATCAATATTCCTCTTCTCATTGTACTTTTTACTCACAAATTGTTAAAACTCTCAGAAGAATCGCCCTTGTCCGGTAACGTTTTAATAATCCAGTGTTTACCATTTAGGTGTCTTTCTCTCTTTTGAATTAAAACAAGCCTGATTAAGATAAGTTTTGGAAAGTATGTAGAATAATATATTTTGACATAAAATTTAGCTTCGATGATACTCTTTAAGGTTAAAAGGGTTCAAAAGTGACATAATCATCGCCTAAATAACCGGATAATTCATCAAAGTATATGCGCAGATTGTCAAATATGACGTAGTCTCCATTGGAATATTCCATATAGATAGATCCATAGTAGTCATCGTCCCATTCCCAATAGAAATCATATTTAAATTCTTTGAAATCACCGGGGATATCGCTGTTATGGCGAATAATGCTTTCTTCTCCTCTGCCATCACTATGGAAAATAAGTCGTTGCTCGCAATAGTATCCGTCGACATCATGATACTCGTCCCACCATCCGGCGTTATTACAAAGAATATATTCCGGATTATCTATAGGATCGAGTGGTTTGTCCACACAACTATTAAATCCGCAGAGTATGGCCAATAGTAATATCAGGTTGAATATATTCTTTTTCATAACGGTTACATTTTATGGGACAAATATAGTCTTTTGTGTTCAAAGTATAATCTTATTACAACAATGTTTGTTTTTAAGGATTAGAAAAAGGTGAAACCAAATGACAGGTTCGACCGTAAGGGCGGTTCGCGAACCGCCCCTACCAACGACACTACATTCAAATCTGACAATAATTGAATCTTTATATTTCTATATCCGGCAATTCATTTTCTACTGTTTCTTCCCATTTCCCATTATCCCCTATCGTTAACTGGAATGTGTTATCCGGTTCATCCGTTTTGGGTGGGGTGTATAAAATTCCGGTATAGCGGATTGTTTTATTTCGGATGGGGAGGATGTTAGTGACGGTTCGTTTACGCATGACATTGTTACTTACGTCCGTAGAAATGAGGGTTGCCGATATTTTTGTTTCTCCTTCGGGAATAAAAGAGAGGAACGAGTGAGATGTGTTGGATTGCAACTTCTCTTCCTGCGTGAACTGATGAACACGTTGGTACAGACCGAAAGAGCTAATCCCTTTCCCTGTTCTAATATTGAAGCGCTCCGGATAATTCTCGACAGATAATTCAAATGTCTCGATCTCATCCGGTACAGGATCAGATGCACAGAATTCTATCCTTCCGATGATCCGTTCCAGGGATATAAATTCGCTGGTTGTTTCATTAAGGCCGGTAATGAAAGAGCCTGAATGATAGAAAGTGTCCGAAACTTCATCGAAAGAAAAGATATTTTCTGAAAATGCAGCTTCTTTCGAACTATGGGCCAGAAAACAAACCTGATAGTTTCCTGCCGGTAAGGTGTCGTAAACAATACCGAAATCCTCCCCTGAGTCTATCTTATAAGTAATATGTCGAATCGGTTCTTCCGGTTTTTCTCGGTTGAACACTACATATTCTATACGGGAACACAGATCACCCACTTCTTTTTCCGGACTTTCTTCGTCGGGTATTTCCGGTTCGGGGATCGTGTTAGGCGGCATACTGCGAGTAGGGGAGAATGGAAGCACCTCTTTTTGTAGTTGAACACTAAATTGCACCGGAAATAAATTCTGTACAATTTCAATTTCGTCCGAAGCCGGACTACTGCAGCCTGTCAGACAAATGATGCAGGCTAATGCATACAAGTCTTTCTTTTTCATAGCAAAGGAATTGTTAATGATAAAATCTACACAAAGAAAATACTTATTTCGGAATTTAGAAAATATTAAGGAGATAACTTATGGATTTGCAGGGAACTTTCCTAGTTTTGTAGAAAACAGACTCAATGTAATAACCTTAAAATTAAAAGAAAATGGCGCGTCCTGTAACATTATGTACCCTGCAATGGGGTGACTTACCTCTGGAAACAGTTTGTGAAAAAGCGAAGGCTTTCGGGTATGACGGATTGGAACTGGGTTTACCCAATCATCTCGATGTTCGCCGTACGGATCAGGCTTATTATGACGGTATAAAAGAATTGCTGGCCAAATACGACCTGAAGCTTTTCTGTATTTCCATCCATCTGATCAGCCAGGCGGTTTGCGATAATATCGATCAACGGCATAAAGCGGTACTTCCCGATTGTATCTGGGGAGACGGTGAGCCGGAAGGCGTACGTCAGCGTGCAGCGGAATATATGGTACAAACGGCCCGTGCAGCCAAAGCATTAGGTATCGATGTGGTTGCCGGATTTACGGGTAGTCCCATCTGGCATTGGCTTTACTCTTTTCCTCCCGTTACGGATCAGATGATTGAAGACGGTTATGCTGATTTTGCACGCCGTTTCATCCCGATCATGGATGAATATCAGAAGTTGGGCATTCGCTATGGTCTGGAAGTTCATCCTACGGAAATAGCATTCGATACTTATTCTGCCCGTAAGGCACTCGATGCATTGAATAATCATCCGGCTTTCGGCTTCAACTACGATCCGAGCCATCTGGGTTATCAGGGAGTAGATTATGTGGACTTTATCAATCAGTTCCCCGACCGTATTTTCCATGTACATATGAAAGATGTCTACTGGAGCGATACCCCGAAACAGATCGGTGTATTCGGAGGACATTCCACTTTTGGGGATTCCCGCCGTTACTGGAATTTCCGTAGTATGGGACGTGGTAAGATCTGCTTTGAAGAAATAATCCGTGCCCTGAACGATATCAATTACCAGGGGCCGCTATCGGTAGAGTGGGAAGACAGCGCAATGGATCGTGAGCATGGTGCCCGCGAGTCTTGCGAGTTCGTAAAGCGAGTGGATTTCCAACCTTCGGGGCATGCGTTTGATGCATTCTTTGAGAAGAAGTAATAAATGATTGACTAGTCCTAAATAACTGTAACGGTTATTTAGGACTAGTCATCCAATCTGTATTTATTTGGTTTCGTGTCACCTGTCACGCCTTGTAACTATATGTGTGTCAGCTTTATCATGTGACACGTTTCTGTGAAGGCTATAAATATCTCCGATTTTGCTGTATTCTCCTCGTATCCTCTTCTGATCTGTATAGGTCGGACAATTTGTATTGCTCTTTCCTACCCATTGCCTGCAACTAAAGTTTTAGTATAGGAAGGCTAAGCCTCAGGCTCCTGATAATTAATGTTTTTCCTCCTTGATTTTGTAAAAGTAAGGTATGCTTTACAAAAATGTAAGGCTGGCCTTCTATATTAGTAAGGCATGCCTTACATTTACGTAAGGCTAACATTACATTTTTAAAAGTGTGGAGAAAAAGTATTATTTGTCGTGATGTAAAACCTTAGCTTTCCTATACTAATTGCTTAGTCCGTTAGAACAAGAAATCAGAGGAAGCAAAAGGGTGTTTTTTTTACTTCTTATGTAAAGTCGTGATAGAAAAATGACAAAACAGAGGTGAAGGCTAGTGTGAAAGCAAAAAGTAGACTGGTGTCACTGTTGTTGGCTGTAAATCAACTATATATGCTGTATGTGAAAGGTGAAGGGGGAGCTGCGAAAACATACTGTAAGGCGGATATAGTGGTGAAATGAGCGATAAAAGATCTGCTTGCGGCATCGCTCTAATAAGAACTATGTGCCTATACATTATTATATATAGCAAAAAAGAGAAATGTGAGGAAAATGAAGATTTGATAATTTGAAGATTGTGATATAGTCTTTGAAATATAAAGGAAGACATAAAAAATGAATGGCTACTGAAAACGTTCCTTTTTTATCGTCAGCAAAATTACATATAAGTTTTGAATCTGCAATTTAAATCAAAAAATAATTTCCAACTGTATATGCTTTCTTATCAACATAATACCAAAGCGAGTACGAATATTTAGTTTTTAACGACCAACCCATCTCTTCTTCCTAATGAATGGCTAGAAAAAAGGAACGTTTAATCTCGTCATTCAGTTGAAGACGATCTTTAAACCTCTTTCAAACGGGCTTTTTAAGTAACACTATTATTAATATTAAATTTTAAATTATGAACAAAAAGTTTTCTACGCTAATGGCCGGTTTATTGCTGGCAGGAGGTGTGTTTACTGCAAATGCACAGAAGGACTCGAAGGAGATGCCTCGTTCTGCAGCTTTTGTTGGTAGAGACATTGTTGAATTAGGTCAGGTTGGCGAAGGTTCCGACACCTATAAAAGCAATGGCTTTTACCAATTAAGCTTTGAGAAGGGGGACAGCGTACTTGCTATGTTGTGGGATGCTACCAATGGCAAATACAGATTGATGGCTCGCGAACTGAAGAAAGCGAACACTCCGTTGGATAACACTTTGTGGCAGGTTTCTGCTAGCTGGGACAAGACATCAGGTACAATTAACTACGTATTCGTAAACAAAGCAACATTACTTCCTTTACAGGTTGGCATTCCAGATAGCCTGAACGTTGGACGTGATGCCTTTATCGAAGGTTCTGTAACCAATTGGGTTTGGAATCAGAATGTAAAGAGAATGGGTACAAGTGCTCTGAGATCAACTGTCAATGTATCCGAATCTGTATGTTTGACATTGAAGAGCGATACCGTACAGGTAATGAGCTTCCATTCGGACACAACAGCTTATCCGTTTGCAAGTGCACTTAAAGTGAAACCGGTAGAAGCCGGTCGTGTGATCCTGACAGCTGACCAGATCAACTCTAAATTAGCGAATGTAACAGGAACAGAAGGAACTCATGTTGAGTTTACTTTTGATCCGGAAGTTAAGAATCCGATTGCGGAAAATGCAAAGAATATTTTGACTGATATGGCTTGGGTTGCCAGAGGTTGGAGTTGGGAATTGCAAGCTGATAGTACTTTGGCTAAGGGCAAAGGATTTGAAGTCCCTGACTTTAAGAATTTTGCTACTAAAGATACTTTAATTGCTGACAGTACTCTGGTTCAATTCATCCCTTATCTGGATTATCAGAAAAATGGAGTAGACTTGAAAAAAGTAAGAGTATTGATGGTGGATACCGCTTATTATGATGATGCAATGAATAATAAGTACAATCTGAAATTGGCCGCAAAGACACTTGCGAAGCAAAAAGATAACTACCCAGGTGCAGATTTGGATACTATCCTTCCGAATAAGAAACCTGTAGCTTATGCAACCTTCCAGGATCAGTCATTATTTAAAGTAATTTACGAACCGACTTATGATCGCGTTATGCTTCAGGCTAAGCAGGTTACGTTTATTGCAAAAGATTCTTTGGCTAAAAAACAAACTTGGGCTCTTCAAAAACAAGCTGCCGACAGTCTTAAATATGACGGATTTGTTGCTGCTTCCAAGTTAGACACTGCTTCTTTACATACTGATACAGTTGCTTATAACCCAATCAAGAGTAACATGATTAAATTGGTTTATCTGACTCCTGATCACTCCGAATTGACAGTGGATGTTCCTGATTCTGTTGATGTTAAGGCTGAGGATAAAGGCTATAATGGTGCTCTTACAACAATCAAGATGAATGGAACTAAGAATTTTGGTCAGTGGACATATGCTAATATTCCGGCAGGTTTCTATTATATCCAGAATGCAAAGGAAAAATCAACAGCTTTGATTCCTGCAAATGGATGGGCCTATATGGATTTAACAGCAACAAACAACTCTAATAATGGAAATGTTGTTTATTCTGCTGAAAAATTTGAAACAATGCCTTCTGCTCAATGGTATATCTCAGGTAATGCCGGTTACTTTACTATAAACAACCGTGAATCAGAAAAAGTATGGTCTACACAGTACTGGTATGCAGTGAAAGATGCAGCAGGTAATAATATTCCTAATGTGTATACTAACTATGGAACATCTGGTAGCGCTGGTATTGGTACTATATCTAAAGATACAATTCGTTTGGTGGAAGTTCCGGTTAATGTTTTGAAAGATGCATTTAATGGATATCTGAATCTTACTCAGGCTGAAGCAAAAGCCGATACTTCTGTATTTACATTTAAATATGTGACTCCGTTGAATGTAGATCTAGGTCTAACCATGGGGAGCGACTCTGTTCTGGTAATGAAAGACGGTGAAGCTATGAACTTTAAGCTGGAAAGAGTTACTAAGGATGATACTGAGTATGGTATTAAGTCTGCTTTGTCAAGAGTTCTTTATTACATCTATTCAGATGAAGTAAGCAGTAACTCAACTGAAACTACCGGTTACCACAACAGAAAATATGTAGTATTGGAAGGTGGTAAATACAGATTGGCCAACATACTTGTAAAGGATAATGCAGATGGAACAACAGCTTTTGAAAGTGGTGAATTCGATAGAGCTCAGTTCTATGTAAAGGAAATCGGTGAAGTTGGAAAGAACTATGTATTGGTTGATCCGAGACTACAGAATCTGTCTACTACAAATCAGGGTGCTATTGCTGAAGGTGTAAGAATGGCAATGGATCAGACAGCTTTGACTATGCGTGCTAACGCTCTTCCTTCAGTAGCTGAAAATGTTTATACAAACAGCTTATTGAACATTGTGAAAGCAGCTGCCGGTAACTATGTATCCGATTTGGCTTATGGTGATACTGTAACAGTATTCTCTAACGATTATCCAGAAGTGGTAATGTATGAAAATGAGGGTTTGTTGGCAATGTCTTCTCTGGAAGTAGGTCGTACTTACAACACTGCAATGTTTGTTGATACAGCAAATGTAAGAAACAACACAGCTAAACCTCAGTATATGTTCGTACTTCGTCCAGAATTCGATCCTAACTGTAATTATCCAACCCATGTACACCATGCAGTGGAAGGTGATTACCTGATGCATTTGACAGATTCTGCAGCCGTAGATGCTAAATACACTTGGGAAAACAGAAAGTTCGCTCGTTTAGGATTCATTCCTGCCCGTCACGAAGGTGATATCCTGACAGTGAAGAGCACAGGTGATGAAATCAACCTGTCTGACAATTCAAAAGATCAGTATTGCACATTTGCTTTGCGTTATGTAGATACAACTCGTGATGCATTCTATCTGGAAACATTGATGAAGAAAGGCACTCCTGGTGATAAACATAACAATGAAATACCTGATCAGAAGGGTTGGGTAAGATGGCACAATGGTGTACCTGTAGTAGTAGATGATTTGTCTCAGGCTGGTAAGTTCAACTTCGAAGCAACATCTGATTCTCCTGTATCAAACGAAACTATCGGTACATCTACTATCAGCGTAGTAGCAACCAACGGTGGTGTAATCGTTAAGGGTGCAGAAGGTAAGAAGGTTGTAATCAGCAACGTACTTGGTCAGACAATTGCAAATACTGTAATCACATCAAGCGAAGCTACAATCGCAGCACCTGCAGGTGTAGTTTATGTAAAGGTTGATGGTGAAGCTGCAGTTCCTGCAATCGTAAAATAAATAGCTTAGATTTTTAAATAATCAATAAATTTAAATTGGCTGCGTGGTTCTGGAAGTAGCCAAGTACCCTGCGACGGGCGAAAAAGCGGTCAGTATTAATACTAAAGTAATGAAATAAAGTTCTTCTGTTCGATCTCTGTGAAGAGCAAAAACAGACAAAACAAAGCTCCGGAGATTTGTCTTCGGAGCTTTAATTCCTGAGCATTAGTACTTCATGTGAATCAGTACTTAAATCCTGATTCCGGGTATATTAAAAATGGGAGAGATAATTAACAGAATAATAATATTTTAAACAACTGAATCGGATAGTAAATACAACTACTGATCCGCATTAAATTATGAATAGACATCAGACAATTGTTTTATTGGTCATGTTTACAACAGGGTGTACGGCTCCGCGTTCATTTATACCGCAGAGAATCGAAGAAGAAACCGCTCAGGAACGCATTCAACTGTCGCGTATACAATCAGTTCCTCAGCTACAGGTGGATGCCTTGTCGGTTTATGGTCGGATGATTGAATACTTTGTAAATCCAGATGAAATGATCCTTATGGAGAAAACATCAGAAACACAGCAGACCGTGGCACACTGCTTTAGTGCTGCTCTTTCTTTTAAACCGGGTAACACAGCGTTACTTTCGGCTTACAGCGGTAACCGGATAGAACTGGAACGTCTGAACCGTGAACTGGGTCTTCTTATGGCAGATGCCGGAGAGGGAATAGAAACGATCTGCATTACCGGTTATGCCTCGCCTGACGGCACAACGGAACGTAATGAAGAACTGGCAGCCGGACGTGCCTTGCATTTTAGTAATTATCTGAGCCGGAAACTGGCTATACCCCGGCAGAAGATCACTGTCGGAACCTGCCAGGAAGACTGGGAAGGATTACAACGACTAACGAAGGATGCCCATAAGCCGTATGCAGCAGAGGTTGCGGCCATCCTGACCCAAAATACTGAACCTGATGCCCGGCGTAAAGCCCTGAAGGCACTCGATAAGGGGCGCGTTTGGAAAGATATGGAGCAAACGCTGTTTGCCCGCTTACGGCGGATGGAACTTGAGGTGAGTTGTCTGGTTCGTGAACCAATCCCGGAAGATGAGAATAGCGGTGGGAAAAATGCCATAGACCTGAATCGCCTGCTGGCTCTGTTCAACAACCGTCCGGAGCAACTTTCACTGGATGAACTACTGATGGTCGGTCAGGTGTTTCGCCCCGGTACGGAACAGTTTCGTGAAGTCTACGAACAGGCAGCTTATCGTTTTCCGGACTGTGTCTCCGCCCAATTGAATGCCGGAGCCGCCGCCCTAGCCGCCGCGGATATCGAGGCGGCACGCTTCTTTCTCGGACGGATAGAGAGCGACCCGTGTGCATGGATCGACCTGGGGATACTCTCACTTATGGAGGGTGACATGGGCGGAGCTGCCGACTGGTTCCGTAAGGCATTGCCAGTGAGGCCGATACTGGCACGAACCAATTTGGAATTACTGAAAAGAATGGAAACCTCCCGGCTAAAGGGAAATTAATCATGCGAATAAGTAGTTAAGTCTGGATGTTCATCTGACCTTATAATCAATAAATTAAAATGGACTGTGTGTGGTTTTGTATAAGCCAAGTACCTCGTGAGGGCGAACAAGCAGTCAGTATTAATATTAAAGTAATGAAATAGAGTTCTTCTGTTCGATCTCTGTGAAGAACAAAAACAGATAAAAGTAAGTTACCTCGGCTTTAGGGTCGGGGTAGCTTTATTTCTATATATCATTTATCACCTCATAACTTTTCTTTATAAGCTTCGGATGGATTTTCGCCATAAATAATTAACTTTGCAGTTGGTTGAAAAGTAAAAACTAAAGTATGAAGAAAATTAGAGCCGCCATCGTTGGATATGGCAACATTGGAAAGTATGTGTTAGAGGCCCTGGAAGCTGCTCCCGATTTTGAAGTGGCAGGTGTTGTACGTCGTAATCCGAATGACGTACCGGACGAACTGAAAGCTTATACTGTGACTGACAGTATCACTAAGTTAGATAAAGTAGACGTTGCTGTTCTTGCAACTCCTACCCGCAGCGTAGAGACATACGCAAAAGAAATTCTTTCATTAGGTATCAATACGGTAGATAGCTTCGATATCCATGGAGGTATCGTAGACCTGCGCCGTTCGCTGGATGCTGTGGCTAAAGCACATAATACGGTTGCTGTTATTTCTGCCGGATGGGATCCGGGTAGCGACTCTGTTGTGCGTGCCCTGTTGGAAGCAATGGTTCCGAAAGGAATTACTTATACAAACTTCGGCCCGGGCATGAGTATGGGACATACGGTTGCCGTAAAAGCGATCGAAGGAGTGAAAGCTGCTTTGTCGATGACAATACCGATGGGTACAGGCGTTCACCGCCGTATGGTTTATATCGAAGTGAAAGACGGTTACGATTTCAAGCAGGTAGCTGCGGCTATCAAAGCCGACGATTATTTCGCACATGACGAAACACATGTAATGCAGGTGGAATGTGTAGACAATTTATTGGATATGGGACACGGTGTAAATCTGGTCCGCAAAGGTGTATCGGGCAAGACGCAGAACCAGTTGGTTGAATTCGATATGAAGATCAACAACCCGGCTCTTACGGCCCAGATTCTGGTAGCTGTTGCCCGTGCAAGCTTTAAACAGCAGCCGGGTGCTTACACTATGATCGAACTGCCGGTGATCGATATGATCTGCGGCGAAAGAGAAGACTTGATCAGACGACTTGTTTAATACAAAAAATATGCTCGACTTTATTACCTGGACGGCTGACCCCGCCATCTTTTCCATAGGTTCACGCGAAATACGCTGGTACGGACTTGCTTTTGCTATCGGTTTCTGGATTGGTTACACCATCGTGAGCCGTATGTGGAAAAATGAGAAACTTCCTCCTGCATGGATCGATTCCCTGCTTATTTATACCATGGTAGGAACTGTGGTCGGCGCCCGGTTAGGACACTGCCTCTTTTATGATCCCGGATATTATCTGGCCAATCCGATTGAGATTTTCAAGGTTTGGGAAGGAGGACTGGCCAGTCATGGCGGTACGTTAGGTATTGTTATTGCCATCTACTTTTATTCCAAACGCATTACCCATAAGAGTATGCTTTGGACATTCGACAAATTGGTTGTCCCCACCGGATTGGTTGCGGCTATGATCCGTCTGGGTAACCTGATGAACCATGAGATATACGGTCATCCGACCGATCTTCCCTGGGGATTCCGTTTTATTGAAAATCTGCATGCCTGGAAGATGGGAGCAGAGCCGATCTTTACGGTACCCAGCCATCCGACACAGTTATATGAGGCTTTATGCTATCTGGTTACCTTCGGGATTTGTATGTGGCTTTACTTCATAAAAAAAGAATGGAAGCGGGAAGGCCTTATTTTCGGAGTCTTCATGATCTGTGTATTCGGTTCGCGTATTTTCATCGAGTTCTTGAAGAATAACCAGGAAGCTTTCGAAGACAGTATGATGTTGAATATGGGGCAGTGGCTCAGCATTCCTTTTGTTCTGGCCGGTTGTTGGTTTGTCTGGAGAGCAATGACAAGAAAACCGAATAATTATGAGGAATTAAAAATAAAAAAGTAAGTAATGTACAAACTAAAAGAAATAGCAGATAAGGTATATTATGTAGGAGTCAACGACCGTCAGAAGGCCCTCTTCGAAAATATGTGGCCACTGCCGTACGGTGTTTCCTACAATTCATATTTGATTGTGGACGAAAAGACTGTATTGGTTGATACAGTGGATGTTTGCTACTCTGATATATTTTTGAAAAAAATAGCGGATGCTCTGGATGGTCGTACACTCGACTATCTGATCGTGAACCATATGGAACCCGATCATGCCGGAAGTATCCGCCTGCTGCGCCAGCAATATCCGGATGTGAAGATCATTGGAAACAAGCAGACATTCGGTATGCTGGACGGATATCATGGTATTACTACAGGACTTCACGAAGTAAAAGAAGGTGATACGCTCGACATCGGGCGTCATCAGCTTTCTTTCTACATGGCACCGATGGTACACTGGCCGGAAGTGATGGTGACTTACGACTCGACAGATAAACTGTTATTTTCAGCCGATGCTTTCGGTACATACGGCACATTGGATGGCGGTGTGATCGATGAAGAAATGAATGTAGATCATTACTGGGAAGAAATGATCCGTTATTATTCCAATATTGTCGGTAAATATGGAAATCCGGTGCAACGTGCTTTACAGAAACTTTCTACTTTAGGAATTGAAACGATCTGTTCGACTCATGGCCCTGTATGGCGTAAATATGCCAAAAAGGCGATTGAAATATATGACCGTTTGAGTCGGTATGAAGGAGAAGACGGTGTTGTTGTTATCTATGGCAGCATGTATGGCAATACGGAACAGATGGCGGAAGCGATCGCTTCGTCTCTGTCTGCTCATGGTGTGAAAAACATTGTATTGCACAATGTCAGCAAAAGTCCTGCTTCCTATATACTGAAAGATGTATTCAAATATAAAGGTCTTATTATCGGTAGTCCGACTTATTCAAATAGCCTGTTCCCCGAAGTGGAAGCCGTGTTGAGTAAGATCGAAATGCGTGAGGTGAAAAATCGCTTGTATGGCTATTTCGGCTCCTTTACTTGGGCCGGTGCCGCAGTTAAGCGTTTGACAGCTTTCGGTGAAAAGATGAAATGGGAAACCGTTGGTACGCCTGTTGAACAAAAACAGGGTATGAAAGCCGATAAGTATGAAGAATGCTGGGCTTTGGGCGAAGCAATGGCGAAACAGTTGACAGTTAAAGAAAAGTAGATCTAAAAAAACTATTAATAACCTAATCAGTTCCGGTTTGCAGAAGAGGGTGACTATATCTGTCACTTGTCAACTGTCAACTGTCAACTGAAAAAACACAAACGTTATGAGACTAATTATTGAACCAGATTACGAGCAACTCTCAAAATGGGCTGCTAATTATGTAGCTGCAAAGATTAAGAAAGCTAATCCGACAGCTGAAAAACCTTTTGTTTTGGGATTGCCTACCGGATCGTCTCCTCTGGGTATGTACAAGAATTTGATCGAATTGAACAAGCAGGGTGTTATCTCCTTCCAGAATATCATCACTTTCAACATGGATGAATATGTAGGATTGCCGAAAGATCATCCGGAAAGCTATCATTCGTTCATGTGGAACAACTTCTTCAGCCATGTAGACATCAAGCCGGAGAATGTAAATATCCTGAACGGTAATGCTCCCGATCTGGAAGCCGAATGTGCTGCTTACGAAGCTAAGATGAAAGCGGTAGGTGGTGTGGACTTGTTCCTGGGGGGTATCGGTCCTGACGGCCATATCGCATTCAACGAACCGGGTTCTTCTTTGTCTTCACGTACTCGTGTAAAGTCTCTGACTACAGACACGATCATCGCTAACTCTCGTTTCTTCGATAACGATGTAAACAAGGTTCCGAAGACATCTGTAACGGTTGGTGTAGGTACTGTACTGGATGCTAAAGAAGTATTGATCATGGTAAACGGTCATAACAAGGCTCGCGCTTTGCAGCAGGCTGTTGAAGGTTCTATCAACCAGATGTGGACAATCACTGCTTTGCAGATGCATCCGAAAGGTATTATCGTAGCTGACGAAGCTGCCTGTGCTGATATCAAAGTCGGTACATACAACTACTTCAAAGATATCGAAAAAGATAATCTTTGTCCTTGCAGCTTGTTGAAGTAAGGATTAAAAGCTTATAGAACAAAAAACGGAGCTGTACCGAAAGGAGACAGTTCCGTTTTTTTATTTAGTCCTTATTTCCCGATATAATACCCGGATCGTTATCCATGTTCTGAACGGCTTTGCGGATGCTTTTTAACTTTTTTCCGAAATTCAGGTTGAAGTTGAATTTGACCACTACCGTTCTTGCCATATTGTTACTGTGAATGTCCGATTTTACCGGATTGAGGGCTGACCAGTTTTCATTTTCCGATCTGTACGTACGGATAAAAGGATTATATAATCCTGCCATTACCGACCAGGCTGGCATTTTGTGTCCGACCATAAGTGTATGCATCAGGTCTCCTTTCATCAATTGTTCCCCGTAAACGTATCTGTTGGGTGGAACAATGGTGGCAAAGTTGGCGATCCAGTGACGATACGAAAAGTCGAGATTGATGCGAAGCGATTTCATTGTGTAGGTATGTAAATAGTTGTTGCCATGACTGATGTAGCGGTTGAGTCCAGGGATTTCCTCTCCGTACCTGTAACAGGTCGATGGGCTGTTCCACATCGTTGAGGTAGGCCTTGTACTGATTTTGATAGCTATCTATTATCTGTGACGAATGACCGGAAAGAATATTTTAAAAAAACAGGGATTGTTCTATTTCCTCTGCAATAGTTTCAGGTGAAGGACGTTTATATAGATACGATTGATTTTTAATCCCATTTACTAGTATTTACTTTTTTACATGGAATGAGAGTATGAAAAAAGCATTTGGTTTACTTGTCTGTTTGTTGATATTTTGTCCTTTTATGAATGCGCAGGAAGAGAAAGATATTGTGATAGGACAAACGGTGGAAGGGAAAGAGCTAACAGCTCGTGGCTTTGAATTTGATGGCAGGGTTAGGAAATATAAGATGGATACTACAGCTACCTTTTTTATGGTACAACTGGGACATCTGACCCCGAACGGAAAATCTTATAAGAATAAAGGCGAGTTGGTGGTCTTTAATTATCAGGAAGGAAAAGAATTGTGGAGAAGGAAGATGAATTACATGAGCGACCAGTTTGTTTTACTTCCTGAGGGAGTTCTTTTTAATTCCAAAGGGGTTAAGAGTTTCTATCTGGATTTACAAACCGGACAAGAAAGATGGAATAAGAAAATATTCCCTTATGTGATGGATTTTCAGAATGGTAAAATTCTGAGTTATAAAAACGGCGTTACAAAAAATCTGGAATGTTATGAAATGAACTCCGGGGAACATTTGTGGACTCGGGAAGTTCCTCATGCATATGGTTGGAATTACGATGGGTGGGTGAATGACTCGACCCGGTTGATTGTTTCTGACGGGATACATTTGGTGAATATAAAGGATGGGACAGGAAAGAGTTATCCGATGGTAACCGGAACCACTAATTATAGTGGGGCAGTGGCATTGGGGGCTTTAGGTATATTGACTGGGGTTGTGGCCGGAGTGTCGGTGATGCCGACCGGAGGAAATGCGGTAGCAGAACTGACTTCGAATATGTTGAGAGAAGATTCTTTGCTTTATTTTGCTAGCCGTACGCAATTGCTTTGCTTGGATGATCAACTGAATATGAAGTGGGGGTATCCGCTTCCAGAGGATCTTACTTCACATTCTCAACTTTTTGTTTATGATGATAGGCTTTACATGATCAATTATGGTAGTGGGTATCGTGGAAACTTAAGGGATTTTTCTTCTGCATACGAAAGAGATATGATGGAAGTCAATATTGGAAGACCTTTCATTGCCAGCTTCGATAAGAATACCGGCAAAAATATATATCTGACGCAGCTGACGAAAAAGAAAGATCGGATTGAAGGTGCTTGTCTGAAAGAGTTGAGAAATACATTATATTTACTGTTCGATGATGGAATGTCTTTCTGTCAGTTAACCGATAGTGCAGAGGTTGAGGTGTCTCCCTGGGATGAGAAGGCTAATGGCAAGTTACAAGGCTTTTTATCCAATTCTTTTTATCTGATAGATCCGGATAGTACTTCTTTTAGAAAAGTTGTACCATCCGATTCTGCTTCATGTTTTGTTTATAATAACCAGTATGATGTATTTGAAGTCGATGAACAGATGAATGTGATCCGTACTTATCGGAATACCGAATTGTATTTTACTAGTCTAAATATGGACGGTTATTCTCTAATCAGTCAGTTCGGAATTAAATATCTGATTGATTTTAATGGAAAGAAACTTGCCACTTTACATCTTCCATTTGATTTATATCTGGTAAAAGATAAAGTATATACACTGGATAAGGATAGAAATAAGATTCTGGAAATAAACCGGAAAGAGCTATTTCCGGAGCGGGTTATCGACAATCCGATAATATAATAAGTGAAAATCTTTGTATTTTAATTTAAGTATTTATCTTTGGTCTGTGTTTATGAGTAAAAGCAGACATTGCGGAAATAAAATCGTTTAAGTTTATTGAGATAGTATTTTGTGTTTAATATCTAAAACAATTATGTAGTATGAAAAAGATTGCATTTTTATTACTTCTTTTCGTGGCATTTCAGGTAAGTGCACAAGAATTTCATTTTATTCCGAAGATTGGTTTAAATATGGCCAATATGACAAATTCCGATGGTGCAAGTATGAAAGCCGGTTTAAATATAGGAGTTGCCGGCGAAGTGATGATGACTAATCATTTTGCTATTGAGCCGGGCATTTATTATTCAATGCAGGGATTCAAGGTAAAAGAGAGTGGTACTACAGCAAAATTAAAAAATGATTATCTTAATATTCCGATCCTGCTAAAAGGCTATGTATATGAAGGATTTAATTTGTTTGCCGGACCGCAACTGGGTTTTAAAGTTTCTTCAAAGGTAAAAGCTTCCGATTCTGGTACATCAGTCTCGACAGATGCTTTGAGTGATTGGTTTAAAACTTTTGATTTTTCATTAGTGGTCGGAGCCGGATATCAAACTTCAATGGGATTACTGTTTTCTTTGAGTTATAATGTGGGGTTGACAAATACTCTGAATAAGGATAATATTGCTTCTGCAATACCGGGAGTGTCTTCTTCTGATATTGATGGAAAGAGCCGTAACGGTGTACTTCAGCTAAACGTAGGCTGGCGCTTCTGATAGATTTAAAGCCGGATTATGCAAACTTTAAAACGAAATTTGGATAATTCGGCTCTGAAAGAATAATTATTTTTGTGGTATAAATTTTATTACCATGAAACAGACTTTTGTAACTTTCCTATTCTTATCCTTGTCTTTGCAATTACTTCGGGGACAAGAACAGATATTGCCGGTACCTTCCACGCAACCAAGTCCGGCTCAGCAAAAGCAAATTGCCCGCAAATATGGAATGTTTATCCATTTTGGAATTAATACTTTTCATGATCAGGAATGGACAGATGGTTCGAAACCGGCTTCCTCTTACCGGCCAACAGCCGTCGATGCAGACCAGTGGATCAGGGTGGCAAAAGATGCTGGAATGAAATATGTTATTCTTACGGCAAAGCATCACGAAGGATTCTGTCTGTGGGATAGTAAGTATACGGAATATGATGTGGAAAGCTCGGGTAATACCACAAATGTGATTGAGGCGATAGCCAAAGCCTGTAAGAAATATGATATTGGTTTGGGATTGTATTACTCTTTGTGGGACCGAAAAGTGAATGCCGATGTAAAAGATAAAAGTCTGGATGTAAAGTATAATAAGTATTTATTGCGCCAGTTGGATGAATTGATCGATATCGTACAGCCATATACAAATATAGTGGAGTTCTGGTTTGACGGCGGTTGGGAAAAAGAAAATTACCGTTGGCCGGTGAAAGAGATTTACCGGACGATCAAATCGAGACAGCCGGATTGCCAGATCGGTATAAACTGGACGATCGGGTTGCCTGACAACCCCGATGCTCATCCTGTATTGCCGGAAAACCAACAGGAAGGCTATCCGATCCGTTATTTCCCGAGTGATTTCCGTTTAGGCGATCCGTATCTGCCAGTTGATAATGATCCGAAAATCTTTTCACACGATGGAAAAGAGTATTATATGCCTTGGGAGTCTACTATCTGTATCAGCGAACGCTGGTTTTATAATACAACCGACCAAAAGTATAAATCGGTAGATGAACTTGCCCGGTTATACCGTCAGTGTACGAAGAATGATAATATCCTTATCCTGAATTGTCCACCAGCCCGTGATGGTAAGATCCGGGAGAAAGACATCCAGGTTCTGAATGAGTTACGTAAGCAACTTCAGTGATTATACATATCTTTGTTATAAAAATCTAATATTTTGATCTGGGCATTATACGCTGTTTGTGCCGGACTGTCCGGGTTGAGCTCTATGGCTGACAGATAGTTGTTCAGAGCCTGGCGTATATCTCCCATTTTGCGGTATACATTTCCTCGCAGGTAAAACGCTTCATCGTCTGAAGCGTTTTTTTTAATGTACTCATTCAACAAACGCAATGCTTCGTCTGTTTTATTATCGTTGATAAGTTGTCTGATTGTTTCCATGTCGAAATAATGTGATATTTTGTGGACAAAGATAATTCTGAAGTGTTTACATACATAATAATCACGGTTTAAAAAACTGTTTTTTTGTTACTGATGTACGGTTGCGTTAATTATTTGTGTATGTTTGCACTCGATTTCTAAAAAGTGAAAAGTGATTATGCAAAAGAATCTGGTAATAGTGGAGTCACCCGCCAAAGCAAAAACCATAGAAAAGTTCCTCGGAAAAGATTTTAAGGTTATGTCGAGTTACGGGCACATCCGCGATTTGAAAACGAAAGATTTTAGTATAGATGTTGAGAACAATTATGCTCCTCAATATGTGGTCCCGGCTGATAAGAAGAAGTTGGTTTCCGAATTAAAATCCGAAGCAAAAGCAGCCGAACAGGTATGGCTCGCATCCGATGAGGACCGTGAAGGAGAAGCTATATCCTGGCATCTGTATGAAGTTCTGGGGTTGAAGCCGGAGAATACAAAACGTATTGTTTTCCACGAAATTACCAAGAATGCTATTTTGCATGCTATCGAAACACCACGTGATATCAATATCAACCTGGTGAATGCTCAACAGGCTCGCCGTGTATTGGATCGTATTGTGGGTTTCGAGCTTTCTCCTATCTTGTGGAGAAAAGTAAAACCGGCTTTGTCTGCCGGACGTGTGCAGTCGGTAGCTGTCCGTCTTATTGTTGAACGCGAACGTGAGATCAACGATTTCGTTTCGGAAGCTGCTTATCGTGTCATTGCTAATTTCACTCTTCCCGATGGAACAACTATCCTAAAAGCCGAATTGAATAAACGTCTGAAGGATAAGAAGGAAGTAATGGAATTCCTGGAATCCTGCAAGGCTGCTTCTTTCACTATTGACGAGATCACAAAAAAACCGGTAAAGAAATCACCGGCACCTCCTTTTACAACATCTACCTTGCAGCAGGAAGCAGCCCGTAAACTGGGTTATTCCGTGTCGCAGACCATGATGATTGCACAGCGCCTGTATGAGTCCGGATTGATTACCTACATGCGTACCGACTCAGTGAACCTGAGTGATCTGGCGTTGGGAACTGCTAAGGAAGCTATTCTGGAAACTTACGGAGAGAAGTATCATAAGTTCCGTCAGTACCATACAAAAAGTAAAGGTGCACAGGAAGCGCACGAGGCTATCCGTCCTACTTATATAAGTAATGTAGAGATCAATGGTTCCGCGCAGGAAAAAAAATTATATGAATTGATCCGTAAACGGACGATCGCTTCCCAGATGGCAGATGCTGAATTGGAACGTACAACGATCTCTGTTTGTATCGATGATAAGAAAGAAAAATTCGTGGCTGTAGGTGAAGTGATCACTTTCGATGGTTTCCTTCAGGTCTACCGCGAAAGCTACGATGATGATAATGAAAAAGAGCAGGATAAAGAGAATGGTTTATTACCCCCTGTTAAATTGCATGAAGTTTTGACATTGAATGATATCGTGGCAACGGAACGTTTTACGCAACGTCCGCCGCGTTATACGGAAGCCAGCCTTGTTCGTCGTTTGGAAGAATTGGGTATCGGGCGCCCTTCTACTTATGCTCCTACTATTCAAACGATTCAGAATCGTGAGTATGTGGTAAAAGGGGATAAAGAAGGGACCGAACGTGCTTATACTGTTATCTCGTTGGCTAAGGGCAAGATCAAAGAGGCTGATAAGAAGGAGATAGTGGGGGCAGACCGTAACAAGTTAATGCCTACGGATATCGGGGCGGTAGTTAATGACTTCCTGATGGAATATTTTCCTTCTGTATTGGATTATAACTTTACGGCCAGCGTCGAGAAAGAGTTTGATGCCGTGGCTGATGGTGAAATGGTCTGGACAAATGCAATAGATAAGTTCTATAAAATGTTTCATCCGATCGTGGAAGAAACAGCAGCTATAAAAACGGCCCATAAGGTGGGAGAACGTGAGTTGGGTATCGATCCGAAAAGTGGGAATCCTGTCTTTGTGAAGATCGGCCGTTATGGTCCGGTTGTACAAATCGGTCAGGCACATACGGAGGATAAAGAAGCTCCGAAGCCTCAGTTTGCTACCTTGATGAAAGGTCAGTCAATCGAAACGATTACATTGGAAGAAGCGTTGAAGCTATTCGACCTGCCTCGTACGATCGGCGAATATGAAGGAAAAGAAATGGTTGCAGCAGTTGGACGTTTCGGACCTTTTATCCGTCATGACGGGAAATTTATCTCTATCCCGAAAGATCTGAATCCTCTTTCTATTACAGTAGAAGAGGCTATCGAATTGATCGACGAGAAACGGAAGAAAGACGAACAACGTTATCTGAAGAAGTTCGATGAAGATCCGGATCTGGAAATATTGAACGGTCGTTATGGCCCTTATATAACTTATAAGAAGGCTAACTACCGCATTCCGAAGACGGTTACTAATCCTGAAAAGCTGACGTTGGAAGATTGCATGAAGATCATTGCCGAGGCGGCTGAAAAACCTGCAACAACGAAAAAACGGACTACAAAGAAAAAGGCCTGATCGGTAAAGATCAGAAGGGCATAAGAAAAAAGGATCCTGCTGATTAACTCAACAGGATCCTTTTTGATGAGTGATATTTCTGTTCTTACATTCTTTCCGGAACTTCGATACCCAGTAACGACATACCTGATTTTACAATTTTAGCAACGTTGGCAGATAATACCAGACGGAATTGTTTGATCTCGGCATTCTCTTCGCGAAGGATGGAGAAGTCGTGGTAGAATTGGTTATACTCTTTTACCAGATCGTAGATATAGTTAGCAATGTATGCCGGGCTGTATTCTTTGCCTGCCTCTTTTACTGTTACTGCATAGTCTGCGATCATTTGGATCAACCCTTCTTCTTTTTCTGATATAGGCGTATTTACCGGTAATTGTTCCGGTAAGACAATGCCTTGTTCGGCAGCTTTACGCAAAACAGAACAGATACGGGCGTAAGTGTATTGGATGAATGGACCGGTGTTTCCATTAAAGTCGATCGATTCCTTCGGGTTGAAAGTCATGTTTTTACGCGGATCGACTTTCAGAATGAAGTATTTCAGGGAACCCAAACCGACAACGCGGGAAATATTGGCGGCTTCTTCCGGAGTCATTTCGTCTAATTTGCCTAATTCCTGTGATATTTCGTGGGCAGTGCTGATCATTTCTTCCATCAGATCGTCGGCATCGACAACAGTACCTTCACGGCTCTTCATCTTTCCTTCCGGCAGTTCAACCATACCGTAAGAGAAGTGTACCAGGCCTTTCCCGAATTCGAAGCCCAGTTTATCGAGCAGGATAGAAAGTACCTGGAAATGGTAGTTCTGTTCGTTACCGACAACGTAGATCATTTTATTGATCGGATAATCGTCGAAACGTAGTTTTGCTGTACCGATATCCTGTGTCATATATACGGAAGTACCGTCGGCTCGGAGCAATAGTTTCTCATCCAGTCCGTCTTTGGTCAGGTCGGCCCATACAGAACCGTCTTCGCGGCGATAGAAGATCCCTTTTTCAAGTCCTTCCATCACTTTACCCTTCCCTTCCAGATAGGTTTGGGATTCGTAATAGATCTTGTCGAAGTCTACGCCCATCATCTTGTAGGTTTCATCGAAACCGGCATATACCCAGTTGTTCATCTTTTCCCACAAAGCACGAACTTCTGTATCTCCGGCTTCCCATTTGCGAAGCATTTCGCGAGCTTCGGCCATGAGCGAAGACTGGGCTTCTGCTTCTTCTTTTGTCAGACCTTTAGCTTCCAATTCTTTTAATTCCTGTTTGTAGTGTTTGTCGAACAGTACATAGAAATCGCCGATCAGGTGGTCTCCTTTCTTGCCGGATGATTCGGGAGTAACGCCGTTACCCCATTTCTGCCAGGCAAGCATCGATTTACAAATATGGATACCGCGGTCGTTTACGATATTGGTTTTAACCACCTTATTTCCGTTAGCCTTCATGATCTCAGACAAGCTGTAACCAAGCAAGTTGTTACGTACGTGCCCTAAATGCAAAGGTTTGTTTGTATTGGGAGAAGAATATTCGATCATCACCAGAGGGGATTGATCTGTGACAGGAATGATCCCGTAGGATGGTTGTACGTTGACCGTATTCAACAGATCGATCCAGCAAGGACCGGCAACTGTCAGGTTCAGGAAACCTTTGATCACATTGAATTCAGATACGGCCGGTTCATTTTTCTGCAGGTATTCGCCGATTTCCTGTGCTGTCTGTTCCGGTGATTTCTTCGATGCGCGAAGGAAAGGGAACACAACCAGGGTAAGATGTCCTTTAAACTCTTTTTTTGTCTTCTGCAACTGTATCTGATTGGCTGAAACATCAACTCCGTACAGTTCTTTTATGCCGGCAATGATTGCTCCGGTGATCTGCTGTTCAATAACCATATTTTTACTTATATAATATTCGGATTTTATTTTGCCGCAAAGGTACATGATTATTTTCTAAAAACCTTCGTATGGGATTTCGAATTAGTAGTTTGACGATCCTCTACGTGTCCGTTAGAATGAAGGTGTGATATTTTTATAATTGTTGATTTTGTTTATAAATCGACAAATGCGACCGATATTTTTTCAACAATAGTAAAAAACGAACCTGTCGATGAATGGTAGTTTCAATAAATGAAAACAAAAAAGAATACTTCCTTGGTATGGGTCGTTGTCTAAGACATTGATATATAATAACAGAAACAGGAATAGGCTGATAAATACTTTGAGAACCACGATCTTTGTAATTGAAAAAAAAAGTGTTTTTGGGATAATAGAGAATGAAACAAGTATTAGTATTGAAAGATTTTGTGTCAATTTTGATATTTTGGAATTCATTTTCAAGACGATGGTTTTGGTAGTGTGATTAGGAGAGGTTGTTGATAACCGGATATATGGAAGTATGAAGGTTATGGAATATTTATATACTGATTTTGAAGGCATGTTATTTAATGGTTATAGGAAAATATAAAATATATAAAGGTTTAATTTTTATTTTATTGCTAGTGCTTTTTTCATCTTGTACGGATGAAAGTTTTGTTAGAGAAAATAATCAGGGAGCATTTCTGTCAATAAGTGGAATAGAGTCTGAAAGTGCTACGCATCCCGGGAGTTCTGAAGATTATCTTGTGAATACCCTGCGTGTTATGGCATTCAATAAAACGTCAGGTCTTTGTATATCCAATGTGTATTATACAAAAGATCAGTGGACGGATAATCTTGTGCAACATCCGATCGATGAAGGCACTTACACCTTTGTTTTCTTGGCGAATGAAGCAAATGATTCTTATGTATTCAATCAGTTGGATGCCGTTTCTGGATACGAGGATTTGAATAATATAGTTTATCCGGCAAAAGCTTTTTCTTCCGACCAATATATTCCTATGAAACAGGAGATAGAAGATGTTACTGTCTTATCTAAAGGACAAGGTGCAAGATTGAGCGACGGAACTACTGTCTCCCGGTTGGAACTGTCTCTGGACAGGATGGGAGTACGGGTTGACGTCGTATTGGAAGCTGATAGAAATTACAGCGAAACCTTTAGTGGAGTGACATTCAGTAATCTTGCAGATATAGTTCCTCTTACCGCGAACTATAACGGTATGATTACACGGAATACGATACGTGTGTTTACCGTGGATAAAAACAGTGGTCTGTTTGAGGATACGACTCCTTCTGCTTCCGGAACAGTCTGGGCGAAAAAAGTTATCCGGGTTATTTTACCTTCCAGTGTGCCGGAATCAAAATCAGATAAATCGAAAGCGGCAGTATTTACAGTGAATATGGGGGCGAACTATAACCCTTCATGTGAACTGAAGATCGCTTCGGCTCCGGTCGATTATAGTTTGCCGGGGAATACCAAGCTGGATTTGACCGGCATTATCAGGGAGTCGCTTGAAGTGAATATAGAAGCATCCAAATGGAATGAAAATGATGATGCCTGGAATATCCCAGGTCTTAAAGTGTTGAATATATCCCATACCGAGGTAAGTATAACTGATTTCAACGGGGCACGTATTTCCTTTAAATCGAATATGCCGGTCGTGAAAATATTACCCGAGGTATTTACCGGTCTGGGAACGGCTACCGCGGAAACTGAAAAGATATTCAATGACCTGGTATTGAAGAGTGGTGATGTGACGGATGCCGGGGCAACAAAAATATATGCAACTTCCCGTTACTCTTATACTTACGACGAGGTGGCAAAGGTCGGAACCGGTTATATGGATATTTTGTTGGACGAACTGAATGAGGTGACTTCCGGCAGGCTGTTCCGACTTGTTTTATCGGGAGAAGATGAGTTCGGGGGGAAATTGCAAAGAGAGATCAAGGTAAGTGTCAGCCAATACGGCCAACGCTTCCTGTTCAATTCTTACGGAACAGGATATGTCGGTGCTTTTTTTCGGAATGATGAAATGGGGGAACGGATTATTTCCGGACAACAAAGCAGGAAAGACAATGCAAGTGAGTTACCTGCAGAGTTTGGAAATATCAAGCCATGGAGAGCTCGTGTCATAAGTGGTGATTTTATTACGTTGAGTTCAACCCCGAGTTTTGACCCGCAGATAGGTACGGATTCACCGGGAAACCCGGAAAAGTTTAATGTACGTCCAAACGATCTGAAAGGAGAAGACGGAAGATTAGTCGAAGGGAGGGGACGTATCTATTTTCGAATGGCAACGAACGGAAAACATAGTGGTGAAGCTCCCAGGTATGCCAAAGTTGTAGTTGAACGTTATGGAGGAATGTGGGGGGATGAAGGTACAGGCGGCATTTGGTATGCCAGGGATACAATGTATATCCGGCAGGGAGAAGAGGATGATTATGTCATGAGGCCGGGCACAATCGACCCTATAACGACAGGGCCCTTACAGGGAAAAGCGCGTGATTATGCCAGAAAGGTCTCACCTTATAATCTGACTGCAGCAGCTTTCAAGGCGGGGGGGAACAGTGAACATCCTCAGGTTGCTTATAAAAACGGTGCGTTTGTTGAGTATCCCACGCAGGCTGGTGCTTTTTTCCAGTGGGGATTACCTAAGAATGATGATGAAGGATATTTCCGCCTGGCTTATCATCCAACGCAGCCTGCAGGAGGTTCATCTTACTGGAGTGGCCGTATTCAATATTTAAATGAAACTTATGCACTCAGTATTCCTGTTTGGGGAAGCGCAGCAGGGATACCGGAGACACAGTATGATTATGAGTTCAAGAATCTTTTTGAAGTTTGTCCGGAAGGATATCATCGTCCATCGGATGGGTATATCGACAGGATTTCCCGTAATGGATTGTTCCCCAGTTATTTTGACCGGAATAACAATGACCGGACTGTGATCATTACTCCGACTAATCCGATAGAAGTCATTCCTACGGCAGTGGTAGACCACAGTGGAGACATTGCTTATTCCGAATGGAGACAGTCTGTGTTTAAAACACCCCGGGGAGGAGATGCCGGAACTGTGACTAATATAGCAGATATGAATGTGGATAGAACTCCGAATTTCTGGAGTGGGGTAAATACGACTGATTTGTCAGAGGTCACAGAATATATTCCGATTGCTATGGGATTTTATGCAGATGGTTTTTTCGATCGTCGCCCAATAAAACAAGGAACAGGAGGTAGCTATGCTTATGGGGTTTCTATCGATAATGCTAAAGTGGCTTATCGTGGAGTCTTGGTCTATAATAAAAACTATGGTGACGCTTCGGTTTTCTTTCCGATGGCAGGGCGAAGAAATGCTAATTCATTGCAGTATGCAGGAGAGTCAGGTTATTATCATTCTGCCAGTACCGGACCGTCATCGGCTGAGACGCCGCATTCCGTGTGGAGTATGGAGTTCAGTAGATGGCCGCCTCCGTCATTAGTGTATCAGCTACCCACTTTTGCTCAATCCGTTCGTTGTGTCAGGGATAAGGAGTAAATACTAATGTTAGTGTAAGAAGTTTGTAGAGTAAAAAAGATGAGTAAAATTAAAATATATATCAATTTACTGCTTGGTCTGGCCTTTCTGTTTTTTACGATAGGCTGCGAGCATGAAATATTGCTGTCCGAATTGCCGGAAGTAGTGCCGGAGGATAAGGTGAAGATTGAAATTTTTACTCGTGCTAATTCGTATCAGTTACCTGAAACCAGAGCGGTCGGCGATGAAAGTGAAGTCGGTAAAACTCCGTGGGTACTTGTGTTCAAAGGGAATAATGCATCATCAGCCCTTTTTGTGGAGGCCGTACAAGCTTTTGAGTTTGTGGGGAAGAGATATGTGTTGTTGACAAGGCAGGAAGCTGGTTCTAAGTATCATTTATTGATATTGGCCAATCCACAGGAAAATTTTTATTATGGCGATATGCATACGGGATATGAGTTCAATGTGGCAAATTTCATGACAAAACTAACAGTTGGTGGAACTACTTTATCGGAAGCGACTGCGAATTTGTTGAGTGAGCCGTTGACTGTTCCCTCCCTGTCTGTTATTCCGTATAGTGGCGACAGCGAGGTGATACCTATGAGTTATTTGCTGCAAGTTGATAAAATAGATCAGACGACGAAAATCGCGAATGAGGATGGAACTTCATTACAACTTATCCGTGAAGTGGCAAAGGTTGTGATCGTTAATCAGGCATCCTCTTTTAAATTTAAAGGGATTACCGCCGTAGTGAACGTACCGGGGCAAGGGCGGTTGCATAATCTGGATGGATCTGTTATGGACAACAGATCAAATCTGACGGAGTATAGATACGATGATGCTTATTCATCGCTTTTAGTTGCGGCGAATGATGTAACCGGTGGAGAAAGCACGGAAGATAATCCGGTGTATTTGTATGAATCCGATATTCTTAACGACACCTATTTCATTATTCAGGGGACTTATGAGGGGCAGGACTATTATTATAAAGTAGGGATTATAAATGACGGATTACAACCGATGGATCTGTTACGTAATAATGTATACACATTCACTGTTGTTAAAGCGAATGGTCCCGGTTATGATACGGTAGAAGATGCCAAAGTATCCAAAGCCTCTAATACCGGTTTGAGTTATAGTGTCTTGGTGGATGACGGCAATATTTATGACGTTGTAGCCAATAATGATTACTATTTAGGGGTGAGTAACTCCGTCTTTTTTGCTTATTCGGATTTAACGGTTGATTATGATGCATTTAAAGTGATAACCAATAATGGTACGGTTTTTCCCGGTTCCAATAGAATTAGCGACAATAGGGTGGAGGTTGATTACGCGTTTGAACTTGTATCTCCTATCGATGGGAAAATATCTATAGTAAATAGTGGGACAACGGATCCTAATTTTACAACGGTAGTAGTTAAAGTTAAACCTTATTTGCAATATTATGATGATTGTCAGACCGATCCGACAGGAACGATACAAAGAAAAAATGCGAATGTAACACTTCAACTGGGGAATCTGATACAACAGGTTCATATCAATCGAAGAAGTGCGATTTCTGCCGGGGGGGAAACGATAAAATATATGCCTACGATCAATACATATCCAACAATCAGGGAAGTGAACTATTATTGTCTTTCAGGTACGGTTGATGAAACTGCAAGAAGCTGGATAAAATTGCGTCCTTCAAGTGGGGAAGACCGGAATGATACGGATAAGATTACGGTGGATGACGGGAGGATTTTTATCGAGGTATTACCTAATACCGGTATCGAAAGAAGAGGTGTCGTGTATTTGACAACTATGAATAACATAGGTTCTCCTTCCGGAAGAATGACACAGCGTATTAAAATAGATATCACTCAGTTGGCAGGAAATATTGCAGCTGATACCTGATGTCCGGTGTCAGGTGAAAAGATCAAAAGGAAATGCGAAAGCTCTGGAAATTAGAAGGAAAATATGATAAATAAATGAGTAAAAACGATTTAATTGTAGTAAAATGAAAAAGAAGAATTATTTTTTATGTGCACTTGCAACTTTGTTGTTTGCTGCGTGTAGTGAAGACAGTGCCATTACAGATGATGGCATAGTTACAAACCCTAAAGGCGATGCATGGGTTGCCCTAAACATTTCAACTCCGTCGGCAGTTAGATTTCGTGGGTTGAATTCTGATGATAAACAAGATGGTACGGAAGAGGAATCGGGTATCACTACTGTTCGGGCAATTTTCTTCGATGCCGCTGATAATGTGACAGACGATGTGCAGTTGACTGCTGCTGAGGCTGGTAATCCGGGACAACCCAATGGAGGTGTAAGCGATCCTTTTCAGGTGTCTGCAAGTTCGACACGTATTCTAATTGTGGCGAATCCTGGCGCAGATTTCCCTATTCATCCGATTAATAGTGGAACTAATTATAGCATAGTTAATGCTGCACTTTCTGTTACAGATGGAGATGTCAGCACAAACGTTGCTAAAAATGGAAGTTTTATGATGTCGAACGCTAAAGGAAGCCTGGAACCATCCAATTCGGATGGAACCGATGCTACTCTGAAACTGTATAAGACGAAAGAGTTGGCTAGTGGTAGTCCGCTTGCTGTCAATATTGATCGTGTAGTATCTAAGGTTCGCGTATATATTGAAACGATCAGTGATATAGCAACAGTATCTAACCCGTTCTGGGTATTGAACGTTACGAATAAAAAGTTTTTCCCGGCATCCGAAAGAACCTTGACCTGGAATGAAGATAGTAGTAATCCGGATGCACGTGGTACATGTATTACTCCTTTTGATCAATATAAGATCGGTTCATACAGAAAAGATCCGAACTATGACAGTAGTAATCAAAATACAACAGACTATGTAGTTGTAAGCGATGACTCGAAAATCACGAATGCACCGGGAGCCAGCCAGTATTGTCTTGAAAATACCCAGACGGCAGATTATAACGAACAGCAATATACAACACAGGTATTGCTGAAAGCAAATTTTGTACCGAAGAAATATGCACAACCTAATAGTACGGACTCACTAGATGCTGAAGTTGGTGGCGATTGGATCAAAATTAATAGCGGATTTTACACCTTTACCAGTTTAAAGAAATGGATCGAAGCTGAGTTGAGGTATAAATACGATAATGACGGAAATGCAAAACCTTCGGTAACAACTATTCTTACTGATGCCTTGAATGCTTATCTGGATGCTAAGGTAGAGGGGGCAGTGCCTCTTCAAGATACTGGTGTCGATGTAGATGATTTAGTTCTTGCATTCAATGCCAAGATCGATGCTATCAAGGGGAAAGGTGCCGGATCGGTAGGAGCCTTCAATTATTATGCCGGAGGTCTTAATTATTATAAAATCATTATTAAGCATGATGATACGGATAAAGCATCTAACGAATTAGGTGAATTTGGTGTAACCCGTAACTCTGTCTATGATATCAAAGTAACCAAGTTTAAGAATCCCGGATATCCGGAAATTCCGACACCAGGTACAGATCCGGATGAAGAAGACGGTTCATACCTGGCTATCCAGATCAATGTTAATCCTTGGACCTGGTATACTCAGACTGAGGAATTATAATCCCAGACTTATCGGTTCGATCTGTTTGTATGACCCACCGTTAACACCGGTGGGTACTTATCTATAATTTCACCCCGATGAAACTAATTATTCCTCTTCAATAAATATTAATTGGAAAAGAAAGAAAACATGAAGCTAAAGAGCCTTATACGTTACATTGCATTAAGTCTTTTTTTAGTGGGTTCACTGATAATGACCTCTTGTGGTGTGTTTGACGAAGATTTGCCGGAGTGCCGTTTATTCGTTAAATTCAAGTATGACTATAACATGCTTTTTACAGATGCATTCCATACACAGGTAGATAAAGTAGAACTTTATGTATTTGATAAGTATGGAAAGTTTCTGTTCAAACAAGCAGAAGAAGGTTCTGTGTTGGCAACCGGCGATTATCTGATGCCTGTGGTACTACCTGTCGGAGAGTATCGGTTCATGGCATGGGCTGGCGCGCATGACTCGTATGATATTGCTCCATTGCAAACGGGGGTCTCCGATGTTTCAGATTTGAAGTTGCGTTTGAAGCGGGAAGAGTCTCTTATTATAGATGAGGAGCTTGAACCGTTGTGGTATGGAGAGATCACCCAGGTTGATTTTACCGGAACGATCCACCAGACGGAAGTGATCGATCTGATAAAGGATACTAACAAAGTCCGGTTTGTTTTCCAGGGGGCGACTGAAGATGCCTGGGGAGTGAATATGAATGACTATGATTATGAAATTGTAGAATCGAACGGTTATCTGGCGCACGACAATTCTTTGTTGGAGGATGATATACTCAGTTTTCGTCCTTATCATATGGAACAGAAGAACCTGGCGGCAGCCACGATCGAATTGAATACAATGCGTTTTGTTGAAGATCGGGATGTCCGTTTTGTTGTCACAGATAAAACAACCGGGCAGAAAGTGTTCGATATAAACTTGACGGATTTTTTGGCAATGACCAAAATAGAAGGATACAATATGAGTGTTCAGGAGTATCTAGACCGCGAAAGTGAATATAAAATCATCTTTTTCTTTACCGAGAGAGATCCGTGGCTGGCAATGCAGATCAATATCAATGGATGGACGTGGTACTTCCAAACGGAAGGAGGTTTACAGTAAACTTGGCGGATATCGGCCTGGATCTTAGACGCGTTGCTGTAAATGACATGTATTGTACCGGTCGGTTTGAATTGTTTCGGAAAAAGCAAATTTGTTTGGCTTTGTTCTTTTTTAAGTCGTTATTTTTAAGTCTGATGTGTGGTATCAGAACCGGATTTCTCAGGTTAATTGATTGAAAAGCAAGATCTTTGTATAGGATAAATGATACGGGACATATGCCCCGTAATCATGTTTTGTTTGTAATGAAGATACTCACCTGTAAAATCAGGTAAGTTTAATATTAATACTAGTGTGGATTCCAGGGGGCAGTGATGTTCTCTGGAATTATTATTTGTATGAATTTGTAGTCATAATAAAAAGGGCTGTTCCGGCAGAAAAAGCCCTTTTATCAATTTTATTTATAGCTGTTTACTTAACTTGGTCGGCTAATTCTGCACCAGCCTTGAATTTAACCGATTTGCGTGCAGCAATTTCGATTGGTTGTTTTGTCTTCGGGTTGACTCCTTTGCGAGCTGCTTTTTCTGCAACAGAAAAAGATCCAAAACCTAAAAGGGCTACTTTGCCACCTGCCTTTAATTCCTGAGATACTGTTTCAACGAAAGCTTCGACAGCTTTTTTCGCATCAGTTTTGCTTAGACCGGATTTTTCCGATACAGCTGAGATAAATTCTGTTTTGTTCATGATGGTTTGATAATTAATATGTTAAACAATTCTTGCGATAGCCTAAAAGTCGGTTCAAATGTAGTTTTAATTTAATATTCTGCAAAGGAAAAATCTGTTTTTTTTATTGATTTACTATGTTTTAGTACTATTTGGCGGAAAAACAATCAAAATATATTTACCTTTGCCGCAAATTGATATGTATATGATGAATCAAAATGGCTCGGGGTTCTTGAATAGTATACCGCCGGTTACAAAAAACCTTATCATTATTAACCTCCTTTTTTGGGTAGCCAGCCTGGCGTTGCCGAAGATGGGGATCGATCTGGTGCAGATTTTAGGTTTGCACTTTCCGGGTGTAAAGGATTTTTATCCGTTTCAGTTTGTTTCTTACATGTTTATGCATGATACGCGTTCCTTCGGACATGTTTTCTTTAATATGTTCGGGGTATATATGTTCGGACGTGTCCTTGAAAATGTCTGGGGGCCGAAGCGTTTCCTTACTTTTTATTTGGTGACAGGTATTGGAGCCGGTATTGTGCAGGAGTTGGTTTGGGCTTATTCGATCCAGTCTTTTGCCAGTGCCAACGGCCTGACGCTTTTCGAGCTGGTGAAGATGGATCCGTCGCTGAATATGATGATTACGATCGGAGCTTCAGGGTCTGTGTTCGGTATTTTGTTGGCATTTGCCATGCTATTCCCGAATGTGCCGTTATTTCTGATGTTCATACCGATACCTATAAAGGCTAAGTATTTTGTTGTATTTTACGGGTTGGCAGAACTGTTTATGGGTGTTTCCAGTTTTGGGGGAGACACGGTGGCACATTTCGCCCATTTAGGCGGTATGTTGTTCGGTTATTTTATGGTTCGCTACTGGAAAAAGAAAGACGCAGGCAATGGAAAGTATTTTTACTAATCTGAAGAATACGTTCCGGGCAGGGAATATACTGGCAAAGCTTATATATATTAATGTAGGGCTTTTTATCCTGATCCGGTTGACGGGGGTGATCTTTCTTCTTTTCAATATTCCCGGAATCTCTTTTCTGCAATATCTGCAGATGCCTTCATCCCCTGAGCTGTTATTATACCGGCCTTGGACGGTTATCACATATATGTTCACCCATTTCGATTTCCTGCATATTTTATTTAATATGTTGTGGTTATATTGGTTTGGCGGATTATTCTTGAATTTCTTCAGCGAACGGCAATTGGGAGGATTGTATCTGTTGGGGGGTATTGCGGGTGCGGTTCTGTTTATGCTGGCCTATAATATTTTTCCATATTTCCAGACGGTGGCATCTTCCAGTTATCTGATGGGGGCTTCCGCTTCGGTCATGGCTATTGTTTTTGCCGTTTCATTTTACCGGAAAGACCTGGAGATTAATTTATTCCTGATAGGACGTATCAAACTGATTTATTTGCCCCTGTTTACCTTTGTGATTGATTTGTTGGCTATTACTTCCGATAATGCCGGTGGCCATATCGCTCATATTGGAGGAGCTTTGTTCGGGATCTGGTTTGCAATGCGTATTAAGGAAGGAAAGGATCTGACTGCTCCGATGAATCGTTTGTTGGACTGGGTAGTGAATCTGGGGAAGAGAAAGCCGAAGATGAAAGTGACATATAAACGTGCTGAAACGGATTACGAGTATAATGCTCGTAAGAACCGGGAGTCGGCCGATCTCGACGCTATTCTGGATAAATTGAAACGTTCCGGATATGAAAGTCTTTCTGCCGATGAAAAAAGACAATTATTTGATGCAAGCAAAAAATGAGTGAAGGCCTGAAAACACTAAGACTATTGTTCAAATCATTGTTCGTACTGGCCAATGTATTGGTTGTTGTGCTGTTTGTCACTTCAGCTTACTCGGATCGTGTGTCTCCGGATACAGCTCTTGTTTTTTCTTATCTGGGGTTGGTCTTTCCCATTTTATGCGTCTTGAATCTCTGTTTTGTTCTCTATTGGTTGTTCCTGTGGGAGTGGCGCTTCCTATTGATCGGGCTAAGTGCTTTCCTTATTTGTTGGGGACCGGTAAAGAAGTATTTTCCTTATCACACCCATGTTAAAGACATTCCGAAGGAGAATACGTTGAAAGTGCTGACTTATAATGTGATGGGGTTTGCTTATAAGGACCATACCAAAGAATCGCCTAATAAGATTGTGCAATATATAGCCGATTCAGGAGCGGATATTGTTTGTTTGCAGGAATATGCAGTCAGCAGATCAGATAAGTTTCTGACTTCTCAAAAATTATATAAAGCGCTTGATATGTATCCCTACCGTTCGATAATTCCTATCAGTTCGTCGGGTTATATGAATTTTGGCATTGCGGTATTCTCTAAGTATCCGATTTCAAACTCACGCAGGATAAAATACGAGAGCGAATCTAATGGATCGTCTGTTCATGAGCTGAATGTGAATGGAAAAAAGTTGACATTGATTAATAATCACCTCGAATCATTTAAGTTGACGATGGAAGATCGAAGCCGTTATACAGCATTTATCAAGAACATTGGGGCAGATACTTTCGACGGTATAAAAGGAGCTTTGGAACAGAAGCTAGGACCGGCTTTCAAAATACGGGCCAGACAGGCAGATGCGGTAGGTTCTGAAGTCGAAAAGGCTAAAGGCGATTATATCCTGATTTGTGGTGACTTCAACGATACGCCGATTTCTTATGCTCACCGGACTATCCAGGGGCCATTAGTCGATTCTTTTGCTGAATCCGGTCGGGGGATGGGGGTGACGTATAACCAGAATATGTTCTTGTTTCGTATAGATAATATTCTGCATTCTCCGAATATGAAGTCTGTGAATTGTACTGTCGATAAGATTCGTTATTCAGACCACTATCCTTTGTGGTGTTATCTGACAATGGAAGACTAAAAAAGGAGACACCTTTACAGGTATCCCCTTACATATATTATATAGCATAATATTCTTAATCCTCTTGTGTTGCATCAAATACCTCTCCGAACAGATTTTCAGCAAAAAAGAAAGTGGCGTTACAGAATAACAGAGGGTCTTTAATAACGGAAATAGTGTTTGACTTTCCGTTGTTGGCTATAACATTCTCTGCAGGATAGGTTTTGAACTTCTTCTCATTTTTCGGATCGTACTGATAAGAGATATCCGTCAATTCGATGTTATACTTTTCATCATAACAGTATATTCTCATTTTATACTTGACGATCGTTTTGTCTGTGTCGTTCAGAAGTAACTCCACCTTTGAATTTACATTGATTGTTCCTTTCGACTTGCTGGACGTTACGCTCGACAGGAAAACATCCTTGCCGTAATTTTTTCTGGCCCACTTGTCGATGGCATTGAACAATTCGCCTTTTTTCATTCCCTCAGCATCGACTTCATCACTATAGCATACTTTCCCTTCTTTCATGGGGGCGCATGATTCTACAGAACCTTTGTGTCCCTGGGCTATCGCTAGCAAGGGACACATCAGTATCAACAGAAACAGTATATTTTTTGTTGTTTTCATGATTATCTGATCCATACGTTAATGATTTCACCGATAATGATTTTTTGTGTTCCTTCGGTTGATTCCCCTTGTTTGACACACTGAATCATAAACCAGGTTTCCGGTTCATCCTGTTTGGTGAAAGAAATTGTATAGAAATCGTTGTCTTTAATTGCTTTATATACTTCGCTGTCCGGGCTGATAGAGATAGATGCAATATTCTTTCCGAACATTTTACCCATCTCTTTCCAGGTGGCATAATGTTCTACCAGACTTTCATTATCGCCGGGAGTTACCTGCATCTTGCTTTCCGGCAACATGTTCAGCAGTGTCGACGGGATCTTGTCCGGTTCGAATGCGCTCAGTCCCTGACATACTTCGATGTTGTTAACAGGCGCTTTAGTTATTTGTTGTGCGGGAACTGTGGCTGGAACTGTTTGTTGTTGTACAGGAGCTGCCGCATAAGCCGGAGTGATAACACCAGCCGGTTGGATACCAAAGGCTGCATCTGCACTCTTGAACATTTCGTCTGCTAAATCGATCGTTTTGCGGCGGAATTTGCCGTTACCACGGTTCAGTTTATCTTTTTTCTTGTTCAATGCAAATTTGTCAGTGATCCACTCTTCTGCAGTATATTTTTCCGGCTCACGCTGATAGGATACATTGTATTCATAACGGATACCGGTCATTTTGATTTTTGCTGTATTATTTTCGCATTCGATCGTTACGCGATAATTTATTAATGAACGGTCCAGCGACAGTGCTGTGCTCTGGAATACCAGGTATTCTTCGCCTACAGCTGCGATATCGCCTTTGTCTTTATCTGAATAAACCAGGCGGCGTCCGTCTTCACTGAAATATTTCTGTGCCCACGAATACATAATATCGTAAATCTGATCCTTCGAAAGGGAGGGCATACTTATCTCTTTGGAAAATACAACTTTGCCGTCATCTTCAGTTACAGCACCGGCTAAATACTTCTGGTCCTCCTGGGCTATCAGCAGGGAAGGAATGAATAAAAAGAATAATAAAAGCTGTTTCATGGTGAATTCTGTGTTTTTTTATGGGCAAAGATATATAATTGTACTTGAAATTAACTATGAGAGTGACAAATAATTAATCATATTGCTATATGACAAAGAAAAAAAAGCCTATATTTGCACCCTGTGAAAAAACGAAAATAAATAATGTAATAACATAAACTCAAGATTCAAATGCAAAACAAGGGATTTGTAAAGGTCTTCGCAGTGTTACTTACGCTTGTATGTTTGTTCTATCTATCGTTCTCATTTGTAACAAGATATTACAACAATAAAGCCGCTGAGTATGCAGGAGGGGATCCGTCGAAAGAGAGTCTTTATTTGGACTCATTATCTACTCAGAAGGTATGGTTGGGCTATACGCTCAAGCAGTGCCGTGAAATGGAAATTAGTTTAGGACTTGACCTGAAAGGCGGTATGAACGTCGTTCTGGAGTTGAATGTGGCCGATGTAATCCGTTCGCTGTCAAACAACAACCAGGATGAAAACTTCAATAAGGCTTTAACTTCAGCTTATGCTCGCCAGGCAACCAGTCAGAGAGACTTTATTGACTTGTTTGCAGAAGAGTACAAGAACCTGGACAGTGGAGCACGTTTGTCTGCCATTTTCAGTACGTTTGAGTTGAAAGACAAGATTACTCCTCAGAGCACGGATGCTCAGGTTGTTTCTGTATTGAAAGAAGAGTTGAAAAGTGCTATCGATAACTCGTTTAACGTATTACGTACCCGTATCGACCGTTTCGGTGTAGTTTCTCCGAACATTCAACGTCTGGAAACAGCTGGTCGTATCCTGGTGGAACTTCCGGGTGTGAAAGAACCGGAACGTGTTCGTAAATTGTTGCAGGGTAGTGCTAATCTGGAATTCTGGGAAACTTATCAGTTACCGGAAGTGTATCAGCAGCTGGTTGCTGCCGATAATATTCTGGCAACAGTATTGAAAGAACACAATGACGAAGCTTCTGCTACTGAAACAGAAACTGTTTCTACTGACGGTGCTGAAACGACTGTAACGGAAACTGCAACTGTTGATGAAAGTGCAAATACTAACGAAGCCGATTCTCTGTTGGCTCAGATCGCTCAGGATAAACCGGAAGCTCAGGCTAACCAGTCGATGGAAGAGTTTGCAAAACAGCATCCGTTGTTTGCATTGCTGCAGATCAACCAGTACAACGGTCAGTTAGGTCGTGGCGCTTCTGTGGGTGTGGCTAATGTGAGAGACATTCCTAAGATCAACGAATACCTGGCAATGAAGCAGGTAAAAGACGTATTGCCCCGTAACCTCTCTTTGAAATGGGGTGTTAAGGCAATCGATGAGAAAGAACAATATTTCGAATTATATGCTATCAAGGTTACTAACCGTGACGGTTCACCTGCCTTGGGTGGCGATGTGGTGACTGACGCTAACGCTGACTTCGTTCAGCAGGTAGGTCGCTCAGAACAGCAGGTTAGCATGAGCATGAACGCAGAAGGAGCTAAAGCATGGGCTCGTCTGACAAAAGAAAATATAGGTAAATCTATCGCTATCGTTTTGGATGATATGGTTTATTCAGCTCCGAACGTAAACGATGAAATTACCGGAGGACGTTCTTCTATCACAGGTCATTTCACTCCGGAAGAAGCGAAGGACTTGGCAAACGTATTGAAATCAGGTAAGATGGCAGCTTCGGTACATATCGTACAGGAAGACGTTGTCGGTCCGTCACTGGGTCAGGAAGCTATCAGCTCCGGTGTTATCTCGTTTGCTCTGGCTTTGATCCTGTTGATGGTTTATATGTGTGCATTCTACGGAATCATTCCGGGTCTGATTGCAGACGGTGCGCTGGTTTTGAACATCTTCTTCACAATGGGTATCCTTGCCTCTTTCCAGGCAGTACTTACTTTGCCGGGTATCGCCGGTATGGTGTTGACGCTGGGTATGGCGGTCGATGCGAACGTGTTGATCTACGAACGTACAAAAGAAGAACTTCGTGCTGGTAAATCGTTAGGCAAGGCTATTGCCGATGGTTATAGCAACGCGTTCTCTGCTATCTTCGACTCCAACTTAACATCTATCATTACCGGTGTCGTATTGTTCTACTTCGGTACAGGTCCTATCCGTGGTTTCGCAACTACCATGATCATCGGTCTGTTCGCTTCTTTCCTTACAGCAGTCTTCTTGACTCGTATCGTTTATGAAGCATTACTGGCTAAGGATAAACTGAAGAATGTAACATTCGTAACTTCAATTACAAAAGACCTGTTGACTAATCCGAAAGTCAACTTCTTGGGTGCCCGTAAAGTAGGTTATATTATTCCTGCTGTTATCATCCTGCTGGGAGCTATCTCTATGTCAACAATCGGTTTGAACAATGGTATCGACTTCACCGGTGGACGTAACTATATCGTTCGTTTTGACCAGGATGTGAAGACAGACGAAGTTCGTAATATGTTGGATGAAAAATTGGACGGCGCTGTAAGTGTTATCACTATCGGTACTCCGGATCAGGTTCGTATCTCTACCAACTATAAGATTGATGATGCAGACCCGGCAGTAGACCAGGAAATCGAATCTCTGTTGTTCGAAGGCGTTAAAACATTGCTTCCTGCAGATGCAACACTGGAGCAGTTCACGACTACTTATATCCAGAGTTCACAGAAGGTAGGACCGAGTATGGCCGACGACATCAAGAACAGTGCCATTATGGCCGTTATCTTTGCTATGTTCTGTATGGCTGCTTATATCCTGCTTCGTTTCCGCGACTGGTCATTCTCTGTAGGAGCATTTGCTTCAGTTGCAGTAACAACATTGTGTATCATTTCTTTCTATACATTATTATGGAAGTTGTTACCGTTCTCTATGGAAGTCGACCAGACGTTTATTGCGGCTATCCTGACGATTATCGGTTACTCGATCAATGATACCGTGGTTGTATTCGACCGTATCCGTGAAACGATCGGTCTGTATCCGAAACGCGACCGTTACCAGGTGATCAATGATGCTTTGAACTCTACATTGTCTCGTACATTCAATACATCATTAACTACATTGGTTGTTGTACTTTGTATCTTTATCCTCGGTGGTAGCACAATCCGTAGCTTTACGTTCGCTATCCTGCTGGGTATCGTAGTCGGAACATATTCAACATTGTTTATCGCGACTCCGATTGCATACGAAATACAGAAAAGAAAGATCAATAAGAAAGCAGCTGCCGAATTAGCGAAATAAGAAGCAGTTACGATAAGATAAGGAAGAGGCTGTCTAGTTTTAGGCAGTCTCTTTTTGTTTTTATTATGCTTCTAAACATATATGTGAAATTGCTCAAACGTAAGGAAATAATTACCTTGTAGGCCACTTATAGGATGTTTTTCTGACAGATTGTAAGTAATAGATAAATGTCATCAGTTATGCAAATACATCTTGGTCGCCAATTACCGGAATATCCTTCTTTTGTTGCCGGTATCCGCCGCGCTCCTGATCGCGGCTATACGCTTACGCCTACACAAACCGAAACAGCATTGAAAAATGCTTTAAGGTATGTACCTAATGAACTTCATGCAACGTTGGCTCCCGAATTTATGGAGGAACTTCTTACCCGTGGAAGGATATACGGATATCGTTATCGTCCCGAGGGAGACTTGAAAGCACGTCCGATTGAAGATTATAAGGGGAATTGTCTGGAAGGGAAAGCTTTTCAGGTGATGATAGATAACAATCTCTGTTTCGATATTGCCTTGTATCCGTACGAATTGGTTACTTATGGCGAAACCGGGCAAGTTTGTCAGAACTGGATGCAATACCGGCTTATCAAGCAGTATCTGGAAGTAATGACACAGGAACAGACATTAGTTATCGAGTCAGGTCATCCTTTGGGATTGTTCCGGTCGAAGCCGGAAGCTCCCCGGGTTATCATCACGAATTCGATGATGGTCGGTTTGTTCGACAACCAGAAAGACTGGCATATTGCTGCCCAGATGGGAGTGGCTAATTATGGACAGATGACAGCCGGAGGATGGATGTACATAGGTCCGCAAGGAATCGTTCATGGTACGTTCAATACGCTATTGAATGCCGGGCGCCTGAAATTGGGCATCCCGCAAGATAAAGACCTTAGAGGCCATCTTTTTGTCTCTTCCGGATTGGGCGGTATGAGCGGGGCACAACCGAAAGCAGCGGTTATAGCCGGAGCAGCCTGCATTGTTGCCGAAGTCGACTTTTCACGTATCGAGACACGGCGTTCACAAGGTTGGGTACAGCTGGTTACAGCCGATAAAGCGGAGGCCTTCCGTTTGGCGAAGAAAGCGCAGGCTGCGAAAGAGCCTCTTTCGATAGCCTTTCATGGCAACATTGTCGACCTGCTGGAATATGCCGGAGCGGAATCTGTTCATATCGACTTGTTGAGTGACCAGACATCCTGCCATGCCGTCTACGAAGGTGGTTATTGTCCGGCAGGAATCAGTTTTGAAGAGCGGACACGGCTGTTGTCGGATGATCATGATAGGTTTTGTACTTTAGTCGATCAGTCGTTATGCAGGCATTATGAGATAATAAAGAAGCTGGTGGCCTCAGGTACCTATTTCTTCGATTACGGCAATTCATTTATGAAAGCGATTTACGATGCCGGAGTGAAAGAAATATCCAGGAACGGAATAGATGAAAAAGACGGTTTTATCTGGCCTTCTTATGTGGAAGATATCATGGGGCCTGAACTGTTCGATTATGGTTATGGACCTTTCCGCTGGGTATGCCTGAGCGGTAAACATGAAGATTTGATAAAAACAGACCATGCGGCAATGGATTGTATCGATCCGGAACGCAGGGGGCAAGACCGGGATAATTACAACTGGATACGCGATGCCGAAAAGAACCGGCTGGTAGTCGGTACGCAAGCCCGTATCCTGTATCAGGATGCCGAAGGGCGGTTGAAGATCGCTCTCCGCTTTAACCGGATGGTACGTGATGGTGAGATAGGCCCTGTTATGTTAGGCCGCGACCACCACGACGTAAGTGGAACAGATTCGCCTTTTCGTGAAACTGCGAATATTTATGACGGTAGTAACGTAATGGCCGATATGGCCGTACAATGTTTTGCCGGAAATGCCGCGCGTGGAATGAGTCTGGTTGCTCTTCATAACGGTGGAGGAGTAGGAATCGGTAAGGCTATAAACGGCGGTTTCGGTATGTTGCTTGACGGAAGCGAGCGGGTGGACGAAATATTACGTTCTGCCATGCTGTGGGATGTCATGGGAGGTGTGGCACGCCGGTCATGGGCCCGTAACCCGCATGCAATCGAGACCTGTGAAGTATTTAATAAGAAAAATGAAGATCAGTATCATATAACGATTCCTTATATTCCACAGGAAACGTTGATACACCAAATAGTAGAGACCTCTTTAAATACCTGAAGTTATGAGTAGTTGGAGTAAGATAATGGAATGTGTTCCCAATTTTAGTGAAGGAAGAGATTTGGGAAAGATAGAAAAAATAGTAGAGCCATTCAGAGCCAGACAGGGAGTAAAATTGTTAGATTATAGTAATGATGAAGATCATAACCGTTTGGTGGTAACCGTGGTCGGTGAACCCGGGGCATTGAAAGCTGCTTTGCTGGAAGCTGTGGGACAGGCTGTAGCATTGATAGATCTGACTTGTCACACCGGACAGCATCCGAGGATGGGAGCTGTCGATGTCGTACCGTTTATTCCTATAAAAGGATGTACGATGGAGGAAGCAGTCGGTTTATCGAAGGAGGTAGGCGAACAGATCGCAACTTTGTATGATGTGCCTGTATTCCTTTATGAAAAGTCGGCTTCGGCCCCTTACCGTGAAAACCTGGCAGCTGTCAGGAAAGGTGAGTTTGAAGGAATGGCGGATAAGATTAAATTGCCGGAATGGCAACCGGACTTTGGTCCGGCCGAACGCCACCCGACAGCTGGAGCCGTTGCTGTAGGCGCACGCATGCCACTGGTAGCTTATAATGTGAATCTCGGTACGGCAAATCTGGAAATAGCCAGCGATATCGCGAAGAAGATCCGTTTTATAGGCGGTGGCCTGCGTTATTGCAAAGCTATGGGAGTAGAGCTGAAAGAGCGCGGAATCACACAGGTATCCATAAACATGACCGATTATACACGTACGGCCCTGTACCGTGCATTCGAACTGGTCAAGGTGGAAGCACGGCGTTATGGAGTGCCGGTGGTTGGAAGTGAGATAATCGGATTGGTTCCGATGGAAGCATTGATCGATACGGCATCTTTTTACCTGGGGTTGGAGAACTTTTCGATGAACCAGGTGTTAGAAGCCAGAATAATGGAATAAAACATGAAAGGAGATAAATTACTGATAAGAAATGCATCGCAGGTCGTTACCTGCTCCGGTTTTCAAGCAAAGAAAGGTTCGGAAATGTCCGACCTGCATGTGATTGAAGATGGAGCGGTAGTCGTATCCGGCGGTATAATCACACATGTCGGACCAACCAAAGATATTTTACGACAGGTCGATGTGGAGGAATACCTTGAGATTGATGCCAGTGGCCGGGCACTTCTTCCCGGCTTCGTGGATAGTCATACTCATTTTATTTTCGGAGGTTACCGGGAAGAAGAGTTTTCCTGGCGGTTGAAAGGGGATAGTTATATGTCGATCATGGAACGGGGCGGCGGTATAGCCAATACGGTCAATGCTACCCGCGATTGCGACTTCGAGCAATTGTGGAGCATCGGTTACGAGCGGCTCGACGAGATGCTTGATATGGGGGTTACGACAGTTGAAGGAAAAAGCGGATACGGTCTTGATTTCGAAACGGAATTAAGGCAACTGCGCGTTATGGCCGACCTGAACGAAGAACATCCGGTAGACGTGGTTTCCACCTATTTGGGTGCTCATGCCACTCCTCCCGAGTATACCCACCAGACAGACGACTATATCACCTATATGATCGAGCAGGTATTGCCGGAGCTTCGTCTGGAAAGAACTGTTACCTTTTGTGATGTCTTTTGCGAACAAGGAGTCTTTTCCCTGAAGCAAAGCGAACGCCTGTTGCGTGCAGCAAGAAGCCAGCGTTTCAAGCTAAAGATGCATGCCGACGAGATCGTATCCCTGGGAGGTGCCGAACTGGCTGCCCGTTTGAAAGTGGTCAGTGCCGACCATCTTCTACATGTCTCGGACGAAGGTATCAAACGGATGGCACGTAGTGGGGTGATCGCTACCTTGCTTCCGCTTACCGCTTTCTCGCTGAACGAACCGTTTGCCCGCGGACGAGAGATGATAGATGCCGGTTGTGCCGTGGCTCTGGCATCCGATTATAATCCCGGCAGCAGTTTCTCCTGCTCTATCCCCATGCTGTTTGCTTTGGCCTGTATTCAGATGAAACTGACGGTGGAAGAAGCGGTTACAGCACTGACTATTAATGGAGCGGCCGCTCTGGGACGTGCAAATAAGATTGGTAGTATTGACGTAGGAAAGAAAGCCGACCTGGTTTTATTGAAATATCCTTCTTATAAGTTCCTGCCTTACAATGTAGGAATGAATATTGTGGATACAGTTATCAAGGACGGTATTATTTATATGATCTGAGAAGTATGTTATTCATTGTTTAACACCTTAAATATTATTATACTATGCTGGTAGACTTGACAATTAAAGACTTTTTGGCCGAAACCGCCGGTAACGCACCAGTTCCTGGCGGTGGAAGTATCTCTGCCCTGAACGGAGCTATTGCTACTGCCTTGACGGAAATGGTCGCGAACCTGACTATCGGGAAAAAGAAATATGCCGATGTAGAAGGACAGATGAAAACGATAGCTACGGAAGCGGCTCTTATCCGTGAACGTCTGATACGCGACATCGACCGTGACAGTGAGGCTTACGACCGTGTATTTGCAGCTTTCAAACTTCCGAAAGAAACGGAAGAACAGATTGCTGAACGTAGCCGTACAATTCAGGATGCAACAAAAGAAGCGGCAATGGTTCCCATGCAAGTCGCCGAAGAGGTGGCATCCGTGATGGAAACAATTATCTACGTAGCACATAAAGGTAACCGAAATGCTGTTACTGATGCCTGTGTTGCTATGATGACGGCCCGTACCTGTGTGCTGGGGGCTTTACTGAATGTCCGTATTAACTTGGGTTCGATTAAGGATGAAGTTTTTGTGGAACGAATGAAAGTAAAAGCCGACTATCTGGAGTCTGAAGCAATCCGTATCGAGACTAAGCTGCTTAACTGGGTTAAAACAATCTTATAACTATGAGCAATGTCTATTATGTAGGTTCTGAACCTCTTACTTTCGAAAGTATAGAGCAGATACTTACGCAGAATATGAAACTGGAACTGACACCGGAGGTGCGTGACCGTATCCGGAATTGCCGCGATTACCTGGATCGGAAGATCGAGCAGCAGGACGGCCCGCTCTACGGCATTACTACCGGCTTTGGTTCGTTGTGCAACAAAAATATCTCGCCCGACGAGCTCAGTACCCTGCAGGAGAATCTGGTAAAGAGTCATGCTTGTAGTGTAGGCGACGAAGTAAGCCCGGTTATCGTCCGGTTGATGATGCTCCTGAAGGCGCATGCTTTGTCGTTGGGACATAGCGGGGTGCAGGTCATTACGGTGCAGCGTATTCTCGACTTCTTCAATAACGATGTCCTGCCGATCGTTTACGACCGTGGTTCACTGGGTGCTTCCGGCGATCTGGCCCCGTTGGCCAATCTCTTCCTTCCGCTTATCGGCGTGGGGGATGTGTATTATAAAGGAAAGAAGCGGGAAGCCATCAGTGTACTGGATGAGTTTGCCTGGAAACCTGTTCGCTTGAAAAGCAAAGAAGGACTAGCCTTACTGAATGGCACGCAATTTATGAGTGCCAACGGTGTCTTTGCCCTGATGCGTGCTTTCCGACTCTCGCGGAGGGCCGATATGATTGCCGCTTTGTCTTTGGAGGCTTTTGACGGACGTATCGATCCTTTCATGGATTGTATCCAGCAGATACGCCCTCACCCGGGACAGATAGAGACAGGTAAAGCTTTCCGGGAGTTTCTGGAAGGAAGCGAACTGATAAACCGCAAAAAGGAACATGTGCAAGACCCGTATTCTTTCCGCTGTATCCCACAGGTACACGGTGCGACAAAGGATGCCATCAACTATGTGTCCGGCGTACTGCTTACCGAGATCAATTCGGTAACGGACAACCCGACTATTTTCCCTGACGAAGATAAGATTATCTCCGGTGGTAACTTCCACGGGCAACCCCTGGCGATCTCTTATGACTTCCTGGCTATTGCCCTTGCCGAGTTGGGTAATATCTCCGAACGGCGTGTGGCACAGCTTATCATGGGACTTCGTGGTTTGCCTGAATTCCTCGTAGCCAACCCCGGACTGAACTCCGGTTTTATGATTCCCCAGTATGCTGCCGCCAGCATGGTTAGCCAGAACAAAATGTATTGCTATGCCGCCAGCAGCGACTCGATCGTATCCAGCAACGGACAGGAAGATCATGTCAGTATGGGAGCGAATGCCGCCACCAAACTCTTCAAGATCATGGATAACCTCGATCTGATCCTGGCCATCGAGTTAATGAATGCCGCCCAGGGGATAGAGTTCCGTCGTCCGGCTAAAACGTCTCCCATCCTCGAAAAGTTCCTGAAAGACTTCCGCAAAGAAGTCCCTTTTATTGAGGATGACATCGTTATGTACACCGAAATCCACCGTACGGTCGCTTTCCTGCGAAGGCATCCGATGTAATAAGGATTGAATCTGTTTTCTGGTTCCACTTTACATAGTGAAAATGGCATTCAAACCCTTCACCTTTCACTCGCTGCTTGTAATTAGTTGTAAAACAGAGTGTAATTGTTTATAGAACGGGTGAATGGTTGATTGTAAAGGTGAATGGTTGGCTTTAACCCTTCACCTTTGTTTTTTCAGATTACTTGTTATTACTACTTATACAACCGGGTACTAAGTTATAAGTCCTGAGTGATTAAGTCTTACATTATCTCCTATTCCCTTAACGACCATCGTCGCAAAGCTTAATGACGAAGACGGTTTGGTTTATAAGTAATAACAAAAGGTTTAGTTAGTAGTAGGTTCGGTATTAATGGGTAATAAGGAAAATGATACTTATTACTGATACCTGGGGGACATTTATTATTAAAAGGTGAATGGTTTTTCTATAAAAACTACATGGGGTATAGAAAAAGGTGAAACCTTTTCAATTAATAATTGGGCTTCGCGCTCGGATGTAGAAATAACTGAGTCAATAATATAGGAAAATGCCCCTGTCTGTCCATCAGCTATCAGTCATAAATAAGACAAACCCAGTTACAGGTTTATTTGCCGTCAGTTTTAACTGACGGATCAGTAAATGATCTATTTCTCTGGACTTTAGTTCCATTTTAAACAGTCTCTTTATTTACAGAGAAATGTGGCTAAAGCCAAAGAAGGAGAAACAACTTGTAATCCGTCAGCTAAAGCAGACGGCAAATGAACCTGTAATGGCGGAGTCTCTTTGATAAGGGGATAGCTTCAATGATAGCTCATATCTGTCAAAAGGTGAGCTATCTCGACTCAATAAAAGGTAATTCAAATAATTTTGGATTATTCATATCGAACACATATTAAAAAAGGGTAATCAACATAAGTCGATGACCCTTTTTATCTTGTAAATATACGGATACAATACTGCGTGTGAAATATATAACAAGGAAAGGAATTGATGGGCCCTCCGATGAAGGAATGAACCTTTTTCAGTGAGAACTTTTGTTTTGAGATTAGAAGGTACGGAGACTGAAAAGATGTCTCTGTACCTTTTTTTCTTTCTGTATCAGAGGAAATGTCCACTTTATTTCGGTTCTTTGCAAAAAAAAAATTGAAGTCGCATGCAGTATTCCCGCAGTCATTACATTTATATAATAAACACGCGCGGCGTTGATGGGTGAAGAAGAACTGATAAGGCAGTGTATGCGGGGTGCAAATGCAGCCCGTAAAGAACTCTACGATACTTATGCCAAACAAATGTTAAACATTTGTTACCGGTATACAGGAGGTATGGACGTGGCGTATGATCTGTTGCATGACGGATTTCTGAAAGTCTTCTCCTCCTTCTCAAGTTTTACGTATCGTGGGGAAGGGAGTCTGAAAGCGTGGATGAGCCGTATTTTTGTGAATACAGCACTGGAGTATCTTCGAAAGAAGGATGTACTCAAACAAATAGTCCCCCTTGATATGATTGCTGAAACAGAGGAGGAGCCTCCGGAGGAGATCGAACAGATCCCGACGTCGGTTCTGATGCAATTCGTCCAGGAGTTACCGACAGGGTACCGCACCGTGTTTAACTTATATACATTTGAAGAACGAAGTCATAAAGAGATTGCCGAGCTCTTACATATCAACGAACGATCATCGTCGTCGCAACTGTGTCGGGCAAAAGCAATGCTGGTAAAGAAAGTAAACGATTACATTCAGAAAGAAGCCGGAAAATGAAAATGGAAGATAAATTAATACAGGAATACCGGATACGGGAAGTTGATTTTCAGCTGCCGTTGCCGGAGGATGGCTGGGAAAAGCTCGAAGCAGCGTTTTCTGCTACTCCACATGTCCGTCGCTTCCCTTATCGTTGGTTGGCGGCAGCAGTGTCTTTTTTGGCAGTTTTAGGTTCGGCTCTTTACTTTATGGGGATAGATAAAGAGATAGAACCGGTCTTGTCGGATATCGTTCTTCCTGCTGAGCAGGGAAGTGGCATGCCTACTCCGGCTTTTGTGCCGGTGGAGGAAGTGAAACCGCAACCGGCAGCAAAACAACTGGTGGCTACCGTGCAAAAGAAAGAACCGGTATTACCGGGACTGACAGAAACGGTATCTGAAATTTATATGTCTATCTCTGCTTATTTCCAAGCAGAGGTGGAAGAAGGGGATGTCGTGGTGAATAATTCGAACAGCCGTTCGGTTGTGGAACGTAGCGGTCAGTACGACTATGTTCCTGAGAAGAGTTATGAGACTTTGCCGAAGAAGGAATCTGCATCGGGCAAAGGATGGACATTCGGTTTATATGCCGGAAATATGTTTGATCGTCATTCTTCTGCTACGGGAGGATTACAGATGTTGAATGGTTCGGCAACGCGTTCTGATGTAAGTGTGAATAATAACCCGGGTTCGGGAACTTTTGAAGATTATATGAAGAATGTGGCTTCGAATGCATCGAACTTCCGGGATCCGGGTGACTATTCCATGTTTGAACAGATAGCTGCAGCCAACTACCAGAAGCCCGCAGGGACGAAGGTAAAACACAAGTTCCCGCTTTCGGCAGGACTTTCGGTGAAGAAGAAGATTAATGACAAGTTTTCGGTGGAAAGCGGGTTGGTTTATACCTTCCTTTCGTCGGAACTGTCGGCCGGTGAAGTAGACTTCTTTTCGCAGGAGCAGCGCCTGCATTATCTGGGGATTCCTTTGAAGGTGAATTACACCTTGTGGAAGAAAGACCGTTTGTCGGTTTACGCTTCTGCCGGAGGAATGGCGGAGATGTGTGTGGACGGTAGTCTGAATACGAATTATTACCTGAATAACGTTCGTGAACGTAAGAGTAAAACTGACCTTGATATAAACAAGATACAGTTGTCCGCTTTAGCTTCATTGGGTGTACAATATGACATATCTAAACCCGTTAGTATCTATGCCGAACCCGGTATCGCCTATTATTTCGATGATAAGAGTGTGGTTGAGACGATCCGGAAAGAGCAGCCACTCTGTGCATCGGTACAATTCGGAGTTAGACTTTCATTTTGATGAGATGTGATGATGATTTCCTGTACAGGGAAAAAGATGAGCAGGGTTTCCGACGGGGAGCCCTGCTCTTTCTTTTTCAGTTGACTGTCATCTGTCCACTGTCAACTTTTACTGACATTAACTCGTTGTGTAGGAGCCATGTTTGCATTGCGGTAATTGATCTGTTCGACTACGTTTTCTGCCAGGTCGCGGAAAGCGGCTCCGGTGATCGTATCGGGGTTTAGGGCAACAGGTGTACCGTTGTCGCCTCCTTCACAGATACTTTGTACAATAGGTATTTGTCCTAACAGGGGAATATTCAGTTCTTCTGCCAGGCGTTTGGCTCCTTCTTTACCGAACAGGTAATATTTGTTTTCCGGGAGTTCGGCGGGGGTGAACCAGGCCATGTTTTCAACCAATCCCAAGACAGGAACATTTATCTTTTCGCCGGTAAACATGCTGATACCTTTACGGGCATCCGCCAGGGCAACTTCCTGCGGTGTGCTGACAACGATAGCACCGGTGATAGCCAGTGTCTGCACCATTGTCAGGTGAATATCACTTGTTCCCGGTGGCAGGTCGATCAGGAAATAATCGAGGTCGCCCCAGTTGGCATCGCCGATCAGCTGCTTCAAAGCGTTGCTTGCCATAGCACCGCGCCATAGAACGGCATCTTCTTTATTCACGAAGAAACCGATCGACAGCAGTTTGACTCCGTAGTTCTCTGCCGGCTGGATCAAATCGCGTCCGTCAACCTCTTCCATATAAGGACGGGCATCCTCTACATTGAACATCTTAGGCTGTGAAGGGCCGAAAATATCGGCATCCAGCAAACCTACCTTATAACCGAGACCGGCCAGCGCCACAGCCAGGTTGGCGGCAACCGTACTTTTACCTACACCTCCCTTTCCGGAAGATACGGCAATGATATTTTTTACCTGCGGAAGCAGTTTGTCCGGTTCGGGACGCGCTGCCTGACGTGCCAGCACTTCGATGTTTCCTTTGATGTCGACCTCTTCACCCACATAGGTAAGGATAGCTGTTTCGGCAGCCTTTACGACTGATTTGATAAACGGATCGTTAGGTTTCTCGAAAAGGAGTGAGAAGCTTACCTTATTGCCGTCGATCCGTATGTTGTCTTCTACCATGCCCATTTCGACAAGGTCTTTCCCTGTCCCCGGGTAACGCACTTTAGCTAGTGCGTCCATGATTAGCTTAGGATATATTGCCATAATATAGATTGTATAATTGGTTGTCTTATTTGCCGGAAGCCAGTGCGCTGCGCTTGCTCCGGTTGAAACTGCGGTAGGGATCGAGTTCGATCTCAACATCCGGTTCGATCAGTTCATCTCTTTCCTCACAAACAAACTTGATGTATTTGATGTTCAGTCCGCGATCGAGCCATTGCTGTTCATAATAGGTTTTGATAGACAGGATATCGTCTACCAGATCCGAATGATACAGATCGTTGTGACTGAACAATACGGGATATTTGTTGGCTTTCACCATTTCGCAGGTGTACGTATACATGAAATTGCTGTCGGTCTTGAGGTGGATAATGCCGTCGCCGGACAGTATTTCGCGGTACATTTTCATGAAGCGGGTGGATGTCAGGCGCTTGTTTACTTTTTTCATCTGCGGATCGGGGAAGGTAAGCCATATTTCGGCAACCTCACCGGCTGCGAAGAAATGGGAGATCAGTTCGATGCTGGTCCGGAGGAAAGCAACATTGGTCATTCCCGATTCGTAAGAGTCTTTGGCTCCGGTCCACATGCGTGCACCTTTGATGTCTACGCCGATAAAGTTCTTATCGGGAAACAACCGTGCCAGTCCCACTGTATATTCACCTTTACCGCAACCCAATTCAAGCACGATCGGATTGTCATTCTTGAAAAACTCCTTGTGCCAGTGTCCTTTCAACTCGAATCCTTTCTCTTGCAGAACGGCAAACGGATACTGGAAAACATGCGGATATTCCGCCATATCGTCAAACTTTGCTAACTTATTTTTTCCCATGGTGCAAAGATAATACAAATTCATCAAAGAAGATATCGCGGTAATTGTTGCCGATGGCTATTTCGTATTTGTCGATGTAGATATCGTTATTGTCGAAAGAGGCTATTTGTTGGGTGTTGACGATGTAAGAACGGTTTACCCGCAGGAATACTTTGGGAAGTAGTTCGTGTATCGCTTTCATGCTGGTTTTGGTGATGATGCGCTGGTCGGGAAGTTGAATGATTACATAATCTTTTAACCCCTCGATGAACAATATATCCTTAAAATTGACTTTGAAGAAACGACGTTCGGACTTGACAAACATGAACTCGCTTTGGACGTTCTCTATGTTTTCCTTTTCTTCCGTAAGTAGAAGCGCATGATATGATTTGGCTTTCTCTACCGCTTTCTGGAACCTATCGAAGATAATCGGTTTTACCAGGTAATCGACGGCATCCACTTCGTAACTGTCGATTGCATACTCAGCATAAGCGGTTGTGAATATAACAAGTGTGCTTTTAGGAATGGTACGGGCGAAGTCCAGTCCGGTCACTTTGGGCATGCGGATATCCAGAAATATCAGGTCGATCGGGTGTTCTTTGATAAACCGGGCAGCCGAAGTGGCATTATTGAAACTACCGGCCAGTGTCAGTCCTCCGGTTTCATTTATCAGCATCTCTACCGCTTCACGGGCCAGAGGTTCGTCGTCTACGATGATACAGTTCATAAGTCCAGGTGTAAATTAACGGTGTAACTTTGTTTATCTTCTATGATTTCTAGCGAATGGCGGTCGGGATACAGTAAATCCAATCGTCGCCTGATGTTTTTCAGTCCCAGTCCGCCGATACGGTTGTCTTTTTCTTCCTCTTCGGCAGGCTTCGAGTTTTCACACCGGAAGGTCAACCGGTTATCCTGCACATTGAAAGAAAGATATACAAACGAAGCATTCTCCCCGTCCGTATTATGTTTGACTGCATTTTCTACAAAAGGGATAAACAACAGAGGTGGTAGCCATACACCGTTGATATCGCCCTCTTTGGCGATGGTATAATTGAACTTATCCCGGCGAATCTTCTCCAGGTTCAGGAAATCACTCATAAAACGAATGTCAGAACTGAGTTGTATCCTGTCTTGGGCACTGTCGTTGAACTGGTAACGCAACAGGTCTTCCAATTTGAACAACACATCTGCAGCTTCGTCACGTCCTTTCCTGATCAATACATATACATTGTTCAGCATATTGAACAGGAAGTGCGGATTGATCTGGCTTTTCAGGAATTTCAGTTCCGATTGCAGGGTGGCGGCTTCCAGTTCACCGACACGCTGGTTGTTGCTGATCCAATGTTTAAAGAGCATCATAGCAGAAGAACCGGCAACCAACAAACCACTGGATATCGTTGATGACAGGATATTTAACCAGATTACCGACTGGCTGGTAGGCAGATTCTCGAACCGTGTATCTTCGAAAAGTGTTTGGAGAGACCCTAATATCACAATCGATACAAGAATCAGAGTAAGTGCCGTGGTCAGGTAGAGAAGTAGATGCCCTTTGAGTAGAAACCGTGGCACCAATACATAAGCATTTGCATAAATGAGCATATTAATGATCAGGAAATAACAGATCCATGAACGGATACGTGCCGGAGTAATGATCAGCTTGTCCGGCGTATCCCAGAATACATTGATCGTGATAAGAAAAACAACCAGTTGCAACAGGAGATGCCTGTAAATTCTTTTCCGTGGACTTAACAGGAAATCAGATACTATATAATCTATATTATTTGCCATGCGTATTCAATTTTAATAGAATAGTACTTGTTCCCATCTCTTTGTCCTGCGTAACGGATAATGAATAATTGTCCGGATAAAGAAGGTCGAGGTGTGTTGTGAAGCCATCCAATTCTTTGATTGCCGGTGTATCGGTATCATCGAACCGGCAGGTGATAGAAATCAGCTGGTTTTCCCGGCTTACCTGCAAGAGTACAGATGGACGGCTTGTTTGTTTCCCGGTTCTTTTCAAGGCGTACTGAATAATCGGCACAAGCAGGAGGGGAGGAATAAGCACTCCCCTCAGTTCCGTTTCCGATACAATCCGGTAATCGAACGAATCGGAATAAAACTTCTCCAATGCCAGGTAATTATTAAGAAAAGAGATTTCAGAATTTAATAATACCTTATCGCGTGCCCCGTCATACAGCTGGTAACGTAGTAACTGGCTTAACCGTAACACCATATCCGCCGCTTTCTCCGGTTCGCTTTTCGATAACACGGCAGTCCGGTTTAATGTATTGAATAGTAACGATGGATTCACCTGTTCTTTCAGGTTATCCACTTCTGACTGTATCTGTTTCTTTTCCAGTAGGTTTACCCGCTGGTTTTCTGTCATCCAATGTCTTAGTAACACGGTCATGGAGATACCGGTGATACAGATCATGTTCAGCATGAAGTCCGACAAACTATCCAGAATACTGACTATATTGAAGTAAGAACTTCTGATCGGAGGAATACCGGATGAAGTGAATATCCAGTATTCCTGCACATACCGTATCGATATAAGCAGTAAGATGGAACTGGCGGAATAAATGATATAAGTCAGGTACCTCTTTTTTAGCAATAATCCGGGTACAAGCAGATAGAGATGGAGATAACCGACTATAACATAGGAAATCAGTGTACTGAAACCTGCCAGGTAAACATAATTATCCAATAACTCAACTCTTGTTCCGTATGTATAGATGTTCTGGTTGAGTGATACTGCCGCTACTGCCACGAGCAACAGGATATGACGCGCTATTCTGTATCTGGAACTGACCAGAAACCGATACAGGAAAGTTTGTTTATTAATAGGGTTGTCTGTCATATAGCGGTATCCTCTTTAAGTGTCCGAAATTACTATTTTATTTGTTACCAGTCTGCAAAACGGTTAAAATTCTAGTTTATAACTGATATTACTGATAGGAATACTTTGCCCGTTCCGCTCCATCACACCGGATTTTAGGTTGTAATGATAGCCGTAATATTCTTTTGTACCCGTTACATTCAGTGCTTTGATTGCAAATTCATGCGCGACTTTCTTTTTATTTATTTTATAGCTGACGGTGAAGTTGGCGATGAACATGACCGGATATTGTTGTGAATAGGCGCGTGTCTCGTCATATTGCGCTTCCTTATCCGGATGAGCCAGACTGGCTTCCGTATCGAGGGGAGAATAACGTTCTCCTCCCTGCAGGGTGAATTTTGCATTGGCACTCAGGATATTTTGTTTGTTTTTTCCTAGCATCCACTCCTTTCCGATCAAGGTATTGAGTATATACCGGCGGTTGAACCGGGTATTGTGCCAGGCACCGTCTCCACCTTTGTATTTGGAATCAAAAACAGATGCCGTTATCAGATAATATAATCCTTTGCTCAGATACTTCTCCAGTGTGATGTCTACTCCGATGTTCCGTCCTTTTCCCTTGTTGACCAGGGCTTCTTCCACATAAAACTCTCTCCGGTTGAGGACGGAATAGGAACTATCGGCAATAACCGGAACATCGTACAGGAACTGGGCATACGGTTCGACTTTAAAAAGCAAGTTGTCGGATAACTTATAACCGAATGTCAGCATCAGATGATGGGCTTTCGTGAAATCGAGGTCTTTATTGACCAATTCCTCACCGGAACTTTTGGAATTGACAAAATAGACATCCATCTTTTCCATACGGCTATGCAGGCCGTAAGCCAGTGCGAATGAGGTACGGCTGGTCGGCGTCCATTTCATTCCCAGGCGTGGTTCAAGTGTCCAGCTATTGTTCAGCGTCAGCACCTGGCTGCTCAGACCTGCGTTCATAGATAGTTGGTTGGTTATCCCGAAAGAAGAACTGGTATAAGCGGAGATCAGGTCGGTTTGCCCTTTCCCTTTGGACAGGGTGTTTAACGGAGCTGCTTCAAACGGGGCCAGGTTCAATCTCATATCGTAGAACATCCGGGTATAGGTGAAACCTGTCTGGTTGGTATGCCGTGCACTGAATTTCCTGCTGTAAGAGGAGGTCAGGATCAGGTTTGTATTGTTGTACTTTTGATAAATGAAGGGTTTGAATGTATGATCTGCTGTATAGGAGTCTTCTGTAGCGTTCATGCCGGAATAGGTCGCTGCCAGAGTTGTTTTCAGCATTGCGTCATTCGGAAAGAAATAACGGTGCCCGACTCCCCCCGCTGCCATATATTGTTTGGCTGCCGACTTGAAGTTATCGCGGGTATGTTCCCATTCCTGCGGGTTATCTTCGAAATCTCCTTCATATTTGTCGATCAGGCTGGTTCCCCAAACGGAGAAGGTACCGGCTTTGCGTGTCGGAAAGTTGAATTTAAAATTCAGGTCCTGGTAATCGAGCTTACCGCCCATATCTAATCCGGGATAGATACGGTTTAGTAATCCGGTCGTGGAATAACGGTAATTGAAAATGTAGGAGGCCTGGTGCTTTTTGCTTAAGGGACCTTCCGAAGCAACATCAAAACCTAATATACCTGCCTGGATCGTGTTTTCCATTTTCCGGTTATTTCCGTTCCGCAGCTTCATGTCGAATACTCCGGATACAGCATTCCCGTATTCGGCTGGAAACGCACCGGTGAAAAAGTCGGAATTGCCCAATACTTGGCTACTGAGCGAAGAGAGTATTCCGCCACCCAATATCGAAATATCGGCAAAATGGTTCGGATTGGGTATTTCCACATCTTCCATCCTCCATTGAAGCAGGTGAGGGGCATTCCCGTGGATGGATATCCCATTGCTTGATAGGTTGGCGGCCACTCCGGCAAACGAACTCACCAGGCGTGCCGGATCATCCAGCCCACCGGCATAACGGCTGGCTTCTTCCACACTGAGCATACGGGCTCCGGTGACAGCCATCTTATTGAGCGGCTGTTCTTTGTTTATCTGCGGGCGGATAACGACTTCGCTTAGCTCCTGGGCGTTCTCTTTCAGTGAGATATCCAGATAGACCTCCTTGGCGGAAGTGACAAGGACTTCCTTGAATATACCAGGTTCGTAACCTAAATAAGTAGCCTGTACATTGTGTCTTCCTATTGGAATGCCGGATAATACAAACTGCCCTTTTTCATCTGTGGTGGTTCCTGTCCCGGGCATATCCGGAAGCATAATTGTCACATCCGGCATCGGGTGACCGGAGGCTTTGTCGATGACGGTTCCGCGTAGAGTTTGTGCGGGTTGGTTGTCTACGGTTTGTTGGGCATAGCCACCGGTTACGGATACAGACCAGATAAGCAGGAATAAAAAAGTGATTGTACGATGCATATTAATTATTGAATTGGGTGATACTGAGGATTACGAAATACTTCCGCTGTTTTTCTTGTTTTTGATACGTGTCAGGATATCGTAGACGTATTCGAATACCGTGCCTTTCCATTTGCTTCGGGTTATTTCTTCACTGAAAACATCTTCGAACGTATCGAATACTTTGATGCAATCTTCCGGATCTACTCCCGAACGACTTGCTACTGCTGAAATGACTTCTCTTTTGTTCATAACTCTTTTGTCTTATGATTATGCTGCGAAGATAATCTGGTAAGGAAAGTGCTTTTTAGTTTGTAGACGGAAGTGCTTTTTTCGTATATAGAATTCTTATTGCTGTCGACAAGGTCTTGCTTCGTTTCAGTAGCGGAAAAATACGTTTCGGAAAATTCCTGTTTCGTTTCAGCAAAATAAAATAAGTTTACAATACATCTAAATAATAAGTTTACATCAAAATGAATGATTGGATGATTAAAATTGTTGAGAAAAATGGCAAACACATTATTGTTGGGGCTATTAGCTTCATTTAAGTGTGCCGACTATAAGTCGGTGCCGGCAGAAAATAAAGCAGTCGCGGAAGAAGAAAAAGTAAATCCGGAGGTTTTGGATAAGCCTATGTTTGAAGAGAACGGACTGGTTGTTAATAGATGATCGAATGAACTTCAAAGACATTCGTTGTGTGTTTAGATTTAATTCTGTTACTTAAAAATTTAAAGACGTATGAAGAAGTTGTTTTTATTTGCTTTGGCCGTAACAGCTTTATTTTCTTCCTGCGAGAAAGACCCGGATCTGAATAAGCTGTCCAGTGATTATGCTGTCTATACGAATTATGATAGCAATGTTCAGTTCAACAAATTCAATTCTTATTATCTTCCTGATAGCATTCTGGTAGCCGGCAGTGGTTTGAAGGCCCAATACTGGAAAGACGAGAATGCCCAAAAGATCATTAATGAGGTAGTGACTGAGATGGATGCACGTGGATATACCCGGGTCGACGATAAGGAAAAAGCCGATATAGGCTTACAATTATCTTATGCCCAAAGTACTACACAGATCATCTCTCCCGGATATGGCTATGGTTACGGCTGGTGGGGAGCCGGTTTCTGGGGGCCGTTCTGGAATGACTGGTATTATCCGTATCCTGTTTCCTATAGTTATGACACCGGCACATTTGTTGCAGAAATGGTCGACTTAACGGATAAGCCGACCGATGGGAATAAGAAGGTCGATCTGCCGGTTATCTGGCATGCTTATGCTTCGGGTCTGATGTATAATAATTCGCGCATCGACATGCAACTGACACTGCGTGCCGTCAAACAGGCCTTTGCCCAATCCTCTTATATCAATAAATAATAAAACCGGAAGATTATGAAAACGATGAGATACATTTTTAAGAACCAATTCATATTATTGATGATATTGTCTGTTTTCTGCTTGAAAGGACAGGCACAGATAGAAGATAAGCTGCATTTTAATGTAGACTGGCAGATGAATGCTCCGATCCATACGGATTTTGCAGATAAGTTCAGCGGTTGGGGAATGAATTTTGAAGCAGGATACTATGTGACGCCTTCCTGGTCATTGGGAGCCTTCCTTAGTTTTCATACGAATCATAAATATGTAGACCGGCAGACCTTGCAATTATCACCGACCGAATCGTTGACGACCGACCAGCAGTTATCGGCTTTTCAATTGCCTTTCGGTTTGACGACTTCTTACCGTTTCGGGCAGAATGATTATCTGAAACCGTATGTGGGTGTGAAACTGGGTGCCATGTATGCGGAAAATTCCAGTTATATGACGACAGTCCGTTATTATTCGAATCCGTGGGGTTTCTATGTATCACCTGAACTGGGAATGAATATTTATCCGGTACCGGACAAGCGTTTCGGTTTTCATGTGGCCTTGTATTACAGTTACGCCACAAACCAGACGGATTTACTGACTTACTCGATGAAGGGGCAAAACAATCTGGGCTTCCGTGTCGGTATTTGCTTCTGATAGGTTCATGATATATGTTTTCTTATAAAGGGGGTATCTGAAAATTGATATCAGATAGCCTCTTTATTTCTTTGAAAGCCTTACATTTGTGCTTACAATAGATCATCAAATTATGCAGAACAAATACAATCATTATTTTAATTTCTTCCTTTTTTCAGGGTTAGCCTGCTTCTCTTACTTTTTCATGGTGCTTTATTCGGATATCTCTCCGCAGCATCAGAATCTTTTGATCTCTTTCTGGGCTTTCCTGTTAGTCGTATTTGTTTTTAATGCGTTAGGGTTCAGTATTATGCTGATCAATGAATGGCAGAAGAGAAGCTATCAATTTCTGGTAAGGGGGAAACATCAATTGTTGATTAATTGTATTTTGATGGCCGGGCTTTTGTTTCTGCTGAATTATCTGTTGTTTTCTATTGTCAAGGTTTTATTGGAGATTCCTTCGCCGTTTGCGTTGAGGGGAGCAGGTGTACGGATGATCTTTGTGGTGTGGCTGGTGGAGATGGTGATTGTCAGCCTGACGATGGTTGCTAATTTTTACAGACAGCTGATCGTTCTTCATGAAAAGGCGAACAAATTGGAGGAGAGTGCGATAAAAGCACAGTATGTTGCTTTGCAAAACCAGGTAAATCCGCATTTTCTCTTTAATAACCTGAATACGCTGATCTCGGAAATAGAATATAATCCGGAGAATGCCGTGGTATTTACCCGGCGGTTGTCGGATGTTTACCGGTATATTTTACAAAGCCAGCAGGAGGGACTGGTTACTTTACGTTCGGAGATAACCTTTTTGAAATCGTTCATATTCCTTCATCAGGTACGGTTAGGGGATTGTCTTTTCGTGGATAACAGGATCGATCCTGCTCTGCTGGAAAAGAAAATACCGTCTTTCACTTTACAGTTATTGACCGAGAATGTGATCAAGCATAATATAATTAATTCGGATAAGCCGATGACCATTCATCTGAGTACTACGGAAGACGGGAAGATGCTGGTGGTAAGTAATCAGATCCGGATTAAGCAGAACGTCATTAAATCGGGAACCGGGCTCAGGAATCTGTCTTCCCGGTATAAACTGATGAATAATCAGGATATTATCGTGGAAAATGATTCGAATTGTTTTACCGTTAAAATACCATTGTTGAATGAATAAAATAAGAGCTGCAATTATTGAAGATGAAATTCCGGCAGCCCGTCTGTTGAATAAGATGCTGACGGAGTTGCGTCCCGAATGGGAGATACTGTTATTGCCGGGAAATGTGGAAGGTGCTGTGAAATGGTTTAACAACAATCCGCATCCGGATATTCTGTTCCTGGATATTCAGTTGACAGACGGTGTTTCTTTTTCTTTTATCGAACAGGCAAATCCCGAATGTATGATCGTATTTACAACGGCTTACGATGAATATGCGATCCGTGCCTTCAAAGTGAACAGCATAGATTATTTGTTGAAGCCTATCGATAAGGAACGGTTGAACGAGGCATTGGAGAAGTTTGAAAAACTAGTCTCTAAATATTACAGGGACTTCGGCAAACAGGGGGATATTTTACAGATACTTCAAAATATAACCGGCCCGGCAAAGAAATACAGGACGCGATTCCTTATTTCGGGAGAAGACAAGTTGTTTACTTTGCAAGTGGATGACATCGCTTATTTCTACACGGAGAATAAGATCACTTTTGCCGTTACCCATCAGAATAAAGAATACATTATAGATATGTCTTTGGATAAACTGTGCGAACAACTTGACCCCGACCGCTTTTTCCGGACTAACCGGCAAACGGTGGTAAGCGTGCAGTCTATCCAGAAAATAGAAAGTTATTTCCTTGGTAAAGTGGTTGTAAAGGTAATCCCTCCTTTTAAAGATAAGATCATTGTAAGCCGCGAGAAGATCAGTACGTTCAAATCATGGCTGAATTATTAACCTATAACTATCGGCTCTTTTAAGACCTGCGTTTCAGTTTCGGAGGGCACGGATTAATGCAGATACTATCAAATATATAAAATCAAAAATCATTTTTATAACTGATATTTTCCCTGAAATATAGAGCTTTGGAGCGGCAAATGTGCTGAATCAGATAATTCGTATTAATGATTTTACAATAAAATAACGAGCGAATGAAAAAGCTTATACTATTATTTATTACTGTTACTACTTTCTTTAGTTACACCGGGGCTAACGGGCAGTCCGTCCGTTTGACCGGATTACAGAGTGATCATCTTGAAACTCCGGTAGGAATCGATAATCCGACCCCTCGTCTTTCGTGGAAAATGGAAGACAGCCGACAAGGGGCAAAACAAACATCTTATCGTGTGTTGGTGGATAAAGACTCGATGAAAGTTGTAAACGGAAATGCCGATATATGGGATAGCGGAAAAATAAATTCCGGGGATATGTTGATAACTTATGCGGGTAGACAGCTTGAACCTTTTATTAAATATTACTGGAAAGTGATAGGTGGCGATCTGGAAAAGAAAGAAATAGCTTCACCTGTCAGCTCTTTTGAAATGGGGATGATGCATATAAGGAACTGGCAGGGAGCCTGGATAGGTGATGGGAAAGATATGGACTATCAACCAACTCCTTATTTCCGTAAGAAGTTTGCAGCAGGTAAAACAATAAAATCGGCACGAGCCTATATTGCCGCTGCCGGATTATATGAGTTATATATCAATGGGGAGAAAATAGGAGATCACCGCCTTGATCCGCTGTATACCCGTTTCGACCGGCGTAACTTGTATGTAACTTACGATGTGACCGGTCAGCTTCAGAAAGGGGATAATGCCATAGGTGTACTTCTGGGTAATGGATGGTATAATCATCAATCGAAAGCTGTATGGGATTTCGATCGGGCCCCCTGGCGTAACAGACCTGCTTTCTGTATGGATCTTCGTATCACTTATAATGATGGTAGTATTGAAACAATTCCTACCGATCTTAGTTGGAAAACATCTTCGGGAGCATTAGTTTTCAACAGTATCTATACCGGAGAACATTACGATGCACGTCTCGAACAGACTGGTTGGAATACTCCGGACTTCGATGACTCTAAATGGAATGGAGTAGGATATAGAGGCGTCCCTTCCCAAAATGTTACGGCACAACAAGCCCGGCCGATCCGGAATGTATTGACTCTCCCGGCGAAATCTGTCAACAAAATAGATGAAAAGACGTATGTTTTTGATTTTGGTCAGAATATGTCAGGCGTTACCCGGATAAAAGTATCGGGAGAAAGAGGTACGGAAGTGAGGATTAAGCATGGAGAGCGGCTTTTTGATAATGGGCGTATCGATATGTCCAACATTGATGTTTATTATCGGGGAGATAAGGAAAAAGATCCTTTCCAGACAGATATCTTGATCCTTAGCGGTGGTAATGATGAATTTATGGCGAAGTTCAACTACAAAGGCTTCCGTTATGTGGAAGTCTCCAGCGATAAGCCGTTGGCACTTGATCAAAACAGCCTGACAGCTTACTTTATGCATAGTGATGTTCCTCCGGTGGGGCAAATCAATACTTCGAGCGAGCTAGTCAATAAGTTGTGGTGGGCAACCAATAACGCTTACCTGTCGAATTTGATGGGCTATCCGACCGACTGTCCGCAGCGTGAAAAGAACGGATGGACCGGAGACGGGCATTTTGCCATTGAAACGGCTTTGTATAATTTTGATGGAATTACCGTCTATGAGAAATGGTTGGCCGACCATCGCGACGAACAGCAACCCAACGGAGTACTCCCGGATATTATCCCGACAGGAGGATGGGGATACGGTACCGACAACGGGTTGGACTGGACAAGTACAATAGCCATTATCCCCTGGAACTTATATATGTTTTATGGCGACAGCAAACCACTGTCTGATTGTTATGAGAGCATTAAACGATATGTCGATTATGTGGATCGTACAAGCCCTAACCATCTGACTACCTGGGGACGTGGAGATTGGGTACCAGTCAAATCCCAGTCCAATAAGGAACTTACCTCTTCTATCTATTTTTACGTGGATGCCAGGATACTGGCGAATGCCGCTAAATTGTTTGATAAAAAGGATGATTATGTCTATTATACAGCATTAGCCGGGAAAATCAAAAACGCGGTAAATGATAAATACCTGAATAAGGAGACTGGCATCTATGCGAATGGTAGCCAGACGGAATTAAGCGTTCCTTTGCAATGGAAAATAGTTCCCGACAATATGATAGCTAAAGTTGCACAAAATCTGGCAAAGAAAGTGGAAGAGGCAGGATTTCATCTGGATGTCGGTGTATTGGGAGCAAAAGCGATCCTGAATGCGTTGAGTGAAAACGGATATCCGGAAGTTGCCTATAAAGTTGCGGCACAAGATACTTATCCGTCGTGGGGTTGGTGGATTGTCAACGGAGCAACAACCTTATTGGAGAACTGGGATTTGAAAGCCGAACGCGATATTTCGGATAATCATATGATGTTCGGGGAGATCGGCGGATGGTTCTATAAGGGGTTAGGAGGTATTTTCCCCGATCCGGAACAGCCGGGTTTCAAACATATATTATTACGTCCCAATTTTGTAAAAGAGTTGAAACATTTTGAGGCACAACATAATTCTCCTTACGGACGGATTATTTCGAAGTGGGAGTGGAACAAGAAAAAGATCAAATATGAAGTAACTGTTCCTGCTAACAGCACGGCAACTCTTTATCTGCCGGATTATATAAAAGGAGAGAAAGTCATCGAACTGGAGTCGGGAAGGCATAATCTGGTTTTAACAGTATCGAAATGACCTATAAAGTAAGAGCTTTTAGGAAAGTATTATTCCTATATCTTGTTTTATGGCTTACCGTCTAACTTACAGATTATTACAGTTTCCTCGTAGTTCCTTGCTTTGGAAACTCTAGTTCCCTCGGCAGGGAACTGCAATTTCCTCGGCAGGGAACTGGCGTTTCCTTAGGAGGGAACTGTAGTTTCCTGCTCGGGAAACAGAAAGGATACTACATAAAAAAAGAGATACCTCAATGAGATATCTCTTTTTTGCTCTTCCTCTTGGACTTGAACCAAGGACCCTCTGATTAACAGTCAGATGCTCTAACCAACTGAGCTAAGGAAGAAAATATGTCTTTTCAGTCTTTCCCGATGTCTTTTTCTGCTCTTCCTCTTGGACTTGAACCAAGGACCCTCTGATTAACAGTCAGATGCTCTAACCAACTGAGCTAAGGAAGAATATGTTTTTCAGTCTTTCCCGATGTCTTTTTGCTCTTCCTCTTGGACTTGAACCAAGGACCCTCTGATTAACAGTCAGATGCTCTAACCAACTGAGCTAAGGAAGAATTTTCAATCTTTAAAGAGTTTTCCGAACGCTTTCGTATGTCCCTTTCTGAAATTGCACTGCAAAAGTAGAGGTTCTTTTTGAAATATGCAATATCTTTGCAGAAAAAAATGAAAAAATGAATACAATAGGCTTAGGAAATGCTTTGGTTGATGTTTTATTGCGGTTGGATAGCGATGATGTACTGACGAAAGTAGGAATAAAGAAGGGAGCAATGGATATGATCAACCAGGAACAGATGGTTGCAATCCGTAAAACACAGGAACGTTTGGAAAGAAGCCAGGCTCCGGGTGGTTCAGTCTGTAACACCATGCGTGCTATGGCATGCCTTGGGGCAAATGCCGGTTTTATAGGTAAGATAGGAACCGATTCGGTTGGTGAATTTTATGAACAAGCGCTTAAAGATGCCAATGTTGCTCCTTACTTTATTAAAACACCCGGTATTTCCGGTAGCTGTACGGTGTTGATCTCGAAAGATGGAGAACGCTCTATGGGGACATTCCTCGGACCGGCTCCTACAATCACACCGGATGAGATAAAAGAAGATATCTTGAGCAGGTACAATTGCATTTATATAGAAGGTTATCTTTTAGTGAATGAAGAACTGGTTCGTTCAACGATGCAGAAAGCCAAAAAGTTAGGCTTGAAAGTAGCTCTCGATTTATCTAATTTTAATATTGTCAATGCTTTCAAAGGATTATTGGATGATATAATCCCCAACTATGTCGATATTCTTTTTTCAAACGAAAGTGAAGCCGAAGCTTTTACAGGACTGAATGCTCACGAAGCCGTCAAAAAACTTTCCGGTATGGTGAAAGTTTCTTTGGTTACATTGGGCAAGGAAGGTGCATTGGTCGGTAGCAACGGCCAGATTATATCTGTTCCCGCAGAAGGAGGTAAGCCTATCGATACAACCGGTGCAGGCGATCATTTTGCAGCCGGCTTCCTTTATGGCCAGTCTGTCGGTGCCACTTTGGAGCAATCAGCCCGTATCGGTTCGCTTCTGGCAGGATATATTATAGACGTGATCGGAGCCCGGATTCCGGATGATAAATGGGAACAAATAAAGTTAAAAGTAGATACGATATTATCCTGAAATGTGTTTTATGCATACATTTACATCCTTAATTAACTAAATATTCTATGTATAAGCAGATACGACGAGAAAGATTGATAGGTTTGTTTTGTTTATTACTCCTCTTCGGGAGTATTATGCCGGGACAGGCTCAAAAAGATAACCGCTTTGAGGTGAGTAAGAACCTCGATATTTTCAATGCGCTGGTAAAAGAAGTTGAAATGTTTTATGTAGACTCCGTTGATGTGGAGAAGACAGTGCGTAGAGGGATCAACAGCATGTTGGGTAGTCTCGACCCTTACACCGAGTACTATCCGGAGCAGGAAATGGACAAGCTGAAAATGATGACTACCGGCGAATACGGTGGAATAGGATCTTATATCCGTGGACGCCAGGAAGGTGGCGTATATATTATCGAACCGTTTGAAGGGATGCCTGCAGCATTGGCCGGACTTCAGGCCGGTGACCGGATCCTGGCTATCGATACAGTGGATGTGACAGAAAAATCATCTGATGAAGTAAGTAACCTTTTGAAAGGAGTACCTAATACAAAGATGGTATTGAAGATACAACGTCCCAATGAAAAGAAGCCGCGTGAAGTGGAACTTTTACGTAAGCAAATCCTGGTAGATCAGGTTACTTACTACGGTGTGCGTGGTGATGGTGTCGGTTATATCTATCTAAAAGGATTTACCGATAAAAGTGCTCAGGAAGTAAAGAATGCTTTTGAAGACCTGAAGAAAAATCATCAGATTAAATCGTTGATCCTCGACTTACGTAATAATGGAGGCGGTTTGCTGGAAAGCGCGACACAGATTGTCAGTATGTTTGTTCCGAAAGGGAAAGAAGTGGTTTCGACCAAAGGGAAGATCAGCCAGTGGGACCGTACCTATCGTACGGCTAACGAACCGTTGGATACGGTTATGCCGATGGCAGTCCTGATTAACGGCAACTCCGCTTCTGCCGCTGAAATCGTTTCAGGTTCATTACAGGATATGGACCGTGCCGTATTGGTGGGACAGCGGTCTTTTGGAAAAGGATTGGTTCAGTCTACACGTGAACTGCCTTATAATGGTAGCGTGAAGATCACGATGAGTAAATATTATATACCCAGCGGCCGTTGTATACAGCAAATGGACTATACGCATCGGAAAGCTGACGGCAGTGTAGCTGCTATTCCGGATAGCCTGACATCGGTATTTTATACATCTAAAGGACGTCCGGTACGTGACGGTGGCGGTGTTCGTCCCGAGTTCGAAATAGAAGAGGAAGAAATGCCGACTATGATGTATTATCTGGCTACCGATTTTGTGTTGCTTGACTTTGTAACGAATTGGGCGCAGAAACATAAGACGATCCCTCCCGTAGATGAGTTTACTGTTTCGGATGAGGATTTTGAAGCTTTCAAAAACTATGCAAAGGAAAAGAATTTCACTTACGATCGTCAGAGCGAGAAAGTTCTGAAGAATCTGAAGGAGATTGCCAAGTTTGAAGGGTATATGAATAGCGACTCGACAATCTTTAATGAACTGGAAGCCCGCTTGACTCCGAACCTGGACAGAGATTTCGAGCTTTATAAAGACCAGATCAAGAAACTGATGGCCTCAGAAATAATAAAACGTTACTATTTCCAGAAAGGGGAGTTGCTGGAAAGCCTGAAGGATGACAAAGTACTTGAAAAGGCCATCGAGGTTTTAGGTAATCAGGAATTATATAATAAAACATTAAGTACCCCGGAAGAAGGTGATGCGAAACCTGTTGAAGACAAATCCAAACCTTCCGCCGGAGGAAATATAGCTTATGTCTTTGATCAGACAATAGGATAATCCTCTACTTATAATTAAGTATATCGGGAACTGACAGGCTGAATTTTGATACCTGTATTTGTTTCCTGATATACTTTTTTGTTTTAATACCTTCCGTTTTACTGCTTAAAAACAGTCCGGTAGTTACATCGTTCAAATAACATCTGTTGTAATATACAAGGATTTTTTTCAAATATGTTTATCTTTGCCCGCATAGAAGCGCATCATGAATGAGAAGGCATACATAAAACTATTCAATTATATTTTCGCGAATCATCGTGAACGGTACATTCGGTTTGCATATTCATATACCTATAATCGTGAAGTAGCAGAAGATCTGGTTGCAGAGAGCCTGATGTACTATTGGGAGAACCGTAACAAACTGGATGATGTGAGAGATATTCCTTTATATATATTGATCATCATTAAAAATCGATGCCTGGATTATTTACAGAGGGAGCATACGTGGAATAATATCGCAGAAAATCTGTTATCTAATAAAGAGTGGGAACTTCAAATGCGCATATCCAGCCTGGAAGCCTGCGAGCCGGAAGCGTTATTCAGTAAGGAAGTGCAAGATCTTATTCAAAAAACACTGGATAAATTGCCTGAAAAATCAAGCCGTATCTTTATCATGAGCCGTTATGAAGGGAAAAGTTATCAAACGATAGCCAAGGAAACGAATCTGTCTGTAAAAAGCGTTGAGTTTCATGTCAGTAAAGCATTGGCAGCCCTGCGAAAAGAATTAAAAGATTATCTGCCGGCCCTTCTGTTTGTCTTTGACTTCTTCTATAAATAAAAAAAAATCATTTTTTCTTTTAGGGTATTTGTTCCTTTATTCGCCCTTATTATAGAAACAGGAAAAAATGGAGCAAAAGTTATTACATAAGATGTTCAGTGGGCAGGCTACGGATGACGAGCTGACACAAATTCGTCAATGGGTAAATGAATGCAAAGAGAATAGAGATTCATTCTATCATGAGCGTGCTTTTTTTGATGCGCTTCAATTTAACGATGTTAATATAGATGTGCGTGTACGCAAACGCTCGGTAACTTTCTGGAAATGGGCTGGGAGTGTCGCTGCTGCCGTCATTGCTTTACTTCTGTTTTTTAATGTACCAACCCATTTCGAAAACAATTCTCCACGGGAGATTGCCTTTAATACGATTAAAGTACCTGCCGGACAGCGGGTAGAAGTAACCCTGGCTGATGGAACCCATCTTTGGTTGAATGCCCGGTCTGAGTTTTCTTATCCGGTATCTTTTAATGGAGACAAACGTGAGGTACATTTAAAAGGAGAAGCTTTTTTCGACGTGGCCAGAGACGAAAATAAAAAGTTTATTGTGAATACCGGACGTTGTGAAGTCGAAGTTTTAGGTACTCAGTTTAATGTGGATGCTTATGGCGAAGATGATTTCTCAACGGCCCTCTTAAGAGGAAGCGTAAAAGTTACCGACAAATCTCAATCAAATGAATCAGTTGTGTTAGAACCAAATAATGCAGTCAGACTTGATAATGGAAAACTGACTGTTACTCCCATCACCGATTTCAGTCCTTACAGTTGGAAAGACGGAGTCATCGCATTTAAGGATATCAACTTTGAAGTTTTGATGAAGAAACTGGAGAAGAATTATGGTATCCGTATAACGGTTGAAAATTCCGGTCTGGATAATTATGCATGTAGTGGAAAGTTCCGTATTTCAGATGGAATTGAAGAGGTGTTGAGAGCATTGCAGCAAGACGCCCGTTTTACTTTTGAATGGGATAGTGGAGAAGAAATTCGTATTCAATAACATTAAATTATACAGCCTATGAGATGATTTAAAAATCGAAATGAGGGATAGCTATGCCCCAATGTGAAAATTAATCTAATATCATTCTTAAACTATCACAAACATGAAGAAAAGAAAAGTATGTGTATCTCGTATTTTAAAGATGGCCTTTTTGTTCTTCTTTTCCAGCTCTATCTGTTTACAGGCAGAAATGGTAAAGTCACAGAACGTACGGATTACACTTAGTAAAAACAATGTCAGGTTGGAAAATATATTAAACGATATTGAGAGCCAGACGAATTTGTTATTCATTTATAATAAAAACGTGAATGTTAACCGTAAAGTATCAATTGAGGCTAATAATATATCTTTGGAGGAAGTCTTGAAGAACTTATTCGATAACAACGTTATTTACAAAATCGAAGGATCTTATATCGTTCTTTCCCCATCCGCGATAACAGAAGTCAAACAACAGGCCAAAATAATTACGGGAAACATTGTCGATCAGAATGGCGATCCTGTCATTGGAGCTAACGTTGTAGAAAAAGGTACTACCAATGGGACTATTTCGGATGTAAACGGTCAATTTACATTGAACGTCCAGCAAAAGAATCCGATATTGGTTGTCTCTTATATCGGTTTTACGACAAAAGAAATTCCTGTCGGGAATGCCTCTGCTTTGAATATTAAATTATCAGAAGACTCTGAGACACTGGATGAAGTAGTAGTTGTTGGATATGGTGTTCAGAAGCGCGCTTCGGTAACAGGCTCGGTAGCCTCTCTCCTGTCTAAAGATATTGCAACAGTTAAAACGCCTAATGTAAGTAACGCACTGGCTGGTAAACTCCCTGGATTGCGTGCCGTACAAAGAAGCGGTGCACCGGGCGATGATGATGCCAGTATCGATATCCGTGGTTATGGTAATGCACTGGTTATTGTAGATGGTGTAGAGCGTGATTTTAAGCAAATCGATGCCAACGATATCGAATCTATCAGTATTTTGAAGGATGCTTCGGCTGCCGTTTATGGATTCAAAGGGGCGAACGGCGTTATTCTTGTTACAACTAAAAAAGGGGAAGTAGGAAAGCCGAAGATCAATTACAATGGTTACGTCGGCATACAGAATATAACCCGTTATCCTGAGTACTATAACGGATATGAGTATGCAACCCTGTATAATGAAGCCCAACAGAATATAGGAATAGCAGCTCCTTATTCAGCAGAAGACCTGGAACGTTTCCGGCAAGGGATTGGCACGACAGACTGGTATGACGAGGTCATTCGTAAAACGGCTCCAACTACTTATCATAACCTGAGTGTTTCCGGAGGTGCGGAGAAGGTGAAATATTTCTTCTCTTTAGGATTAACAGATCAGGAAGGAATTTATCGGTCAAAAGCATTTAATTATAAAAAATACAATGTACGTTCCAATATTAGTGCTGAAATTGTAAAAGGGTTTACTGTCGACCTGCAATTAAGCGGACGGTTGGACACACGAATGAAACCATATGAAGCGGAGCCTTTGAGTCGTAGTATTCAGATGGCAAAACCGGTGTTTCCTGTTTATGCAAATGATAATCCTGATTATTGGTCTAATCCTGGAGATAAAGGAAATCCGGTTCATCTGTCTGATATTGATAATGTCGGGTATGACAGGAGAGATCGCCGTGAGTTTAATGGATCGATTGGCTTGAACTGGGAAATACCTTGGGTGAAAGGGCTGTCCGCTAAAGCTTTATTATCTTATGATTATAACAATAAATATAGTAGGAAATGGTATAAAGAATATTATGAATATGCTTATGATGCAACTGCTGATGTCTATAATGCTTCCGGCAGTCATACCATTTCTGAGTTGACGACTCAGAACGATAATTATTTCAGGCCGAATGGGCAACTGTCTATGAACTATAAGAATACATTCGGCAAACACGATTTAGGAGCATTGATATTGTGGGAATTTAATAATGATCGTACTGATATTTTGAAAGCATACCGTCAATTTACGGTTGGAGCGATCGATCAGATGGATGCAGGAGATAAAACAAATATGAACAATGGTGGAACGGCACGCGTTTCTGCCCATGCCGGTTTGGTTGGTCGTATCAACTATGCATACGATAATCGATATCTGGCAGAAATAAGTTTTCGTTACGATGGTTCCTATAAATTTGCACCGGATAACCGTTGGGGATTTTTCCCGGCTGTATCTTTAGGATGGCGTGTTTCGGAAGAAGCATTCTTCAAAGAAGCATTGCCGGTGGTTGATAACTTCAAAATCAGAGGATCATATGGTAAAGTCGGTGATGAGGGTGTCACCGGATATACAGATGATGATGAGAATAATGGTAAATACAGAGCCTACCAATATTTAACAGGTTATCTGTATCCGTCAGGAAGTTATGTGTTGGGATCAGGAGGTGTAACGAATGGAGCCAAAGACAGAGGTATGCCTAATCTGGCTTTAACCTGGTACGAATCCAAGACAGCTAATATTGGGTTTGAAGCATCTGTATTATCCGGTTTGGTAAATGTGGAGTTTGATTATTTTATTCGCAAACGAACCGGACTTTTAACAAAACGTCAATTGACGTTACCTACGACATTCGGCCAAGAACTACCGGTAGAAAATTTGAACTCAGATAAAAATCAGGGGTTTGAAATCGTTTTAGGACACCGTCATAAGATCGGAGATTTTACTTATGATGTAAAGGCAAACTTTTCAACGACCCGTATTTATAATGAACATGTTGAGCGTGCAGCTTCTGCTAATATGTATGACGATTGGAGAAACAATAGTAATAATCGTTATAAAGATATCCAGTGGGGCAAAGTTTGCATCGGACAGTTTGAAAGCTGGGAAGAAATTCTAAACTCTCCGATCCAGGATAATAACGGAAATAAATCACTGATGCCGGGTGATCTGAAATTTCAGGATTGGAATAATGATGGGATCATTGATGGGAAAGACGATCAACCTATCGGACATGGAAATACTCCCCGGATGTATTATGGTCTGAATCTTTCCGGAGAATATAAAGGCTTTGATCTGACTCTGTTTTTTCAGGGAGCAGCAGGACATGAAGTATTTACAAGTGGTGATTTTATGTCTCCGTTTATCCAGCAAGGTCTCGGTAGCGGTATAACACTTTGGTTAGACCGCTGGCATAGGGAAGATCCGTCCGATATGTCAAGTGAATGGATTCCGGGGTATATGCCTGCACTTCGTCCGACCGGATTTTCAGCAAATGCCGGTAATAATACCTGGACAAAACAAAAAGCAAACTATTTGCGACTGAAAACTATTGAATTAGGTTATACTTTCCCGAAAAAATGGATGCAAAGGGCAGGTATTGAGAACTTGCGTATATATGTAAATAGTTTCAATACGGCAACGATAACCAGCCGCACCGGAATAATGAAGTATATGGACCCTGAAAATAGCGACGGTATGTTCCGTTATTATCCGCAAATGAAAACATTTAACTTCGGTGTTAACCTAACATTCTAAAAATAAGAAACGATGAAGACAACAATTATAAAGAATATTGGATGTGGACTGCTTTTATTGAGTGTGACGGCTTGTACTGATTATCTTGAAAAAGAGTCCTTCGACATCATTACTCCTGAACAAGTATGGCAAGATCCGAAATTGATTAATGGCGTAATGGTTAATTTGTATGATGGTTTGAATTTAGAAGATTTTAATTATTGGTATCGTGATGCATGGCGTTTGCAAAATGCATCTTCCATGTCTGATGACGCTCAGGGATCCTTTCAAAAAGATCCTCTTTTCGATAATGGAAATGCAACCTATACGTATGAAGATGCATTATTTGAGCAGAAATTCTCTGATCGCTATAAGAATATAAGAAATTGTAATGACTTTATAAGCCAATTGGAGGATGCGACGGCATTGTCGGATACTGAGAAGAAATTGCTTTTGGCAGAATCCCGTTTCTTGCGTGCAATGCATTATTTTACCTTAGTGAAACGGTATGGAGGTGTGCCTCTTATCAGCGAACCGCAAGTCTATGACCCTGATAATCTGGAATCATTGATGGTTCCCCGCAATAAAGAAGTCGAGGTCTACGATTTTATTATAAAGGAGTGTCAGGAAGCTTCACTGGATCTTCCGGATACAAGAAACGCGGATGTCAAGTACCGGGCCAATAAATATGTAGCGTTAGCATTATGCTCCCGTGCTGCATTATATGCCGGTTCGATTGCGCGTTATGGTAAGGTACAGCTGGATGGTCTTGTCGGTGTCCCATCTTCCGAAGCAAATCGTTTTTTTCAGGCCTCTTATGATGCATCTAAGGCTATTATAGAATCCGGTTTTTATGATTTATATAATAAAAAACCGGATAATAAAGCTCAGAACTATTGCGACATGTTCCTGAATGGGAACGGAGATAACGGGGAATATATTTTCCAAAAGCAGTATAATGTAGCCGGAGGAAAAGGACATGACTGGGACAAACGTAACGCTCCATTCTCTTATCGTGCCGGTGGCTGGGGGTGTGGTATCGCTCCAACTCTGGAAATGGTAGAAGCTTATGAGTATGTGGATGGTTCCGAAGGTACATTGAAATTGGAAGAAAATGGCAAACCTCTTCGTTTTGATAACCCTTATGATGTTTTCTCCAATAAGGATCCACGTCTTTTCGCTTCGGTTTATTTACCGGGTTCTCCTTGTCAGGGTAGTAATATAGACTGGAGAAGAGGGATTATCGCTTCGGATAATGAAAGGTATCAGGCAACAAGCCAACCGGACGGAGGAAATACTGTAGAAATTAACGGCATAACCTATAATACTTCAGGTAAAGACGGAGGGGCTGATGCCGGAGATGCATCTAAGACCGGTTTCTATCAGAAGAAGTTCTGGGACGAGACGTTGACCGATATGAATATGGGCAAGTCCGAAACTCCATGGCCTGTATTTCGTTTAGGAGAAATTTATCTAAATTTGGCGGAAGCAGCGATGGAGTTGAATAAATCTTCAGAAGCGTTGGAGGCTGTCAATGAAATTCGTGAGCGTGCCGGAATAGCCTTATTGTCAAATATCAATATGGAAAAGATACGTCACGAACGTAGAGTTGAGCTCGCATTTGAAGGACATCGCTTCTGGGATATGAAACGTTGGAGGATCGCTCATTTGGATGTAGCACAAGGTGGTTTGAACGGATTCAGAGGGACAGCCTTGTATCCCTGGTATGATATTCGTGATGGCAAATATGTGTTTGAAAGAGGATATAACTCTCCGAAGCAATTACGTATTTTCCTTGAAAAGAATTATTATACGAAGATCAATCAGGACGATATGAATTCGAATCCGAATCTTGTTCAGAATCCGGGCTTTACAAATTAATCATCTAACTAAGAAATTCGATATGAAAAAGATAAGTTTATTACTGCTGACTGTTTGCTCATTATGCTTTACGAGCTGTTTGAGTGACCTGGATAATTACGACTCTCCTAACGGAGGTATCAAGGGACAAATACTGGATGCCGGAACGAATGAACCGATCCCTTTACCCGTACAGGGATCTACCGGAGTTATAATCAACATGTTCGAACAGAATACGGAGGCAACGCAATCGGTCGATTTTTATGCTAAAATGGATGGATCGTACGAGAATGCAAAGCTGTTCAATTGTGATTATAAAATCGTGGTAAATGGTCCGTTTGTTTCCCCCTGCGAAGAATTTGTAACAGTGAAAGGACAAACAACCTTAGACCTGAAAGCGACTCCTTATGCAAGGATTGAAGCTTCTGTTCAGGTAAACGGAAAGAAGATTGCCATTACATACAAAGTTATTCCGACAAGTTCCAACTTTAATGTCTCCGAAGTATATGGTTATTGGAATTTTGCTCCGGGAGTGGATAATGGAAGTGCTAATCAGGCAGGAAAGCAAACTGTCAGGGAGTTGGAAGGAACTATCGTTTTTGACTTGGAAAACGATAAAAACTATCAGGACAATTTGTACAAAATACAGGGTAATGGCAACAAAATATATGTGCGCGTCGGTGCTAAGACCGAAGGTGCAATTAATTATAGTACCATCGTAGAAACTGTAGTACAATAAATAACCCCGGGCACAGGTGTCCAACGAAACGGATACCTGTGCCCTCCTTATTCTTTAGAACATGAAAAAAAGTATCTTACTCATCAGTCTGGCTCTTTTACCGTTTACGGGATATAGCCAAAATGTTTTACCGGACTGGGCTTTAGGTGGGTTTGTCAGGCCGGAGAAGGCAAATCCGATCATTACCCCTAATCCTTCCAGCCAGTTCGACTGTCCTATGCAAGGCAAAAAGATAGGATGGGAGGAAAGCGATGTATTTAATCCGGCAGCAACAGTCAGAGACGGTAAAATCTGTATTCTGTATCGCGCAGAAGATAATTCGGCGACAGGCATTGGAAAACGCACTTCACGTATCGGGCTGGCAGAGTCGGAAGACGGTATTCATGTACAACGTCGAAGTACGCCTGTCTTGTATCCGGACAAGGATAATATGAAGGAATATGAGTGGCCGGGAGGATGTGAAGATCCCCGGGTGGCCATGACGGAAGAGGGTGTATATGTAATGGCTTATACGTCATGGAACCGGAAAGTACCACGTCTCTGTATTGCAACTTCCCGTGATTTGATCAAATGGGAAAAACATGGTCCCGCTTTTGCAAAAGCTTATAACGGACGTTTCAAAGATATGGCATGTAAATCCGGTTCAATGGTGACGAAAATAGAACATGGCAAACAGGTTCTGGCCAAAATAGATGGAAAGTATTTCATGTATTGGGGTGAACATATGGTGGGTGCTGCAACTTCGGATGATTTGGTAAACTGGACTCCGGTATTGGATGACAAAAATGAATTGGCTGTCGTTATCAAACCGCGCGACCAGTACTTTGATAGTGCATTGACAGAATGTGGCCCTCCTGCTGTAATGACCGATAAAGGTATCGTATTGCTTTACAACGGTAAGAACCAGACAAACGATCACAGACGCGACAAGCGTTTCACTGCTGGTGCTTACTGTGCCGGCCAGATCCTGACGGACGCAAAAGATCCGATGAAGGTTCTGCAGCGTCTCGATGTGCCTTTCTTCCGTCCGATGGCATCCTTTGAAAAGAGCGGACAGTATGTGGATGGAACGGTTTTTATCGAAGGGTTGGTCTTTTTCAAGAACAAATGGTATCTCTACTACGGATGTGCAGATTCACAGGTGGGTGTAGCTGTTTATGATCCGGAAAAGAAAACACCGGGAGATCAGATTCCAGGCTCCCTGACCCAGGCGCAGACTCAAAATTATTATCGGAATCCGGATAAAATATATCTGGATTCCAAGTCCGGACACAACGGCGATTTTTCCTGGCAAATGTATAAAGCCGATGAAATAAAAGATCCTGCAGAGAAAATTTCACGTCCCGGTTATCAGTCCGGAGAATGGATGCCGGCAATTGTTCCGGGTACGGTCTTGAACTCACTCGTTCATAACAAAGTTTATCCCGAGCCCTATTATGGCTTGAATAATAAACTGGATAAGGATATTATCCCGGATCTGGCAAAGGTGGGGCGTGAATTTTATACCTATTGGTTTCGTACCGAATTTAATATACCGGAGAGTTATAAAGATAAAATAGTTTGGCTCCAGGTGGATGGAATCAATTATCGCGCAGAGATCTGGGTGAATGGTCAGTTGTTGAGTTGTATGTCGGGTATGTTCAGACAGGACTATATCAACATAACGGACTATGCACAGGTCGGTAAGGCGAATGCTCTGGCCATTAAAGTTTATCCGGTAGATGTGCCGGGAACGATTAAGCCTAAACGCTGGGGAGCTGTCGGTGAATTTCATAATGGAGGTGATGGTAATATCGGATTGAATACGACCATGCTGATGAGTGTCGGCTGGGACTTTACGTTTAATGATGGTATCCGCGACCGCAATACCGGTATTTGGAAGAATATCAGTTTGTATGCCACAGACAAAGCCGTTCTACGAAATCCTTTCATCAAATCGGATTTGGCCAAGCCCGGTTATGATTTATCCAGGCAGACTGTTAGTGTGGAAGTCACAAACCCGACTCAGCAGAAGGTTAAATGTCTTGTTAAAGGTGAAATTGTCGGTGAGAACATCTCTTTCAGTAAAGAGATTGAAATGTTCAGAGGGGAAAGGAAAGAAGTCACTTTTACTGCAGATGAATTTCCCCAGTTGATAATTAAAAATCCACGTTTGTGGTGGCCTTTATTTAAAGGAAAACCTGAACTTTATGAATTGAAAATGACAGCTCTTGTAGACGGGAAGATATCCGATGAGGTTAAAACTCGTTTTGGTATCCGGGAAATCACATCCGATCAAAATACACCGGATCAATCACGTCAGTTCTATGTCAATGGAAAGAAAGTTTTTATTCGTGGAACCAACTGGATACCGGAAGGTATGCTTCGTACGTCAGACGAACGCACGTATGCCGAACTTCGTTATACCAAGCAATCGGGTATAAATCTGATCCGTATGTGGGGAGGTGGCATAGCCGAGTCCGATTACTTTTTTCAGTTGTGTGATGAAATGGGGTTTCTGGTCTGGCAGGAGTTCTGGATGACAGGAGATACGAAGCACCCTCACGATGCTGATCTCTATCTTAGTAATGTTGAGGCGACCGTCAAGCGTCTGCGCAACCATCCGTCGTTGGCTTATTATGTTTCTTCGAATGAAAGTACCGAGATGCCGGGAGCCAAAGATTTGATTATGAAATTGGATGGAACCAGAGGATATCAGATGCAATCGGAATGTGACGGAGTACACGATGGCAGTCCTTATAAACAGGTCAATCCAATGCAACATTATGAAAATACAGCCTCAGAACGTGGTAGTCGTGTAGACGGCTTCAATCCGGAATACGGTGCTCCGACAATCCCGACTATTGAAACTTTGCGGGAAGTGATGGATGAGAAGGATTTATGGCCGATCAACAAAGAGGTATGGGATTATCATGATGGTGGCGGTTTCCATCTGATGACGTCCATGTATACGGATCTGACAAACAACTATGGAACGTCTTCTTCCATTGAAGAGTTCGTAGCCAAAGGACAATTGGTAGGGGCAATGAATTCCAAATCGATATGGGAAGTGTGGAACTATAACAAGTTTGATTATGGCGATCGTTATGCTTCCGGCCTGTTATTCTGGTATCATAATTGTCCGGTACGCCAGGTGTGTGCCCGTATGTGGGATTATTCCCTGGAACCGACTGCATCGCTTTATCATACGCAAAATGCCCTGGCGCCGTTGCATCCCCAGTTTGATTACCTGAAGAATACGGTTTCTGTGTACAATGATTATTATCGTTCGTTTAAAGGGTATAAGGTAACGGCCGAGGTGTATGATATAAAAAGTAAGAAGGTCTGGGCGAAGAGCCAGACGGTAGACTTACCGGAGGATGGTGTTGCCAATGACGTTTTTGTCATCGACTTTCCTGCGAATATTTCCCAGGTACATTTCATAAAACTTTATTTGTATGATGATAGGGGTAAATTGGTGTCGGATAATTTTTATTGGCGTTCCAATGATAAATATGAAGGTTCAAAAACGTTGACGGGGCCGACTTCTTCCGGGTTTGAGAGTCTGGCCGATTTGAAGGAAGTGGCACTTAAGGTAAAGTCCGGTGTCTCTAAAAAGGAAGATTGGCAGGTAATGGAACTGAGTATTCAAAATCCATCTTCTTCAATCGCATTCTTCGTTCAGTTGCAATATATAGATCAAAACGGAAAACCGGTGAGACCTAGTTTCTACAGCGATAATTTCTTTTCTCTATTACCGGGAGAGTCTAAAAAAGTAGTTGTAGAAACAGCTCTAAAAAATCTTCCGGAGAAGGGACGGTTTATTGTGAAGGGATGGAATGTGAAATCTCAAGATGTCAAGGTCGTTTTTGCACGATAACAGGGAGTGTTATGCCCATGCCCTTCACCTGTCACAATCAATATATATTATTGTAAAACAGTAGGTTATTGTGAAGGCAGACGTTTCACAAGGGGGATGTTGCTTTAACAAAAAAGTCTTGTCTTTTGAATATAAAAGTCCTGTCTTAACATTTCAAAAGTCAGGACTTTTCCAACGGGTAGTTACCGGAGAAAAAGCGGTGACTACCCGTTGGTTGTCGGGTGCTTACCGGTTTCCGATAGGGCAGGTATTTGATGCTGTCGCAAGGACGTGTCACAGGAAAAAGCATATATACAGCTAGTTGCAAGGTGTGACGGGTGAGACGTGTCCGGGCGGACTCGGTGGATAACGCGTGTTTCTGTTTATTTATTTGAACTTGATATGTAAAACAACCAACTCAGATACTGTTCCGACCCGGTAAGGCGGCCCGGCTATGCCGATCCCCGATGAAACATAAAACTGGGTCGGACCTTTTTTATAATATCCGTAAGGACATTCGTAAATAAGCTTCATCAGTAGTGGATAAGGCCATAATTGTCCGTTGTGGGTATGGCCGTGGAGTCCCAGATCTACACCATTCATTGTCATCTCGGCGAACGACCAGGGTTGATGATCCATTACGATAATCGGTTTGGTCGTATCGATATCGGCCATCAGGGTATGTAATGCATTACGTTTTTTATTGACATAATCGTCTCTGCCGATCAGATAGAAAGAAGAGTCGGGCTGCACTACCGAGTCGATCAGTAATGTTGCTCCCGTCTTTTTCAGCCAACGGTATTTGGCAAAGCGGTTGGCGCGGTATTCATGGTTACCGTTAACCACATAAACACCTAGGGGGGTCTTTAACTGTTGCAGGTCGTCTTCTATGTGTTCGTTTTCAGCAAACCGCGATTCGTAGTCCATGATATCTCCTACCAGGAGCACCATGTCCGGATGTTGTGCATTACTCATTGCCACATATCGTTGAACCATTTTTTTTCCTATCACTTCCCCGATATGCAGGTCGCTCATCATCACGATGGTCAGGCTGTCGCGCTGGCTGGAACCTTTGGGTAGCGTAACATACACTTCTTTGACAATCGGATGGGCTACAGTCAGACAAGCTTTGATCATCAAACCGGTGACTCCGATGATAATGAGAAAGAATAAAGTCTGCTTTGTTTCTTTCCAATGAGTAGTTATCCATTGGGGGAACCAGTGGAAAAAACGGTTTGACAACCGGATCACTTCCAGTGTCAGGAGCGAAAGTGTGATGTATATGGAGGCAATATACCAACTGTTGCAGATATATTGTATGGTAGTCATTATGTTATCCGGCAACTCGTTGCGGAAAATAAAGCCAAAGAAATAGAGAGACAGTTCAAGAATGAAGAACAATGCATAAGGAATACGCCAGCTTTTCTTTGCCGGTATTGCCTGGTATCCCCGCCAGAAAATATAGGGATTCAGCAACAATTGTGCTACAATCGATTGAATAAAGACTTTCATACCTTGTTTCTCTTACTTGAACGTGATATTGAATACCACCATTTCACTGTTTGTCCCGATACGGAAAGGGGGACCCCATAACGATAACCCTGAAGATACATAAACGTGGCTGTTACCCCATTGTTTGTATCCGTAGCTTTGTTCGAACAAATGGTCTGTCACCAGACTCATCGGCCAGATCTGTCCGCGGTGCGTATGTCCGCTGAATTGCAGGTCGATACCTGTCTTTGCTGTTTCCTGCAGGTCATACGGTTGATGATCTAAAAGGATAACAGGCTTGGAGGGATCAATGTTTTGTGCCAGTGCCTGAAGGGATAACCGGGAAGGGTTATGGCGGTCGTCACGGCCGGCCAGTTGAAGCCCGTTGGGCAGTGTAACAACCGTATCACGTAACAACCGGATAGGAGTAGACTGGATAAAGTCGACACTTTTCTTTATTCCACTGATATATTCGTGGTTACCGGGTACCATGTAAATGCCTTGCGGCGCCTTCAGTCGCGATAGCTCTTCCTGCATATTTTCAGCATAAAGAGGTGTGACACTGTTATCGATCAGGTCCCCTCCGATAAGGATCAGGTCCGGCTGCTGGGCATTGATCATATTCACATATTTCTTCAACTGTGTCTTGTTTGTTCCATAACCCAGGTGAACATCACTGATAGCGACCACCTTCACCGCCTGTTGATTACTGTTGGCAGACTTGTTGATAACTATGTTGATAACTTCTGTATTAGGGTGTTGATAATGATAATATCCGTAACTTAACAGACAGAGTGTCAGTAGAAAAGATATGTAAAATCCATATTTAAAACTCCCGTTGAAAAGTTTGAATAGATCAAACGCTATCAACGAGAGTACCATATACAATGTGAAGACAAGCCATCCCGTCCCGATCTCATGGATCGTATGAGCCAATACATCCGGATATTTAATATTCCTTGTCAGCATGCTGACAACAAATGAAAGCGCACAACTCCAGAATAAGACTGTCAGGAGCATCTTTACTCCGAAAGGCTGAGCAACAAGTGCTTGCGCTCCTCTAGTAAATATATAGATATTTCCGGCAAAATAAGCGCAGAAGATGGCAATGAAAATTATAGGCATTTTGTCAAATTTTCGGCAAAGATAATGCAAATAGTCTTATTTCGGATATCCTACCGGATTATTCATCATTAACACCTGGCTGTCAGAGAGCTTGAGTATCTTCTTCAGTGCGTTCTGATCCATCGATGCCCGAGGTACGGTTGAAAGGCCTATGCCGGCACAACAGAGATTAATGTTCTGTGACACAATGCCTGCGTCCATCGCTGCCATTAATTTTGTCTGGTCGGAAACATTTCCGAAGCGCGACAGGTCGGATACGAGAACAAGGCAAATCGGAGCATCCTTCACGAAATCCTGTCCTCCTCCAACGGCGGCGCGATGGTCGCCTTTAGCTATGGGATTCAATGCGTGTGCTTTTGCATCATATAGATAAGCACCCTCTTTCATAATTACATAAACATCGATGTCCTGTTTATTCAATGCTGAAGGAGCGGTACGTTTCCCGTCTGTACGGTTAATACCATTGGCTGCCCACAACAAGTCTGAAAGGTCCTGAATGTTTACATCCTTTGCTGCATATTCACGGTTGGAATGACGATCGGAAAATGCTTTCATAACAGCTGTTCCACGAGCTTTGTCAGGGGCATTGAGCTTGATAACTTTTAGTTCCTGTGCATTCATTGCGGTGATAAATAATAAAGCGGTTAAAATCAATGAAATCTTTCTCATATCTATATTTATTAATAGTAAGTCTTACAAATTTAAAAGAAATTCATCTAATCAAACAGCAAAATACATCTTTTACATTTCTTTAATCCTGCTAAATACGAACGGTTCGTAGATTCTTTTACATTTGCAACGGATTAACAGTAAATAATAACGATTTATATAAAATATCAATCGATAACTTCTAAATTCTTTAAATTTGATGAAAGAAAAACTGCTCTACTTATTGTTGGTGTTGATGATGGCTGCGCCTTTGTGTGCGCAGAGCCAGAATGCCGCTGATTACACGATCAAGGGACAGGTCGTTGACTCCCTGTCTAATGAAACAGTTCCTTATGCCACATTGAGTATCGCTTTGGCAAGCGCTCCGCAGAATGCGATCAAACTGTTGGCTTGTGATGATGACGGAAAGTTTACTACTACACTGAAGCAACCAGGCAAGTATGTTATGTCTATGCAGTCGTTAGGAAAAGTTCCTGCCGTGAAACGTTTTACCTTGTCTGAAGGCAAGAAGAGCCTGGATTTAGGTAAATTGTTTATGAATGACGATACCCAGCAACTGAATGAAGTGACTGTTGTTGCCCAGAAGCCATTGGTGACGGTGGAAGTCGACAAGATAACCTATAGCTTGGATGACGACCCCGAAGCTAAGACCAATAATGCCCTCGAAATGTTCCGCAAAGTCCCGATGGTAACAGTCGACGGTGAAGACAAGATCCAATTGAAAGGCTCTTCCAACTATAAAATTTATATGAACGGTAAACCTTCCAACCTGCTGAGTGGTGAGAACGCATCGGATGTGTTGAAGAGTATGCCGGCCAGTTCTATCAAGAACATTGAGGTAATTACCGATCCGGGTTCCAAGTATGATGCAGAGGGTGTTGGTGGTATCATCAATATTATCACAAGTAAGAATGCGATGCAGGGATATACAGGTACGGTGCGTGCCAATGCCAGTTCATTGGGTAGTTTTGGTGGCGGTGGTTATGTTTCTTTGAAAGTCGGTAACCTGGGTCTTACTGCAAACTATGGCTATAATAATCGTAATTCGCCATGGAATGATTCTCATAGCGAACGCGAGACATATAAAGATTGGCTGGCCGAAGATAAGCCCACTAAACTGATTGAAGATGGACGTGCCAAAAATAAGGGACCATTCCAATACGGTTATCTGGAAGCTAGTTATGAAATAGATACCCTGAATTTGATCAGCGTAGGTGCTAATTTGTTTAGAGGGAAAAACAAAAGCCTTTCGGAACTGGATGCCGTTTTGAATCCGTTGGGAGGTAATGCTAATGAATCGGTGGTGCCGATTTATAGCTTCCATCGTAACAGTAATTCCGAAAGCACTTTCGGTTCGACAGACGTCAATGTCGATTATCAGCACTCAACCAGTAAAAAAGATGAGTTACTGACAGTTTCCTATCGTTTTAGTCAGTCGCCGAATGATAATGAAAGCCGTACGGAATTATCGGATGTTGTCACCTATTATTTGGAAGAAGATTATCCGAAGTGGAATATTAACGATGCATCGACCATTGAACATACGGGTCAGGTGGATTATACTACTCCTCTTTTTGAAAAACAAACACTTGAAGCCGGTGTGAAATATATCAACCGTCAGAATAAGAGTAACACTCTGGAACAGATCTATGACGATGCGACCGACATTTGGGTGGATCAGAAGAAAGACAATAGCAAGTTCCGTCATACACAACATATTTATTCTGCTTATCTGGGTTATTTGATACGTCTAAATAAATTTGGTATCAAAGCAGGATTACGTGGAGAAGGAACGAGTTTGAATGCCAAGTACGCTTTGAAGCCGGCTCTCGATTTCAGTTCAGATTATTTTGATCTGGTTCCGAATGCCACCCTGACGTATCAGCTGGATATGTCGACCCAGATCCGTTTAGGATATAATATGCGTATCCAGCGACCGGGTATCTGGTATCTGAACCCATATATCAACGATTCTAATCCACAGAATATATCTCAGGGTAATCCTAATCTGGAATCGGAAAAGAGTAATAATGTTAACCTGAACTTCAGCAAGTTTACGCAGAAGTTCAGTATCAATGCCAGCATGAGCTATACCTTTGTTAATAATCCGATTGAAAGCCATTCGTTCGTGGCAGACTTCTTACCTGACGATCCCCGTTCACAATATAATGGCGCGATGTGGAATACCTATAATAACATCGGGAAAAAACAACAGGTTGGTTTGTTCCTGTATGGAAACTGGTCGCCGAATACCTGGTTCCGTATTTACATGAACGGAGGTATTGATTACGTCGATATGAAAGCTCCTACGCTGAATCTTGAAAAAGACGGAGTCAGCGGACGTGTCTTTGCCGGAACACAGTTTACGCTTCCGAAAGATTTCCGTATCAATCTGCATGGCGGTTATTTCAGCCCGTGGATCGAATTACAAAGAGAGAGGTCTCCGTTTTATTTTGCCGGTTTGAATGTCAGTAAGGACTTCTTGAAAAAGAAATTGTCTGTTTCCGTAGGAGCCAACAACCCGTTCTGGAAGACTATGAAAATGGAGACAACAACGAAAAGCGCTGATTTCCATGATGTGTCTACCAACTGGCGCAGTGCCCGCGAATTCCGTTTCAGCATTTCCTACCGTTTCGGTACGATGAAAGGACAGATTAAGAAAGTGAAACGTGGTATCAGCAATGATGACTCGAAAGGTGGTGGTGAAAATAACCAGGGAGGTGGCGAACAGGCTATGTAATTATCAATGATAAATAGATTAAGGTCCGGGTAGAAATATCCGGACTTTTTTGTTTTTGGACAAAAAAGTACCTTTTCTTAGACAAAAAGTATCCTTTATCTTAGAAGGATACTTTTATCTTTGCTCTCAGAATAAAGAAATAAATAACATGAAACACATTTTTATTGCTTTACTGCTGGTTCTTTGCAGTACATCGCTCTTTGCTTCCCGCAAAGAGATACTATTAAATAACGACTGGAACTTCCGTTTCTCGCATCAGGTACAGCGTAACAGCGGCCAGCGGGTCGATCTCCCTCATACCTGGAATAGCGGTGATGCCCTTATCGGAACACAGGATTATTACCGGGGTATGGGAAATTACGATAAAAAGCTTTTTATCAAGCCCGAATGGGAAGGTAAACGTCTGTTTCTCCGTTTTGAAGGCGTCAATACTATTGCTACTGTTTTCGTTAATTCAGTTTGCCTGGGGGAACATCGTGGTGGGTATGGTGCTTTTGTGTTTGAGATAACCGATCATGTAAAATATGGGGCTGAAAACGAAATCCTCGTGAAAGTAAACAACGCCTTGCAACTGGATATTATGCCGTTAGTAGGCGATTTCAACTTCTACGGAGGTATCTATCGCGATGTAAACCTGATTATCACTGATCCGGTAAATATTTCGCTGACCGATTATGCCTCTCCCGGTGTCTATCTTATACAGAATAATGTCACGAAGGAACAGGCTGAAGTGCGGGCTAAAGTCTTGCTGTCGAACAGTTCGTCGGTCGACACTCCGGTGAAAGTAAATGTAAAGATACTGGATGGTGATAAAATTGTGCAGCAACAGGATATGAACGTAACAGTAGGAGCCAACCAGATACATACGACGGGTTTCGACTTTACCCTAAAGAATCCCCACCTGTGGAACGGCCGGAAAGATCCGTTCATGTATCGTACGGAAGTAACTTTGATGGCTGACGGAAAACAGATCGACAAGGTAGTACAGCCGCTTGGTCTACGTTTTTATCATGTAGATGCGGAAAAAGGTTTCTTCCTGAATGGAGAACACTTGAAACTACATGGCGTATGTCGTCATCAGGATCGTGCCGAAAGAGGAAATGCTTTGTATAAGGAACATCATGAAGAGGATGCTGCAATCATTGCTGAAATGGGAACCAACGCTATCCGGTTGGCACATTATCCGCAGGCTACTTATTTCTATAATCTGATGGATAAATATGGTATCGTAACCTGGGCGGAAATACCGTTTATCGGTCCGGGCGGTTATCTCGACAGAGGTTATAACGACTTGCCAGCTTTTCGTGCAAACGGTAAAGAACAGTTGAAGGAATTGATCCGTCAGCATTATAACCATCCCTCCATCTGTTTCTGGGGATTATTCAACGAACTGAAGACCATCGGTGACAACCCGATCGAATATATCAAGGAACTGAACGACCTGGCTCACCAGGAGGATCCGACTCGTCCGACTACGGCTGCCAGCTTCCTGTCTTACGATAGTGACATCAGTAAGATTACCGATGTGATTGCCTGGAACCAGTATTTCGGTTGGTATGGCGGCTCCCCTTCCGATATGGGAAAATGGTTGGATGCCAATCATAAAGCACATCCGGAATATAAGATAGCTATCAGTGAATACGGGGCAGGGGCCAGCATCTATCATCAACAGGACTCAGTGAAGCCAGGTCAGGCTTCGGGCTGGTGGCATCCCGAGAATTTCCAGACGTTTTATCATCAGGGAAACTGGGAAGCTATTGCCGAACGCCCGTTCGTATGGGGCTCCTTTATCTGGAACTTGTTTGATTTCGGGGCAGCCCATCGTACGGAAGGCGATCGTCCGGGTATCAACGACAAAGGTCTGGTAACTTTCGACCGTAAAGTGAAAAAGGATGCTTTCTATTATTATAAAGCGAACTGGAACAAAGACGATAAATTCGTTTATATCGCTAATCGCCGCCACCGTGATCGGACAACCAAGGTAACTGATATTATGGTATTCTCCAATCTTCCGGAAGTGGAATTGTTTGTGAACGGAAAAAGCATAGGTAAGCAAACACCGGATAATTATGCCACTTTTGTGTGGAAAGGTGTAAGCTTGGCAGACGGTGAAAACACGGTCGAGGCACGTGCCGTACAGAAGAAAAACAGTACATCCGACCGGGTGGTCTGGACTTGTAAATAGGAGCTTGTTTTCTACTTATATGATATCCGGATCAGAAAAATAGATGGATTGATAGATTTGTAGAGAACACTTTAATGATTGTAAATGCTTGAGGAGTAAGGTGTCAGTAGATTGATGCCTTACTCTTTTTTTATTGAGTGTATATAGTTCTTAGTGAACTATGTCCTTTCGGCAGAGTCGAACATAACAGATGCAAAAATAAGCTCTTGTTGGGTTTGCGGACACACAAATTAGTCTGATTGATGTGCACCAATTGTCCACAAATAGAGTTTTAACATAACAAAGAATCGTATCTTTCTTTTTAGTTATCTGTTGTATAAGTTGTTTTAAGATTAATAATTCGCAGCTAATGCTTCTTTGTTGTTTTTTCTACCGGCATTTGGCTACAGGGTAGAAAATATCATCTGTTTTTACCCATAAATCACCTTTCCTACCTTTTGCATTCAACTGCTTAAGATATACGAACCATTTGAATTTTCTAAGAAATACTTTCTTTTCTTCTCTTTTTTTGAGTTGTATTATCCAGAACCATCAACGATTAAAACAATGCGGACATTATGAATACAATATTTAGAGATAAAGGTGTCTTTGGAAATTAGAGAGCCTTTTGAACGATATACAGAAACAAATCGGATTAAGTTCACTAAGAACTATTTCTCTTTTTGCATGTGGCGAACCAGACAAAGAGTATGTACTCCAATATTTGACCGGTATTGGTGTACGCAAACACTATTTATTCATTAACTAAATCTGGTGTTATTATGACAAAGGATTTTAATCGTTTTTATTTATCAAAGATGTTTATGGGAGCCACTATGCTCCTGACATCGGTAGGAGTGGCCTCGGCCGATCCTGCAAATCCGGGGATAGAAGTTCCGGTAACCGATGTCCTGATCGTTTCGCCACAACAAGCGAGAAAGACAGTAACCGGAACAGTTGAAGACGCCATGGGTCCGATTGCCGGTGCCAACATTGTAGAAAAGGGAACAACGAACGGGACCATTACCGACATGGACGGTAAGTTTACTTTAGATGTCGCTCCGAATGCCATTTTGGTGGTATCCTTTATCGGATATACAGAACAGCAGGTTCCGGTGGGAAATCAAACCTCTTTTACTATTCAGATTAAGGAAGACTCACAAGCTTTGGATGAAGTAGTTGTGGTTGGTTATGGTACACAAAAGAAAGTAAACCTGACCGGTTCCGTGTCTTCCGTCGATTTTGCCGACCAGGCTTTATCGCGTCCTATTACAAATGTGTCGAATGCTTTGGCCGGTTTGAGTGCAGGTGTGCAGGTGATGCAAAGCTCCGGACAACCGGGTAGCGACGGTTCAAAGATCCGTATCCGTGGTGTCGGAACACTTAACAATCAGGATCCATTAGTGTTGATCGATGGTGTGGAAGGTGCTATGGACCTTGTTAATCCGCAAGATATCGAGTCAATCTCTGTGTTGAAGGATGCTGCTTCTTCTTCAATTTATGGATCACGTGCTGCGAACGGAGTTGTTTTGATCACAACTAAAAAAGGAAAAGCCGGAAAGCTGTCTGTATCCTATTCAGGGCGTATTTCTTATGCGCAGCCGACGAACCTGATCGACCAGGTGACCGATTATGCCGATTATATGGAGTGGCTGAACGAGTCGTTCGAGAATATCGGCCAGCCGAACCATTTTGCCCAGAGCACGATCGATCTGTGGCGTGAAAAATCAAAAGATCCGAACGGATTGAATGAACATGGGGTTCCTAATTACATCGCTTATCCGAATACCGACTGGCAGGATGCCTTGTTCGGACACGGTTTGATCAACGATCATAATGTATCTGTGAACGGAGGAACCGAGAAATTGCGTATCTTGATGTCTGCCGGTTATCTGGATAATCCGGGGCTGGTCGACCAAACCGGTATCAGGAAATATTCCTTGCGTGCCAATATAGAAGCGGATGTAACCAAATGGCTGACTGTGGGAACCCGTACATTTGCGTCTCAGGAGGATAAGGATGCGGGAAATTTCGATAATGCAAACAACTTCCTGCGCCAGACAACTCCCGGACTCTATCCGGAGTGGAACGGGCAGTATGGTTATCCGGAAGCACCGGAAGAAAGTGCGACTGCCAACAGTATCCTGGCTTTCCTCAATGCACAGGATGGTAAAAAACAGAAGACAAACTTCAACACGACTTTGTACTCGCGTATTTCTCCGATAAAAGGATTGTCATGGGATTTTAACCTGAACTACAAACGGTATTGGGAAGACAACCAAACCTGGACGAATCCGTATGAAAAGGTGAAGTTTAGCGATGGAACAATCATGTCGCCGGCAACGGAGCCCTCTGAAATGAGTACTTATTTCTATAACCGTGCGGATTATAGTTATACCCTGCAGAATATTTTGCGCTATAATATAACGCTTAACAAGGATCATGACCTGGGTGCATTGGTGGGTTACGAAGAGTACTATTACAAACGTGATACCCGTAGTGCGAACAAGAAAGGGCTGATCGACTCAAGCATTCATACACCCGGATCGGCGACAGAAATGGTAAGTGTGGGTGGTGGAGCATTCGATCGTGCCAGCCGTTCATTCTTCGGTCGTATTAATTATGCATATAAATCCAGATATCTGTTCGAAGCAAATCTGCGTCACGACGGGAATGCCCGTTATCACCGCGATTACCGTTGGGGTACTTTCCCCTCTTTTTCTGCCGCTTGGCGTATTTCGGAAGAAAGCTTCATGCTGAATACCAAAAACTGGTTGGACAACCTGAAACTCCGTGTATCTTACGGATCGGTAGGTAACAACGGTGGTGACGATGTGGGAGAATATGAATATCAGTCTACTTATGGCGGAAGTAAATATCCGTTCGGAGGAAAACTGATATCCGGTCTGGCTTCTACTTCCATTGCAAACTCAATGTTGTCGTGGGAAACGTCTAAAATGACCAATGTCGGTATCGACCTGAATGCGTTGAACAACCGTCTGTCTTTTACGATGGATGCGTTTGTTAAGAATACGACAGGTATCTTGTTTACACCTTCTATCTATCTGACAGCAGGTAATAAGGGAGCTCCCCGTAAGAACATTGCGGAAATGACTACGAAAGGTGTCGAACTGTCGCTGGGATGGAAAGACCGGATCGAAGAAGTCAGCTATTCTATTAGTGGAAACTTTTCTTACACGCCTAATAAGATAAAGAAATATAAAGGAGAACTTGTGGCCGGTTATGATGAAAACGGTGAATGGAAGAGTAATATCGGGGATGTAGCTTCCAGTACTTCCGCTGTAAATCCGGTTATTGAAGACCGCATCATGAAGGAATACTATGTTCGTAATCCTTATAAAGGTTCCGGAAAAGGATATGCAGCCGACGGAGTGAATGGTGGTCCGACAGATGGTATGATCCGTACGGAAAGCGATATGGAGTGGATGAAAGCCATGATCGATGCCGGTCATACTTTCATGCCGAATAAAACGATTTCCAAAGATAAGATCTGGTATGGTGACTATATTTATGCCGATGCCAATGGCGACGGTATCTACGGCGGTTCGGACGATAAAGAGTTTCAGGGTGTGTCTTCCGATCCGAAATACAACTTCGGTTTGCAGATGTCAGCAGCCTGGAGAGGGTTCGATATTTCGATGAACTGGGCAGGTGCTGCCGGCTTTAAGTTATATTGGGGTGCTTCGACCGGTTATAACTCGCCGACAACCCGTGTAGGTGTGGCTCTGGGTACTGATATTGCCAACGACCACTATTTCTATAACCCGGAAAACCCGTCTGATCCCCGTACAAACCTGTATGCTCAATATGGTCGTCTGGTGAACGGTGAGAGTGGTTATCAGAATGTTGAAACATCTTCATTGTATCTGTTCAACGGTAATTACCTGAAATTAAAGAACCTTACTTTCGGTTATACCTTGCCGGCTCATATCTCCAAGAAGATTTTTACGGATAACCTTCGTGTATATGTTTCTATTGAAAACGTATTCAATATAACGAAGTATCCGGGTCAGGATCCTGAACTGGGAGCATATCCGGAATATACTTCACTGAGACAATTTGCATTTGGTGCTAACATTTCATTTTAAAGCGTAGAGAGTTATGAAATTAATAAAAAATATTTGTTTATTAGGCGCTTCTATCGCTCTGCTGACAGGGTGTAACAGCGACTTGATGGATCTGACCCCGTATGACTCGATTGCGTCCGGAAACATGTGGACGACAGAGAATCTGGCTGATATGGGAGTTACAGGCATTTATAATGTGCTTCGTTCTGAGAACGTAGCCGGTGACCTGCATAAATTCGACAGTTATGGCGTTTCCGCCGATTACCGTGATGGAAATTACTCCTTATTAAGAGGAAATGCGACAACCGGCGACGGACAGTTCTCCGGCTACTGGAAAATCAATTACGAAGGGATCAGCCGCTGCAATGATGCGATAACCAACTTACCGAAGGCTCCATTGTCGGAGTCGAAGCTTGCTCGTTTGACCGCAGAGTCCAAGTTCATGCGTGCCTTCTTCTATTATCGGTTGAATATGATGTATAAAGGTGTTCCTTTGTATCTGGAACCGGCCGAACTGGATGAACTGGTGAAAGGACGTAATACGGAAGCCGAAGTATGGGCTCAGGTCATTACCGATTTGACGGATGCGATCAATACAGCAGATCTGCCGGATAAGTATGCTGCCGGTGATGCTGCTTATGGTCGTGTAACTAAAGGTGCCGCTTATGCTCTACGTGGCAAAGTATATATGTGGATGAACGAATGGGCGAAAGCGGAAGCCGACCTGCGTAAAGTGGGTGATCTGGGGTATGGATTATTCCAGGGTGAATATAAACAGCTGTTCAAAGAAGCCAATGAACAATGTGAGGAGATGATTTTCTCCCTGCAATGTATCGGTGAAAGCGGATACGGTAATAACTTCTCTTTCCGTTATGGCACGCGTAGTTCTTTCGGCTCCTGCTGGAATACCTATCTGGTAAGTACAGACTTTGTTGAGACATACGAATGTGCGGATGGAAAACCGTTCGACTGGGACGATTTTATACCGGGGTATAATGCGATGGATGTGGCAAAAAGATCTGTTTATTTCCTGCGTGATGAGATGACGGATGCCGAAAAGGCAAAGATGACCGAAGACGGTGCCGATCTGTCTAAGTATCTGCCAACTGGAAACGAAGCCCGTATCAAGGCCGCTTATGAAAATCGTGACCCTCGTCTGATGGCAACTATCATTACTCCGTATGCACAGTATTTTGGAGCTAATGGTGCGACCTCCTACACATATACGCTTCGTTGGCCGTACAGAGGGTTCGATACAGCCGATCCGTTCGACTTGAAAACAGATACCAACAACCGTTATTACTATCTGTTCCGTAAATTTGTGGCTGAAGGTGCTTCGGAAATTCCAAACCGTGAGTATTCTCCGATCGATATACCTATTATCCGTTATGCCGATGTCGTATTGTCGCTGGCTGAATGCCTGAATGAACAGGGTAAAACGAGTGAAGCGATCGAGTGGGTGAATAAAGTTCGTGCCCGTGCCGGTGTTGCCCTGCTAAACAGTAATCAGTATACGCAGGTTTCCGGTCAGGATAATATGCGCGACCGCATCCGTAACGAACGTCGTTGGGAATTTGCCGGCGAAGGTGTTAACTTCTTTGATGAAATGCGTTGGAAGACCTGGCACGAAACCAAGTTTAAGAATGGAGCAGGCTTGAAGCAGATCTGGGGTTCTATGCAGGCATCCTATTCATGGGGTGGTGATTACCTGTACAACTGGGCTATTCCTAGATCTGAAATTCAGATGAACAATAATCTGACTCAGAATAGTGGTTGGATAGATTAGTTCGTGTATTTGTCTAACCAAAAGAGGGTATGCTTTCAAAAGCATACCCTCTGCTAAAATCTAGCCCTGGTGGTCAAAATAATTCAGAAAATAGATAATTACCAGTTAGGGTTCTGTTCAAGCTTATCATTCATTTCTATTTCTTCTGCCGGGATAGGCCACAAGTAATCGCGGTTTTCACGGAATACACGCGTCAGCAGGCGCTTGCCGGTGATGCCGTATTCTTCGCGATTCAGTAATGTGTGTGACAATTTCCAACGGCGCAGGTCACTGTCGCGAACACCTTCACCTGCCAGTTCATAGGCTCTTTCACGGAAGATACGCTGGAAGACTTCATCTTTCGAGTTGGCCGCCAGGTAAGAAGGACCACTGTTCAATAATGCGATACCTGCACGGGCACGTACTTTGTTGATGTATTCTACTGCCTTAGTCTGGTTGCCGGTTTCATTGTAACATTCAGCCAACATCAGGTAAACATCAGCCAGGCGGATGATCGGGAAGTTTACAGGTGTATGTTCGCGGTTCGTGATAGCACCGTTCCAGTCTCCTTCCGGTACGAATTTTCTCCAGAAATAAGTTTCCCAACCTCCCTTATTATTACGCATGAAACCATTGTTCTCGTTCACTGCAACTACGTCTCCTTTGGTATTCTTTGCAAAGATGAATGTCATCAGGCGTTCTTCGTTACGGTTCCATCCCAGATAAGTACTGTAAGGAGCGATCACTGTAGCCGACATACGCGGGTCACGTTGTTCGTACATTTCCAGGATCTTTGCGGATTCTGCCGGTTGGTCGAGGATTTCATCGCCGGCATCGCTCACTGTACATCTGAATACACGTTCACGTACCTGATTGTCGGTTGTATATCCCGGGAACAATTCATCCCAGTTGAAAGGACGTCCGTCTTTGTATTCATACATGTCGACCAGGTCGACAGAAGGAAGGGTGTTATTCCAGCAACTGCCGAATGAGTTACGTGTGCCGGCGTAGAAGCACAGCGGCATACCGTAATCATTACCTGTTCCACCCAGATTGATGATCGAGAAGATCATTTCCGAACTGGTGTGTCCTGTCAGGTTGAACAAGTCGGCGAAGTTTTCGTACAGCTCATGACCGCTGGTTGATCTTTCCAAGTGTTCGATCGCTTTGTCATAACTTTTACTGTACAGATATACCTTACCCAATAATCCTTCTACGGCAGAAGTCGTTACACGACCGTAATTGGCTGCATCCCATGTATCCGGAAGTCCTGAGTTCTGCGCTTTTTCCAGGTCTGCAATGATGAACGCACGTGTTTCTTCGGCAGAACTTCTCGGATTCATCAGGTCGTTGAAATCCTGTTCCAGATTGGTCGTTTCGTCATAGAGAGGAAGACCTCCGAAGTAATCCATCAGATGGAAATAGATCAGGGCACGGAGGAAATGGGCTTCTCCGAGCATCTGGTTCTTTACCGTTTCGTCGATAGGTGCTTCACCGATACTGCGGATGGCGAGGTTGGCACGCTGGATGCCGTTGTATCCGTTCTGCCATTTACCGTTGAGGAAACTGGTTCGCGGTGTACAGGTTCCCAGTTGGAGAGCTTCATACTGGTCGTAGCCGACTGCAACATCCGAGTTTACGTCGATCATAAACATTTTACCGTAGAGGTCGGTGTTTTTCAGGGAGGCATACACACCCATCAAACCTGACTTACACTGATCTTCTGTCTGCCAGAAGGTAGAAGAGCTTAACTGGTCGTAAGGTGCCCTGTCCAGGTCATAGCAGCTTGTTAATGCCAGAAGTGCTGCTAAAAAAGACATAATATATTTTTTCATTTTGTAATTCCGTTTATAAGTTCAACAATCATGATTAGAATGTAACATTGACTCCAACAACCACCTGGCGCATGGTAGGATATTTGATACCATTTACTTCAGGGTCGTATCCTTTCCATTTCGTGAATGTAAAGAAGTTTTCCAAACTGCCGTAGAACCGGACTCTATCCATATAAGCTACTTTCGACCAGGCTGTCGGCAGCGTATATCCCAATGTGATGTTACGGATCTTCAGATAAGACTTGTCGGTTACCCAGAAATCGGAATACTGTTCGTTCCTGGTATCGCTGTAATCCAGCAAGCGAGGATAGCTGGCATCTGTGCGGCCTTCATACCAGCGTCCGTCGATAACATCTGCATTCAGTTGATATCCCTGGCGCACGGTTGTTTTATACAAGGCACTCAGATATACGTCTTTGAGACCAGCCTGTCCTTGTATCAATGCGGAGAAGTCGATACCTTTCCAGTTGAAGCCCAGGTTAACACCGTAGGTAAATGTCGGGTTTTGTCCGTTGCCGATAACGGTACGGTCGTCGTCATTAACCAGTCCGTCGCCGTTGAGGTCTTTGTAGAGGATATCACCTTTTTGGGGAGTTCCGTAAGGGAATACCACTTTGCCTTCTACGGCCGGGTTATCCAACATGGCCTGTACGATTGCCAGGTCTTCGTCTGTCTGGATGATGCGGTCTACTTCGCGCACATATAGTGACCAGATAGGAAGACCTTCCTGCAGGATTCTTGCATCCTTGATCGTATAGTCGTCTCCTTTAAATTTATCTACGTTGTTCTTGATGTAAGTGAAGTTGAAACCTACGTTGTAAGAGAAATCTTTTCCGATCTTGTCGCTCCAGTTGGTAGAGAATTCAAGCCCCCTGTTGGTTATCTGTGCGGAGTTCTGCTTGGGGATAGTGGCATTACCGTGCACTTTCGGCGCCGGAAGATCGATCAGGATACCTTCTGTTCTTTTGTTAAAGAATTCGACAGATCCTGACAGGCGGTTACCTAATACATTGTAATCAAGACCGACGTTGGTAATATAAGTCGTTTCCCATGTCAGCGCGGCATTTGCGATCGCTGTCTGTGAAAGTCCCATGGCTACGGCACGTCCCAATACATAGTTTGTTTGCGCGTACAGGGATTGTGAAGTATAATTGCCATCATTATCGCGGTTATCCCCTAATGTATTATTACCCAATGAACCGTAAGATGCACGTATCTTCAGGTTGTCCAGCCAGTTCTTGGTATTCTCCATGAAACCTTCTTCCGAAATACGCCATGCGGCGGAGAAAGAGGGGAAGTAACCCCAGCGATTGTCTGCCAGGAAGCGTGAAGAACCGTCTGCACGCAGGTTGACTTCCAATAGATATTTGTCATCCCAACCCAGGTTGAGGCGACCGAAGAATGAACGCATGGCCCACTCGGTGACATTACCAGTCGTGGATGATTCACCAATAGCTCCTTCGATTACATTCAATGACGGGTCGATCAGGTCTTTGCGGGTGCCGCTGAAGAATTGCCGTTTATACTGTTCCTGGCTACCACCGACCATCAGGTTTGTGCTCAGGCGGTCGTCGAAGAAGTTACGTTCGTAACGAACTGTCGCGTCCATAAAATTCCTGAATGTCTTTTCGTTATAATTCGAGATACTGGTCTGGCCTACACCGTCGGTATACAGGGTGTTGGTTTGGAAGTTGTACATCGGAACGAAATTAGGTTTGCTCTCTTTGAACTTATCATAGTAGTCATACGTGTATGATCCTTGTATAGTCAATCCTTTTAGGGGAGTCAGGACAGCATACAGACGGGTCTTTAACGTGTTGACCTGGATATTACCGGAAACATTTCTCAGACGGTTATACGGGTTGTTTGTTGCATTCTGAGGATCATCTTCCGCATTCGCATTGATACCCAAGCGGTTTTGATCGTCCAGATAGGCGATACCCGGGTTACCGCCTGTCAGACCGTAGGTATAGATATCGTCGATATTGTCGCTGACCGGCGTTGTGTTGGAGGTGTATCCGCTCAGGTTTACCCCGATCTTCAACCAGTCTTTTACCTGTGAGTCGACATTGGCGCGCAGGCTGAAACGCTCGAATCCGCAGTTTTCCAGGATGCCCGGGTTGTTCAGATAGTTGAAAGAGGTGTAATAGGTGATCTTATCCGAGCCTCCGGATGCGGATATATTGTGCTGGTGGGAAACTCCAGTTTCATACACATCGAAAATGCTGTTGTTCGGATATGCCAGATAATTCGGCATTCCGTATTCGTTCAATCCGTTCGGGTCTTTGGACTTTTCACGCCAGAGATTGATCACGTTCTCGGAGAATGGTTTGGGCTTGTTGCTGTTTGCCATTCCTTCATTCAGGTATTCCATGTAATTGGCGTAATCGGAAACGACTTCATACGGCTGGTCCAGTGTCTGGAATGATACGTAACCGGTATAATCCAGTTTCATTTTGCCGGATTTACCTTGTTTTGTCGTGATCAGAATGACACCGTTGGCAGCACGTGAACCGTAGATGGCTGAAGAAGCGGCATCTTTCAGTACGCTGACTGTTTCCACATCCTGCGGGCTTACGCTGTTCAGCGTTCCTTCCACCCCGTCGATGATAACCAGTGGCGAAGAGTTGTTCAATGTACCCTGGCCGCGTACCTTGATATCCGCATCGCCGTTGTTGGAGGGTAGGTTGTTGCTGGATGTGATCTGTACACCGGGTGCAGTACCGGCTAATGCGGTAGAAATGTTGGTCAACGGACGACTCTCGGCCATTTCACTGACATTTACCGAAGTCACGGAACCGGACATGTTCACTTTCTTCTGCGTACCGTAACCAACCACAACCACTTCATCCAATGCCTGTGAGTCTTCGGTGAGTTTGATGTTAAAGGTTTTTTGGTTATTTACCGGAACCTGTTGTTCTTTATATCCGATAAATGTAATAACCAAAATAGAGTTGGGTGCTACATCCAGAGTGAAATTACCGTCCATATCGGTAATTGTACCATTGGTAGTCCCCTTTTCGATAACATTTGCTCCGGCAATCGGGCCGAATGCGTCCTGTACCACTCCCTTGATGGTTTGCTTCGCCTGCTGTGGCGATGTCACTGCTGCACTAGGTCCTGTGGGCCTCAATAATTCAACAGAAGGATTCGCCGACATCTCGCTTACGGATGTAAGGAACATGGTTGTTCCCAGAAACAGCGCCTTCGATACGTGAAAGTGAGTAAAATCTTTAGTCATAATAACACCAGATTTAGTTAATAATTAGATAATAGTTTTCTCATTTGTAATTGTCATTTTGTATTTTCCATATTCCGTATGTCTACATAAATATTTAGTAGAAGCATAGTTCGTATAGAACTATGGTGTATATGGTTTGTTGGCAGGGAAAAGCATGAATTTTAAATAGTCTTTGATGATTCTCTGTAGTGGATAGGTTATATTATCTAAATGAGTAACTTAACGGTAGGATAAATGAAAGAATAACATGAAGGAAAGTCCGTTTTTTCGAGTAAAGAAGCTGATTTAAGTAACAATGATGGCTGATAAATATTTTTTACCGGATAGGATTCTGAATGAACAATATGTTTAAAGTATTTAAATTCACATCTTACTGCATGATCGCAATGGGCTAACAACCAGGTTGGTATTGTTCTTAACGCATAAATGCTGGACAATTAGTGCATAATTAATGGATAAAATTATACATCCGTTAATATAATTAACGTTTATATTTGCATCGTTTTGACATTAGTTCTATACGAACTACGACTATGAGAAAAACCCGTTAAAACTTCATTTCTGGACAATAGGGGCACATGAATTGGATAAATAATCCTGTCATTTATAGACTTTCTTTCTACTTTTGTGTATTACCATGAAACAAATATGACTTATGAATGTATGTAAAAATGTAACTTTGTTATGTCTATTGCTAATGTTAACAGCTCCTGTCTATGCGTATATTGAACGGGATTTGCTGCAACAAGCTGCCAATGTGGAAAAACTTGAATCTGTATTGATCCTCAATCAGGAATGGGTGCCTTACCCACTTTATACCGACCGTGCCGGTTGGGATCAGTTTCTGGGTGATTACAAAAACGAGTATATCAAACGGGGAGAGAAACAACTTGACTACGAGTGGAAAGTCGTAAAAGCAACTGATTATATAGAATATGAGCGTAGTGGCAACCGCCGGATCATGGAAGATCCTTTTGGTAGTAATAATACCGCCCTTGCCGATCTGTTGATGGCAGAACTGGCCGAAGGAAAAGGCCGTTTTATCGACCAGCTTATCAATGGCGTCTACCAATCCTGTGAAATGACTTCCTGGGTATTGTCCGCTCACTTGAGTGCGCAACACTCCACACGTTCCTTGCCGGATTATAAAGAACACGTGATCGATCTTACTGCCGGTGACATGGGATCGTTGCTTTCATGGACTTACTACTTCTTCCATTCCGAATTCGACAAAGTAAACCCGGTTATCTCCGAACGCCTGCGCCATGAGTTGCAGGAACGTATCCTCGATACCTATATGAAAGAAGACCGCTTCTGGTGGATGGCTTTCAACTATAAACCGGGAACTTTGGTAAACAACTGGAATCCGTGGTGTAATTCAAATGCCCTGCAATGTTTCCTGTTATTGGAAAATGATAAAAAAACGTTGGCAAAAGCCGTTTACCGTACGATGGTTTCTGTCGATAAATTCATCAACTATACCCATTCCGACGGGGCTTGCGAAGAAGGCCCTTCCTATTGGGGGCATGCTGCCGGAAAGATGTATGACTATCTACAATTATTATATGACGGAACAGGTGGGAAGATCAGTTTGTTCGACCAACCGATGATCAGGAACATGGGAGAATACATTGCCCGTTCATACGTAGGGAACGGCTGGGTCGTGAACTTTGCCGATGCTTCCGCCAAAGGGGGAGGAGACGCTCCGATCATCTTCCGCTATGGAAAAGCGGTGGGCAGCGATGTGATGATGCAGTATGCCGCTTATCTCAACAGCCTGTCGAAGCAGAAAGCCCCTTCTTCCGGGCGGGATATATTCCGCACATTGCAAAGCATTCTCTATGCCAAAGATATGGAACAGGTGAAACCTGTCTACGAATCGCCCGCTTATACCTGGTATCCGGAAACAGAGTTCTGCTACATGACAAACAAATCCGGCCTTTTCTTCGCAGCTAAGGGAGGTTATAACAATGAAAGTCATAACCACAACGATGCCGGAACTTTTTCCCTCTACCTGCATACGACTCCGGTCTTTATCGATGCCGGCGTAGGAACTTATACCCGCCAGACGTTCAGCAGCGAGCGATATACGATCTGGACCATGCAAAGCAACTATCATAACTTACCGATGATAAATGGTGTTCACCAATCATTCGGAGCAAAATATAAAGCGACGGACGTTTCTTTCAATCCGAAAAGCAGTACGTTCTCGGCCAATATCGCTACAGCTTATCCCGAAGAAGCCGGAGTCAATAAATGGCTTCGTTCCTATACACTGGGCAAAGGAGAATTGAAGATCAAAGACACATTTACTTTGAATGAGTTAAAAGACTTCAATCGTGTCAACTTCCTGACCTGGGGTAAAGTGGATATCGCCACACCCGGTGTGGTCGCTATCGAAGTGAATGGCGAAAAGGTAAACCTGCAATACGACAAAAACAGTTTTACCCCTTCCCTCGAGACCATTACGCTGGATGATCCGCGTTTATCCAATGTGTGGGGAAAAGAGATATACCGCCTTTCTTTGACAGCAAAGAAGAAAGCTCTCTCCGGAACATATGTGTACACAATCAAACAAAACAATAAATAAAGAAAGAATGAAAAATTGGATTGCCCTGGCTTTCTCCGCATTTCTGGTCTCTTGTGGGGGAGCACCTAAAACAGTAGAAAAAAGCTTTGTCGACGAGAATGTCGATTTTGCCCGTGCCCAGATCGGTAATGAAATAGCAGTAATCGAAGCAAGCGGTGAATGCCTTAATCCGGTGACACTGAAAGCCGACAGTTCCGTCTATTACTGTGGCTACGGTGACTGGCGCAGCGGCTTTTTCCCCGGTTCCGTCTGGTATCTGTATGAACTGAGCGGAGATACGGCTCTGCTTCCATTGGCCCGGAAATATACATTGGCCATAGAAGAAGCCAAGAACCTGACCTGGCATCATGATATCGGCTTTATCATCAATTGCAGTTTCGGTAACGGCCTGCGCCTGACAGCCGATCCGTCTTATAAAGACGTGATGGTACAGGCTGCCAAATCGTTGTCCACCCGTTTTCGTGAAGCTCCCCAGGTGATCCAGTCGTGGAACGTGGATCGCGGATGGCAGTCGGAACGTGGTTGGGAATGTCCGGTGATTATTGACAATATGATGAATCTGGAACTGATGTTCGAAGCGACCCGTTTATCCGGCGACTCTTCTTTCTATAAAATCGCTATTGCACATGCCGACCGTACTTTGCAGGAGCATTTCCGTCCGGATGGCAGTTGCTACCATGTAATCGATTACAGTCTCAAAGACGGTTCCGTACGTCACCGCCATACCGCACAGGGATATGCGCACGAATCTGCGTGGAGCCGCGGACAAGCCTGGGCTATCTATGGTTATGTCGTTTGCTACCGGGAGACAGGCGATCGCAAATATCTGGATCAGGCACTAAAGACATTCAACTTCATGAAGAATCATAAAGCCATGCCGGCCGACTTTATTCCTTACTGGGATATGGATGCCCCGAATATACCGAACGAACCCCGCGATGTATCTTCTGCTTCCTGTATTGCTTCTGCATTATACGAGATCAGCACGATGGATGTGGAAAACGCAGCAGATTATAAAGCCTATGCCGACGGTATAATGACCTCGCTGGCCTCTCCGGCTTACCGTGCGGCCTTAGGCGCAAACGGTAACTTCCTGTTGATGCACTCGGTGGGTAGTATTCCTCACAACTCGGAAATAGATGTCCCCTTGAACTATGCCGACTACTATTTCATGGAAGCCCTTAAACGTAAACAGGATATAGAAGCAAAATAAACAGATTCGCATTTAATATGGATTGGACAGGCATTCGTCGTTAAAGCAATGCCTGTCCATTTTTTTTCGGTGCCTATCCGTTATTGGATGCCTGCCGCTTCTTGTATTCCGCCGGTGTCGTATCGAACTGGGCTTTGAAGCAACGGGTGAAATAACGGGGAGAGCCGAAGCCTAACAGGTCGGAGATCTCTGCGATTTGCAGGTCCGGCCGGGTGATTAGCAAGGTTGCCGCCCGTTTCAGTTTGCAACTGAGAACAAAATCGTTCGGGGTCATGCCCGTAAGGGCCTTAAACTTAGCATACAGCGAGCTGCGGCTCAGTCCCAGTTCTTTAGCCAGCGTATTCATATCGAACTCCATATTATCCATGTTTTCTTCAATGATCTTGTTGACTGCATCCATAAATTTCTGGTCGATCGGGTTGCTGGCGAGCGACTGTGTGTCGAAGTCCCTTTGTTCGTTGAATTTCTTTTGCAGGATAATGCGGTTGCGCACCAGATTGTTGCAGCGGGCAAGCAGTACCCGGGCATTGAACGGTTTACTGATATAATCGTCCGCACCACGTTGCAGACCTTCGATGCTCTGTTCCGCAGAACCGAGTGCCGTAAGCAGGATCACCGGTATATGGCAGATATCGAAATCGTTTTTGATTTTCAGGCACATCTCCGTACCCGACATTTCCGGCATCATGATATCGCTCACGATAATATCCGGCCTTTCGCTCCGGGCCTTTTCCAATCCCTCTTTGCCGTTGCTGGCCAATAGGACGTGGTAGGCCGGCGAGAAGAGAGAGTTCAGTATCTGGAGCAATTCTTCATTATCGTCCACCAATAAAACGGTATAGGTTGCACCTGTTTCTATAAGTGATAATTCGGATGTTTCTTCGGGAAGTTCTTTTATGATGGTTTCCGGAAGTATTTCGTTCCGCATCCCTTCATTTTCGGGTTCGACAAACTTACATTCATCTTCTTTGAAATGCGCCCGTCCTTTGGGTAAATGAACGATGAATATACTTCCGTAGCCCGGCGTGCTTTCCACCTGTATCTTACCGTGATGCAGTTCTACGATACTTTTGGTTAGCGACAAGCCGATCCCCGTACTGGGCTGTGTCAGACCGGACGCATTGCTGCCGGCCTGATAAAAGCGGTCGAATATTTTGTCGATATCCTCTTTGCCGATACCGATTCCGTTGTCGATAATTTTGATGATGATAGCCTGTTCGTTATCCTCTACCACCATTTCGATCGCAGCCCCCGGTTTGGAGTATTTGAACGCATTCGACAGCAGGTTGTAAAAAACCTTTTGCATCTGTTTCGGATCGAACCAGCACAAGATACTTTCCTCCTGGGTTGTGAAGCTATAAGTCACTGAACGGCCGGAGGCATATTCGTAAAAAGAGAGATAGATCTCTTTCAGGAACGGGATGATGTTCTGTTCGTATACATTCAGCTTCACATGTCCCTGTTCCAGTTTACGGAAATCAAGCAGTTCGCTGATCAATGTCCGCATGTTATGGGTGTTTCTGTATATTTTCAACAGTTTGTTATAAGTGGAAGGCGCCAGCGAACTACTTTGCAACAATAGTTCGATCTGGGATATGATCAGTGTGAGCGGCGTCCGGAACTCATGCGAGATATTGGAGAAGAATTGCAGTTTCGCCTGGTTCAATTCTTCGATCCTGTCTTTTTCCTTGCGTTCGAACTCCAGCGATGTCCGGAGCAGCAATTGCGACTGTTTGAAGCGGAAGAAACCGTAGATAAGTCCGCCCCCCACCAACACATACAAGAGGTAGAAGAGCGGAGTCGCGTAGAACGGCGAATGGATAACGATTCCCATGCGGATCGTTTGCGGTTCAACCTTGGGATCGTATTGTTTCTCGCGTACGATCAATGTATATTTCCCCGGGCTGAGATTGGTGTATTGGATGCTGTTGTCATTGTTGCTGATCCATTTATCGTCGAAACCTTCCAGCATATATTCGTAGGCTGTTTCTTTCAGCGTATTGATGTAGTTGTTTGAATTGAAGGTGACGATCAGGTTATTCTGATTGTGTCTCAGGTCTATTTCATGGATATAAGGCAGTGCGTCCGACAATATATGTGTCCGGTCGTTGGGCTGTACCGCTTCGTTGTTGATATATAAATCAGAGAAATACAGCTGGTAGTCTTTGGCCGGACGAAACAGATCCTGTTCGAAGAATGTTGTCACCCCGTCTATGCCGCCGACAAATATCTCGCCGTTTTGGCAAACCAACAGTCCGCAACCTTTATTGATGCCCGATACCGGAAGGGCAGTCCCTTGTTCCACAACCTTGAATTGTTCCTGCCCGGGATCGAAGAAAGAGAGCCCTTTGTCGCCGGATATGATCAGATAACCTTGTGTCGACTCTTTGATGTTATAACAATAGTCGCTTAATATCAGGCTGTTGTTTGTCGTATACCCTTTGAACGAATTGTTCTTTTCATCAAACTCATACAGACCCGCCCCCAGTGTCCCGAAGAAAATACGTCCTTTCTTGTCTTCATAAATAGTAGAGATCAGCTGTTTGCCGAGTCCGTTTTCGCCACAACGGAACATACGCAGGTCTTGTTCGTCATTCATTTTAATCCTGTAGAGGGTGTATCCGGTAGTGATCCAGATATAATCGTGCGAGTCGATCAGGAAACAATGATTTCCATATGTCTTCCCGCTGGGGAATATCGGGCTGATATGCTCGGTGTCGAGATCCATCATCGCATTGCCCCATTGGGTCATGAATACCAGGTACTTGTCTTTCCAGATACGCATCTGGTTGATCCTGTCGCCTGCCTTTACCGCATATGCCGGATCTTCAAAATAAGGATTACGGAAGCGTTTTTTTGAAAGGTCGAAGATGGATAATCCCCCGGTATGCGTCCCGATATAAAGCTTGTTGTGCTTTTGGCTGTAAGCAATATCTTTCAGGTTGTTATGGGCGATGGAGTTCTTGTTGGGATCGGCCATGAAGTAGGTGAAGGTCTTTGTTTTCCTGTCAAAGAGGTTGAGGCCGCCGCCTTCTGTACAAATCCAGATATTACTGTCTTTATCTTCTATCATATGTCCGACAAAGGGAAAACTGAGGCAATCCTTTCTTGAACTATCGGCCGTGTAAACGGTAAACAAATCCATTTCCGGATTGAAATAATGCACACCTCCATAGTAAGTTCCCAGCCAGATGCTTCCCTGATGATCTTTATAGACCGGGAATACAGACGAATGCATCAGGCTGCCGGGAAGAAGGTCGTGGGTATAGACCTGGAAACTGTCGTCATACGGGTTATACTTATTAAGCCCGGTGAACGTCCCGATCCACAGGTTCCCGAAATTATCTTCCACGATGCCTCTCACCTGGTTGCTGGATATATTATCCGGTTTCTGCGGGTCATAGCGGTACCGTTTGAAATGCCCCGACGGCTCTCTTTTATAAAGCCCGTTCATACGAGCCGAGATCCAGAGATTTGCGTGGGAATCTTCAAAAAGGGTGTAGATATCTTCGTTCGGAATGATACAGGTGGGAAGCGTGTCTCCTTGCTGCATATATAATCCGCTGTTAGTCCCGATCCAGCACCGTTTCTGGCTGTCGACCGTGATGCAGGTGGCGTGTTGATACGTATATTCGAGTTGGAAACGGAATCGAAGCTCTCCGGTATCGTTATCCCGTATGAAGATAGAGTCGCCAACGCCTACCCAAAGCTGTCCGTCTCTGAAAGCCACTGCATTGACTCCCGAGCTCTTGAGGCAGGAGAACTGTTGGGTATGAAGATTATATTGTACCAGTGAGTTGTCCGAATTGAAATAAATATTCCCCTGAAGATCTCCGGTTATAAAATCGATGCTGTTCCCTACCGGAAATTCATTCTCGTTCTTATTGCCCAGTGTCGGCTTGTATGCGGTCACATGAACGCCGTCGAAAACGCTTAACCCTTCTTCCGTACCGAACCACATCCGCCCCAGTTCATCCTGGTAAATCGACATGACCGACAGTTGCGAGAGCCCTTCTTTTGTCCCGATATGTTTGAAATAGATAGGGAAGGCATAAGACAGGGCGTTCAGGAAGACGAAAAGTATGATCAGTTTTCTCATGGCTTTTGTACTATTTGAAGGCGAAGATAATGATAAATTTCGGAATTATTTAATGCAGTAGCTCATATAAATAGGTATCTTTGCCCTATAAGCAACCAATAAACTTATACGCATTATGAAACCAGATTTCAACTATAATGATTTTCCTGCTTCTTTTGCCAATTGCTTCCGCGAGCAATGTCCGCATGGTGATAAATGTTTACGCCGCCAGATGGCTCTCCATGTCCCGAAGGATCGTGGAGGAATATACATTCTTAACCCGGGTTACCTCGATGCGCTCGGTGATAAAGAGTGTCCATTCTTTGTACTGGATGAACCCCAAAAGTTTGCCAAAGGTATCACCTGGCTGTACGATGACCTACCCCTGCGAAAAGCGGAGGCAATCAAATCGCAGATCATAGCCCGCCTGGGACGCAGCACCTATTACCGTTGTAAGCAGAAGCGCCGCCTGATCAGACCGAAAGAACAGGCCTATATCAAAAAACTCTTTCTTGCCCACGATATTTCTACCGAACCTCGGTATGACGAGTATCAGGAGTATTATGATCTTGGATAAGTGCTGATTTACAAGCTGCTATCTGCTTGGCGACATTTCCCTGGGAGATGCCGCCATTTTCATATATTATGATACTGTATTCTCATATATTATGAAATTCTATTGTCATAATATATGGCATTGTAGTATCACAATATATGATACTGTGGTGACACAATATATGCTAATAAAATGATGTGGAAGATGAAGCAGAAGCATCTTCAGGAAGTCCTTAACAAGGGTAAATATAGCCCATTTTAGCTCTATTAATAATTGTTTCTGCAAAAACCTTGCTTTTTTTCGTCCAGGCAACTAATAATATAATGTACGCGTGCGTACATTATATATAAGGCACTATATTCCTACCTTCCGGGGCAGGCCGTCAAAATGACTATATGTCTATTGATTTATAACGCTTAGGGTGAGAAAAATGACTGACTAGAAAAATCGTTCCTTTTTTCTAGTCATCAAAATTACTACATTCTTTTGAACTGGCAATAGCTTCCCCAAGATTTTTTCCTTTTCTATATTCTTTCTTATCAACATGATAGCGAATTAAGTACGAAATTCTCTCTTTCCGGTATGAAATCAAAGCGCACCGTAAAAAATGACTAGAAAAAAGGAACGTTTTAGCTAGTCATTACTACTAGCAGGCCTATCGGGAATAGGCTGTGAACAGGTTTTTATAACACTATTATTAATATTAAATTTATTGATTATGAACAAAAAGTTTTCTACACTTGTAGCTAGCTTGTTATTTGCTTCGGCTTTTAGTGCTTATGCAGGTACAGCGGCTTCAATGTTCGCAGTTCCTACTGCGATTGAAACCAAAGCGGTTGTTGAGAAAGACAAAGCTTTGGCTTGGGATGAATCTAATACAAACGTGTTGCCTGCTGATGCTGCTACACTAACAGCAGTTGGTGCTTCTATTTTGCCGGAGTTTACCGACAATGCTCGTTTATTTGTATTAGCTAACACGGGTAGTAGTGCTGCTATTACTCCTGCTGCAGATAAGTTTGTTGCAATTGCTTCCGGTGTTGTAGCAGCCGGTGCTTATAATGCAAGTGCAGCGGATGAAGCATATTGGACAATGCAGGCTGATGGTGAATTGTTGAACAATGCAAGCCATACTTTCTCTGTTAAAGGAAATGCCAATTTTGATGTTGTTCCTGTTAAAGCAGATAATAAGCCGGGTTATTTCTTTGTTTTGCGTGTTAAGAAATCAGATGCCAGCTTCGGAGGTTATGTAAAATATGATGGTTCTGCTTTTGATGTAACAACAGGTTCAGATGCAGAAGCTGAATTAGTAGATGCTGCTCTTTTTGTATCAGTTGAATCGGCATTTGCTACAACAGCAACAACAGGTGATGTATTGAACAAAGAGTTGAAAGGTGGTTTTGAATTGACTGTTTCTTCTGCAAAAGAAGGTGTGAAGGTTACTGGTGCGGATGCATTCGCCGGTAAGTTAACTGCTATGGAATATGATGCAACTCTTAATAATAATGCAGGTGGTTTCAAAGATGCAACATCTGGTGCTTCTGTTTATTTCTTGAAAAACAAAGACGGCAAATACATCTATTGGGATGCTGATGCAAACAAAGACTCTGATAAACCAGGAGCATTCAAATTGGCTTCAGAAGAAGATGCCTTGGCTGCAAATGCTAACGCTGCTTATAAATTTGCTGTTCATGCTGCCGATAATGGTGCTAAAGCAGTTCAGGTTCTTGTAAATACTGATAAAAGGTTGTATATCAACAATACAAACAATGAAGGCCGTTTAACTGCCTTTGATAAAGCAGGAACAGTAAGTAGTGCAAGCAACTGGGCTGTAACATCTTTAGGTAGCTCAAATAAAGTAGACTTGATTAAGTTCCTGACTGGTCAGTTTGTTAAAGTAAACTATGTCGCTAATGGTAAAGAAGCTGGCACAAATAACGAATACAAAGTAAATAGTGTATTGGCAATTGATGAAGATGGTACTGCTGCTGATTTCGTTAAAGCTGCAAGTTTGGTTACTGAAGCTCCGGAATCTCAATGGGCTGTAACATCTTCAGATAAGGGTGCAACAATCACATTGACAAACCGTGAAGATCCTTCTGTTACATTAGTAATCAGTGAATTGCGTAACACTGCTAAAGCTGGCGTTTATGAAGTAGTTTCCTCTTCTCCTTCTATGCACTTGGCTGCTGAAGATCTGATTACAATTACAGCGGTAGCTAAGACTGAAAAGACAGATGGTTTCATGACTATTACAGAAAATGTATTACGTAATACAACATTCTATCTGGCTCAGTCTCGTCAGAACGCAGATAAAGATATTCCTGCTTACTGGGCTGAAAACCATAATATGTCTCACCAGATCGGTGCTACTGTAGATCAGGTAGCTGCTACAAAGTGGAACTTGGCATTCAAGAAGAAAACAGGCGCAAAAGAAGATTTCCAAACTCAGATTGACTCTGTATTGATCGTTAGCACATTGAATAAGTGGGATGCAACAGCCAAATCTATAGTTGAAACTAAAGATACATTGGTTATCCTTCCTTATACTTTCCAGAACAGAGAAAATAACGAATTTGTTAAGAATAACGGTTTGACTCAGTTGCAATATTATATCTGTGATAAGGATAATAATGACGCCACCGATAATGGTGCAGCTCAGAAGTTTGCTTTGAAAAAGAAACCGGGTGATACTTACAATTATGTTACGTTGAATACGACAACAAACACGTATGAAAAAGATGGTAGTATCATATTGAATAGCGGTAAATCAGCATTTACTTTTGCCGGTAAGAAACTGTTCTTAGGAAATAGCTTGGAAAATGGTTCTTGGGAAGAAATGGATGCTTATGCAAAAGACAATAATTCATTAATGCTGGTTCAACCGTCTGACGATCCTGAATATCATTTAGTAAATGATGATGTTAAGGCTTGGGGCGATACAATTAGATTGTATCGTGAAGATAATGCTAATCAGGCTCTTTACGAGAAACATGACGACAAATCTGTTGTTGAAAATGATACTTTGAGCTTCTTGAACATCGATAATGTTTACGATCCTCAATTTAAATTGAATCCGGCTATGTTTGTTGATACTGCTTATGTTGATCGTAAAGATAATACTTGCTGGCAGTACTTATTGGCTGTAAACGTTGACAATACTGTTAAGACTTATTGTCCGGACAATGTATTGCACAATGACCCAACTTGGATCGAAGAACATGGTGTTTGTCCTCACGCTGAAAAGACTCCGATTGTTAAAGGTCGTTTCTTGGTTAACTTGATCGACACTGCTAATATCTATGGTGCTACTCATTTACACAAGAACCCGTATGTAAATAATAACGAAGCTGGCGAATCTCGTGCTAAGTTATCATTTGTTCAGGGTATGCATATCAAAGATACATTGTTCTTATTTACAAACAGTGATACAGTTAAGGTTGATTTGAGCAAACCTAACTTCAACGTTGCTAAGTTCGCATTCCGCTACGAAGATGCATCTAAGGGAACATTCAAGATCCAGACTTTGTGGAAAGAATATAACCCTACAAAAGACGCTGATAAACTGGCTACTACTCAGGAAGGTTATTTGAAATGGATCAACGGTACTGTTGTTGTTGAAAACGGTTATAACAAAGGTGATTTGTTTAAGATCGAAGAAAACTATGCAGGCATACCGACTGCCAACGAAAATGCTCCTGAAATATCAGCTATCTCAGTAGTTGCAACAGAAGGTAAAGTGATTATCGCCGGTGCACAAGGCAAGAAAGTTACTATCAGTAACGTACTTGGCCAGACAATTGCTAATGCAGTACTTTCTTCTGATAAAGTTGAAATCTCTACTCCTGCAGGTGTAGTTGTAGTTGCTGTTGAAGGCGAAGCCGCTGTAAAAGCAATCGTAAAATAAGGACTTATTTATAATCAAATAATTCTAAATTGTTTACCGCGTGTCGTAGGGGCGGTTCGCGAACCGCCCTTACCCCAATTACCCTGCGACAGGCGAACGAGCGGTAGATATTAATACTAAAGTAATGAAATAAAGTTCTTCTGTTCGATCTCTGTGAAGAGCAACAACAGACAAAAACAAGCCCCGGAAGATTCGTCTCCCGGGGTTTCGTGTATAAATGGTTTGTATAGCAACATAGGAAATAAAATGTTTTTGATTAAATTTGCCTGTCCTTATTGAGAGATACACGTGGAATATTATGAAAAACAAATAATAAAAGGAGTAAAGGAAGGCGATGAGAATGCTTTTCGCAGTCTTTATGATAATTACTATCATCGTCTTTTCTGTATTTCCCGGCAATATCTGCAAGATGATTTTCTGGCGGAAACGATTGTCTCAGATGTCTTTTTCCACCTTTGGGAAACCCGTAAGACACTGGATATACAAATTTCCCTGAATGCGTATCTGATACGTATGGTCCGTAACTTTTCATTGAACTACCTACAGAAGAATTATGTGGAAAAAGAGGTCAGCCTCAACGGTATCGACATCACTTCTCCATTGTTGTTTCTGTCCGACGAATATCCGCTGGGACGCTTGCTGGAAAAAGAAATGACGGAGAAAGTCCATGAAGAAATAAACCGACTTCCTAAAGAGACACGTCAGGTGTTTATTCTCAGCCGGTTGGAAGAGCTTAAACATGAGGAAATCGCCAATCGTCTGGGCATATCCGTCAATACCGTTAAATACCACATTAAACAAGCTTTATCTATTTTACGGGATCGCTTAAAGGATTATCAGTTAGTGCTTTTAGCTTGTCTGATGAAATTATTTTGAAAAAAGTAAACATTTTCACTACCCCATTTCCTTACTTTTCTTGTCTACCTTATAACAACATAAAAATGAATAATACAGAGAATACATATTACCCGGATGAACAGATCGCAGCTTATTTGAATAATGAGTTGGATAAGGAACAACGCGTAGAACTGGAGAAATGGGTGGCAGCCGATACCGCTCATAAACAATATTTCTATGAAATGACTGAAGTCTGGCTGGCAATTAATGCTGCCGCTGGCAACAAAGAAGAAAGCGAACGGGCATTTCAACATTTCCGGGGAAGAATATCGGCTCCTCAAAAAGGGCAAAGATTCTCATTGCGTTTTATCAGGATTGCTGCGGCGGTTTTTGCCGGTATGCTGTTGCTGGGAACAGGTTATTACCTGGGTAATCTACCTTTGGATCATTCCGCTCTTTATGCCATGCAGACAGTGGAAGTGCCGATGGGATCGCGTAGCCGTATCGTGCTGGAAGACGGGACGGTTGTTTGGTTGAATGCCGGAAGTAAACTGAGTTATAACTCCGCTTTTTCTCATAAGGACAGGAATGTTCAGTTGGAAGGAGAAGGCTATTTTGAAGTGACCCATAACAAGAAGTTGCCTTTTATTGTGCATACCAGCGATATAGACGTGAAAGTTTTAGGAACCCGTTTCAATGTGAAAGCCTATGGCGATGAGGAAAATATCGAGGTTATCCTGGCGGAAGGTTCGATAAACCTGTCGAGCCTGAATAATCAGACTGAACCATTGACCCTGAAACCTGAGCAGCTGGCTATTTATAATAAAGAAAGCGGACAAACGGAGATACGGAAAGTCCCGGCATCACAGGCGGATAACTGGACGACCGGGGCTCATTTCTTCAATGAACTGACACTGGTAGAAATAGTCAGACAATTGGAAAAATCGTTTGATGTAACCTTCATATTCAGGAATGAGGAAAAGAAGAACCTGACTTTCTACGGTGATTTCCGTAATGACGATTCGCTGGATGATATCCTGATGATCATGTCGAGCAGCGGCAAATTCAGGTATAGGAAAACAGATAATGTGATAGAGCTCTACTAAATAAATACAGTATTAACTAAAAAAGAGGAAAGGAGAATAGAGATAAGAAATTGAGATTGTAGATAAAAAGCGAATCGGAAAATGTTGGTACCATTTCCCGATTCAGATAGTCGTTAAACTAATTTGTTATTAAAAACAACAATACAAAATTATGGAAAACATTCCTTTTGAGAAAATCAGAGCAACATTATTTGCTCACAAAAAATCATTATTTATAACAGGCTTATGTACTGCACTTTTGGCTGGTAACATCCAGCCGTCATTTGCTGCACTACCACAGGAGCAGAAAATAACCTTGAATGTTCGGAATATTACTGTGAAAGACGCAATAGAAACCATTAAGAAGCAGAGCGGTTATTCTTTTTTCATTGATACGGAAGATGTGCAGTTGCATAAACAGATATCTGTCAACCTGAATGGCAAGTCTGTTTCAGAAGCATTGAATATTATCTTCAGTGACCAACCGGTCAAATATGAGATCAAAGGAAAACATGTAATAGTAACGGGGAGAGAAACATCAACCCGGCAAACGGATACATCCAAAAATGTACAGATATCCGGTGTGGTAAAGGACGATATGGGCGAACCCATTTCTGGTGCGAACGTGGTGGTGAAAGGGCAGGTGCTCGGTACTATTACGGATATAGACGGTCGTTATTCCCTGAGTGTTCCCTCCAAATCGGTACTGGTTGTCACTTTTATCGGTTATAAGAGCAAAGAGATACCTGTCGGCAGACAGTCTGTGATCAATGTGACTTTATCGGAAGATGCGGAATTGCTGGATGAAGTTGTTGTAACGGCATTGGGTATCAAACGTGAGGAGAAAGCGTTGGGGTATTCTGTCCAGAAAGTAGGAGGTGAACGTCTGGCGGCCGTAAAAACGGTAGATGTTGCTACTGCCTTAACCGGTAAAATTGCCGGTCTGAATGTGAAGAACAGTACGGAATTTAATACGACTCCGGATTTGTCTTTGCGTGGAGAGAACCCATTGCTGGTCATAGATGGGATACCTTATGGCAATATGAAACTGCAGGATGTGGCTTCCGATGATATTGAATCCATAGACGTTTTGAAAGGAGCTACGGCTTCAGCTCTTTATGGAGCCCGGGGATCTTCCGGAGCTATTATGGTGACAACTAAAAGAGGTTCGGAAGATGGATTGAATATTTCGATAAACAGCAATACGATGTTCAATGCCGGTTATCTGAAGTTTCCGGAAGTACAATCTTCCTATAGTGGCGGACAGGGCGGTAAATATAATCCGACTGACTTTGTCTGGGGAGATAAACTGGACATAGGCCGTACGGCCCTTCAATATGATCCTTATACCTATGAATGGCGTGAAATGCCGTTGACATCAAAAGGTAAAGACAACCTGAAGAATTTCCAGGAAACAGGATTTGTAACCAACAATAACGTGAGCGTCACACAAAAAGGAAAGTACGGCAGTTTCCGTACATCACTGACTCACGTCTACAATAAAGGTCAGTGGCCGAATGCTAAGTTGAATAAGATTACTTATACGGCTGCCGGGAATATGAATTATAAAGGATTCAACCTGGATGCCAGTATTACTTACAATAAGCGTTTTTCTCCCCAGGGAACCGGTACCGGATACGGAGGTCTCGGCTATATCTATAATCTTTTGGTATGGACAGGGCCGGAGTGGGATATCCGCGATTATAAGAATTACTGGCGTGTAAAGGACCAGGAACAGAACTGGTATAATGACACATATTATAATAACCCTTACTATATTGCAAATGAGATCATCGCTTCAAGTGATTTCGATAAAGTGAACGGTTTTGTTTCCGGTAGCTATGAAATTACTCCCTGGTTGAAAGCGACATTAAGATCCGGCCTGGATGTTTATTCCACCCGTAAGGAATGGCGTAACCCGATCGGAGCCTATGGCGCATGGGATAAAAAGGGATATTATGAACTGCAAACACCAAACGGCTATAGCGTCAATACTGACTTTATGTTGATGGCTGACCACAAATTCGGGGATTTTTCTTTGGATGGCTTTGTCGGAGGTAATATCTATTTCTATCAGGATAACACGCATACCAGTACAACAAAGAACGGTTTGCTGGTTCCCGGGTTTTATTCTTTGAATGCTTCGGTCGATCCTCCCGGAACCTCTGCCGGCATGAAAAAGAAACAGACAAACAGTTTATTTGCCAAAGCATCCGTTGCCTGGAAGAGCACTTTATTTCTGGATGTAACCGGACGTAACGACTGGTCGTCTTCTTTACCTTCCGAAACCCGTTCGTATTTTTATCCGTCGGTGGCAGGTAGTGTCGTCCTTTCCGAGTTTATCCCGATGCCGTCCTTTTTCGACTTCTGGAAAGTAAGAGGTTCCTGGACTATGTCGAAAGCCGATACCGATGTGTATGCTACCAATAACACGTACTCCATCTCTACAAATACCTGGGATGACATGACCAGTGCATCTTATCCTTCTACGATCCGGGGTAAATCTGTCAAGCCGAGTACTTCCAAGTCGTATGAACTGGGAACAATGCTGACATTCTTTGGTAAACGTTTGGTTTTGGATGCCGCTTATTATAATAAATATTACTATAACCGGATTGTGAACGCAACACTTAGTGCATCTACCGGATTTAGTAATACGCAGGTAAACTCTAAAGAAGAATATGTAAGACGAGGTTTCGAGATACAATTAAGCGGTGATATCATAAAGAGTAAAGACTGGGCCTGGAATTCTACATTCAACTGGGCACTGGACAGACAGTATTATGCTAAGCTCGACCCGGATTTTTCGTCTAAGAAACCTTGGATAAAGGAGGACGCTCGTACGGATCATGTGACTTATGCCGATTACGAATATGACAAAGACGGCAATATGATCCATGAAGCCGGTTATCCGTTGTTGAGCAAGTATTCGACTCATCATGGTTTTTCAGGTCCTGACTGGATCTGGGGATGGGTCAATACAGTCTCTTATAAAGATTTTACGTTGAGTTTCACGATTGACGGTCGCGTAGGCGGTGTCGCTTATTCCTGGACGAATCAGTCTTTGTGGAATACGGGAGCCCATATCGAAAGCGACAACCATTGGCGTTATGATGAAGTGGTGAATGGGAAAAAGAATTACATCGGACAGGGTGTAAAAGTGGTTTCCGGTACGGTTCAGTATGATTCGGATGGGAACATCACGTTCGACGACCGTGTGTTTGCTCCTAATGATGTGGAGGTCTCTTATGAACAATATGTCCGCGAGTATCATGCCAATGCTTATTCCGGAAGACCTCAGAACTACTTCAAGCAAACTTTTTTCAAGTTAAGGGATCTGTCGCTTACTTATCAGATGCCAAAATCATTGTGCGAAAAGGTTCGGCTGAAAGGCGCGACTATCGGTTTGGTTGGTCAGAATTTGTTGATTTGGACGAAAGAGTTTAAGTATGCTGACCCGGATGTCGGAGGTGATAATCTGAATGCACCTTCTACCCGTTTGCTCGGTTTCAATATTAAGTTGGATTTATAATAAAGATCAGACAATGAAGAAATATATAAAATTAGCGGCTTGCCTGCTATCTGCTATAATCTTTATGGCATCTTGTGGTAATTTTGATGAGATAAACACAAATCCGGATGTACCGACCCGTGTCTCGTCCGAGATGCTGGCAACCGGAGGCATTAAGAGTTTGCTTTCGAATTCTACGGGAAAAGGCTTTCTTTATAACTCTATGGCCAGTAAGTATATGGCTTGGGGGGAAGGTTCTGAAAGTTATATTTTCAATGGTTGGGGGCGTGCTGGCTTGGGTGACTACCATACCATCATAAATATGCAGAAGATGGTCGAATTGGCTGAAGAGAAAGACTTGGCAGCTTATTCGGGACTGGCGAAGTTTGTCAAGGCTTATAAGCTGTTCTGGTCGTCCATGGATCTGGGAGATATTCCTTATAGCGATGCTTTAAAGGGAGAAGAAAGCGTTCTGAAACCTAAGTATGATACCCAGAAGGAAGTGATGCGCCAGGTGCTTGAAGATCTGGAAGAATCATACGACTTCTTTTCGAATGCAAACGATTTTAAGGGCGATCCTTTTGTTGGAGGAAATGTTGAAAAGTGGCGGAAAATCGTTAGTACTTTCCAGCTGCAGGTATTGATGTCGTTATCGAAGAAAGCAGACGATGCCGACTTGAAAGTGAAGGAACGTTTTGCCCGTATTGTCAGTTCATCAGCCTTGATGGAGTCGAACGACGATAACTTCCAGATGGTCTATTCCGATAAGGCGGGACAATTATATCCGTTCAACGATAACATGTATTCGAAGAATCCGATGGTATCTTCTTTCCTTATCGACATGATGAAAGAGCAGCAGGACTATCGCCTATTCTATTATGCAAAACCGAGTGAGGCTCAGTTGAAGGCCGGAGTGGCAGCAGACAGTTGGGATGTGTTTGTAGGTACTGACGTCAGAGAGGATTTCTCCGTTCATAAACCTTTATACATTGCAGGTGAATTTTCTTGTGTGAACGATCGCTACAATTATTACCGGCCGGGTGAACCGGTGATACGTCTGGGGTATTCGCAACTGAATTTTATCCTGGCGGAAGCGGTAGTGAGAGGTTGGATTACTGGTGATGCTTCAACCTATTACAAGCAAGGAATCAAAGCGAGTATGGATTTTATCGTGAAATATACTCCGGATGAGAATATCTATCACCAGGGACGGAAAATGACCCAGGGAGTTATTAACGACTTTCTTGCCCAACCCTCCATACAGTTGACCGGAGATAAGGAAGGCGATATCGAGAAGATCATTACTCAGCGTTATATATCGAGCTTTATGCAATACCCCTGGGATGCTTATTTCGAATATCGCAGAACCGGTTATCCGAAGTTGCCGATAAATCCGGCAACCAGCCTGAACACCAATGCGAAGGATAAGATTCCGGTACGCTGGATGTACCCGACAGATGAGTATTCTTATAATAAGGAGAATGTGGAAGAAGCCGTGGCACGCCAGTATGGAGGAAATGATGAAGTGAATCAATTAATGTGGATTTTAAAATAATATCAGGTTATGAAACAAAGTAGATTCTTTTTGTTGATTGTCTGTGCTTTCCTGTGTGTGAATGTTGCTAGTGCGGCAAAGTGGAAAGCCAAACATGTCGTGTTGATCGGTCTCGACGGCTGGGGCGCTTATAGTGTGGAAAAGGCGGAAATGCCGACTGTCAAGAGGTTGATGGCGGATGGTTCTTATACGTTGAAGAAGAGAAGTGTATTGCCTTCCTCCAGCGCAGTTAACTGGGCATCCATGTTTATGGGAGCAGGACCGGAGATTCACGGATTTACGGAGTGGGGTTCACAGAAGCCGGAACTTCCGTCGCGTGAGATAAGCCATTACGGTTTGTTCCCCTCTGTGTGGGGATTGTTCCGGGATGCGAATCCGGAGGCCGAGATGGGGTATATTTATGAATGGGACGGCATGAAGTATCTGGCCGAGATGCAGGCTATGAATAAGGAAGTGAATATTGCTCCTTCAGAAAGTAATCCGCGAGGATGTACGGATGCGGCTGTTTCTTATATAAAGGAATCCCGTCCGGCTTTTGTCGGCATCATCTTTGAGCAGCCTGATGGCGTGGGACATGGTGATGGACATGATACTCCGGCGTATTATGCAAAGTTGAAGGAACTGGACGGATATATCGGTGAGATCGTGCAGGCCGTAGCCGATGCCGGCATGCTGGATGAAACGATCTTTGTGGTGACGGCAGATCATGGCGGTATCAATAAGGGACATGGCGGAAAGACCATGCGGGAAATGGAAACGCCTTTCATTATTTCCGGTAAGGGAGTAAAGAAAGGATATGAGTTCACGGAAAGCATGATGCAGTTTGATGTCGCTTCTACCATTGCTTATATTTTTAACCTGAAGCAACCCCAGGTCTGGATCGGCAGACCGATGAAGCAGGTTTTTAAATAAGCCGAATGCTGATAACAACAGATTAGAAAGAACGGATAGTAGTCCGTTGGTGAACCGATAGTTACCGCTTTTTTAGCGGGTAACTATCGGTTTTTTGTTTTCTTGAAGTGTTATTATAGGGGGCAGTAGCCCGGATTATTATGCGGTAGAAGCATTTTTTGTATCTTTAGGGCACTTAATTGAATAAACAAATACTGCTATGGGTGTCTTTATTAACTTCCCACGTACATTCTGGGTGGCCAATCTGATCGAATTATTTGAACGCTGGGCATGGTACGGCTTCTTTATGTTGTTTGCCAACTATCTGACCGGATCGTCGGATGTCGGAGGACTGGAATTCTCACAAAGCCAGAAAGGTCTTCTGATGGGAGTAGGAACCGGTATCTTATACTTCCTGCCTGTATTGACGGGAGCTATTGCCGACCGCTACGGATATAAGAAAGTGCTCTATCTGGCATTCCTGATCTATACATCCGCATTTATCCTCCTTCCGATGTTCACGACCTTTACCGGGGTCTTTATCATGTACCTTTACCTCGCTGTAGGAGCGGCTCTTTTCAAACCGGTTATTTCGGCTACGATATCGAAGACAACGACGAATGAGACGGCCTCGATCGGCTTCGGGATCTTTTATATGATGGTGAATATCGGAGCCTTTTTCGGACCGATGGTTACCTTATTGTTCAAAGGCTCTTCACATCTTATCTTTTATGTCTCCGCCGGAGTCATCGCCTTGAATTTCATCCTGTTGTTTTTCTATAAGGAGCCGGGACGTGAAGACGGGGAAAGAAGTACCGACTCATTATTGAAGACTTTCGAAGTTATTTTCCGCAATATGGGAAGTATACTTAAGGATATCAAATTCATCCTCTTCCTGTTGATCGTTGCCGGTTTCTGGACGATGTATAACCAGCTCTTCTTCACCCTCCCGGTATTTATTTCTCAGTGGGTGGATACCAGTGTGTTGTATAACTTCTTTCATACTTATATCCCATTTATCAGTAAACATTACAGTGCAGGGCCGGGTGTGATGGATGCAGAGTTCGTGACGAATATAGATGCGCTTTATATCATCACCTTCCAGGTATTGGTGTCGAGTCTCGTGATGAAGATGCAGCCGTTGCGTTCGATGATGTCGGGTTTCCTGGTCTGTTCGATCGGTATGTCGTTGACTATCGTGTCGCAGAATGTATTGTTTACGATGGTTGCTATCCTCATATTCTCGGTGGGGGAGATGGCCGGTTCGCCGAAGATCACGGAATATATCGGACGTATTGCCCCCGCGGATAGGAAAGCACTTTATATGGGATACTCTTTCATCCCTGTTTTTCTGGGGAATGTACTGGCCGGTTTTATCTCCGGTGTCGTCTATCAGCAGATGTCGGATAAGGTGATGCTCGTTCAGAAATTTGCTGAGGAAAAAGGACTGCAAATTCCCGAGGGACTATCCTACAATGCCTACTTCGAAGAAGTTGCCCGGCAGGTAGAGCTGACGCCTCAGGCATTGACAAACCTTCTTTGGGAACTTTATGATCCGTCCCGTCTGGGAATGGTCATACTGGCTATCGGGGTGGGAACTGCGTTCCTGTTGTTCGTATATGATCGGGTGACCTCCCGTAAATAATACTTTTGAGAAGGATTGTCTCCCTGTATTTGCTTATATTTGCACGGAAAAAGACAGTATACATTTTATGACGAAAGATATAACACCCGAATATGTGTTTGGTGACCTGCGTTATCTGCAATTGCTGGCACGCAGTTTCCCTACTATCGCTGACGCGAGTACCGAAATCATCAACTTGGAGGCTATCCTGAATCTTCCCAAGGGAACGGAGCATTTTCTGTCCGATATCCACGGAGAATACCAGGCCTTCAACCATGTCCTGAAGAATGCTTCCGGTGCGATCAAGCGTAAAGTGAATGAGATATTCAGCAACACCCTGCGTGACTTTGAAAAGAAAGAGTTATGTACGTTGATCTACTATCCCGAACAGAAACTGGAGCTGGTCAGGACCAAAGAACCGGACCTGGACGACTGGTATCTGATCACGTTGAACCAGTTGGTGCGCGTCTGCCGGAATGTATCGTCGAAATATACGCGCTCGAAAGTCCGTAAGGCTTTGCCAAAAGAGTTTTCCTATATTATTCAGGAGTTGTTGCACGAGTCGTCGGTCGAACCGAATAAGTCGGCCTATGTCGACCAGATCATCCGGACGATCATTTCCACCGGGCGTGCCAACGATTTCATTATCGCCATGTGTAACCTGATACAGCGGCTCACCATCGACCTGTTGCACGTGATCGGCGATATCTACGACCGTGGCCCGGGTGCTCATATCATCATGGATACGCTTTGCGACTATCACCATTTCGATATACAGTGGGGCAATCATGATGTATTGTGGATGGGAGCGGCCTCCGGTAACTTGGGAAGTATTGCCAATGTGATCCGTATGTGCCTGCGCTTCGGTAACCTGGCGACACTCGAGGATGGCTATGGCATCAACCTGCTTCCTTTGGCCACTTTCGCGATGGATGTCTACGCCGATGATCCCTGCGACCTGTTCATGCCGAAGACCAATGCGTCCGACTCGACATTCGATGAAAAGACGATCCGTCTGATTTCGCAGATGAATAAGGCCATAACGGTGATACAGTTCAAATTGGAAGGGGAGATCATTCGCCGTCGTCCTGAGTTTGAGATGGACGACCGTCTGTTATTGCATCTTATCGACCTGAAACGTGGAACCATCACGCTGGATGGGAAAGAGTTCGAGTTGAAAGATAAGAACTGGCCGACCATCAATCCGAAAGATCCCTATGCCTTGTCTATCGAGGAGGAAGACTTGATCCGCCGTATTCAACATTCGTTCGAATGCAGCGAGAAATTGAAGAAACATATGCGTTGTCTGTTCAGGCACGGCAGCATGTACCAGGTATGCAATTCCAACCTGCTGTTTCATGCGTCTGTTCCGATGAATGCCGACGGGACATTGAAAAGTATCCGTATCGAAGGGCAGGAGTATAAAGGAAAGAGCTTGCTCGATAAAGTAGATCAGTTGATCCGTACGGCCTATTTCGACTCGGAAGACTCACCGGAAAAGGACTTTGCCCTGGATTACATCTGGTATCTCTGGGGAGGAAAAGATTCTCCCTTGTTCGACAAAAGTAAGATGGCGACCTTCGAACGTTGTTTTATCGACGACAAGAGTGTGCAGAAGGAAGAGAAAGGTGCTTATTATACCCTTCGTGAAGAAGAAAAGATCTGTGATATGCTGTTGGATGAGTTCGGCGTGACAGGCGTACATCGCCATATCATCAACGGGCATGTGCCTGTCCGTTCCATTCAGGGGGAGAATCCGATCAAAGCTAACGGCAAGTTGTTGGTGATCGATGGCGGGTTCTCAAAAGCCTATCATCCCGAGACGGGTATTGCCGGCTATACGTTGGTCTATCACTCCCGCGGTTTCCAGCTGGTACAGCACGAACCGTTCCTGTCGACCGATCAGGCAATCAAAGAGGGGCGTGACATCCGTTCCACCACGATCGTAGTAGAACTGAGCTCCCACCGCCAAATGGTAAAAGATACGGACAAAGGCGCCGACCTGCAACGACAGATACATGATCTGGAGAAGCTGTTGTATGCTTATCGCAACGGGTTTATAAAAGAAAAGGAGCGTAATGAGTATTAGAAAAAGGTGAAGCCTTTTTCAATTAATAATTAATAATGAATAATTGGGCTTCGCGCTCGGATGTAGCAAAATGTGAAACCAAATGACAGGTTTTGTAGGGGCGGGGTTTGCCCGCCCTTTGCGACAATAATATAACAACCGGTGAAGAAGGGCGGGCAGACCCCGCCCCTACGGTCGAACCTGTCTGTTCCATTGTGACGGCGCCTGTAAGGGCGGTTCGCGAACCGCCCCTACCAACGCACTACATTCATATCTGACAATCTTAGAAACATTCACATTTGACAAATAATGAAACATTCAAACCAGATAATAACTAAATATATAATATGCAAAAACGAATAACCTGGCCCCCTATATTACTGACCATCCTGATCGTCCTGTTATTCCTGGGTGGCTTGGTGTACGGTGCCGTGTCCATCCCGTTGGAGAGCGTGATCGATATCCTTCTGGGGAAAGACGTCGGTCGTCCGGCCTGGCAGAATATCATATTGCAAAGCCGCTTTCCGCAGGTTGTAACGGCGTTGCTGGCCGGAGCCTCGCTGGCAACCAGCGGGCTGTTGTTGCAGACACTGTTCCGTAACCCCTTGGCCGGCCCCTCTATCCTCGGGATCAGCGACGGAGCCAACCTGGGGGTGGCTGCCATCATGCTCTATTTTGGCGGTACATTAAGCATGGTCACCGAACTTCCGATCAGCGGATACCTGGCCGTTATCCTGGCAGCTTTTGCCGGAGCCGCCTGCATATTAGGACTCATCATCTGGTTTTCGGCAAAGGTGAAAAGCAACGTCATGCTGCTTATCATCGGGATCATGATCGGCTACCTCGCCTCCTCCCTGATATCGGTACTCAACTATTACGCATCCACCGACAAGGTACATGCCTTCGTGATGTGGGGATTAGGTAACTTTTCAGGCGTTTCCCTGATGCAGCTGCCTTACTTCCTCCTTTTCACCTTTGCGGGACTGCTTCTGGCTATCCTGTTGATAAAGCCGCTGAATGCCCTGCTGCTGGGAGAAATGTATGCCGCCAACCTGGGGATCAAGATCAAACGAACCCGCATACTGATCCTCTTCTGTACCGGCCTGTTGACCGCTACGACGACTGCTTTCTGCGGCCCGATCTCTTTCATCGGACTGGCCGTGCCGCATATCGCCCGCCTGATGCTCGGATCGTCCAACCATAAGATGCTGGTGCCCGTCACGATGCTTGCCGGCTCCTGCATCGCCCTGCTTTGTAATATATTGATGGTGATGCCCGGAACCAACAACATCCTCCCTCTGAATGCTGTGACCCCGATGCTCGGAGCCCCGGTTATCATCTATGTGATCGTGAACCGTAAGAATATCCAATATTTCGACTGATGAGCAGACAGACACCTGTAATAGAAACCAACCGCCTGAGCATCGGCTACCGGCTGAAAGGAGGCAAATACAAGGTCATCCACGACGACCTTAACCTGCAACTCTTTCCCGGAGAAGTAACCTGCCTGTTAGGCTTGAACGGAGCGGGCAAGTCAACCCTGCTGCGTACCCTATGCGGTTTTCAGCCACCGTTGGGCGGTGATATCTCCCTGATGGGGCAACCCCTGTCGTCTTACTCGCAAAGCAACTTTTCCCTCACCGTAGGTGTTGTATTGACGGAAAAGACGAATGCGGGCGGCATCACCGTTTACGAACTGGTATCACTGGGACGCCATCCGTACACCGGCTTCTTCGGACAACTGAAGAAGTCCGACCGGGAGATCATCGAGCAATCGCTCGTAGCAGCCGGCATTGCCCATAAAGCACAAAACTACGTATCCGAACTAAGCGACGGCGAACGGCAGAAAGCCATGATCGCCAAAGCTCTTGCGCAGCAATGCCCTATCATCCTGTTGGATGAACCGACGGCCTTCCTCGACGTAACTAGCCGTATCGAAACGATGGTCTTGCTGCATCGACTGGCAATGGAACAAAATAAAGCGATCCTGCTCTCCACCCACGACCTCGACCTGGCCATCCAGATGGGCGACTGCCTCTGGCTCCAGGAGAAAGGCCGTCCGATGGCTTGCGGTACACCCGAAGACCTGATTCTGAGCGGTGCCTTCGAATCTTTCTTCGGAAAGGAAGGCATCGTCTTCGATCCCTCTACCGGGAAGCTGAATACCGAGGCTCCTGTCGAACCGATAGGGGTAGAGGGTGACTTTCTGGTATCCTACTGGGTGGGGAACGCTTTGATACGTAACGGTTACCGTCCCTCGTCCGTTCGACCGGACAGACCTCGTATCAACTGTCTTGATGTCCGCCACATCTTCCTCGCCTTGCCCGGAGGGGAGGAGGTGGAACTCTCCGGGGTGGCGGCAGTGGTCGATGCGGTAAGGGAGTATGCCCGTAACCGGTAAGGCGCGGCTGTGCCTCACCGGGATGAGGTGGGTTGCCGCATCGGGATGCGGTGAAGAGCCTCACCGGGACGCGGTAGGTCGCCGCATCGGGGTGCGGTACCATGCGGACAACGGGGATAACGAAGTCTCGCCTTACCGGAGAAGACATGCCGACTTTCCCGTAGGAGGGTATATGAGAAGGAAACAATAGTATAACAAGATTAAGTATAGATGAAATTATGGCAAATGAAATAACCTGGCGACTAGAGCATGAGAAAGTAAGCCGCCTATTATTGCAGTATGCTATCCCGGCAGTGGTCGGAACGATGGTGAATGCGTTGTATAATATTGTCGACCGTGTGTTTATCGGTCAGGGAGTCGGTGCACTGGCAATGGCCGGGCTGACGCTGACGTTTCCCATCCTGTTGTTCCTGCAAGCCTTCGGTATGCTGATAGGGGCAGGTTCCGCTACCCGTGTCTCCATCCATTTGGGAAGAAGGGCGAACGAGATGGCAGAAAAGGTGTTGGGGAATGCTTTTACGCTGACATTCATTATCACCATCGTGACAGTCATCCCCTGTATGATCTGGATGGACGACCTGTTGATGGCCTTCGGGGGAAGCGAACAGACTATTCCTTATGCCCGCGACTATCTGAATATAGTTGTGCCCGGTACTATCCTGACCTCGCTCAGCTTCGGTTTCAATGCGATCATGCGTGCCTCCGGTTATCCGAAGAAAGCCATGTTCACCATGTTGATCGGGGCGGTGGTGAATATCATTCTCGATCCTATCTTTATCTTCTGGCTGGATATGGGAATACAGGGAGCTGCTATTGCAACGATTATCTCCATGCTGTTGAGTGCAATGTTTGTTATGAACCATTTCATTCAGAAAGACAGCATCGTGCGCTTCCATAAAGGAACTTTCCGTCTGGAAAGACATGTGGTATGGAACATCGTCACCATCGGCATCTCACCCTTTGCCATGCAGCTGGCAGGTAGCCTGGTGGTCGTTATCCAGAACTATGCCTTGAAAGTACATGGGGGCGACCTGGCTTTGGGAGCCAACGGTATCATCACCAGTGTCGGTATGTTGCTGGTGATGCTCATTATCGGTATCGCGCAGGGCATGCAGCCTATTGTCGGCTTCAACTATGGGGCCGGACAACATAAGCGTGTGCAGGAGGTTTTGCGCTTGGTCATCATCACCGCAACGATCATCATGGGATTGGGCTGTCTGGCAAGCGTCCTGTTTCCCCGGTTGATAGCCCGGGCATTTACCAGCGATCCCGAATTGATAGACGTTACGGCCAACGGTCTGCGGATCAGTTTATTGGTCTTTGTTGTTGTCGGTTCCCAGATCTCCATCAGCCAGTTTTTCCAGAGTATCGGTATAGCCTGGAAGGCGATGTTCCTGAGTTTAAGCCGGCAGTGCCTGTTCCTCATTCCTGCGCTTCTCATCTTCCCGGAGTTCTGGGGACTCGACGGCGTGTGGTATGCTTCTCCTTTTTCGGACTTCATTGCAGCCGTAACTGCTTGGGGTTTCTTATGGTACCATGTTAAAAACATAAAAAGTGAATCGTTAAATTGAACTTCCCGGCGACTTATTTGTCTATTATATGAAAAGTGGTTCGCTACGTATTAATTATAAAGAAAAGAAGTATGAAAAGAGTATTATTATTGCTAGCTGTCCTGCTGTTTGGGCTCGGTTCAGGAACTATGATGGCACAACAGGATAAAGCAGCGGAAAAGGCTGCAAAGAAGGCTGAGAAAGAAGCCAGGAAAGCAGCGGAAGAAGCTGAGAACATGGCTTTGTTTGAACAAGCCGTCCAGGCTCTTAACAGTAAAGACTTCGTGCTCGAAGCCGATCGTGTAGAGTTTAAACGCGGACGTTTTGTCTATGTAACTCCCAGCACTAACTTCGTATCGATGGATGGAAACCGGGCGACAATCCAGTTGGCATTCAACGGAGCTTATGCAGGCCCTAACGGTATAGGTGGTATCACTGTCGAAGGTAATGCCTCCAATGTCGAAATGAAGACCGATAAAAAAGGCAACGTCACCTTCAGTATGATGGTACAGGGCGTAGCCGTATCGGCAAACGTTACTTTCCGTATGGCGAAAGGCACCAACAAATGTACGGCCACTGTAAGTCCTAACTTCAACAGCAACCGTATCTCATTTACCGGTACCTTGTATCCGACAGAACAATCCAATGTGTTTAAGGGACGCTCCATTTAAACATAATTGATATACTCTGAACGAAAGGGAGACGTAGCTTTGCAACGTCTCTTTTTTTATATCTTTGCATCGCAACTTAAAACTTACAATTATGCAATTATCAATAGACCAGAAAGACGTAGATAAATTCATCATGATAGGCGACAAGGTGCTTATCAAACCCAAGAACCCGCAGAGCCAGACAAAGTCGGGCCTTTACCTGCCCCCTACGGTGCAGCAGGAAAAGATACAAAGCGGATATATCATCAAGGTTGGCCCCGGCTTCCCGCTCCCATCCCAGAGTGAAGAACACGAAGTATGGGAAAAGAAGAAAGAAGGAGAGGTGCATTACCTGCCTTTGCAGGCACATGAAGGCGATCTGGCTGTGTTCCTGCAAAATGCCGCTTACGAGATCAGCTTTAACGATGAGAAGTTCCTGATCGTGCCGCATTCTGCTATCCTGATGCTGCTGCGCGACGAAGGATTGTTCGAATAAGGCCTTTTTCTTTGGCAAAATACTTATCTATTCACATATTTGATGTATTTTTGCAAGCAAATCAACAAGACAAACTATCAACAGTAGCGATTAGAATGAATAAAATTGTAAGTAAAGAACATTTCTCTGCCAACGTGGTGAAGCTGGAAGTTGAGGCTCCTCTGATTGCCCGCTCACGTAAGGCCGGTCACTTTGTGATCGTGAAAGTGGGAGAGAAAGGCGAACGCATCCCTTTAACCATTGCAGGGGCAGACACTCAGAAAGGAACCATCACCCTGGTGATCCAGGCCGTAGGCGGTTCATCCAAGAAGATCTGCGATTTGAACGTAGGCGATTATATTACCGACCTGGTAGGTCCGCTGGGACAAGCTACCCACATCGAAAAAGTAGGTACGGTTGTTTGTGCCGGGGGAGGCGTAGGTGTAGCACCGCTGTTACCTATCGTTGAAGCATTCCATAAGGCCGGGAACCGTGTGATCGTGGTACTGGCAGCCCGTACCAAAGACCTGGTGATCCTCGAAGACCAGATGAAGGCCAACTCCGACGAAGTGATCGTGATGACCGACGACGGTTCCTACGGTACCAAAGGATTGGTGACGAACGGTGTGGAAAGCGTTATCAACCGTGAGAAGGTAGACCTGTGTGTAACCATCGGCCCGGCTATCATGATGAAATTCGTTTCGGCACTTACAAAGAAATACGAGATACCTACCGTCGCTTCCCTGAACACAATCATGGTAGACGGAACAGGTATGTGCGGCGCTTGCCGTATCACGGTGGGTGGAAAGACCAAGTTCGTCTGTGTGGACGGACCGGAGTTCGATGCTCATCAGGTTGATTTCGACGAGATGCTTATGCGTCTGGGTGCTTATAAAGATATTGAAAAGAAATAACCACTTAAACAAATGACAACAGCAGAACTGATTGCAGCCCGCCGTTCCGAACCCTGGAGGGAAGAACTGCGCAAGAGCAAAAAAAATAAAGAACGCACGGATATTCCCCGTGTAGAAATGAATGAACTCGATCCGGAATACCGGAGCCATACCCGCCTGGAAGAGGTGAACCTGGGTCTGACAAAGGAACAGGCCATGCAGGAGGCACAACGTTGCCTCGACTGCCCGAATCCGACCTGTATGGAAGGTTGTCCGGTAAGTATCAATATCCCGACATTCATCAAGAACATCGAGCGCGGCGAGTTCCTGGAAGCAGCCAAAGTGCTTAAGGAAACCAGTGCCCTGCCGGCTGTTTGTGGTCGTGTTTGTCCGCAGGAGAAACAGTGCGAAAGCAAATGTATTCATCTGAAGATGAAAAAGGCTCCGGTAGCCATCGGTTACCTCGAACGTTTCGCTGCCGACTACGAACGGGAGAGCGGCCAGATCTCAGTGCCTGAGATTGCAGAAAAGAACGGAATCAAGATCGCCGTGATCGGTTCCGGTCCTGCCGGCCTTTCTTTTGCCGGAGATATGGCGAAGCGAGGATATGATGTTACCGTGTTCGAAGCATTGCACGAGATCGGTGGTGTATTGAAATACGGTATTCCTGAATTCCGTCTGCCTAATAAGATTGTGGATGTGGAGATCGAAGGCCTTCGTAAGATGGGCGTGAAGTTCATATCCAACTGCATCGTCGGTAAGACGATCAGTTACGACGACCTGCACGAAGAAGGCTTCAAAGGTTTCTTTGCCGCCAGTGGTGCCGGCCTGCCTAATTTCATGAACATACCGGGTGAGAACCTGATCGGCATCATGTCGTCCAACGAATACCTGACACGTGTCAACCTGATGGACGCAGCCAATCCCGAGAGCGATACCCCTGTATTGCAAGGCAAGCGGGTAGCCGTGATCGGTGGAGGTAATACTGCGATGGACTCAGTCCGTACGGCCCGCCGTTTGGGAGCTGAACGTGCCATGATCGTTTACCGTCGTAGCGAAGAAGAAATGCCTGCCCGTATCGAGGAGGTGAAGCATGCCAAAGAAGAAGGCGTGGAATTCCTGACCCTGCATAACCCGATCGAATATATCGGCGATGAAAGAGGCCGTGTTAAACAGATGCGTTTGCAGAAGATGGAACTGGGTGAACCGGATGCTTCCGGCCGCCGCCGTCCCGTAGCCATAGAAGGCGCCATCGATACGATCGATGTGGATGAAGTTATCGTCAGTGTCGGTGTTTCTCCCAACCCGCTTATCCCGCGTGCCTTCAGTGGCCTGGAAGTAAGCAAATGGGGTACGATCGTAGTCGATCAGGACACTATGCGCTCAGCACTGCCGGATGTATATGCCGGAGGCGACATCGTAAGAGGTGGTGCCACCGTTATTCTGGCGATGGGTGATGGCCGTAAAGCTGCCGCCGCCATGGACGCCAGCCTGCAAGGAAAATGATCTGAAATTAAGATACAGTGAGAAGCCCGGCCGGTGAGGTCGGGCTTTTTTATTCCTGCTAAAGAGTGAAACTCTTATAGTTCCCTAATTTTAAGCGCTTCCCAGCAAAAAAAGATTGTAATGATAAATTTATTATTATATTTGCGTTTACCGTAAATACGGTACCAGACATAAAGAGAGGTAAAGAAGGTATTTATACAATAGTTATAAATATTGGTGTGTCTATGAAAGGGCTGCGGCAGCAATGTTGCAGCCCTATTTCTTTATTGATGCTTGAGTATGTCTAAAACATCTTTCTTTAAAGCCGGAATGTGTCTAATGATGAGTCCCCAGAGAAATTCGGTGGTGACACTGTCGTAGCCGTGTATTACTTTGTTTCTGGTATTGACGATCGCTCTGGCATTAGGCAATATAAAAGTCGGATCTATTTTGAGAATTCGATTGATCGCTTCTCCCATTATCTCAACATTCCGCTCAACGGCTCTTTGGAGAATGATCTTATTCCTGAATTCCTCGAATAGTTTAGGCCCTTCAGAAAAATAACTTTCCACTTCATTGATAGAAAGAAGCACATCATACAGATGTTTTTCAATGTACTCATCCATAGATTAATTGCTTTGATGAGTCAATGTTTTTTCGTAAAATAGGATTTCGTATAGCTTTATCTTCCAGTAAGTCTACTTCCCTACGGAGGATATTGGATAATGCATCTCTTAAATCAAAGTAATTGTCTGCATAATCTTCCGGTGTGACGCCTTCAAAGTCGACTAATAAATCTATATCGCTCTTATCCGTAAAGCGGTGGGTGAGAACAGAACCGAAAGCAAACAACTTTTTCACCTTATGCTTTTGGCATAAAGCAATGATTCCGGGTAAGTAATTGCTGAAGAAGTTCATATCCTTTGTTTTTAGTTATAACAAAGGTATATATTATTCTTTAAACGGACAATAGAGGATCGTTGTATAAATAAAAAGCCCCGATATTGTAAACAATACCGAGGCCTTTTGGAAGCGAGCGAAAGACGGGACTCGAACCCGCGACCCTAACCTTGGCAAGGTTATGCTCTACCAACTGAGCTACTTTCGCAAATCGAAAGGGATGAACCCGAAAAATACATCCTTTGTACTCGAAGCGGGACTTGAACCCGCACAGCCGCAATGGCCAAAGGATTTTAAGTCCTTCGTGTCTACCATTCCACCATTCGAGCATCCCTTTCTCTTAAGAGATGAGCGAAAGACGGGATTCGAACCCGCGACCCTAACCTTGGCAAGGTTATGCTCTACCAACTGAGCTACTTTCGCGTTGTTTGCGTTTGCGTGTGCAAAGGTAGATAACTTTTTTATATCTGCAAATAATCAGGTAAAAAAATTAGCTTTAAGTGCCGATTTTTTTAATATTGGATCAATAACTCACTCCCTCTCTGAGTGACATTAAACCTCGTAAGTGCAAATTCTGACGGGCCATCTGACGGAGTTCCAGAGCCATACGCTATTTCGTACTTCGTTCCGCATTCCGGACATTGTGCCCAACCTGTATTGTCCGCTTTTACTTTAATATTCTTCTGGGCTTCGTGAGGGCAGCACAAATCATAAGCATAATATTGTGTACCTCCCGTAGTGGCGCTGAAACCGTTTACGACCAACACGCCCGAATAACCGAGCCGTGTACCGTAATTCTGGCCTGCCTCGCTTGTGATCTCTTTGAAGTTAAGGGAACCAACCAGGTCCTTGTCCTTAAACTGCAAGTCCAATTCCAGGTACACCGGTGCATAAGGTACGTTCGATACATTCACCTTATTGCACGACATCACCAGCAACACCACCAAACAAAAAAATATTCTTTTCATCTTAATTATGCTAACAGTTTCTTTTCAGCTTCGTTTACCTTATTAAACGAGAAACCGTCGATAATATTTTGCATCAGGGCGGAAATACTGTCGTTGCACAGATTGCCGATGCTACCTTCGTGTGTATGGTTCACGGCCTTGTTGGGCGTGAAGTTACCCGCTTCGATCTCCAGGCCTACTCGTTTGTAAGCGTCGCGGAAAGGAACTCCTTCCAGGACGAGGCGGTTTACCTCTTCCACGCTGAACAGCAGGGAATATTTATCGTCGTCGAGAATATGCTCGTTCACCTTCACTTCGCGCATCATATGGGTAACCATACGAAGGCAATCCTTCAGTTCGTCGAAAGCAGGCAGGAACACCTCCTTGATGATCTGCAGGTCGCGGAAATACCCCGACGGCAGGTTATTGCATATCAGTGTGATCTGCTGTGGCAGACCTTGTATCTTATTGCATTTCGCACGCGTCAGCTCGAACACGTCCGGATTCTTCTTGTGCGGCATGATGCTCGAACCTGTCGTGAACTGGTCCGGCAACTTGACGAACCCGAAGTTCTGGCTGTTGAACATACAAGCATCGAACGCCAGCTTCGAAAGCGTTGCGGCAATACCCGCCATCGCAAAAGCCACCGTACGTTCCATCTTGCCACGTCCCATCTGGGCATATACCACGTTGTAGTCCATCGAGTCGAAGCCCAATAGCCCGGTCGTCATGCTACGGTTCAAGGGGAAAGACGAGCCGTATCCGGCAGCCGAACCCAGCGGATTGCGGTTGCACACCTTGTAAGCCGCCTGCATCATCTGCAAATCGTCAGCCAGGCTCTCGGCATACGCACCGAACCAAAGACCGAACGATGAAGGCATCGCCACCTGCAAATGCGTATATCCCGGCATCAATACCTCGCTATAACGGTTGCTCTGGCTTATCAGTACCTCGAACAGGCCGTTTGTCAGTTCCACCAACTCCTGTATCTGTGCGCGCGTGTACAGTTTCAGGTCGAGTAATACCTGGTCGTTGCGCGAACGTCCGCTGTGTATCTTCTTGCCAATGTCGCCCAGACGGCGTGTCAGCATCAGTTCCACCTGCGAATGAACGTCTTCCACGCCCTCTTCGATAACGAATTCGCCGCTGTCGGCAACGGCATAGATATTTTTCAGCTCTGCCAGCAGAACCGTCAGTTCCTCTTTCGTGAGCAGCCCGATACTTTCCAGCATCGTGATATGGGCCATCGAGCCAAGAACGTCATACTTGGCCAGGTAAAGATCCATTTCACGGTCCCGGCCTACGGTAAAGGTTTCGACTTCCTTGTCTACCTGTACATTTTTTTCCCAAAGTTTCTGAGCCATAATACGGAGATTAATAGGGCAGGGCGGCAATCACAGTTGATATTTTGTCGAGTGCGTCCTGCAACGGTTTCGATACCATCGGTTTGATAAACGGGTTCAGATCGGCGCGGATCGTCATTTTCAACCGCGTGTCGTTCTCTTCCACCTGTTTCAGTTGGATCCAGAGGAAAAGGGGAACGGGCGAGTTGGTTGTAGTAAATTTGATTGTTTTGTTCGGTTCGCGTTCAACGATCTCGAAACGTATCTTACCTACGGGATCGACAGCGAAACTGCAAGAGTCGCTGTCGAACTCAAAGTCTTTAATTTTATCCTGTGGAATGCGGTCCTTAACCCGTTCCAGGTTGGAAAGGTCGGACAGCATTGCATAGACACGATCCTCGTTGTGAGGGATCGTTTTGATCTCACTTACAAATTCTGTCATCCTGTACTCGTCGTGATTAAGCTTCAGGGTTCCAGTTTGCAGGGTCTTTACGCCATTCCTGCAGCGTAGCGATTTCCGATTCGTCGATATAGTCTGTACGTACAGCTTCTTCGATAACGGCATCGTAATTGCTCAGTGTAGTCAGCGTTACTTTAGCATCCTTGAATTGCTGTGCAGCTACAGGGAAACCGTGTGTGAAGATGGCAACCATACCTACTACGTCGCAACCGAAGTTACGTACAGCCTGTACAGCTTTCAAGCTGCTACCGCCGGTAGATACCAGGTCTTCGATGATGACTACTTTCGATCCCGGTTTCAATTCACCTTCGATAAGGTTTTCCAGTCCGTGATCCTTCGGTGTTGCGCGGATGTAAACAAAAGGCAGTCCCAATAAATCGGCAACCAACGCACCCTGTGCGATAGCTCCTGTGGCAACTCCTGCGATGGCGTCTGCGTTTTCGTATTTTTCGCTGATCACACGTGCCAGTTCCAGTTTGATGAAACTACGAACAGCCGGATAAGAAAGCGTTTTTCTGTTATCACAGTAAATCGGCGACTTCCAGCCGGAAGCCCATGTGAACGGATTGGCCGGTTGTAACTTAACGGCTTTAATTTTTAATAATTTCTCTGCAACTAATCTTTCCAGTGTTTTCATACAATCCTACATAATATATTTATATCAAAGTGCAAAAGTAGCTAAACAGAATGATATAACCTTGTAGATACCGAAAAAAATGAAGTCCTGAAAAGATGTTATTGAAAACAAATGGCCTCCCCGGCTAAAGGAGGCCATTTGTTAAAGAAGTTTCAGCCGTATCCTAAGGGATAGGCGCAAATACAGGGTTATCCCTTTCCGTGCCAGGCGGAGCAGCAGGGCCGGGATATGTTTCAACAGCGGCAATTGCTTCATCATCCGGTGTAGTTTTAAAGTGAAACAAAAAGTTCAGCAATGCAAGAATGAATTCGATGATTCGTTTGAATTTGGACATGGGGTCGATTGTTTGTTGGTTGTTATTAATTATGAGCATCTCGGTTATTGTCAAATGTGAATGTTTCATTATTTGACAGATGTGAATGTTGTGTCGGCCGTAGGGGCGGGGTCTGCCCGCCCTTCTTCACCGGTTGTTATATTATTGTCGCAAAGGGCGGGCAAACCCCGCCCCTACAAAACCTGTCATTTGGTTTCACATTTTGCTACATCCGATCGCGAAGCCCAATTATTCATTATTAATTGAAAAAGGTTTCACCTTTTTCTAACCTCCCGTCAACGCCACGATAGCCTGTACCGTCCTCTCTATCTGGACGAGGCTGCGGCGGTAGGATTCGCGGTCGTCACCGTTCAACTCGCTGATGTAGGGGCTGTAGGCTATTTCTCGGGCATAGGCTTCCGGGTCGTTGCTGCACTGCCAGGCCACGCGGTAGCTATTCCGGATCAGGCGGGCGAAGTCGAGGAAAGAGTTTGCGCGGGTGTCGTAGCGGCGGAAGTGGAGCGAATAACTATCGGTTCTCACCTCCGTTTTCCCACCGTGCCAGTACTCGTTGCTGCAACCGTAAGCTGTCAGGCCGAAGAAATTGTTACTCTCCGTTGCCAGCCGGCTCGTACCCCATCCGCTTTCGAAAGCAGCCTGTGCCAGTATCACGGAAGGGTTCATGTGGAAAACTGCGCCTGCAGACACGGCGGCCTGCAGGGAGTCTTTGACGAATCTGATTTGTTGTGCTGTCATAATGCTCTGATTTTCAGTCTTCAATTACTCGATGACCGGTCGGTCGTCTTCCTCACTGCCACCGCCTTGTGACGGTTCTGTTTCCTTGCCGATGCGTTCGAGGCTGATCTTTTCCAGCATGGCACGCAGCCGGGCGCCGGGGGTAAAGATGATCTTCGGCTTGCGGATCATATTTGCCTGGAAATCCTTTTCGGTTAGCGAGCCGGAACTTCCCAGCGACAGGCGGAAACGTCCCAGTGTATCCAGTTCCACTACTTCGTTACGCAACAACGCCTCTTCCGTTGCACGCAGCAGGCCGCGCACCACCAGTGCCACATCGCCGTCGCTCGCTGTCGAACGGTCGGCTATCACATCGCAGATCGAATTAAAATTCATCGTTCCGCTTACCGGGGCGGAGGCATAATACCGCTTGGCATCTGCGGCCGCTCCTTTCGTAAGGTCTTTTTTTAAGACCAGTTTGTACTTTACTGACATAACTTTAAATGATTAAGGGTTAGTGTATTAAAATCTATCTCTTGACTACATTACAAAGATACTACACCCTTTGCCGATGATGGGATGCTATGAGAAGGTGTGGAATAATCAGTATGTATTATTATTTCGATAAATATCTGCGGAAAACCTAACAACGTATCGATTTAATTCTTATATTGTGGTATTGTAATTATTTAAATATCAGAAAAATATGGAAGATAAAAAAACGGAATTATCTCCCTGGAGGAGAGCGTATGGGGTAACGGAATTCGCCCAGCTGTATTTTCCCGGCCGGACACCGGTGATTGCCTATAAACGTATGTGGGAATGGATACGCACTTCGCGCGGACTGAAGGCCAAATTGGAAGCCGCCGGGTGGGTGAAGTTCCAGAAACTCTACACGCCGAAGCAAGTCGGCGTATTGATCGAACATTTGGGAGAACCCTGATAGTATTAAATTTAATTGACTTAGTATGAGGAATTCAGTGAATCAAACTGTCGAATGTACCCTGTTCAGAACAGCATTCGACACCACCTCTTACACGCCGGTCACCCTTGGTGGTTATTTCGACGACGTGGTAAGCGGAAAGTACAAGAGATCGGTAGAAAACGTTCGCGCCCTGGTAGCCGCCGGCAATCAGGAAGGAGCGAAGGCATGTAAAAAGAACCTGTCTCTGTTGGTGGCAGGCGGACGGATGGAAGGCGGCCGCAAACGTGAGCACCTGGTAGACTACTCCGGCTGCGTGGTGGGCGACCTCGACCATGTGTCCGGATCACCCTCGGAACTGCTTGGCCGCGCCAAAGAACTACCGTATGTGAAAGCCGGCCATATCAGCCCATCGGGTACCGGGCTTAAGCTCTTCGTGCTGGTAGACAGCGACCTTGAACACCATGCCCAGGCCTTCGACGTAGTGAGCCGTCTGCTCGAAGCCGACCTGCCGGGCGTGAAGGTAGACCCTTCGGGCAAAGACCCCAACCGCGGTTGTTTCGTAAGCTACGATCCGTCGGCCTTTTATAAGGAAGCATCCGAAGTGGTGAATGTTCCCATTGGCCCCGACAAGGCCGATGTCTTCTCTGAGGCGGAACCCCGTTCGCTGGCCAACTACATCGACAAGTTTGAAACCGGCAACCCCTTCTCCGACGGTGGCCGCCACAGCTACGTGGTGAAACTGGCCTCGGCTCTCAACAGTGCCGGCTTCGGCGAAAGCGAAGTAGTGGCCGAATGCCTCTACCGCTACGCCGCTCCCGGCTTTAGTGAAAAAGAGATCCTGGCCACCGTGTCCGACATTTACCGCCGTTACCGTTCCGCGCATGGCAGCAATCCTTACCGGCAGTCGATAGGGCAGGAGACGAAAAAAAGTATCAAAAGTATCAAAAATCTCACCCCCATTCCCGAAACGGGACTTTCCGACGAAGGGGCTACCCTGGGGCCTGATTTTGAACCGGGAGAAAGCGATTTTCCGCACTTCGGAAAAAGCCTTTTGGCCGGCCTTCCGAACCTCCTTGCGGACACATTGAAGCCGGCCGTCGACGATACGGAACACGACCTGATGTTGCTCGCCGCACTCACCATGACCAGCACCGCACTGCCGGGCGTGACAGGCCTGCTCCGTAAAGAAGTATGTTATGCCCCGTTCTACACCCTTGCGATCGGCCCCTCGGGTAGCGGCAAAGGTTGTGTCAGCCAGGTGCACAAACTGGTGAAACCCTGGCAGCGGAGAGTGTTCGACAATTCCTTCCGTAAAGTGGAGGAATATAAGGTGAAGAAAGAGACCTGGGAGCTTTACAAACAACAACAACGTCAGTCGAAAGTAAAGAAAACACCGGGAAATCCTCCTGAAAATCCCCAGCCCGTACAGCAGATGCAGCTCCATGTAGGCGGCTACACCACCACGGCGCGTTTGATCGAGCAGCTGGAAGCGAACGCTCCCTACGCTTCCCTCTTGTTTGAAACCGAACTGGAGTCTGTCAACAATACCATGTCGCAGGATTTTGGCGGCTACGGATATATTCTCAACCAGGCTTTCCACCACGAACGGGTGAGCTGTGCTTCGAAAACCAACGGTACTTTCGTTGCCGAAACCCCGCGTTTGGGAATGTTTGTCACCGGTACGCCCGGCATGTTCTCGCAGCTCGTGCCCTCTACCGAAAGCGGACTTTACAGTCGCCTGTTGATCTACCGGATTGCCGGGGGTAGCGCTTACCGCGGACTGACGGCCTCCGATGATGTCTTTCAGAATGCTTTCTATTTTGACGACCTGGGGGTGAGAATGTTGGAAATAGCCGAATTCCTGGAGAAGTCGCCTACGTTTGTGAGCTTCACCGACTGCCAGCGAAAAAGGCTCGACCGTTACTTCGAACGTGAATATTATAATGTACGCGTATTCGGGAACGAAGATGTCACTTCGGTAGTCTTGCGCCACCGCCTGATAATCTTCCGTATCGCGATGGTGCTGACGGCCTTGCGCAAAGGGGAGGCGCGTGTCGACGAACGTCACCGGAGCATTACCGACAACGATTTCGAAATAGCGTTCCATATCGGAACCGTCTGTCTGCGCCATTCGCTCCTGGTGAGTACCACGATGAAACATAGCGATACCGAGATTCATTTTAAGGTGCCCACAGCCCTGAGCGATCTGTTTGCCTCCATGCCGGACAGGTTTAAAACCGCTGAACTGTTGGCCGAGGCCGGTGTCCGCAGACTGAGCCGTGCGAGTGTTTTCCGAATGTTGAAAAAGGCACAGGAATATGGCTTATTGCTTTCATTAGGAGCGGGTTATTACGAAAAAACAGTGTCGGGAAAGGATATCGCTACTTCGGAAAAGGGGTAGATACTTTTGATACTATTGATACTTTTTTGATAATAGTATCTTCTCTTTATGCTGTTGAAAACGGGTAGTTACCGGTCATTCAACGGGTAGTTACCGAAGCTCTGACGGGTAGGCATCCGTTCGGAAACGGGCCGTAAGGGGTTGATCTATTAACAAAAATTCAGAATAACCATTCAGGCTATGAATAGCAAGGCGAGAGATCGAAAAAAGACTGACTAAAAAAATCGATCGTTTTTTCTCGTCACAAAGGTACTGCATCATTTTGAAATACCAATCATTTCTACTAATTTTTTTTCTTTCCCTATCTTCTTTCTTATCAACGGAATAGCAAAGCAAGTACGAAATTACGACTTTTTGACATCAAATCAAAATTCTCGAAAACAGTGACGATAAAAAACGATCGTTTTAGCTAGTCATTGGTATGACAAACCTGTCGGGAACAGGTTATGAGAGGTTATTTATAACACTATTATTAATATTAAATTTATTGATTATGAACAAAAAGTTTTCTACGTTAGTGGCTGTCCTCTTGGCAGCCGGTGCTTGGACGACGCTGGATGCTAGAGTGATTGAAGTCACTAAGCCGGCAGTTGGTCAGGCTGTAGTGATTGGTAGTAATTTGGATGGGACAGGAGAAGGTTCTGTCATTTACCTGAATGCCGAAGGATATGCAGCTGCGGTTGAAAAAGAAGTGACTGCTGAAACTGCTACTTGGGAGTTGGAAGCTGTTCCGGCGGTTGAATCCAAATCTGGAGAAGTTGCGGTAAAATATTATCTGAAAACAAAGAATGCCAAAGGTGAGGCTGTTTATTTGCTTCAGACACAAGCTGTAGAATCTAAAAGTGGAGATTCGTATACTTATTCAGTAGGAGCAAAAGAGGATGGTGTAACTCCGGTTGAAATTTCTATTGTTGAAGGTCGAATTCAAGTAATGGAAGGTGAAACTACTAAGAATCTGAAATTCGGTGAGAGTGCAATTACTGCTGAAGAGGTACAGTCTAAAAGCGGAAGCACAGAATTAACAACAGTAGAATTCGGTGTTTACAGTGCTGACGATGTATTCCCCGGTACTGGTGATGTGGCTGTGAATGAAGATGGTGAGGTAACAGACTTGAACAGCTTTGTTGAAAACGCTGCTGAAGCAACTGCTTCTTTTTATCTACAAGTAGAAGGTGGATATTTGTATGTGGATGGTGGCGAAGTAAAAGTTTCAGAAAAGGTTTCTGCTACTGCTGCTTATTCCTGGACATTGGATGCAGACAAAAAGATGTATTCAGTCGCTTTGGATCGTGCAAAGAGCGATGTTAAGTACTTGGGTGTGAAAGCTGAAACGAAAGCTGCTACTACTAGCTGGACTTTGGTGAAGGCTGCTGCTGCTACGGAAGTTACTGTTGCAGACGGTGCTTTGACTGTAGGTACTGCTACAATCAGTGGCGTGTCTGTTTCAGCTGTGGCTCCGACTGCAACTAATGAAACTATTACAGTAGGTGGTCAGACTCTGGCTCTGCAGGCTTCTTTCAACAATGGTGAATATTATTTCATTTCAGGTAGTGATGCTAATAAGGCTTGGAAAGGTGAAGAAGATGGTACTGTTTCGGCTACGACAGCTGTAAATGCAGACAAATGCCTTTGGGCAGTAGAAGATGCATCTGCTAACGGCGTAACAAGATACAAATTCAAAAATAAAGCAACCGGCAAGTATGCTATGCTAAATAAATCTATTGAATTTGTTTATACAGCTGCATATAATAGCGGTATGTATTTGTCGATCGCTAATGGTGCTAACCTGGATGCTGACCTTACAAATACAACAGATGCTGTTTCTTTCGGTATCTACAAGTCAACAACCGAAAATGTTGATGCTAAAGAGCTGAATGATGTTTTGGGTAATGGCTTCGGTCTTAGCATCTTGAAGGTAAAAGATAGCAAAGACAAAGTGGAAGGTATGGATGCTTTCGATGGCAAGTTAACAGCTATTGTTCCGAAGGGTTCAGAGGCTAAAGATGTTGAAACATTCCAGTTGGTAAATGGTGACAAATATGTTGCTCTGACTTTAGCCAATGAATGGGGTGTTGAAAATACAGGTGTAAACAAGAGAGGTGGTAAGTTCGTTCTTATCGATGGAAAAGAACTGGCTAAGAATGCAGATAAATATTTGACTTATTTCACTATCAAACGTTACTCTGGTGTTGCCGACAATCTGATCGACCGTGTTTCTGTTTCAGATAAAGCTACAGCTGCTACTGATACAAGAAATCTGTACATCATGAAGTTAGGTGAGGATCTGGTTCTGACAAGTACTGTTAGTACAATTACCGGTGAAACTTATCCGTACATCACATTGGGTCTGAACAATGTAGCTAGTGTAAAACAGTTCTTGGGTACATTCTGGAACATTTCTTTTGCTGCAACAAAGAGCGAAGTAACAGAAGCGAATGAATATAAAGTAGGTCGTGCATTTGCAATTGAAGACAATGCTCCTGAATATGTTTCGGCTAGCTCTGTTGAAGCAGGTTTCCCTGAAGCACAGTGGGCTGTAACTGCTGCCAACTTGAATACAAATGCGTTTACTTTGGCTAACCGTGAAACAAAAGCTAAAATTGAAAATGTAGTATTGCGTGAAACAAGTGAAAAGAACGTATATATCGTTGAATCGGTAGAAGCTAATAAAAACTTGGCAGCAGGCGATAAGATCAAACTGACTGCTTACGAAGATCCTACTATGTTCGACGGTTTTATGCAGGCAACTGAAAACGCATTGAGAAACCAGAAATATTATATGGGCCAGTACCATGCTATTTCAGGAAACAAGAATGTGTATTTCTCTGAAAACCATCAGAAGTCTCATCAACTGGGTGTTGTAACCGACAAAAATGAAGCAACTCTTTGGAACCTGAGCTTCAGAATGAAAGATTATGACGGTGGTACAAAGAATGCTGTCGATACAGTATTTGTTGAAACAGTATTCGCAACTTTGATCGACGGTAAGATCGTTACTGATCCGGATAATAAGAAAGTAGAGAAATCTAAACTGGCTATCCTTCCGTATCAGTTCCAGAACAGAAGCAATAATGAATATGTTGTTTACAATGACGGACAGGGCTACAAGTTCTATGTTTTGAATCCTGACAAAAAGAAGGAAAATGCTTATAGCTTCGCATTGAAGAAACAGCCGAACGGAACTTATAATATCGTTCAGTTCAAAAATGCAGATAATGAAAATACTACTACAGACGAAAGACATGCATTCGACTCTAAGATTTATGTAGCTAACAGTGAAGTAGACGGTTTCGGCGAATTGAGACAGATGGGTACTTATGCTACCGACAACAACTCATTGATGGTTGTAGAAAAAGCAGATGCACCTGAATACCACAAGATCGCTGTTGAATGGGGTGACACAATCAGCTTGTATCGTGAAGAAAACAATGCTCAGGTATTGTATGAAAAACGTGATAACAAGTCTGTTGTTGAAAAGGATACATTGAGCTTCCTGAACATCGATAATATCAACCAGTTCAGCGTAAATCCGGCTATCTTTGCCGATACAGCTTACATCAATCGTACTATCGACGGTGAAGCTAACACTTGCTACCAGTACTTACTGGCTGTAAATGTAGATAAAGAAAAGACTCACTACTGTCCTTACAATCCGGAACACAACACTGACGAATGGTTGGCTGCTAATGGTGGTCCTTGTGCTGACGCAAAAGAACACAAAGCTGTTAAGGGTCGCTTCCTGGTGAATCTGATCGATACGGCTAATGTTTACGGTGCAACTCACCTGCACAACAATCCGTATGTAAACGAAGTTGAAGCCGGTGAATCTCGTGCTAAACTGTCATTCGTAGAAGGTGTTCATGCTGACGATACTCTGTATATTACTCGCAAGGGTGGTGAAATTGTTAAGTTGGCTATGGATACAACAGACTTCAACGTAGCTAAGTTTGCTTTCCGTTATGTGGATAACGATGCTAAGACATTCAAGATCCAGACTCAGTGGAAGAACTATTTCCCGACTGAAGATGCAGAAATAGTTGAAGAAACAGCAAACAACGACGGTTACCTGAAATGGATCAACGGTACGTTGGTTGTAGAAAATGGTTTCGAAAACGGTGATGTATTCGGTATCGAAGAAAACGTTAAGCGTGATCCGGTTGCTAACGAAGATATCACAACATCTTCAATCAGCGTAATTGCTAAAGAAGGTGCGGTAATAATCAAGGGTGCTGCTGGTAAGAAAGTTACTATCAGCAACGTACTTGGTCAGACAATCGCTAACACAGTTCTTTCTTCTGACGACGCTACAATCTCTACACCTGCCGGTGTGGTAGTAGTAGCTGTAGAAGGTGAAGCTGCTGTAAAAGCAATCGTAAAATAAGCAATTATTTAAAATCAAATAATTCTAAATTGTTTACCGCGTGTCGTAGGGGCGGTTCGCGAACCGCCCTTACCCCAATTACCCTGCGACAGGCGAACAAGCGGTAGATATTAATACTAAAGTAATGAAATAAAGTTCTTCTGTTCGATCTCTGTGAAGAGCAACAACAGACAAAACAAAGCCCCGACAGGATTTCCTGCCGGGGCTTTCGTATATATAGAAAGAGTTTAGTTTTTTTGTGAAGCAAGCATTTATTTGCTCAAACTTTTCCCGGATTATTAAGTTCGTCCACCAGGCGGAAGACCATTGTGCAGGGATTATGTTTGACATATTCTGTTGTGTCGAATGTTCCGGCAAGTTTCTCCGCCCATTTTATCGCTTGCGCTTCGTTGCCATATTTCAGTAGTAAATCATGCATATCTTTAGCATTTTTGCGATAGATGAATTTTCCTTTTTTACCGTCTTGCTCCAGTATTTTCTGGTTCATTTCTTTTTCGATGCACTTCTGGTATTCCGTGCGAGACATTGGTGTATTCCGATAGAGGAAGTGTAGCACATACCACAGTTCAAACGCTTCGTTCGACCAGGCACACTTTATTCCGTTTCTTTCTGCCTTTTCGATGGCCTGATGAAACCGGGATGCAGGAAAGTCGTCTTTGTCGAATACAGCCCATACACTGTTCAGAGGCTTAGGGCTGCTTTTTTTGAGCTCGATAGCTGCATTGACAACGCCCAACGGATCGCACCCTTCGCCTTGTGTTTCTATATCCAGTGTGTAGGGTGGAAGACTGTTGTTGAACGAAGAAAAATAATGAGGTTCCGTTTTCTGTCCTTCACAAACAATGAGGAAGTAAACTCGCTGATTACGGGTGCCGACTGCCCGTTTATTCCGTGAGCCGTCTCGTTCGAAACGATTGTGGAAACTGTTGATGTCAATCCTCTTTGCCATATTTCATCAGATTTGAAAAATCACCAATGAATGGAATGGCGCCATAGCGTCCTTGTATATAATCTTTCTCGTAGTTCCGGTCATTACGCACTTTTGTGCCGTCCGGATCGCGGAACTCGACCAGCGAATATAGGTCGGTTTGCTCTTTCTCATCTTTCTCGGTAAACCATATCTGATCGCGCCGGAAACAATCGCAACCCAACAGATTGGTGTCGTGAGTGGCAAAGATGAGTTGGGCACCTCTTTTGTTTATTTCCGGAGAATGGAACATCTCTATGATTTTCTTTGTCAGTAAAGGGTGTAGTTTGGCATCAAGTTCGTCGATAACAAGAGGTAGACCATATTGTAAAGTGTATAAAATGAATCCAGCAATGTCAAATACTTTATTAGTTCCTGCAGATTCACTCTCTGTAATGATGAAAGAATGTTTACCTATTTTATTGCCTGATATATCATATATATTATGAATAGTATTAGCTTTATCTCGCCAATTATATTCTTCATTGAGTAAGTCTATATCAATAAATCCCAATTGCAGGTCTTGGAAGAATTTTTTAGTTAGTTTTGATTCGTTTTTTAGATATACAGATGTCATACTTTTAAATGGATCATGATTCACTCCAGATAAAATACGAATATCGTTTATACTTTCAATAATTTCTTTTGCTCGCTTTACATTGAATTGATCGCAAACGGAGAGAAAAAGACCATTGTCTCTTGTTCGCTCTTCCAATCCCTTTGCTTCTAAAAAGATGTCCGAAATGCCAATGCTTTCATTTTCCCGAAGGAAAAGAGGTTGTTCTTTCTTTGCTCCTTTGGGAACTGTATATAGCCACTCCGAATGGATTTTATCATTATCTAATTCAAAACCGTATCTATAGTATTCTTCCCATTGGATAAATAATATCTCAAAATAAGAGGGAAGAGAGCGGTTCTCTTTTGCCAACATAAAAGGAGATACATTTAGTTTATCGGTGGAATTGAGCTTTGAAGAGTTCATGATTGTATCTTGCATAAATTTTAAAGCCTTTATCAAATTACTCTTTCCACTGGAGTTTGCTCCGTAGATGGCTGCGGATTTAAGTAGCTTGTAATTGGCTGTTTTCAATATATTATCGGGAAGCTCTTTGATATTGGAGGCTTCCATACTTAATGTTTTCTTATCTTTAAAAGATAAAAAATTCTCTACAGTGAATTCAATCAGATTAATCATTGTCTTGTTTGTTTTGAGAGATGTTCTCGCAATTTGCTTCAAATATACCTATAAAAACAATGTATTCTTTAATTATTGCGGTTTTTTCTCATTCTTTACGCTATCGCCACCGCCAGCACGCTCACCCGTACCCCCGGTACGGTCAGTAACGCTTCGGCGCAGGCTCCGAGAGTAGAGCCGGTTGTGATGACATCGTCTATCAGTAAGATATGTTTGCCTTTCAGGGTTTCGGGGTTGGTGACGATGAAGATTTCCTGTACATTCAGCCAACGGTCGTACACCTGTTTCTTTGTCTGTGTTTCGTTTGCCCGGATACGGCATAGGCTGGAGGTGTCGACCGGTAGTTTCAGTACGCTGTTTATGCCCCGGGCGATCCATTCCGACTGGTTGTATCCGCGTTTCTTTTTCTTTTTGGAATGAAGCGGTACGGGGAGGATCAGATCGGGAAGGTCGGAGAGGATAGATTGACGGTAGTCCAGTCCCGCCATGCGTCCCAGCCGGAAACCGATCTCCTTATTATCGTTATACTTCAGTTCGTGGATAAGCTGTTGCACGTGCCCTCCCCGCTCGTAATGCAGGAAAGCTGCCGCATGGCAGATAAAGACTTTGCCGGTGAATAAATGAGTGGCGGGGTTCTCTTTCAGATAGTCGAACCCGGTACGAGGCAGGTCGCACAGACATTTGAGGCAGAAATGTTCCTCACCTCCCATAAGCGGGTCGTTACATAACAGGCAAAGCTTGGGAAAGAAAAGATTCAGCAGGTTATTCAAAGTCTTCCTCATAATCGTTCCCTTTGAATAATTGTTTCAGGCAACGTATTGCTTCACGGCTTTCGAAACCACGGCCGGCGGCAAAGCGGAGGAGTTTGGTGTAGATATCTCTTTCGTCTTTCCCTTTGACAGACTTTTTCTTTGCTTTCAATAAGGCAAGGAGGATACCTTCATATTCTTTTTCGTCGATTCTTTCCAACGCCTCCGAACGGATGGAGGCAGGAATGTTTTTCTTATGCAGTTCGTATGCGATCTTGATGCGTCCCCATTTGTTGAAACGCAACTTGTCGTTTACGAAGTAACCGGAAAACCGGCTTTCGTCAATGAACTTTTCCTGAAGCAGGCGGGCAATGATACGCTCGCCTTCCTCAGAGGTGAGGCCGGCCGCCTGTATCTTCTTCTGTACGTCTTGTATGCAACGTTCGGCAGTAGAGCAGTAGGCGGCTGCACGACGCAGCATTTCGGCTTCCGTTATCTGTTCCATGTCTGTGCTTTCACAAAACGGTCTTTTCCGGACAAGTCTTGTATTAGTTCGACATTCTTGAATTCCATCAGGCGGAGCATGTTGACCGTCTGTTCTCCCAGTTGTGAGTTGATCTCGAAGTAGATATATCCTTTCTTTTTCAGCTTCTGTTCTGCAAACATAGTGATGCGGTGGTAATACAATAACGGATTGTCGTTGGGGACGAACAGGGCCAGGGAAGGCTCATAGTCGAGTACATTCGGGTCCATGGCGGCTTTCTCCTTCTCCATGACGTAAGGAGGGTTGCTGACGATGATGTCGAACTCTTCTTCGATAGAATCAGCCGTTTTTGACGGGGTCAGGATATCTTTTTGAAAGAAGGTGATTACAGCCCTGTTGCGTACCGCATTCCGTTTGGCTGTTTTCAGAGCCTCTTCCGAAATGTCGAGCGCATATACTTGCGACTTGTTCAGCAACTTCTTCAAAGTAATGGCAATGCAGCCGCTACCGGTTCCTATATCTAGTATATCCAGTTCTTTCTTTTGAGGATAATCGCGGACGATCAGTTCGACCAACTCCTCGGTTTCGGGACGCGGGATCAATACGGAAGGATTAACCTCGAACTCAAATCCGTAGAAATCGGTTTTACCGAATATGTACTGGATCGGTTCGTATTTGGTGAGTCGTTCTACTATATTATGAATCTCCGACTTTTCCTTCTCGGATAATTCTTTATCTTTGCAAAGTAAGAATTGATGTGGCTGAATATCGCACACACGTTCCATTATCAGGCGGGTGAATGCCTTGATTTCACTTAGTGGATAATAGTCTTTCAGCGTGTCTTGTATATAAGCGACGGTCTCAGTCATGATAATTTAATTTTAGTGCAAAAGTAATGTAAAAACCATTTATAAGCAAAGAAAATGGTCGAGGTTGAAAATAAATATATGGCTCGTTGTATTTCACTGGCCCGGGGTGGAGCAGGAAATGTGGCGCCTAATCCGATGGTGGGAGCCGTGGTCGTGCACCAAGGTAAAATTATCGGGGAAGGGTATCACAGGAAGTGCGGCGAAGCGCATGCCGAGGTGAACGCGATCGCTTCGGTAAAGGATGAGTCTTTGTTGAAAGAGTCTACGATGTACGTTAGCCTGGAGCCTTGTTCCCATTACGGGAAGACGCCTCCTTGTGCGGAATTGATCATAAGAAAGCAGATTCCACGTGTTGTGATAGGGTGTCTGGATCCTTTCCCTAAGGTGTCGGGAAGAGGGGTAAGGATACTACGGGAGGCCGGAGTAGAGGTGGTGACCGGGGTGATGGAGCAGGAAGCCCGGGAGTTGAACCGCGATTTTATGACTTTCCAACAACTGGGACGCCCTTACGTCTATCTGAAATGGGCGCAGAGTGCCGACGGTTTTATGGATCGGGTACGGACGGACAATTCCACTCCGGCAGTCGTTCTTTCGTCGGCAGAGATGCTTCGCAGGGTACACTGTATGCGTGCCAATGTGGCGGCCATTATGGTGGGTACACAGACGGCCTTGTTGGATAATCCGTCGTTGACGGTACGGCATTGGGCGGGAAAGTCGCCTGTAAGGGTCGTACTCGACAGGACATTGCGTATCCCTTCCGGTAATCATTTATTCGACGGGACGGTCAAGACATTGGTCTTTACGGCTGAAGATGCGGTGGGCAGCGAAAATGTGGAGTATGTAAAGATTGATTTTTTACAACCTGTCCTGCCGCAAGTCTTGCATGAATTGTATACCCGTAAACTGAATTCCCTGATGGTTGAGGGTGGTGCTACTCTTCTTGGACATTTTTTACAGGAAGATCTCTGGGATAAGATGTTTGTCGAAACAGCTCCGGTTTTTCTGGAAGCGGGCGTAAAGGCACCGGATATAAATCTGGCTCCTTCTTTGTCGTTAACGGAGGTGATTAAACGTCAGGATCATGTAATATCTGTTTTTTCACGGAAAAATCAGTGAGCGAAGTAGTTTAACGGAACTAAAATATTATAAATATTAGCCGATATTGGGTATAAAGCAAAAAATGTTTCTACTTTTGTGGCTTTATATGCAACAAACTTATTTTTGGATGAAAAATAGAATAGTACTATTTGTAGCGGGATGTATTGCATTGTTATTGTCTTCCTGTCTGGGATCGGACGATAATGAGTATGAGTTACCAAAGGATTGTCAGATTACTTCTTTTACAGTAAAGCATGATTCGATTCTTGGTGGCAAGCTGGATACAGTGAAGTTTGTGATCGACCAGGTGAACGGACGTATTTTTAATCCGGATTCCCTGCCTTTTGGAACTGTAATAGAAAAAGTAGTTTGTACGGTAACGTATGCTAACGGGATGGCTTCTATCGAAGTAACCCAGGACGCCTTGCCCGATTCTACCTATTACTGGAATTTGACAGACTCTTTGGATTTCTCTAAACCCGTAAAGATGGTGACTGCCGCTTATGACGGGATTGCCAAGAAAACGTATATCGCTCAGGTGAATGTGCATCAGGTGGTGCCCGACTCTATGTCGTGGGATCTGTATGCAGATAATGTATTCGGTTTCCCTGTAAAGGAACAGAAAGTGGTTGCCTGGGGATCGGAAAATGACGAGTACTATTATATGTACATGCAAGCAGCTGATGCCAGCAAGGGATACTCCTTGAAGAGTTCTTCCGTGTCGGATGGAAGAAGCTGGACAGAGCTTTCGTTGGAAGGTCTGCCTGCCGGTGAAGTTCGTTTGTCGCAGATGACCGAATATGAAGATGCTTTGTATGTGCCTACAACGAAAGGCGCACTTTATCAGTCGGTTGACGGACAGAAGTGGACGCAGGTTGACCAGGGTCCGTCAGTTAAAACGGTATTGGGTGCAATAAAAAGCGGTGGTTTGAATCAACCGTCGGCTTTGGCTACTATTGTCGATAATAACGGTACATTGAACTACGCCATAATGGATAAGGATCAGAAATGGACGACAGGTGGTGTTGTTCCGGCCGGTTTCCCTGTGAGCGGTTTCGGTTCTTTGTCGAGCCTGAATATGTTCCGCGAAAGCCTTACGGTCGTTGCCGGTAAAGATAAAGACGGCAAACTGCTGAATGCAGCCTGGAGTACGATGACCGGTGCTTCATGGGTGCTGTTAACCGATATGGAGTCGGATTATTTCGATAAGAGAGAAGGGGTTATGCTTTCTGCTTACGATGATAAGTTCTGTATGGTCGGCGGTATCGACGAATCGAATAAGGCTTTGAAAGATATTTATTTCTCTATAGATGGTGGTGTGTCGTGGACATTGTCGGATACATTAGCTGTTATGCCGGAAAATTATAAGGCCAGAGGTTTTGCTTCTGTGTTGGTGGATAAAGAGAAATTTATGCTGATTTTCGGCGGTAAGGAGAACAATAGTGCAAATGATCTGGATCAGATCTGGAAGGGACGTATAAACCGTTTAGGTTTTAAGGATTGATAAAGTTCGTGGAGGAAAGTATAATTTTAGGAAGAATTTGACGTTAGAAAAAGAAGTGTAGTAATATAATAGCATTGTTTATGACTTCAACTTTTTTTCAACGGATTCTTATACTGATACTGCTGGCCGGCTCATTTATTGGTCTCCATGCACAGGAATATAAATATGAAATAGGCGGGATGGCAGGAGGCGCCTTCTATATGGGGGATGCCAACAAGAATGCTTTCTTCAAAGGGATGAACCCCGCGGTAGGGGTTGTGTTCCGTTATAATCCTAACTTCAGATGGGCCTTTAAAAGCAATCTGATGTGGGGGCAGGTATCGGGTAATACGGAAGGACTGGAAAATGTTTTTCCGGACAATGCGCAAGCATCGTTCAGCCGTAGCCTGATAGAGCTGGGCGGTCAGATGGAGTTCAACTTCATGCCGTACAGTGATAAATTTGCTTATGCAGGAGCGAAGCGTTTTACTCCGTATGTTCTCCTGGGACTGGGTGTCACGGTGGGTACAGGGAATAAGATGTTTTTCGGACCGAATATCCCATTAGGGGTAGGAGTGAAATATAAGGTCAAGAACAGGATCAACCTGGGTTGCGAGTTCTCGTTCCGTAAGTTATTCGGAGATAATTTCGATGTGACGGACGATAGCAATGCAATATTGGATAATCCCTATCAGACCGGTGGCAGTTTCTTGAAGAACAAAGATTGGTATTCATTTTTACTGCTATCTGTTACCTGGGACTTCGGTCCGCGTAACAGGCCATGTAATAGTATAAACAGCAACAGTACGTTTAGATACTGAAAACACTATGTCATTGATTGAGGAAATAGACAAAAATCGCTTGCCGCAACATGTGGCGATTATTATGGATGGAAACGGACGTTGGGCCAAAGCGCAGGGGAAAGACCGGAGCTATGGACACCAGGAAGGCGTTGTCTCCGTACGTAAAGTAGTTGAGGCGGCAACGGCTATTGGACTGAAGTACCTTACAGTGTACACCTTTTCAACAGAAAACTGGAATCGTCCGGAAGCAGAAGTAAAAGCTCTGATGAGCTTGCTGGTGTCGGCCATCCATCGTGAAACGCCGGATCTGATGAAAAATAATGTCCGTCTGATGGCTATCGGTAACTTGGACCGTCTGCCTGAAGATGCACATGCCACTTTGCTGGATTGTATAAAACAAACATCAGCCAATACAGGTACCACGCTCGTATTGGCTCTCAGTTATTCTTCCCGCTGGGAGATAACGGAAGCTGTCAGACAGCTTGCTGTTCAAGTGTTGGAAAAGAAAATAAACCCCAACGATATAACCGAGGCAGTTGTCTCGGACCACCTAACGACTAAAGGCATTCCCGATCCGGATCTATTGATCAGGACCGGTGGAGAAAAACGCATCAGTAACTTCCTGCTGTGGCAGGCGTCTTATGCGGAATTCTTCTTTACCGATGTGTATTGGCCGGCATTCAGAGAAGAAGAGTTGTATGAAGCTATATTGTATTACCAGCAACGCGAACGTCGTTTCGGTAAAACAAGTGAGCAATTAATCTTATAAACAATAGCTGTTATATGTACAAAAGAATAGTGCTGTTTTTTATTTTCCTAGGTTTTGCCTGCGGAGCATTTGCCCAGGAAAGTGACACTACCAAGGTTGAAGCACCGGCAGAAGTGCCGGTCATTAATTATTCGTTTCCCAAACGGTATAAGATTGCCGACATTAAGGTAACGGGTATTAAGAATTATGATGATTTCGTGTTAATCGGTTTTTCGGGACTATCGGTCGGTGACATGGTCACTATCCCCGGAGACGAGATTACAACAGCGGTGAAGCGTTTTTGGAAACACGGATTGTTTTCGGATGTAAAAATCCTGGCAACCAAGATTGAAGGTGACGAAGTCTGGCTGGAAATCCAGTTGAAGCAACGTCCCCGTATATCGGAAGTAAATTATCATGGAATCAAGAAAGGGGAAAGGGAAGACCTTGAAGCCAAGTTGGGCTTGAAGAAGGGGTTCCAGGTTACTCCGAACCTGATGGACCGTGCGAAGATCGTTATCCAGAAGTTCTTCGATGGAAAAGGATTTAAGAATGTGGATGTGGATATCGTTCAGCGCGACGACCTGGCCCATGAAGGCGAGGTGATCGTAGATATCAATATCGACAAGAATGAAAAGACCAAGATCCACCGTATCTATTTTGAAGGGAATGAGGCTTTATCAGCACGGGACCTGAAGAAAGCGATGAAGAAGACCAACGAAAAGTTCAGTCTTCCGAACGACTGGAAGACTAGTATCCTGGAAGCATTCAGCACCAAGAAATTTACGACCGAAGAATATGAAAAAGACAAGGCTAACATCATAGCCAAGTATAACGAACACGGTTATCGTGACGCAGTCTTGTTGTCCGACAGTGTCGTTAACTACAATGATAAGAAAGTCGACATCTTCCTGAAGTTGGAAGAAGGTGACAAATATTACCTGAAAGATATTCGCTTCGTTGGTAATACGCAGTATGCTTCGGATTATCTGGAAGCAATTCTGGGTATGAAACCTGGCGAAGTTTATAACCAGAAGAAATTGAACGAGCGTCTGTCGCTGGATGAAGATGCCGTATCCAATGTATATTATAACAATGGTTACATCTTCTTTAGCGCCGACCCGGTGGAAGTGGATGTGGATAACGACTCTATCTCATTGGAAGTACGTATTCAGGAAGGCCCGCAGGCAACTATCAACCGTGTTATTATCAATGGTAACGACCGTTTGTATGAAGATATCGTACGTCGTGAGCTTCGTACCAAACCGGGTATGTTATTCAGTCGTGAAGACCTGATGCGTTCTGTTCGTGAAATAGCCCAGATGGGACACTTCGACCCGGAAAACATGGACCCGAAACCACTGCCTGATCCGGAGAACGGAACAGTGGATATCCAGTATAACCTGACATCGAAGGCCAACGACCAGATCGAGTTCTCGGCCGGTTGGGGACAAACGGGTGTGATCGGTAAATTGAGTTTGAAGTTTACCAACTTCTCCATGAAGAACTTCTTGAACCCGAAGACATATAAAGGTATTATCCCACAGGGTGAAGGCCAGACTCTGACATTGAGTGGCCAGACCAACGGACGCTACTACCAGGCATACAGTATTTCATTTATGGACCCGTGGTTCGGCGGAAGACGTCCGAATACACTTTCTGTAAGTGCTTATTTCTCCAAACAGACTGACATTAGCAGTAATTACTATAATAACAGCATGGCTAACTATGGCGGTTATTATCCCGGTTACAACTATGGTGGTATGTATGGTGGCTACGGTGGTTATTATAACAACTACTATAATAATAATTATGAACTGGCATACGACCCGGATAAATCGATCATGATGTTCGGTCTTTCTGCCGGTTACGGTAAGCGTTTGACTTGGCCGGACGACTACTTCCAGTTTATGGCAACGCTGAACTATCAGATGTATATCATGCACGACTGGGCATACTTTCTGGTTCAGAACGGAACTTGTCACAACGTAAACCTGGAGTTGATGTTACAGCGTAACTCTATCGACAACCCGTTGTATACTCGTCGTGGTTCGCAGTTCTCTTTCTCAGTTAGTGCAACTCCTCCTTACTCATTGTGGGATGGCAAGGATTATGCTAACATGAGCGACAATGACGAAAGCAAGTTCAAGTTTATCGAATACCATAAATGGAAGTTCAAAGCGAAGTTGTTCTCTCCGCTGGCTCCTATGTCAGTAAAGCGTACACCGGTATTGATGACTCGTGTTGAATACGGATTCTTGGGATCTTACAACAAACACAAACGTTCTCCCTTCGAAACCTTCTATATGGGTGGTGACGGTATGAGTGGATACTCCAGTACCTATGCAACTGAAACTATCGGTTTGAGAGGTTACGAAAACGGAAGTATCGCCGGTAACGGAGGTTATAACTCGTATGGTTATGCTTACTCCCGTCTGGCCATGGAGTTACGTTATCCGTTCCTGTTGGAACCGTCTTCTACTATCTACGGTCTTGTATTTGTTGAAGCCGGTAACGCTTGGAAAGATTTGAAGAGCTTTAATCCGTTCGACCTGAAACGTTCTGCCGGCGTCGGTGTACGTATCTTCCTTCCGATGATCGGTTTGATGGGTATCGACTGGGCATATGGTTTCGACAAAGTAGATGGATCTCGTAGTGCAGGTGGTAGCAATTTCCACTTCATCATTGGACAAGAGTTCTAATTGTAAGCGGTAGATTAATTGAAAATTAACAATTCAGCATTAAGCGTTAACCATAATTCATTGGAACAAAGTAAACCCTCCGCTATATTTGTAGTCAGAGAGTGAAACTATAAAAAGAAAGCGTATGAAGAAGATTATTGTTTTGAGTTGTATGATGCTCCTTTGCTCTTTTGCCGGGATGGCGCAAAAGTTTGCATTGATAGATATGGAATATATCCTGAAGAATATTCCGGCTTATGAAATGACAAACGAACAATTAAGCCAGGTGTCAAAGAAATGGCAGAATGAGGTGGAAGCAATACAGCAGGAGGCGCAAAATATGTATAAGACCTATCAGAGTGATTTGGTATTCCTTTCAGCTGAAATGAAGACGAAGCGTGAAGAAGAAATCGTGAAGAAGGAACAGGAAGCGCAAGACCTGAAACGTACTTATTTCGGACCTGAAGGTGAATTGTTCAAAAAGCGTGAAAGCTTGATGAAACCAATACAGGATGAAATTTATAATGCAGTGAAGGAAATATCGGAAGACAAGGGATATCAACTTGTTGTTGACCGTGCTTCAGCTATGAGTATTATTTTTGCATCTCCAAAGATCGATATCAGCAATGAAGTGCTGTTAAAGTTAGGATATTCAAAATAAATGCTTACATTTGTGCGCTTTATGCACAAAAAAATTGATTGATTAATAACAAGTAATATTTTATAGAAAATGAAGAAACTGATTATTTTATTGTTGATGATCCTCCCGTTAGGAGTTTTTGCTCAGGACATGAAAGTGGCAATTGTTAATACAAACGAACTTATTCCTTTAATGCCTGAAGTAACTGCTATGCAGGAAACTTTGAAACAGATGAACGACAAGTACATGGGTGAAATGAAGACTATGCAGGATGAATACGAAAAGAAATATGCTGACTATATCGCTCAACAGGATTCATTGACTGAAAATATCAAGTTGAGAAGAATGCAGGAACTTTCAGATATCGAACAAAGAGTTCAGAACTTCACTCAGGTAGCTCGTCAGGATATGGATAAAAAACAGCAGGAGTTGTTTACACCGATCCAGGACAAAGTAAGAAATGCAATCAAAGCTGTTGGTGATGAAAAAGGTTATGCTTATATCCTCGATTCTAACCCAGGTATGGTGCTTTACACTGGTAGCTCAGCAATCGATGCTACTCCGTTTGTAAAAGCTAAATTAGGTTTGAAATAATACAATCAAAAGTACGATACAACAAAGGATGCCTTTCTATGAAGGGCATCCTTTGTTGTGTTATAAAAGAAGGAAGAATATGTTTTCACAACAACCGGGTCCGATCGGAGTTTTTGATTCCGGCTATGGCGGACTGACTGTATTTGACAAGATCCGTGAGGCAATGCCTGACTACGATTATATTTACCTGGGAGACAATGCCCGGGCTCCTTATGGGCCGCGTTCGTTCGAGGTGGTATACCGCTTTACGCGTCAGGCAGTGATGAAGTTGTTCGCTGAAGGCTGCCAACTGGTTATCCTGGCCTGTAATACGGCTTCTGCAAAGGCTTTGCGTACTATTCAGCAACGTGACCTGCCGGTGGTCGATCCCACACGCCGTGTACTGGGCGTAATACGTCCGACAGTGGAAATGATGGACCGGGTCAGTTTAACGAAGCATATCGGGATACTGGGAACTGCAGGCACCATCTCTTCCCGATCTTATTCGCTTGAAATAGAGAAGATGTTTCCTCATATAAAAGTAACCGGCGAAGCCTGCCCGATGTGGGCTCCCCTGGTTGAGAATAACGAGTTTGATTCTCCAGGTGCCGATTACTTTGTGAAAAAACATTTGGATCATATCCTGTCTCTCGACTCACAGATTGATACGCTGGTATTGGGGTGCACGCATTACCCATTATTGATCGGTAAGATCAAACAATATCTGCCCTCTGAGATCACTGTCTTCGCACAAGGAGAATACGTAGCGGTGAGCCTGATTGATTATCTGAAAAGACATCCTGAAATGGATCGGAAGTTGACCCGTCATGGTGAATGTCGCTTTCTGACCACAGAATCGGCCGGGAAGTTTTCGGATACTGCCTCTGTCTTTTTGAATAATCCGATAGAAGTAGAACAAATCTCTATCGACTAAGGAGGGGGTATATGAGACAAGTCCGGCATATCTTTTTATTTCTGTTGCTGCTTTCTTGTTTGCATGGCAAGGCAGAAGAGCTGGATATCTGGCTGCAAAATAAAGGGATGGTGGATGTATCCGCATGGGATTCGACTATTTGTGTGCAGCTCGTTTATGCAACTTCCGATAATTTTATAGGGGAAGCGGTTTATTCCGGTATTACCCGTGCCTGGTTGCATCCCGATGCTGCCAAAAAATTGGTTGTAGCTCAACATTTGCTTAAGAAAGAACACCCGGAGCTTACGCTGGTGGTATATGATGCCGCCCGTCCGATGTCTGTGCAACGGAAGATGTGGAGTCTGGTTCGTGGTACTGATAAAGTAAATTATGTGAGTAATCCTTCCAACGGCGGAGGGTTGCATAATTACGGAATGGCAGTGGATGTCACCATCCTGGATAAAACAGGCCAGCCTTTGCCTATGGGAAGTCCTTTTGATTTCTTTGGGGAAGAGGCCCACACCAACAATGAAGAAGTTTTGCTGGCCTCTGAAAAGATAACCCGTGAAGAGTTTGATAACCGGCGTTTACTCCGTCGGATAATGATGAATGCCGGATTTCGTACGATCCCTTACGAGTGGTGGCATTTTAATGCTTGCAGCCGGGCCGAAGCCCGGCAAAGTTATCCAGTATTGGATTAATTAATATTCTTACCGAATGGAGTCAGTGCAAGAGCTGCCATCTTGAAATGCTGTCTTCCCCAGGGTATCCCGATTATCGTGATGCACAATAAAAGACCGAATCCCAAATGAGTCAGGCAGATCCAGAAACCTCCCAATATGATCCAAAGTATGTTCATAATGATGCAAAGGCAGCCTCCGGAGTTACCGTTGTCCGTGACTGTGCTACCGAAGGGCCATAAGGCCAGTAAAGCCAGTTTTAACGTCTGTAGCCCGAACGGTATACCAATGATGGTGACCATTAATAACAGGCTTGAGATCAGATACTCGATACTGGTAACCAGTCCTCCGAAAATTAACCAAATGATATTACCAAGAAATTTCATAAGCCACTGAATTTATCATGTTCACAAATGTAACATAATTCTGATTAAAAACAATAGTTATCGAAGCTGAAACCGACAAGCATCGCTTTACCTCCGGGCAGGCATCCGCAGACTGTCCAGTTCGGCAAACACCTGTTGTTTTACAATCATAAAGCTATCGCGTAGTTCAGGTTTGACCGGTAGTGAAGGAGGAGCTTCCATATTCAGTGGATTGATTGGCTCACCGTTTTTGTGTACACGGAAGTCCAGGTGAGGACCTGTCGATAATCCGGTAGAACCTACGTAAGCGATCACTTCCCCTTGTTGTACATGACTTCCGACCTGTATACCCTTGGCAAATTTGCTCAGGTGCATATAAGTGGTAGTATATACCGAGTTATGCTTTACTTTCAGGAAATTCCCGCCACCGTTCTGATAGCCTTTGGCAATAACCGTTCCGGCTCCGATACTTTTTACCGGTGTTCCGACAGGAGCTGCATAATCGACCCCATGATGCGCACGGTAACGTTTCAATATCGGGTGGAAACGAGCATTGGTGAAGCGTGAAGTTATGCGGAATATATCTAACGGTGCTTTCAGGAAAGCTTTGCGTAAACTGTTCCCATCCTGATCGAAATATTCGAATACGCTGTCCTGGGTAAAAGGAATGGCAACGAAGTCTTTCCCCTGGTGGTTGAATACAGCTCCCTGGATGCTGTTTATATTTAATGCAGTCGTGTCATCGATATAAGCAATGTCGTACAGTACACGGAACGAATCACCCTCTTTTACGTCATAGAAATCTATCTGCCAGGCAAAGACATCGGCTATATTGATTGCCAGTAAAGGATTCACACCATTCGACTGGAGAACGTTCCATAGAGAGGAATTCAGCGTGCCTTCCACGTAGTGCCTTTTTAAGGTGATCGGTTTATTAAATTCGTAAGCGCGTATGGTGTCGCCGGTAAGGTCGATCACAGCGTAATCTGTCCGCGACTTGGCGAAAGCGATGTAACGGATCTGTGCCGTACTGTCCTGCATTGTGAATGTGTAGTAATGCATACCCGCCTGTAGTTTGGTCGGGTCGAGAACTTCAACAGACGACCGGCTGATACTGTCAGCCATCAAAGCAGAAAAGCCCAGGCTGGAAAAAATAGAAGCCGGGTTGTCGCCGTTCTTCATCTTATAGTCTTTCACGTCCAGTGTATCTATACATACGCCATATTGATAGACGCGTTGCTGGCTGTCGATCCATTCGCTGTCGACTTCTTCTTCGGTTTGTTCGGGTGTGTTTTTACAGGAGAGACCTAGTATGAATAATAAGATCAAAATAGGTGCAATGTTGAATCCCTTCATTATATCCTCTTTTATTGTTTATCCATAAAACTGCAAACTTACGGAAAATATAAAGTGGTACATTCGCATGATTTGTATCCATTTGTTAATGTTGACTAAATAGCTTACTTTTGCGAAACAATTTGGACGTATTTGACGTCTTATTCCTGTAAGTGATATAACAAATAGTATAGATTATGAAAAGAGTAATTTTTTATGTATTAATGCTCCCGATGGTATTGGGGATGATGATTTCTTGTTCTGAAGCCAAAACAGACGCTAAGAAACTGGAAGGTAAATGGAATGTAATTGAGGTAAAAGGCGAAAAGATCTTGAAAGAAGGATTACCTCCATATATGGAATTTGATATGGCGCAGAATAAACTGCATGGTAATGGCGGTTGCAATATGTTCAACACCTCCGTAACATTGGATGACAACGATGTATCTTCCATTACGATCGCTCCGGCTGCCGCAACGATGATGGCCTGTCCGGATATGTCGACAGAAGATGCTATCTTTAAAGCAATAGGAGATGTGAAAGCTGTAAAAGCCGGCAACTCTGAAAGCGAAATGATGCTGGTTGATGGATCCGGTAATGTTTTGTTTGTTTTGTCTAAAAACTAATCAGAGATGAAGAAGTATTTATTTCTCTGTCTGGCTGTGGTAGGTATTGCCGTATTTGCTTCCTGTAAATCTCAGAAAGCGGTGGTTGCCACATTTTCCGATCTCGACGGTGAATGGAGTGTGGTTGAACTGAACGGGAAGAGACTGGACCCGGCAGACAGCAAACAATTAATTGTGATCGATGTTGCCCGTAAACATCTGTCCGGTAATGCCGGCTGTAACCGAATGAACGGTAACATCGAGTATACGGATGCACAGAAAAACATCATCAAGTTTCCGCAGGTGGCTACTACCCGGATGGCTTGTCCTGACATGAAAGGTGAGCAGGAGTTTTTGGATGCATTGAACAAGGTGGTTCGTTTTCAGGCGGAAGGGCTGACAAAACCAGTGAATACAGTTGCTCTCTATGGTACTGACAATGGAAAGTTGATGGTTATTCAAAAGAAATAAGTGATAATTGTAAAATAGGAGAGGTGGCCCTGTTGAAGGAAGCCACCTCTTTTCAGTTCAAAGATAGAGCATAGTTGCATAACTCTCTGACTTCGCCAATAGTCTCGAAATCTATCTTATGACCATCAATATATTTTTTGAGTTGTACCTTGTGTTTAGAGAAGAGTTTCAGGAATTGTTTCTCTGTTGAAAATTGTTTCAATCGTTTGTTTATTTCGACATAAAACTGAAAATCTATTTTAACAAGAACCGTATTCTTTTCGTTCTCTCCCGTTCCATAGATAAGATTGGAATAGCTATCGACAGAAGCTGTTTCGGTTTTTCCGCCGAAAGTAAGATCTTTTTTGATGCGTTTGTTTCCGGTGTATCGGACTAATATGCGTGGTTCGGTTTGTATGACTTCTGCCACTTCCTTTCCATAAATTGGAATAAATGTTCGGGTGCCTGCCTTTATAGAAACGATCTTTTCCGGATCTGCGAATTCCTTCTTTTCGTTGTCTTTATCGATAAACACAAATTTGTTGTCAAACAGGTCGTAATTAACGGGAACCAGGAAAACTCTTCCGTCTTTATAGTAAATATATGAATCTGTAAATTCCGGAAATAAGTATGGGGAATGTTTTTCCTGTGCAAAAACATCAGAAAACCTGAGGAAAACGGCTAATAGAATTAAGATGTATTTCATATTGTTATTTGAAAATAATAAGATAGAGAATAGAAAAGAAGAGAAAGTAGTGAGAGTTTTTACTCTTCACTACTTTCTTTTTTGTTATTTCGACTTCTTACAACGAATATGAAGTCTTTTCTTTCGCTTCTTCGGCTGTAACTTCCAGTAAATGTACCTGAACCTCGTATAAACGTTTGTACTCAGGCGCACCTTCCGGTCGGATAGCTATGTTGGTTACCATATATTGCTGTGGTTTTGTATAATCGCCCGGAGTTCCCAGATTAGGCGCTCCGTTAACGGGATCTACTCTGCAAGCATAAATGTCTTTCATTATAAACTCCAGAACCATCTCGTTTTGTTTTACAGGCATAACGACATAGCGATACATATCTTCTTTTGCACTCTTTGCATCACTTTCTATTTTTTCGAAATAACCGTATGGTTTTATTGTTTCGTTGTCGAATGCAGATTGGATAAAAGCATGCCCTTTATTAGGGGTGTGATAACCCACTTTATCGAAAGAAAATATATGAGCAATATATTTTTTCCCTTCCGGTGCGGAACTGTCATCTACAATTTCCAATGTGTTTTTTACCGTCATTTTCTCTCCCGGAGCCAATGTTTTATCTAAAATCGTGATATTAGATCCGGTATTGTTTACATATTCCATTCCGTTTTCGAAAGAATTGAGTAGTGACCGGGCAATATAATTTTCCAACCACTGTCCTTTGCCATCATTATGGTTGATCTGCCATACTTTATTTACAAAAAGTTCCCGGGGACGATTTCTTACTAAACCGGTTCCCATGTCCAGTTCCGAATATACCGACTCGGGTACTTCATCCCAGACAATTCCGCTTTGACAGCCGTAAAGAGCCGTTATAGCTAATGTTATTGCGAATAATATACTTTTGATTTTCATGACTTTATTATCTTTTTAAATAATTATTGATAGCTTCTGTTTTCCCATCCCGGATTTTGAACAAAATTGCGATTCACTTCCAAAGTGGAGCGTGAAAAAGGTAGTTTGTAGAATACGGCATCATCGAATTTACGATCATAATATACACTTTGATCAATCGTGCGAACGTAGAAATAAGGAGTAAAGTATTTAGGGTCACTTTTGGGTGCCAAGTATCCGTTAAGGCCTACTTCTTCACTTTCAATTCCTTTACGGAAAATAAACATACCTCTGGAGTTTTTGTTTAATTCGTCGATAACAGTTTTACCTTCCGACTCTCCCCACCTGAGCAGGTCGAAGTAGCGGTGCCCGGGCACTTCGAATGCAAACTCGATACGGCGTTGTAATTTGTATTCTTCCCACAGGTCGTGACCTACTACCGATGCCTCGAAGTTATCGAGACCTGCACGGTTACGAATCTGATTGATAGCATCTAACGTTTCATTTTCTTTACCTCCCAGTTTATAAGCAGCTTCGGCATAATTCAATAATGCTTCCGCATAACGGACCATAAAATAGCAGGAGGGTGACTGTGTGCCGTTGACAGTTCCGTTTTCGTTGAAACGTCCGATAGTATATTTAGCGGCATAATAGCTTGTAACCGTTGATTGGGCTCCTCCGGTGATGTCTAACTTTTCAGTGTGTTTGAAATAGGTTCCCAAAGAACTGTATTTCTCCGATTTAGTCGGTTCCGAAAAGTCGATCCAGGTACGGATCAGGTATCTTTCATGCTCGGCACCGGCATAGTAGGTGCTGTCGTGGAGGATAGTTGCATAAAAACGTTTGTCCCGGTCGGTATACATATCGAGGTAGTTTTCGCTGGTTGCGGTGAATTGTCCCTGGTCATTTTGGGTTAGCCCGAGTTCTTTCGACTGGGTTGTTTTCCACCATTGCATCCATTTGCCGGTCGCTTTATCTTTCTGGTAGTAGCAATCTACCAGGTCCTGAGTTGGGTATGCACCTCCGCGTCCACCATCCCAGTCCGGATTGAAGTCGGTTGTACCTCCGTACATTTTAGCCCAGGAAACCGGATGTGAGTAATAGCCGGGGTTGAAACCTGACCTGTTTGATTCGTTGAACATGACGGGCCAGATAGATTCTACCGACGTATGACCGTTGGATGTGTTAAACAGCTTGGCATAATCGGATTCCAACTCATATTTGCCTATCACTGATTTAGCTGCTTCATAAGCCATTTGATAATAATGCCCGGCATCTTTCGTGAACTTATAAAGTGTTTTGCTTTCGACAGAACCGGCCAACTGATCATATAGTCCTTTGGCTGATGCTTCGGCCGCACAGGCTGCAGCTAATGCACTGCGTGATTTCAGTACCTGTACAGCATTTTCATTAAGCAAACCCAGAGTCGGTTTAACCGATGCTTTTTTGAATAACTCCAAAGCTTTGTCATAATCGCTTAGGATTTGATCGAATACCTCTTCACGACTGTTTTGAGGAAGCATTGTTTCATCGAAGATAGTCATTGTATTGGTGATGATCGGCATGATACCCCAATATCTTTCCATATCGGCATAGTACAGGGCACGAAATGCATAACTTTCTGCTAATAGCTGACTTGATTCTTCTTCAGTGATGTTGGGTACTTCCGGAATGCGCTCGATGGCCAGATTCGTTTGACGTATCCGTTTGTATCCATCCCCCCAGGGGGCTCCGACTATACCAGCACTGTTCATTTCGTCATACCGTCTGCCGTTATAGTCGTATTGACGGAATGTATTCTGGTCGCGGTCTATATTACCACATGCATTGTCCGACCATTGCTCGGCCTGGAATGCCTGGTTAGCTCCGGCAGGCCCCCATAAATAGAATTGATTGACGAAAGTACGCGATAACTGTGCGTTTGCCCAGAATTGATCTTCGAATACACTGGTGGTCGGTTCGATTCCCAGCGGGTCACAACTGGAGAGACAAACCGCAGTGCATAACGCTAATATATTTAATTTCTTCATTTTTCTTATGTTATAATGTGATTACAATGTTAATGTTGCGCTCAGTGTGAATGAACGTTGTGTAGGATAACTACCCAGTTTGTTGCCTCCCCAGATAGAGTTAGCCGGCAAGTATTCAGGGTCGGTTAAATTGTGGAACGGATTTCCTTTCTTTACCCAGGTGCAGACATTATTGGCTACAAAATTAACCTGCAAGCCTTTGATATAGCTTATGTTTTTGAGAACCCGGCGTTTCAGGTCGTAGCTGACACTGATGTTTTTCAGTTTCAGATAAGAAGCGTCGTATACCCAGGCATCGACATAATTGTATCCCCAGCCATAAGTCGAGTTGGTAGGCAATGGAAGTTTATTGGTAATAGGATTACTTGGGGTATATGATTCCGGATACAGGTATTTGCCATAATGCCAGTAGTAGTCCTGTTGTGAACGGGCCGGTGAAGTGACATCACCTGTCACATTGCCTGCTCCCTGAAAGAATACTTCAAAACTAAAATCTTTCCAACCCACTCCTAATGTGATTCCGTAAAGAGATTGAGGAACTATACCCCCTCTTTCTTCTATTACCTGGTCGCCGCCATTTAACACACCGTCACCATTGATATCCAGCATACGGAAGGTTCCTAATGCGTGGTTGCGTCCGAAGTGCATATATGAATTATACATGTCCTGATATGAGGTAAACAAACCATTTGTTTTCCAGGATTGCGAGTATGTATCTTGTACATTGTTCTTACCCAGATCGTTTAAGTTGGGATAATAGTAGCTTTCCGATTGTTTGGCGTGCCTTACCGCCACTTGTTCCCAATAGGTATAGTTTCCACCGATTCTATAGGTAAAATCGCCGATGCGATCGCTCCAATTTAAAGAAAATTCAACACCGCCTTTGTGATTGGTTACATAAGGTGCATTCATTTTGGGCGTATTGGGCAGACCTAAAATAGGTGTATAGGTTATTTCTGGATTCATGTCTATTTCTTCCCCTTTATTCAGATACAGATAAGTATCGAACGAGCCTGTCAAACGGTCTTTAAAGAATCCGAAGTCGACACCACCACTGATTTGTTGCGATTCACCCCAGGTAAGGTTGCTGGAAACATTTGTTTCAGTCCAAACCGAATTGGAATTCATGTTTTCTCCCAGGAGGATATTGTTTGCTTTGCTATCGTTTTTGGATAGTCCGTATTGATTCATATAGCTGAACGGGCTTGCCAGCTCCTGGCCTACAACTCCGTAACCGCCTCGAATCTTAAACATGCTGATCCAGTCTTTATCGATAATGTCTTTGATGAACTCTTCTTCCGTCAACACCCAACCGGCAGATGCTGCATAGAAAAATCCCCAGCGTTTATCCGGATGGTAGCATAACGAACCGTTGTAATTGGCACTTAATTGTAGCAGATATTTGCTGTCGTAGTCGTAAGTGATACGCCCAACATAGGATGCCGATCCCCATAGTCCTTCTGTCCCTTTCATTTCCTGCATTGTCGCTCCGGCCTCTATCTGCGGATTATAAATGCTTGGGTAGCCATATTTCTTTGCCATGGTCGAGTTTGTTCTGCGCTTTTGACTCGTATAGTTGATCATGGCAGTCAGATTATGTTTGCCGAAAGACCGGTTGTAATCTGCTTGCAGGATACCTGTCGTCAGTGAGTAGTTGTCCCATGTTTGAGATAAATTGGCATCATTCGGGTTATAACTGTTTTCCTGTGTTGCATAAGGGCTGGAGTATACGCCGACTTCCGGGTGACTAAAGCTTTTGTTCATCGAGTTACTGTAATTGAAGTTGACACTACCGCTGACAGATAATCCCTCTACCCATGGTAAACTCCATTTTAAACCGATGTTCGACTGTAGCCGGTAGTCATCCGTATTGTTGAATCCGGTACGCAAGCGCGCGTCCAACCCTCCGGCTCTTTCCAGACCGGTTGTCCAGTTTTGTGGTATTCTGTGCATTTCGTTTCCTTCAATCAAGACAGAGTTGAAGATGCCGTCACCCCCCTGTGGTTGCTTCTTTTTGGCCATCACGCCATTTAGGTTCAGCGTGAATCTCAGGCTCTTGTCTTTCAGCAGGTAAGCATCTGTATTGACAATCGCGTTGTACTGTTCGTAATCGTAAGAATCGCTGATACCGGATTGTTTCATATAACCCAGACTAGAGTAATATCTTACCCTTTCGCTACCTCCGCGCACACTAAGGTTCGTTTGAGTCATCGGCTGGGTATGATTAAAGAAATCCCAGGCATCATAGTCACCATAATAGTTTTCGATATCCTTTCCTTGAGTAACGAACGGATTGAACAAATCGTTTATATCACCAAGTGAGTATCCTAAAGCGTATTTTTGATTGACCATGTCGGTAATTTCCTGGCGATTATGTCCTTGCGAATTCAAATACCCCATGTAATATTTAGACATTTCCGTTGCGTTGAAAGCGGGACTTTCGGCCATACTGGCTGCATACAGATCGTTTTTCATGTTTACATAATCCCAGGTACTCATCGCTTTGGGCCTGTAAGAAGGGGTCATCACGGTCATTTTCTGACTTACCGATATTTCCAACTGGCCTTCCTGTCCTTTCTTGGTGGTGACCACCACAACACCGTCGCTTGCACGGGGGCCGTATACCGCTGTGGCCGAAGCATCTTTCAGGATACTCATGGAGGCTATATCGTCCGGGCGCAAACGGTTGAAGAATACTTCACCCTGGCTGGTTTCCATCACCACGTCATCGATTACGTATAAGATATTGCTACCACCGCGGATCCAGATTTTGGAAGTTTCGCCCGGAGCTCCCGAACGTGCCTGGGAAATAATACCGGATACACGACCTCCTAATCCGTCACTGGGAGAGGTAACCGGTAGTTTTGCGATCGATTCGATTTTAACGTTAACAGCAGCAGCCGTTAACGTCTTTGTCTTTTGGACACCGCTAAAACCGGTGACAACGACTTCGTCCAGGGCTTGTGAGTCTTCTATTAACTTTACGTTAATGGAGGCTTGTCCTGTGTACTTGATTTCCTGTGTGGTATAACCTACGAAAGAAATTTGAATGACACTTCCGACCTTCACGTCTTCGAGGGTAAATCGACCGTCAAGGTCAGTAATAATACCGTTTGTGGTTCCTTTCACAATGACAGAGGCTCCGGTTACGGGGCCGAATTCATCTTCTACTGTACCTGTTACTTTCCCGTTTTGCTGGGAAATGCTCACGCTCGGTCTAATGGGTGTTGTGTCGGCTTTTATGCTCTCGGGAGAACATAATATGCCTGCAACCAACATTAAACCAACCGGTTTGAAGTTTTTTAGCATAATGTGCGTTTTTAGTTTGTTATTAATTATGTAATAGGTAAAAAATATCAATGTTGTTTCGGAGTTTTCCGATCATCGTCCGTCTACACCTAACGAGTTGGTAGTAAAACTGAATTCAATTGTTGTTGCCATATAATATTAGTTTTAATTAGTTCATAGAGAACTATGGCGTATTAGGTTCACGGTCTAAATTATTCTAAGAAAAAGCCGTATTTATCGACTTTTATTTGTGGTCAAAAACGGGTTATGTGAAATAAAAGTTTAATTTTGTACGCTATATATCGAATTATTTTATAATATTTGCAAAATGATAACCATAGTTCTCTATGGACTAAGATTAATTATAAAATATTTTTTCTGTCTTTTCCCATAAGAAACAATATCAAATAACTCTAGCGATCCGTCTTAAGATTCAGATATTTATAATGTACAATTAGCGTAAATTCGTTTGATTATTGTTTGTCGTAAAATTTTGTGAGTGAAACTAGTTTTTACATTTTTAGTTATGCGTTTATTCTTATTGATATATGTTGTGTAAGTTTTGTCTTTTTGTGGCTTTGATGATAGTTGCAATATTTCGGGAAATATTTTTTCATGGGGGCTGGCTTTCTTTTTATATCTGTTTGGCAGGTATCTTCAGTGTAAAGCGACTGCCTTTGCCTTGTGCGGAACTAACCTGTATATCCCCTTTCAATCGTTCAGCTATGGTCTTGCAGATAGAGAGTCCGAGGCCGGTTCCTTGTGCAAATTCATCTTGTTTGTAGAATCGTTCGAACACTTTATCGAGTGCACTCTGTGACATGCCTATACCTGTATCTTCCACGTAGATGTACACCTGTTTCTCATTCAGGTTATAATTGTATCCCAATTTGATGTATCCGCTCTTCGTGAATTTGACAGCATTGTTTATGAAGTTCGTGATCACCTGGGTTAACCGGAAACGGTCTGCATATACCTCGACGGGAACTTCCGGAACATTTTTTATAAACTGGATATGTGCAGGGATCAATAGATGATGTGTCTGATAAATTTCATCTACCAGGTCATTCAGTTTGAATGTCTCGAAAGTGAAACTCATACGGCCCGATTCGATGCGTGATAGTTCCAGGATGTCGTTGATCAGTTTCAATAGCAGATTACTGTTTTTGTTGATCGTGTCTTTGAATACCTCTTTTTCTTCTTCAGACAGATCCGTTTCTTCCTGCAAAAGGTTCGAGAAGCCGACAATGGCATTCAAAGGTGTTCGTATTTCATGACTCATATTGGCCAGGAAAGCCGATTTCATCTTATTGGCCTCTTCTGCTTTCTCCTGCAGGACAATGAGCTTTTGTTCCTTTTCCTTGAAAGACTGTATGTTCAGGCAGAGACCAATCACGGCTTGATCCGGTTCTAATTTATCTTCTCCGTGATTGTAACGTAATTCCCACCAACTGTATTTTTTTCCGCTGAAGTTAAAACGGCATTGAATGGTCGTTTCTTCCCATATCCCGGAGTTTATATCCCGGATATGACAACTTAGATGCTCCTGGTCGTCCGGATGTGTTAAGGATAACAATTCGGCAAGAGGCATTTCACGCGGTTGTATCTGATTTGCCGTAAAGAAATCATTTTCAAAAATGAACACTCCGTTCTCCAGTCGCCAGGCGTATGTATTTCCACCTTCCATAGCTAAACGGAGGAAACGCCGTTCTTTTATCAGATTTGTCTGTACCAGTCGTTTCCGTTTGGATTCGCTTCTGTACAGGTAGAATAATTGAGTAATGATGTAGATGATCAGAACAAGGAAGAGAATAGTTCCGATAATCATTGCCTTTTGATATCGTTCGTAGAATGGCTGGTTATAAATAATACTATCTGCCGGCAGGTCACTCGTTTTTATATTGAAACGCAGCATTTCATCCCAGTCGAACGCATATACTTTCGGGCTTTCCACCATAGGAAAGGCAGACGGCTTTTTTCCGTTGATAATGGCGGCAGCTCTTTCCGATACGATATCGGTCTGTATCTCCAGTGTGGTAAAATATCCGCCTGTAATACCTTTGCCATCATTGAACCCGTTATTGATCACGGTGAAATTCGGAACATTGGCCAAGCGTCCGATGGTTAACACATCAAAGTCGAGGATGATTTGCAGGCAGGCGGTATATGGTTTACTTTGAAAGATGGCCAATAATCCTTTTGCGGAAAGGTAAGCTGTTTCTGTGGTGAATAAAATAGACTTTCCCGGTTCACCGTGGCAGATATCTTCCGGATATTCATTTTTCTTTTGATGAAATAGGCCGATCCGTATGGTTCTGCCTGTGCCTTTCACTTCCTCCTGGATGGTCTTGAACGATTCTCTTCCCATAAAGCGTGCATGCTTGAAGAAAAGTATATTTGACGATCCGTATAGTTTCTCTATCAGTTCAATGGTCGTTATATAATCCGGTTTATCCCAAAATCCGCAGAAATTCGGGTGTTGCTCCAGTAAGGAGTAATTCGGGAAGTTCACACCGGAAAAGACAACAGGCCTGTTTTTTCCCAGCGGGTGATTGCAAGCCATCAGGGTATAAGTAGCCTGGTCGTCATTTACAAGTATGATATCCGGGTTCCAATGTTTTATCGAGTCGAGATACTGATACATCCTTGCATTCTCCTCAGCCTCATTGTAGCGTTCGCTATCCAGATAGAATGTACGGACATCGGTATTGATCTTCTTTTGTTTCAGCTTTTCTGAAACCAGGTTGCTGAATTTGGAGTAGGTGACAAGATCTTTTGTATAGGAGTGTATTACCAATACTTTGTATAAAGGCTCATTTGTATGTGCTTTTAATACTCCTACCTCTGTCATCGACATACATAAAAGAAGGAAAGTCAGTATTTGTATAAAATTTTTCAAGAAATATATCCTGTTAAATAGCTTTACCCTATTCTATTAGTTTGCTTATATAATGCACAGTGTTATACATGGCCAACCGGACCGAAGTATAACACTGTGTTTATTCTTTCTGTAATTGCACGCAAAGATAATTAAAAGGTGAACAAAATCAACGGTTCTTAGGGAATAGTTATTTTTTTTCAGGATAATCCGGATAGAGCAGATATTTTTTTCTTGTCTGTTTGTAACTGTCCAGTTCCGGTTTCCAGCTTTCCCGTATTTCTTCTTCCGATAGTCCTCTCACAATTTGGTATCTGAGCTCTTTAGTACCTGCCAGTAAATCGAACCATTGGGGACGTGAGAAGAAGAAGGCCTGGTCTTTTCCGGCTTTATTATAGAAGTCGAGGAAGAAGCGTAAGCTCAACCCGCCTTCAAAAGGATATTCCCGTAGATCTATACCGTAGCACTCTTTGTTTTTTTGCAAGGGATTGGTATCGAACCCGGGAAGCGACACCGGAGTAAAGGAGAAGTCCCCGTACTTCCTGTCCGGAAAACCGATTACCTGGAATGGGTAATAAGTACCGCGTCCGATACTGATATTTGTAGCTTCGAAGAAGCAGAGCGAGGGATAGAGGCGGATCGACTGGTCGTTAGGCAGGTTAGGAGAGGGCTTGACCGGTAACCAGTAAGGATCTCCATGCCGCCAGTTCTCCATCTTGACAATATGTAGCTTGCAACTGTCGGGTGAACTTTTCAGCCATCCTTCGCTGTTTATCATCCAGGCCAGTTCGCCAACCGTCAGGCCGTGTAATATAGGAAGAGGATCTACACCGACAAATGACTCGAATCCTTTTTTGCGGATCGGTCCGTCTACGAAATCATTCGGGTTGGGGCGGTCGAGCACGATAAACTCTACTCCGTTTTCGGCACAAGCCTCCATCACATAATGCATCGTGCTTATGTAAGTATAAAAGCGGACTCCTACATCCTGTATGTCGAATACGATCACATCCAGTCCTTGCAATTGTTCGGCTGTCGGCTTTTTATTTTTTCCGTAGATAGATATAATAGGGATACCGGTCTTCAGGTCGCGGCTGTCTTTAATATCGGCTCCGGCATCTGCGGTACCTCTGAAACCATGTTCGGGAGCAAATACTTTTTTTACCTGGATACCTTGCTCCAGTAAGGCATCCAACAGATGCTTCTGCTGTTTCTCGAGGATAGAAGTTTGGTTAACAACCAGCCCGACTTGTTTATCCTGCAACAGGCGGGTCACTACGTCTAATCGTTCGGCACCGAGTATCAAGGGAGCCTGTGGAGTAGTCGCTTGAATTTCGGGCAAAAACATCATGCTTAGTAGCCAAAGTGTAAGTCTGAAAACTGTTTTCATAATCTGTTTCCTAATATATCTTGGATGCAAAAGTAGCAAATGTTCGCATCATTAAAGCTATGGAAAGAATTAAAAGTGTTTAGATTTAACATGTTTCGGATGAACCATCCGCTTCTTTGTTCTGTTGAAATGACATAAACATTAATAAATAATTATATGGCAACGAGATTACCTAAAATCAAGGACAAAGCAAAGACAGAAGCTCTGGTGTTGGATCGTAAAGATGAGCGTTATCCGGTACAGCAGGTGGCTACCGACGGGAAGGTTACAAAGCAGGAAGTAAAAGAAGCGGTACGAGAAATAAATCCCGATGAAGATAGTCTGGGGAGCCGTGGATGATTTTGTTTCATGCTAGTGAAACAACTGTTTCACCCTGATGGAACAACTGTTTCACTAGTATGAAACAAAATTGTGACAGGGAGAAGCAAGCACTGATCTCAAGGGAAATATTTGAGGATGTCAAAGAGTAAATTATGTATCTTTGCGATCTGAATGTAAAGTGTAAATAAAAATGAATCCTCTTGATATTATTTCAAAGTATTATCCGGCAGAGTCGGATGCCTGGCATATCTTAGTAACACATAGCCGTAGCGTGACAGACAAAGCGCTGAGTCTTGCCCGTCTGCATCCGGAAATGGAACTTGATATTCCGTTTATAGAGGAAGCAGCCATGCTTCACGACATCGGTATATTCCTGTGTAATGCACCGGAGATAGATTGCCACGGTTCTGCCGAATACATCTGTCATGGCTATTTAGGAGCCGACCTGATGCGGAAAGAAGGTTTCCCGCGTCATGCCTTGGTTTGCGAACGGCATACGGGTACGGGCATCACCCAGGAAATGATAGAGGAAAGACATCTGCCGTTGCCTAGTCGGGTGATGGTGCCGGTATCGTTGGAAGAACAGTTGATCTGCTTCGCCGATAAATTTTACAGTAAGACGAAATTAGATAAGGAGAAGCCGGTCGAGAAGGTAAAACAAGGTCTTGTAAAGTATGGCGAGGAGACCGTTATACGTTTTGATAACTGGTGTAAACTCTTTTTAGGGGAATAAAAGCAGAAGGGCTCATTAATTTGTTATACATTTGCATGCTGTAACGGACCGGTTGAGGCTCAACCGGCACTTGTCAACTTAATTAATGAAATACAGAGGCTTAATTATCCTATTATATTTCCTCGCCGGGGCTTTGATGATGTATTCGCAGGAGCTGGTTGCCCCGACGGATACTGTGTTGGCTGTTGTTGGGGATACCATAGTCCCTGTTGCGACCGACAGTACAGTCTTAGCTTCTGATACTGTTCCCAAGAAGCAGACCGGCCTGGATGCTCCTGTGGCTTACCAGGCTAAAGACTCTATCGTAATGACTGCAGGTAACTGGGCTTATCTGTACGGTGAAGGCGATGTTAAGTACCAGCAAATCGGACTACAGGCGGAAGTGATCGAGATGAATATGGACAGCAGTCTGGTATTCGCGAAGTTCGGCCTCGATTCGATCGGTGACGAGTTCGGTTATCCTTTGTTCAAGGATGGCGATCAGGAGTATGAATCGAAGACGATGCGTTATAACTTTACGACCCGGAAAGGATATATCACCGATGTGATTACCCAGCAAGGGGAAGGGTATGTAACTGCCGGTCGTACAAAGAAGATGGACGACGATGTATTGAACATGGTAGGCGGTAAATATACGACTTGCGATGAACACGATCATCCTCACTTCTATATTCAGATGACCAAAGCAAAGGTCCGGCCTAAAAAGAATATCGTTACAGGTCCTGTTTATATGGTTATTGAAGACGTGCCGCTATATCCGATCGGATTGCCTTTTTGTTTCTTCCCTTTCTCGAGTACTTATTCATCCGGTGTGATTATGCCGACGTATGCCGACGACTCCAATCGTGGGTTCGGTTTGCGTGACGGGGGATATTACTTTGCCTTAAGCGATTATATCGACCTGGCTGTTACCGGTGAGATATATACCAAAGGTTCATGGGGGCTTCAGGCGCAATCCTCTTATAGGAAAAGATACCTGTTCTCGGGTAATTTCAATGCCGCTTACCAGGTAACGAAGTTTGGTGATAAAGGGCTTCCCGACTATAGCTTGAATAAAGACTTCCGGTTGAACTGGACACACTCGCAAGACCCGAAAGCAAATCCGTACCGTACTTTCTCCGCCAGTGTGAATTTCTCGACCAGTAGTTTCGACCGTAATAAAGCGAACGGTTTCTTAAATGCGAATAACACGGATGCTATCTCGAATACAAAAGGTTCGAGTATCAATATAACACAACGTTTTCCGAATAACCCGCTTTCTCTTTCGGCGACAATGAATGTCAACCAGTCATCCAGAGATTCGTCCATCGCAGTCACCTTACCTAACCTGACGATCACATTGAGCCGTATTTTTCCGTTTAAGCGTAAGAACCCTGTCGGAAAAGAACGTTGGTATGAAAAGATTTCGATGAGTTATTCCGGCTATTTCAAGAATAGCATCACAACAAAGGAAAACTTATTGTTCAAGTCGAATCTTATCAAGGACTGGAAGAACTCGATGGAGCATAGTATTCCGGTCAGTGCTACTTTTACGGCATTCAAGTATATCAATATATCTCCTTCATTTAATTATAAGGAAAGCTGGTATACCAGTAAGATCACGAAACAGTTCGATCCGGGATTGAATCGTTTGGTTGACCGTGATACAACCTACGGATTTTATCGTATCTACAATTATAACGCATCTGTATCTGCTTCAACAACCTTATATGGTTTCTATAAACCGCTTCCTTTTCTGGGAGATAAGGTGCAGATGATCCGTCACCGCTTTGAGCCGTCTGTCAGCATTAGTGCAGCTCCCGACTTTGGGGGAAGTCTTTTCGGCTTCTACGATCATTACCAGTATATCGATGCGAACGGCGATCCGATCGATTATGTCTATTCTCCTTTCGCGCATAACGGTTCTATCCCTAATGGAAAGCAGGGTAGCTTGAACTTTACGTTGGATAACAATGTCGAAATGAAAATCAAATCCGATCGTGACACTACCGGTTTCCGAAAGATCAGCCTGATCGATAAGCTATCGTTGGGAATGAGTTATAATATGGCTGCCGACTCCTTTAAATGGAGTGACCTGTCTGTCGGTTTACGTCTTAAGTTTTCGAAAAGCTATACCTTGAACCTGAACGGAACCTTTGATACCTATACTTACAGAGCGGACAGTAAGGGTAACCCTGTCAGGGTAGATATACCACGTTGGAAAGCTGGAAAAGGTATCGGCCGTTTACGTAATACCGGAACCAGCTTCTCTTATACCTTCAATAACGATACCTTTAAAAAATGGTTCGGAGGTGGAACCGACAGTAACATTCCGGAAGAAAATATCGGCGATGGCGAACTCGAAGACCTTACAGCTGAGAATCCCGATGATGCCAACCCACCGGAAGAGAAGGAAGGCGGTCGTCTGCGTGGAAAGAAGAAAGATACCGGCGAGTATGACCCGGATGGCTATCTGATCACTAAGATCCCATGGAGTTTGTCATTCAATTACAGTATGCAGTTGCGTTACGGAGACTTCGATCCTAGCAAGTTGGAGTATAAGTATAAACTGACGCATGCATTGAGTTTTAACGGAAATATCCAACCGACCAAGAACTGGAGTTTTAACTTCAATGCCACTTACGACTTCGACAATAACAAGATCTCGTTCATGACTTGTAATGTCACCCGTAATCTGCACTGTTTCCAGATGTCTGCAAGTTTTGTACCGGTAGGGCCGTATAAATCGTATACCTTCTCTATCGCTGTAAGTTCTTCCCTGTTGAAAGACCTGAAGTATAACCAGAGCAGTAATGTACGTGAAGGACAAAACTGGTATTAATAACCGATAAGATTAGATATAAAAGAAAAGGCGATGAATGATCTTCATCGCCTTTTCTTTTATATTGCATAGTCTGTTACCATTCGATAGGTGTCTGGCCTGTCGCTATCAGGTAATCATTTGCTTTACTGAAATGCTTGTTTCCGAAGAAGCCGCGATAAGCCGAAAGGGGTGAAGGGTGTGCTGACTTCAATATCATATTGCGTGAAGCATCGATGAAAGCTCCTTTCCGTTGTGCGTATGATCCCCAGAGGATATAAACGATATGGCTGCGTTCTTCGGCTAGTTTGTGGATAACGGCGTCGGTGAAAGCCTCCCATCCTCTGTTCTGGTGTGAACCGGCCTGATGTGCACGAACCGTCAGAGTTGCGTTCAGTAATAGCACGCCCTGATCAGCCCAGCGCAACAGATTTCCACTGTTGGGCATCGGTTTGCCCAGGTCGCTTTCTATTTCTTTGAATATATTGATCAGCGAAGGAGGGAAAGGCGTTCCGTCCTGCACCGAGAAACAAAGCCCATGTGCTTGTCCCGGTTCGTGATAAGGATCCTGTCCCAGTATAACCACTTTTACCTTTTCAAAAGGGCAATGTTCAAAAGCATTAAAGATATAAGGTCCGGGAGGATATACGGCTCCCTGACGGTATTCCTGTTTTACAAAGTTGATCAACTCATTAAAATAACTTTTCTCAAATTCAGGAGCTAACCGTTCTTTCCAGCTTTCTTCGATCTTTACATCCATAGTTTTATATTATATCAAGTGCATTCCTGCTGCACGGGCTTCCTGACGCATTTCTTCCGGCCAGATACTTGCCTGTATCTCTCCGATATGTGCTTTGCGCAGATAGAACATACACAGACGACTTTGTCCGATACCACCACCGATACTCTGGGGCAATTCGCCGCTCAGTAGGCGTTTGTGGAAGTATAGTTCTCTTTTTTCTTCGGCGTTAGAGATCTTAAGTTGACGTTCCAAAGCTTCTTTATCCACACGGATACCCATAGACGATAATTCAAGCGAGCGGTTCAACACATCGTCCCAAACCAGCAAATCGCCATTCAGTCCGGTCTGGCCGTTTTCAGCCACAGTCGACCAGTCGTCGTAGTCCGGGGCACGTCCGTCATGCTTCTCTCCGTTGCTCAGTTTACATCCTATACCGATAATAAATACGGCTCCGTATTCCTTGCAAATAGCGTCTTCCCGTTCTTTCGGTGTAAAGGTAGGATATTTTTGCAATAAATCCTCGGAATGAATGAAATGAATCTGCTGCGGAAGTGCCGGTCGGATGTTCGGGAACATTTCGTAAACCAGATATTCGGTGCGAACCATAGCGGCATAAATACGCCGTACGATCTCTTTCAGATATTCGATATTGCGTTCACTGGGGCTCATAACCCGTTCCCAGTCCCACTGGTCTACATACAGTGAATGTAGGTTACCCAGTTCTTCGTCCGAACGGATAGCGTTCATATCGGTATATATTCCGTAGCCTTCTTCAATATTATAGTCGGCCAGGGTAAGACGTTTCCACTTGGCCAGTGAATGTACGATTTCGGCTTTTGAGTCGTTCAGGTCTTTGATCGGGAAAGTCACGGCGCGTTCAGTCCCGTTCAGGTCATCGTTGATTCCCATCCCTTTAAGAACGAACAAAGGTGCCGTAACACGGCGCAGCCGTAGTTCGGAAGATAAGTTTTGCTGGAAAAAGTCTTTGATTTTCTTAATCCCCATTTCTGTCTGGGATAGGTTAAGCAAAGCTTTGTATCCTGCAGGTTTAATTAAATAGCTCATATACTTGTTGTGCTTTGTGTTTGTAAAATATGCGTGGCAAAGATAATTATTAATGGTAAAATAGCAATGCAGAAGCCTTTTTTATTTGCAAAATGGCAGGATATATGGCAATGAAGATTGCAAAATATCAAAACATGTGTTGTACAGCAGAAAAAGAAAGATTGTAAAAACTCTTAGCCGCTACATTTGCTTTCCTGCGATATTATATTTACTTTTGCATCGTCTTTGGCCTGGTAGCTTAGTGAATAGAGCGTCAGATTCCGGTTCTGAAGGTCGAGGGTTTGAATCCCTCCCGGGTCACGGTTGCAATTATAAAGGCGACACCCTGTAAAGGATGTCGCCTTTATGTTTCCGTACTTATCCTTAGCCTATCAACATTTGATGGATAATGAACCTATTTTGTTACTGATATCGCGTAACGCAAAGTTTAGTATGTCAATTTCTTCCGGGCTAAGTGAATACACTTGTCCTCTAATAGAATTACCATTAATGCGCTGATATAGCCAAGCACGGCTTTTACCAAAATATTTTTTTGCAATGTAAGAGAGGGAAACAACTTCGGAAATGTCTTTTAGCTGTTCTTTTATCGTGAGCGCTTTGCCAATGTCAGCTATTTCCGACTTGATATCGGCAAGTTCTTCTATCAGATGTTTGCGGATGGCCTCTTTATCTTCCGGTGAAGTGTAGTGGGCCTTCATTTCATCCATGAATAAATCTAACTCCTTTCCGGTAAGGCTATCCATTTTTTTCAAGTCTTCTTTTAAAGTTCTCATATTGCATAGGTTTAAATCCCCTCTGGGGAAGGGAAGTATTACTTTTTCTTTTTTAATTCTTCAATTCGATTTTTTAATTTTGAAATCTCATCTAGCATTTTGTCAGTTTCGATTTCATCTGTATGAGGATCGATTTCAAGTACAGTGACTTTTCGTTTTCAGGAATATATACGGGCTTCAACTTGAGCAATCTTAAATTCCAGTTTTTGAATATCATCCATCTTAGTTTGGTTAACATTAATACTCGTGTTGTCTGATAATGTAAATATACATAATCATTTGGTTATGTGCAAGGGTTAATCCAAATAATTAAACAGATATATTACTTTATCAAAAGTTTCCAATTGATGATTCAGTATGTCCGGATTATCTTGATACTCTTAATCAATAACGGTGTTTGTTTAATTCCTTCGACAGTCATAATAGAGCTCCTTTCTTTTTAATTGTAGTAACGAGTATCCTACTTCGGAGATTTGATACGGTTAATGAATTTGATTTCATACGATAATGTAAAACAAAGGCATCTTTGAATTAGGAGCCAATAGCTTTGTAGTTAGAAAGCTATTAGGTTACAAGGAGTGGAAGCAATGAACATTTCTTTACTTCTTTTGTTTTATATATAGTTATTAATCTTATGTAAAAACTAGATAATATGTTGGCGATATACAGATTTTTATTCCCGTCTAAACCGGATGGAACACCTATTTCACTGTTGTTATTGGCGTTACGTATTCTTTTCGGGGGATTGTTGTTAACTCATGGTATCCAGAAGTGGACTAATTTTTCGGAAATGTCAGCCGTATTCCCTGATCCGCTGGGAGTTGGTAGTCAGGTTTCACTCGGACTTGCTATATTTGGGGAACTGGCTTGTTCGATAGGTTTTATCTTCGGTGCCTTATATCGGTTGGCTATGATACCGATGATCTTTACCATGTGTATGGCATTTTTCGTTATTCACGGAAATGATGCTTTTGCGGTAAAAGAACTTGCCTTTATTTATTTGGTCGTATTTATACTAATGTATATAACCGGGCCGGGTAAGTTCTCAATAGACAGGTTTATCTCTGTGCCGTTGTCGAAAAAGAAAAGATGATTATGAAGTAATATAATAAAAAAAGTCCGTTAATCATTCGACTAACGGACTTTTCTTTTAGTGGGCGTTGACGGATTCGAACCGCCGACCCTCTGCTTGTAAGGCAGATGCTCTGAACCAGCTGAGCTAAACGCCCGATTGAAATCAATTTGGTATAAATGAGTGGGCGTTGACGGATTCGAACCGCCGACCCTCTGCTTGTAAGGCAGATGCTCTGAACCAGCTGAGCTAAACGCCCAAGTTGAAATCAATTGGATATGAAAGGTGGGCGTTGACGGATTCGAACCGCCGACCCTCTGCTTGTAAGGCAGATGCTCTGAACCAGCTGAGCTAAACGCCCTTTCATTACTTCAGTAAGTTTTGTACGCCTTATCTCTCTAAAGCGCTGCAAAGATACGGCTTTTTTTATTACCTCCAAATCTTTCGGCAAAAAAATAGAAAAAAAGTTCATTACTGCCCTTTAGTCTGAAGAAATATAGTAACTTTGCATTCTATATTATTAATGTACATGAAGTAATCGATATCGTTGGCATATCGCCCGAACACTCAGGGTTATAGGTGTATAAACTAAATGAATATGATATTTTCGACACTAACTGCCATATCTCCCGTTGATGGGCGATATAGAAATAAAGCCGAAAACCTGGCGGCTTACTTCTCAGAGTATGCACTTATCAAGTATAGAGTGCAGGTAGAGATAGAGTATTTTATTACTCTTGCTGAGTTCCTTCCACAGTTGAATAGCCTTGCTACAGTGGAAAACAAGGAAGCATTGCGTAAAATTTACCAGGAATTTTCTGTAGAAGATGCAACACGTATCAAGGAGATCGAGAGTGTAACCAACCATGACGTAAAAGCTGTAGAATATTTTATCAAAGAAAAATTCGACCTGCTGGGTTTACAGGATTATAAAGAATTCATCCATTTCGGATTGACGTCACAGGATATTAATAATACCTCTGTGCCTTTGTCTATCAAAGATGCGTTGAATGATGTTTATTATCCGGGTATACAGGAAGTGATAGACATATTGAAGAAGTATGCCGAAGATTGGAGTAACGTTTCTATGCTGGCCAAGACACACGGACAACCGGCTTCTCCTACTCGTTTGGGAAAAGAGATTATGGTGTTTGTTTATCGTCTGGAACAGCAGGTGACTTTGTTGAAATCTATTCCTGTATCTGCTAAGTTCGGCGGTGCAACCGGAAACTTTAATGCACACCATGTGGCGTATCCGTCGTACGACTGGAGAGCTTTCGGTAATAATTTTGTGAATGAAGTGCTGGGACTGAGCCGTGAGGAATGGACTACACAGATTTCGAACTATGATAATCTGGCAGCTATTTTCGACGGTCTGAAGCGTGTGAACACTATACTGATCGACCTGAACCGCGACTTCTGGCAGTATATCTCTATGGAGTATTTCAAACAGAAGATCAAGGCCGGAGAAGTCGGTTCGTCTGCAATGCCTCATAAGGTGAACCCCATTGATTTTGAAAATGCGGAAGGTAACCTGGGTATGGCAAATGCAATACTGGAACACTTAGCTACCAAATTGCCTATTTCTCGTTTGCAGCGGGATTTAACAGACTCTACCGTATTGCGTAACGTCGGTGTACCTTTGGCTCATATCGAGATCGCATTCAAAAGCTTAACAAAAGGGCTGGGTAAACTGTTATTAAATGAGAGCGCCTTGTATCGGGATTTAGATCATTGCTGGGCGGTAGTTGCGGAAGGTATCCAGACGATATTACGTCGCGAAGGATATCCGAAACCTTACGAAGCCTTGAAAGCCTTAACCCGTACAAATGAAGGGATCACTGAAAAATCGATCAGTGACTTTATTGAAACGCTGCAGGTAAGTGATGCAGTAAAAGCTGAATTAAAGGCGATTACGCCGCATAATTATACAGGTATTTAGTGTGAGAATCAACGTAGCCGTGAGGTTACCAATTAATTAATTATTATTAATTTACAACAATGAGCACAGAAGAAAGAGAAGAATCTCAACCGCGTCCTAGAAAGGTGATACCAAGTATCAGACGGGAAAACACAGATCAGGAAGGTGAAAGAAAACCTTACAATCAAGGTTACAGCAGACCTGAGGGAAACAACTATGAACGGAGACCATATAACCGCCCTAGCCGGGATGACCGCGGTGGTTATAATTCTTATGGTGATAACCGCTCATCTTACGGAGATCGCCCGAGCCGTCCCCGTACGTATGACAATCGCGAAGGTGGTGGTTATAACAGCAGACCTTCTTACAACAACCGTGACAATAATCGCGGTGGTTACAGCAATAACCGTGAAGGAGGTTATAACTCAAATCGTGAAGGTGGTTATAGTTCTAACCGTGAAGGCGGATACAACCGTCCTTCTTATGGCAACAATCGCCCCTCTTACGGTAACAATGATCGTTCTTATGGAAACAACGATCGCTCGTATGGTGGTGGTTTCAACCGTCCTTCTCGTCCTAGCTATGACGAAAGACCAGGCAGAGCCTATTCCGCTTCTCCGGAAGGAGATGCAACCGGCGACGGAATGAAGAAAAGAAGACCCAGAGTAGGTGATACTCGTGTCAATTCTTATGACTCGCGTGATAATCGCGGTGGTGGCAGACCTTCATTCGGTAACAATAATCGCGGTGGAGGATATGGAAATAATGGCGGTGGATATGGAAACAGACGTCCGCAGCAACGCCGTACAAACGATTACAACCCGAATGCCAAGTACAACTTCCAGAAACAATTGAAGTATAAAGAAGTATTGGCTGACCCTAACGAACCGATCCGTCTGAACAAATTCTTGTCGAATGCAGGCGTTTGTTCACGTCGTGAAGCTGACGAATTTATTACAGCAGGTGCTGTGAAAGTAAATGATGTAGTGGTAACTGAACTGGGTACTAAAATTACCCGTCAGGATAAGGTTGAATTCAACGATAAACCGGTGCAGATCGAAAGCAAGGTATATATCGTACTGAACAAACCGAAAAACTGTGTAACTACATCCGACGATCCTCAGGAACGTCTTACCGTTATGGATCTGGTGAAGAATGCTTGCCAGGAACGTATCTATCCGGTAGGTCGTCTTGACCGTAACACAACCGGTGTATTGCTTCTTACTAATGATGGCGACTTGGCTTCAAAGCTGACTCACCCGTCATTCAAGAAAAAGAAGATCTATCACGTTTGGTTGGATAAGAACGTTTCTATCGAAGACATGGAAAAGATTGCTAACGGATTGGAGCTGGAAGACGGCGAAATCCATGCAGATGCAATCAGCTATGCCAGCGAAGACGACAAGAGCCAGGTGGGTATCGAAATCCACTCGGGACGTAACCGTATCGTACGCCGTATCTTCGAATCATTGGGATACCATGTAACGAAGTTGGATCGTGTATACTTTGCCGGATTGACCAAAAAGATGCTCGGACGTGGAAAATGGCGTTACCTGAACGAACGTGAGGTGAACGCACTCCGAATGGGCGCTTTTGAATAATAGTAAGATTAGCCGGTAGTCAATACCGGCTATCTTGTTTTGATTATCTAAGAATAAACATATAAACATGGAAACAATTACTAGAACAAAAATTGTAGATGTACTGAAAAGTGAAGCTTATGGTACAGCCGTTAACGTGAAAGGATGGGTGCGTACCCGTCGTGGTAGTAAACAGGTTAGCTTTATTGCGCTGAATGACGGTTCTACAATAAATAATGTTCAGATCGTTGTGGATGTGGAAAAACTGGGTGAAGAATATCTGAAACCCATTACTACCGGTGCTTGTATCAGTGTGAACGGTGAACTGGTAAAATCTCAGGGACAGGGACAGAGTGTAGAGATCCAGGCTACTGAAATTCAGATTTACGGTACGGCCGATCCTGCTACTTATCCGTTGCAGAAGAAAGGACACTCGTTGGAGTTCCTGCGTGAGATAGCTCATTTACGTCCGCGTACCAATACGTTTGGTGCAGTGTTCCGTATCCGTCATAACATGGCGATCGCTATCCACAAGTTCTTTCATGAAAGAGGTTTCTTTTATTTCCATACTCCGATCATTACTGCTTCAGACTGTGAAGGTGCCGGACAGATGTTCCAGGTGACTACAATGAATCTGTATGACTTGAAGAAGGATGAAAATGGTTCTATCATTTATGATGACGATTTCTTCGGCAAACAGGCTAGTCTGACAGTGTCAGGACAGTTGGAAGGTGAATTGGCTGCCATGTCTTTAGGCTCTATCTATACGTTCGGACCGACATTCCGTGCAGAGAACTCCAATACTCCACGCCACCTGGCCGAGTTCTGGATGATCGAACCGGAAGTTGCCTTCAACGAGATCGAAGAGAATATGCAGCTGGCTGAAGACTTTATCAAATATTGTATTCAATGGGCTTTGGATAACTGTATGGATGATATCCAGTTCCTGAACAATATGTTTGATAAGGAACTGATAGAACGTCTGCAATTCGTCCTGAAACATAACTTTGTCCGTCTGCCTTATACGGAAGGTGTCAAGATCCTGGAAGAAGCAGTGGCTAAAGGGCATAAGTTCGAATTCCCGATCTATTGGGGGGCTGACCTTGCTTCAGAGCATGAACGTTATTTGGTGGAAGAGCACTTTAAATGTCCTGTTATTCTGACTGACTATCCGAAAGAAATAAAATCTTTCTATATGAAGCAGAATGAAGATGGAAAGACGGTACGTGCCATGGACGTATTATTCCCGAAGATCGGAGAGATTATCGGTGGTTCACAGCGTGAAGAGGATTATGAAAAACTGGCAAGACGTGCTTCAGAAATGGGTGTACCTGAAAAGGATATCTGGTGGTATATGGATACCCGTCGTTTCGGTACAGCGCCTCATTCCGGCTTTGGTCTGGGATTTGAACGTCTGTTGTTATTCGTTACGGGTATGACGAATATTCGCGACGTAATTCCTTTCCCGAGAACTCCGAATAATGCAGAGTTTTAATAAAACATCCCTGCTTTAAGGCAGGGATGTTTTCAATAATAAAAAAGGACTTTCCGATATCGGAAAGTCCTTTTTTATTTATTATTCGTCATCCAGATCAATCGGTATTTGTCTCTTGAATGCTTCTTTGAAAGAGATCAGCGATTCTGTACGGGCTAATCCTAACGGCTGAAGTTTATTGTGGATGATATTCAGTAAGTGCTGATTGTTTTTTGCGTATATTTTGATAAACAGGTCATATTGCCCCGTAGTGTAATGACATTCCACTACTTCCGGAATCTTCTTTAATGCCTCTGTAACGGAAGGGAACTGTCCCGGTGATTTCAGGAATAACCCCATATAAGCGCAAGTCTCATATCCGACTTTTGTATTATCGACGATAAACTCAGATCCTTTGATAACCCCTAGGTTGGTAAGTTTCTGAATTCTCTGGTGTATGGCTGCTCCTGATACATTACATTCCCTGGCTACTTCCAGAAAAGGCATTCGGGCATTCCCTATGATCAGTTTTAATATTTTTTCATCCAATTCATCAAGTTGATGGTGTGCCATAATTTCTGTATATTTGTATTTCTGTTATTCTGTGTGTTACATTTAAATACAAATATAGTCAAACTATAATGATTAGATGCTATAATTCGTCCAATTATTTTATTTCGTAAGTTTTCTTTTATTAATCAATCAATATTATAAGAGTATGAGTTTAAGTGCGGTAATCGAATGCAGGCCGGTAAAAGATTTTTCCGATCCTTTGTTGGATAAAGTAGAAAAGACATATAACGATTCCTTTCCGGAAGCCGAACGACGGGTATTTTCTCTAGTGAAAGAACTGGTAAAAGAAGAGCCCCGTTTTACTGTATATACATTGTTTAGGAACGGAGCTTATGCGGGTTTTATTACTGCCTGGCAATTTGAGTCTTTTGCTTATGTGGAGCATTTTGCCATCGATGAGTCAGCGCGTAACGGTGGAATAGGAGCAGAGGCTATGAGGCAGTTTATGGCTTTGTGTGACGTTCCTGTGATATTGGAGGTGGAAATACCTTCTGAAGAGATGAGTAAACGCAGAATCGGCTTCTATGAACGTTTAGGATATGCTTTGGATAATCATGTCTATTACCAGCCTCCTTATCGTCAGGGAGAAGAGTTTCTGGAAATGCGTTTGATGTCTTATGGTAATATAGACCTGCAACAATCTTTTGAAGAGGTAAAAGATTGTATTCACCGTTATGTATATGGTGTCAAATAGATTCGGTTTTTATCCCAATAAAAAAGGCAGAACTTTTAGTCCTGCCTTTTTCTTTATTCTAGAATTAATTAATCCACTTTTTGTCTTGCAGAATAACTAATCTTCAATGCGTATGCTTCACGAAGCGCCTGTTTTACGTCTGTAATAACACCCATCTTGGTTTCTTTATCCGCCTTGATAGATACAGTCATAAACGGCTGGTCTTCCTCTTTCATACTTGACTTTTCCTGAGCGATGTAATCTTGAATCTCATCAACGTCTGCGATCTGATCGTTCAACTGCAGACGAGTTTCAGAACCCATTTTCGCTCTCAGTTCCTGAGTCGGCTTACCAACATAAATGAATGTTACCAATGATTTCTTTTCCAACTTCTGAAGCTCTGTAGCCTGAGGAGCCTGGAATACCACCTTTAAAGTAACTTCACGCATAGAAGTAACCATCATGATGAAGAACAAGAAAGCAAATACCAAGTCAGGTAATGATGAGGTATTTAATTCGGGCATTTCTCTTCCACCCGCTTTACTAAATTTTCCCATTACTTTTTGTCTCCATAATTTTTAGGTTCTGCTTCGGAAATCTTCTGAGGATAGATCACCTGTACAGCCTTTTGTTGTTCTTCTTCCAAATCTGCAAAAGCTTTACCGAATTTCTTTCTGGCAACATCGTCTCTCAGTTCGTTATAGGCTCTTGCCAATTCGTTCTGAACGTCGATGTAGGCCTGGTATTCCGTACCGCGGTCATTCTGTAAAGAGATAACGTGATTTTTCGTTACCATCATTTTACCATAGAACGGTACATCTACTTCTACCTTTTCGGGTTTATGCTCATCGTTATAAGGATTTTCAATGAATTCTTTAACCTTGTCTTTCAATTGCTTAATATCGATGAATTGATTATCACAGAGAATTTGGTTGTTACTGTTGATCAGTACTACCAGAATATTTCTCTTTTTGATATCCATTTCTTCATTTTTCTTCTGATCTTTGGGTACAGGAGGCGGTAAACGTCTTGCCAAACCTTTATCTGTATCCATTGATGTAGTAATAAGGAAGAAGATAAGCAACATGAAAGCAATATCGGCTGAAGAAGTCGCATTCATTGCGGGCACTTTTCTTTTTTTTCTTCCCATATCGCTTGATTTGTTTTATATCGTATTCTTATTACTATTATCTATTAAGCATTCTTTTTACAGAGCCGGCAGCAACAGCAACAATGATTAAAATCATCAAAATAGCTGAAGAATAAATCCACATGTCTGTAATTTTGAGCCAAAGAGGAATATTGTATTCCTGTGAATCTGCATTCAAACCTTTCAAAGGTGTTGCATCGCCTATTGAATAAGTGATTAACAACATTGCTGCGAAGCAAATGATAACGATGAATGATGCTAATGCTGATTTCGGACTGGTTTTCAATAATGATGTAAATTGCCAAATAGCGAATATTACTGTACTAACAATTGTCACGAAGAACAATACACTTGTCCAGTTGAGCAATAAGCCAGTATATATAGGCTCTTTCATTTCAACAGAAGGGTCTACAACGCCTCCTGCGTAGAACATACCCAATACGACAATACTGATAATAGATGTGAGCAGTAATGTCCAGCTGGATATTTTTCTTATTTTAGTAACTGCCATAATTCTGAATTATTTTTTGAATTTAAGGTTGTATTTGATAACCATATCAAGCAATGTGATAGAAGCATCTTCCATCTGGTTCAGGATAGCTTCCAGTTTGCTCAACAAATAGTTATAGAATACCTGAAGGATCAAAGCAACAACAAGACCACCTACTGTTGTGATCAAAGCCACTTTCATACCACCAGCAACAACCGTCGGGCTGATATCACCAACCTGTTCGATTTTATCGAACGCCATAACCATACCTACTACAGTACCCAAGAATCCTAATGACGGAGCCATAGCGATAAACAATGTGATCCAAGACATGTTCTTTTCCAAAAGACCACCCTGTACACCACCGTAAGATACGATTGATTTTTCAACAACGTCGATACCCTGATCAATTCTCATTAAACCTTGGTAAGCAATAGAAGCGATAGGACCTCTTGTGTCGCGAGCAATAGCTTTTGCACCTTCTACATCACCTTTATCAAGTGCATCTTCGATACCTTTTAATAATTTGCTGGCATTAGTTTCAGCTAAGTTCAGATAAATAATTCTTTCAAGGCAGAATGCCAAACCGAAAATCAAAGCGATAGCAACCAAACTCATGAAGTCTGCACCACCCTCGATGAACTTAACTTTTAAAGCCTGGTACATACCACCTTCAACAACTTGTTCAGCTCCGGCTGCAGCGTCCTGCGCGAATGCTACGGTAGAGATTCCAAGGGCACATAAACCCATGAATGTTTTTGCAAAATACTTTTTCATTGTGTGTTTAATTTTTAAGATTAATAATTCTCTTATTTGTTTTTATTTTTGTTGTTAATAATATCCTCATGGTATCTAAGCGGAGAGAGCGGGATTCGAACCCGCGATACACTTTAGGCGTATACACGCTTTCCAGGCGTGCCTCTTCAACCACTCGAGCATCTCTCCAATTTTCAGCCTTCGTCTCCTCTAAAACGAGCGCAAAATACGAAAAAAATCGCATATGCAAACGTTTCAGTGCACAAATCTAAAGTTTTTGCTTGACATATACACAATATCTGGCGGAATAAATTTGGTCTTCCAGCTGAAAAAGTCAAACTACGCATGTTTATTAGTAATTTTAAATAAATCCAGTGCGTTTTTTCTTGTTATTTCTACCGTTTCACCCAGTGTAAGACCATATGTGTCCGCTACCTTTTCTGCCGTTTTCCATATATATACGGGCTCATTTCGTTTCCCCCGATATGGGACAGGAGCCAGGTATGGAGCGTCAGTTTCGAGTACTATGTTGTTAATGTCGGTAGATAAAATTGTCTCCGACAGTTTTGAATTTTTAAAAGTAATTACCCCGTTAATACCCAATTTGAATTTTTTTAATTTCTTAATTTCTTCCAGTTCAGTCTTTGTACCTGTAAAACTATGGAAAACTCCCTTTAGTTTTTCGGCTCCGACTTTATGGATACTCTCAAGAACTTCCGGGTAAGCCTCTCTTGTATGGATCGCAACCGGGAGATCGAGATCGATGCTCCATTTTAGTTGTTCTTCGAATACTATTATCTGTTCTTTCAGGTATGTCTTATCCCAGTATAAGTCTATTCCGATCTCTCCAATACCACAATAAGGCCGTTTGTAGAGATAGGATTCCGTTTTTTTTAGCGTGTCAATATAGTGTTCGTCCACACTTGTCGGGTGTAATCCCATCATCGGATAGGCAAAATCGGGAAAACGGTCGCATAGGTCATGCATCCGTTCTATCGTTGTGAGATCGACATTCGGGAGAAGCAATGTGTCGATACCCGATTTCAGGGCGGCATCAACCAGTGCATCTTGTTCCGGGTCGAATTCTTCCAGGTACAGATGGTTATGCGTATCTATTAAATTCATGTGATTAAGACTGGCGATACATTAAATGGTTACTTACTTCTTTTAATATAGTCAGTTTTTCCTGCGATACATTTAATGCGGAGAGATGTTCCATTGCTTTGTCGTAATATCCCTGCATTTTAGCCGTTGTGATATCTTTTAGATTTAATGTATTATATATGGCAGTGATTGCTTTGATTTTCTCAGCGGGGATGAAAGACTCTTTACCTATCCAGTCTTTTAGGATTTGCTTTTGTTCCATGCTGGCGAGTTCAAAAGCATGTATCAACAGGAATGTTTTCTTGTTGCAGATAATGTCTCCACCGATATTTTTTCCGAATGTCGCTGTATCTCCATATACATCCAGCAGATCGTCTTGCAATTGGAATGCGAGTCCGATGTTTATTCCGAACTCATAAAGATTCGTGGCATCTTCTTTGGATGCACCTCCCATGATAGCACCTGTTTTTAAGCTACAGGCAAGCAGAACTGCGGTTTTTAACCGGATCATTTCTATATATTCCGCTTCTGTAACATCCGTCCGTGATTCAAACTCCATATCATATTGCTGGCCGCCGCATATCTCGAGTGCGGTGGTAGTGAACAGGTCGAACACTTCTTTCAGATGTTCCGGTTCCGTTTTTCCGATCAGTTGATAAGCGGCGATTAACATTGCATCTCCGGAAAGGATTGCCGTGTTGTCATTCCATACCTTATGAACTGTCGGTTTGTTTCTTCTTTTGTCAGCCTTATCCATCAGGTCGTCATGCAATAGGGTAAAGTTATGGAAAACTTCTATTCCCAATGCCGGGTTGATCACGTTGTCTACATTTTCACGGTATAAATTACAGGCCATTAATGCCAATGCCGGACGGATCCTTTTTCCTCCCAATGACAGTATGTATTCGATCGGGTCGTATAAACTTTTAGGGGGATATTCGAAACTGAGTTGAGATATTTCGTTTTCTATTTTTTGCAGGATCTCGTTGAAAGATAACATATCGATATTGAATTATAGATAAGACAAAATAAAAAAAGGCTGCAAGTTTACAGCAGCCTTTTTAATATGTTTAGAAATTATTATTGTAATCTGAAAGTTACAGGTACTGTATATTTTACACGTACAGGTTTACCTCTCTGCTTACCAGGAGACCATTTGGGCATGCTATTGATCACACGCAAGGCTTCTTTATCCAGAGATGGGTCTACACCACGGATAACTTCTGCGTCAACAATAGAACCGTCACGGTTTACAACGAACGAACAAGTTACACGACCTTGAATACCGTTTTCCTGTGCAATAACCGGATACTTGATTGATTTTGCAAGGTATTTCAGCAATTCACCCTGTCCACCCGGGAATTCCGGCATTGTTTCTACGACTGTGAAGATCTGTTGAGCGGATTCTTCTTCTTCTTCTACAACTGCAGGTGCCACATAAGCTTCAACCTGTGCTGAAGTCTGGTCATCCTCAGATGAGATAAGATCCACTTGATCCAGTTCCACGTCGTCATCCACAATGTTCAGTTGTTCTACTGCAGCAGGTGCTGGTGGTGGGGGTGGTGGAGGAGGCGTATCCTCCGGTCTTGTAATTTCAATTTCCTCTTCAGCGATGATATCAGCGACGCCTTCTGTTTGGACTACCTGAATATCACGGGTTCCCCATTCGAACCCAACGAATAGAACGGCTAAGCCAACAACCATACCCATCAGGATACCGAGTGTTTTGCCCCCTTCTAAGTCCGCTTTCGGTGATTTCTTAATTTCCATACTCTTATAATGTTTAAATATGTGTTTTCCAGTACGCAAAAATACAAATTATTTTATATATCAATAGTAAACTGGGAAAAATACTTTTATATTTTCGTTTTTTTTTGAACCGAAAGAAAAATAACAGTGTTTATATACCTTTTTCCTGTTTTTTCCGTTTCTGTTTATGAAATATGTAATAACCGTATTTATATCTTTGTACGCATTTTGTTGAAAAATATGAGAAATATATTAGCTGTATTGTTCCTTTCGTTCTTTGTGCAATCTGTCGCGGCCCAAACCGGAGAGCAGGTGTTTACTTTTTTGAACTACCCTTCATCGACCAGGGCGAATGCTCTTGGAGGTCATACCGTGTCCCTGATAGAAAGGGATCCTTCCCTTATTTTTCATAACCCGGCTTTGCTGGGAGGTGAAATGGACGGTATGATAAACCTGAACTATATGAATTATATAGCAGACGTAAATGTTGGAAGCGCCCTGTTTACAAAAGCGTTCCGTGAACGTGGAGCCTGGGGTGTCGGAGTCAATTATTTCCATAACGGGAAATTCATAGGGATGGATGAGCATAATCAGCCGACCGCTGATTTTACGGCAAACGATATTGCTGTCAATGGTTTTTTCTCGTATGATTTATCGGAACGTTGGCGCGGAGGTGTTTCCATGAAGTTCCTCTATTCCAATTATGATATTTATACATCGCTAGGACTTGCGGTGGATGCCGGGTTGAGTTATTATAATTCGGAAAAAGAGTTCTCTTTCGGTTTTGTGTTCAAAAATATCGGTGCACAGTTGAAACCCTACAATGATGATCGTCAGAAAATGCCTTGGGATATTCAGATGGGTATTTCAAAAAAGATGAATCATGCCCCTTTCCGTCTATCCGTTACAGCGATGCATCTGAATCGTTGGAAATTCGACTATCTGGATGATACTGATCCCGACTATAAAGGTGATAACTTCGCCCAGGCATTGTTTAAGCATTTTGTGTTCGGAGTAGATTATATACCCAGTGAGAATTTCTGGATTGGTGTCGGTTTTAATCCGAAGACAAAGATGGATATGAAGCTCCAGGGGGGAGGAAATGGGTTATCCGGTTTCTCGGCCGGTGCCGGCGTGAAGATCAAAATGTTCGACGTAGGTGTTTCTTTCGCCAAATATCATCCTTCAGCCATGTCGATGATGGTCAGCGTTTCTACTACACTGGCCGATTTTAAACCTTGAAAATATAATTAAAGTAAGAATGAAAAAGATAGTGATCGCCATAGATGGTGTTTCTTCAACAGGAAAAAGTACCATGGCAAAAGATCTCGCCAAAGAGATTGGTTATACGTATATAGATACCGGAGCTATGTACCGGGCTGTAACATTATATTGTATTCAGCATAATCTGTTCAAGGGAGACCGGATCGATGAGGAAAAGCTTCAGGCGGCAATGAACGATATCCATATATCCCTTCGTTTCAATCCGGAAACCGGACGACCAGATACTTACCTGAACGGTGTTAAAGTTGAAAAGGAAATACGCGGAATGGAAGTGGCAAGTTGGGTAAGTCCTGTGGCCACGTTGGGGTTTGTCCGTCGTGCCTTAGTCGCCATGCAGCAGGAGATGGGTAAAGAAAAGGGGATCATAATGGACGGAAGAGATATCGGAACTGTTGTTTTTCCGGATGCAGAACTGAAAATATATGTAACCGCCAGTCCGGAGGTTCGTGCGCAACGTCGTCTGGATGAACTGAAAGCCAAAGGGGAGGCTGCCTCTTATGAGGAAGTTCTTGAAAATGTGAAAACCCGCGATCATATCGATTCGACCCGTAAGGAAAGTCCCCTGCGTAAAGCAGACGATGCGCTAGTATTGGATAACTCGCATATGACCATTGCTGAACAAAAAGCATGGCTGCTTGTTCAATATGAAAAAGCTATCTCTAAATAGGTAACAGTTACAATGATTGAAGTAGAAATAGATAAAGGCTCCGGCTTCTGTTTTGGGGTTGTGACAGCTATTGAAAGTGCAGAACGTGAACTTAACAATACCGATATATTATATTGTTTAGGGGATATCGTGCACAATAGCCTGGAGGTTGAGCGGTTGCAGGCACATGGCTTGCGGACGATCGATCATAGAGAGTTCTCTACTTTGAAAGGAAAAAAAGTCTTGCTTCGTGCTCATGGAGAACCTCCTTCAACCTATGAGATTGCCCGGAAGAACGATATTACAATCGTCGATGCCACTTGTCCGGTAGTTCTTCAATTACAACGTAAAATACATAAATGTTACCAGGAAACCCGTATCAACAATACGCAACTGGTCATATATGGTAAGAAAGGGCACGCCGAAGTGAACGGTCTTGTCGGACAGACGGAAGGAACCGCTATTGTCGTGGAAAAGATCGAAGACCTGGATCGTCTGGATTTTAACCGGGATATCTGCCTGTTCTCTCAAACGACCAAATCGCTGGACGGTTTCCGTAAAGTCGTGAAAGAGATAGAACAACGTAGAGCTGAAAATGTCCGCTTTGAATATCACGATACAATCTGCCGCCAGGTAGCCAATCGTCTTCCCAATATCAAAGCTTTTGCATCCAGCCATGACTGGGTCTATTTTGTAGCCGGGAAGAAAAGTTCGAACGGAAAGATGTTGCTGGAAGAATGTCGTAAGGCAAATCCCAACACGATCTTCATTTCGGAAGTGAAGGAGATTACCGAACCGCTTCCGGCCGGAGTACGCCGGGTAGGCGTTTGTGGGGCCACATCCACTCCGAAATGGCTGATGGAAGAGGTGGCTGTCCGTATTCAGGAACTGAATGCCGGGCGTTGATAGAATGATTAAGATTTCATTAAGTTTCAGAGAAAATGAAAGAATGTTGGCAAATAATTATTATTTTTGCCGCGAATAATATAAAATAAAGACGCTATGTCTACTATTAAATGTATTGGCATTTTAACGTCCGGAGGTGATGCTCCCGGAATGAACGCTGCCATCCGTGCAGTGACGCGTTCCGCTATTTATAACGGGATTAGGGTTAAAGGTATTTTTCGAGGCTACAGAGGATTGATCACAGGTGAAATTGAAGAATTCAAGACTCAGAATGTAAGTAACATTATCCAGCGTGGTGGAACAATATTGAAAACAGCTCGTTGTATGGAGTTTAAAACTCCTGAAGGCCGTAAGCAGGCATACGACAAGTTGGTGGAAGAAGGTATCGATGCTTTGATTACCATTGGTGGTGACGGTACATTGACCGGTGCCCGCATATTTGCACAGGAATTCAATTATCCGATAGTCGGTGTTCCGGGAACGATCGATAACGACCTGTATGGTACGGATGTTACGATCGGATACGACACTGCCCTGAATACGATCATGGAATGTGTCGATAAGATTCGCGATACCGCCACATCCCACGATCGTTTGTTCTTTATCGAAGTGATGGGACGAGATGCAGGTTTCCTCGCACTGAACGGTGCGATTGCTTCAGGTGCAGAAGCTGCGATCATCCCGGAAATATCTATGGAGAAGGACCAGTTGGCGGAAATGATCGAAAATGGTTTCCGTAAGTCAAAGAACAGTAGTATCGTACTGGTTGCCGAAAGTGAAGTAACCGGCGGTGCAATGGGGGTGGCCGAACGTGTGAAGAATGAATATCCGCAGTTCGATGTTCGTGTCTCTATCCTGGGACACTTGCAGCGTGGTGGATCGCCTACGGCACAAGACCGTATCCTGGCAACCCGTATGGGGGTCGGTGCTGTCGATGCGTTACTGGACGATCAGCGTAACGTGATGATGGGTATACAGAATGACCAGATCGTATACGTGCCGTTCTCCAAGGCTATTAAGAATGATAAACCGATCAACCGTGATTTATTGAATACACTTCGTGTGTCTTCCATCTAAACATGAGTTTCAGAAATAAATAAACCCCGCCGGATCGATATCCGGCGGGGTTTATTCGTTTTAGGCTATACCTTATTTCTTCGATAAATTCTCCAGGAATAAATCCATCATCCGTTTAGCTGCGACAAACGAACTGATCTCGTTGTTCAACACCTGTTGCTCTGTCGGTATCAGCATGCCTTCAACGGCCGGATTATGATAGAACGTTTCACGTAATGTGTCGTTGATACTTTCATACATCCAGTACTTTGCCTGTTCATTCCGTTTGTAATTGAAGTAGCCGTTTTTCTTGGTAAACTCCATGTATTCGCCTACCATATCCCATATTTCCTTGATTCCGATGTTGTAATAACCTGAGTAGGTCAATACTTTGGGGAACCATCCGGAATCTGCGGGCGGGAAAAGATGCAGGGCATTTCTGAACTGTGCAGCGGCCAGGTTCGCTTTGTCGATGTTATCGCCATCTGCTTTATTGATAATGATACCGTCTGCCATCTCCATGATACCGCGTTTGATACCTTGCAGTTCGTCCCCTGTTCCTGCCAGCTGGATAAGCAGGAAGAAGTCGACCATTGAATGTACGGCCGTTTCGCTTTGTCCGACACCAACCGTTTCTACGAATACGGTATCGAAGCCGGCAGCCTCACACAAAACGATCGTTTCACGTGTTTTACGTGCCACACCACCCAGCGAGCCAGCCGATGGCGAAGGGCGGATGAACGCATCCTTTTCGCGTGATAAAGCTTCCATACGGGTCTTATCCCCCAGGATACTACCTTTGGAGCGTTCGCTACTCGGGTCGATGGCCAGTACAGCCAACTTACGTCCTTCTTTGATCAGATGCATACCGAATGCGTCGATAGAGGTACTCTTTCCTGCACCGGGTACTCCGGTAATACCGATACGAACCGATTTACCGGCAAAAGGAAGACATTTTTCGATGATTTCCTGAGCTAATTGTTGATGCTCGTATTTAGCACTTTCAACCAAGGTCACTGCCTGGCTGAGGATGGTTATATTTCCTTTCAGTATCCCTTCTACAAATTCGGAAGGGGTATATGCTTTACGTTGAGGTCTTTTGAGATACGGGTTTACAGTCGGTACGTCGGCTACTCCCTTGTTTACCTTTAATCCTCTGTAAAGATCGTCGTTTTCGGGATGTTCCATGTTTAATTGACAATTTATTATTTCTCAGCTGTTACTTTTATAAGGCGAACAGGGCCATTCGGGTCATTGCATACCACATTGATAAGCGCTTCCAGTTTTGTCTTGATTTCTCGTGGACGAACCGAAATCTTATAAGTAGCAGTCGTTCCCGGTTTAATTTCTTTTTTGCCTCCGGAGATATCTACCAATTCATTATCGCAGCTGATGCTGTGGATAAGAAGCGGCGACTTTCCGGTATTGGTAATGTCGACAGTTCCGGTCACTTTACCTCCGATCAGAGGAATAAAACTACCTTTCTCCGGTAATTTCCCGAAGTCGAGTAAAGTACCCGATAGCTGTGCAACAGGAGCCTGCGCCTTCTCTGCAGCCGATAACTTTCCAAAGTTATCAATAATATTGGCTGCTACGTGCACTTTTCCTGAAATTTCTTTTTGTCCTATGCTTTCAACCGTTAAAGGTATCTCAGTTGTAACCCGTCCTTTTCTTTTGGTCGCTTTGGCATCCATCAATAAAGTAATTTCGCCGACTTCATCCGGAGCCAATTGGACTGGACGAATTTCTACGGTCAGGAAGTTGGGAACTTTACCCTGATGGATCGTAAGAGTTGTTTTTCCTTCGTTCTTCACACTGATCTTCTCCCCTAATGTTTCATCCGGACGGATACTGCTGTACAGAACCGTTTTGGTCTGCATCTTCAGGTCGCCGATGGAATAAGGGTAAATAAATGTAGGCTGAAGTGGTTTCGGTGTTACGTTTCCTTTGATAGCCAGCGTATAGCTGCCTTTTTTACCATTGCTGAATATGGAGATCGTTTTGTAGAACGGGCCAGGACGTCCTTTGGGATTATAGGTCACTTTTACGTTTCCGGTCTTTCCCGGGGCGATAGGTTCTTTTGTCCATTCCGGTTGTGTACAGCCACAGGAAGCAGTTATACGAGTGATGACCAGCGGACCGTCCCCCGTATTTTTAATAACAAAAGTATGACTGGCCAATCCATCCGCTTCGGCGATAGTACCGAAGTTGTAGGTCAGTTCGTCTGCACTTATCTGAGCTCCGTTCTGTGCCGCTATATTAGCTGTTATCAGGAATATGCAGCATAGAATAAAGCCCAGTCTTTTCATATTCAGCATTCTTTGTTTTTAGTTTAGCTTGTTGTAAATTAAATTACCTCTCCCCGTATGGTCAGGATGTAACTTCCGGTTTTACCGTTGCTGTAAACTGAGATCGTTTTAGAGAACGGTCCGGGACGTCCTTTCGGATCGTATGTTATTTTAATATCTCCGGTCTGACCGGGAGCGATCGGCTCTTTTGTCCATTCAGGGGTTGTACATCCGCAGGAAGCGATTACGCGAGTGATTACCAGCGGAGCTTCGCCTGTATTTTTAACTACAAATGTAGTGGATACCTTTCCATCGGCTTCTTTAATTTGTGCAAAGTCGTGAGAAGTTTGTTCAGCAGAAATAACTGCTTTTTTCTGAGCAGAAGCCATTCCTGTAGCAAGCAGGATTGCCATAAAAATAAAAATAATCTGTTTCATTTTACTTTTTATTTAGCTATTGTTTATTTTACAAAGATAGAGATTTAGAATGGAAAATCGGGAATTGAAGGTCTAAATTTACAATCGGCGGATAGACTGTTTGTCTGTCTGTTATGATATTCAATCTCTCATTTTCAATTCCCGACTTTCGATGTTTACTTAACCAGGATTGTCTCGCTTTCCGTATGCGAAACAAATTCGGGAGCGTACAGGCATTGAATTGTACTGATTCCACCTGCATATTCTCCAGTACGTGTTACGTAAACCGGATATTCGATAACGAAAGTTCCTGCCGGCAGACGGTTAAAGAAGAAGTTCTCCGATACGTCTGTCGGTGACTGGTAATACATTACTCCGTCTCTGAATTTTGTTCCGGAAATCTGGTCGGCCGGTTCGAAACATCCTGCCCGCAAGTCTTTCAGGAATACATAATCCATTTCACGATCCGTGCGGATAGTCAGGCGTACTACCACTTTGTCGCCTATGCGAAGTTTACCGTCGGTTACCGGCTGTATCTGCAGGCCGGTGCCACTGTTGCTTTCGATGAACAATTTCTTTTCAACGTTGAGTACACCCTTCTGTTTTTCTACTTTATTTATATTTTCGAAGTACTGTTCGTAAACGGCTCCCCAGGCAGGTGCATTTCCTTCCTTTCGGATGGAAACGGAATTGCTTCCGGAAGAAATTTCTTTTCCGTCCAGTACAACCTTCAGATAACCTGTTGCCGTTTCACCTTCGGCTGTGTTGTAGGTTTTACCTCCCCAGTCGACGGTGCAGGTATTGTTATCATTCAGCCAGTCGTTTCCGGTCAATAATAGGGCGTAGATCGCATTCTGTGTTGCAGGAACCGACTCCCAGTTCTGAGTACGTTTCTGGTTCAATAGCCATTGCTTCATACGGTCGGTATCTTTAGAGTCCGGCGATAAAGTATTGAATACTTTCATCAACAGGCAGTGCGTATCTATCGGGGAGATAAAGAAACCGTTCTCTCTCCGGTTGTTCGCCCAATACATGCCCTGCTCGGTAGAGACGGTAGCCGTTTTACGCAACCAGGCTAGGATTTCGCTGGCCACTTCCTTTTTACCGTTCCGGTACATCAATAGGGCAATTTCTCCTTTACCGTAAAGGTTCTGTTTATTCCATGTTTTTTCAGCCTGTGTCGTGTAGAAACGAATAGCTTCGCGGGCATCACCCTGTTCAGGAATATCCCTGTAAGAACTACGTACGAATAAGAATTCCAGTTGCAATGAGTTCGGTGAACTGGCCTGCCACTTTTTATCGACTTGTTGCAGACGTTCGTAATCCGATTGCATCTGTTTGTCCAGATACCTGAGTGCCTTCATCTGCATCTCTTTTTCTTCTTGTCCGTATTGAACGGCACCCAGCTCTACCAGTTGCGACATTCCTTTCAGGATATGCAGTGTGATCTCGCGGCTGGGATAGAAACCTTTGAACCAGCCCCATGAGCCGTCTTCATTCTGTTGTTTCAACAGCTGTTGCAAAGCCAGTTCGCGTTGCTGGGCAGCACGGTTCAGATCGAACAATAAGGATAACCGTTGTTTCTGTTCTGTTTCGTTGTCGGCAGCCAGTACCCACGGCGTTTCTTGAAGCAGGATATTTTTCAGTTCCTGGTTCTTTTCCAGGTTTGAATACAGGGTTGAAGCTGTTCCTCCCTGGGCCTTCCACTGGCTGATCACTTTCTGTATGCGCGGATTGGCTGTAGCGATATAGTTAGCCAGTGTGTTGCTGTAATACGAAGCGAACCATGAAATGATATTGTCGTTTGCCGGCTGCGTTAATGTCGGCAGGGCCTGTACGGCATACCAGATCGGGTTGGCTGTCAGTTCCAGTGTCATACTGAACGGCTTACGGGTTCCGGTGGATTGATTGCCGGATACCCGGATCTGCTTTTCGCTTTCTCCCATCAGGTAGAACGGCGTACTTTCCGTAACAAGCAGCAGGTTCGACAGCACCGGGATCAGGTGTTGTTCGCCATCGCTGCCTGAATCCGAGTCGGCTACTATACGGATTCCGATCAGGTTGGTTGTTTCCGGCACGCGGAATGTCCATGAAGCTGTCGTAATACTGTCGGCTGCCAGTGTGAATGTTTTCTGCGATTTGCTCAGGCAGATCACCGGCTGGTCGGTTGCCGGATCAAACAGTTCCAGTTTCACCCGTCCGGTGATGGACTCTTTCGAATTGTTTATCACTTGTGTGCTGACGGAAACTTCATCCCCCTGACGCATAAAACGCGGGAGATTCGGCACAACCATCAACGGCTTACTGCTGATCACTTCTTTTGTCAACAGACCGTATTTCATATCGGATGTGTTAGCCACAGCCTGGAACTTCCAGGTTGTATTGCTTTCAGGTAAAGTGAATTGCAACTCTATATCACCTTCTTTGTTCGTCAAGAGGGAAGGATAGAAGAAGGCTGTTTCATTAAAGTTCTCCCTTACCTGCAACATTGTTTCCTGCGGTGTATCGGCTGCGCCTTCATCCGCTTTCCGCGACTGTGAAATAACTGCATTTTCTTCCAGTACACCTCCGGTTATCGTTGCGGCATCATCCGATGCATATTCAACAGCCATAGATTCTGCTATCATCGGGGCGGCCGACGATTTCATCATGATACCTCCGCCATAAGCTCTACGGTTTCTGAAATCCATAATACCCTGCCAGTTCAAACGGTCATACTGATAATCAGGTATATTAATACGATCAGGCCTTCCGGCATCGTACATCATTTTCTGATCCATACCGGTTCCTGCATTAAAGAATGGAATGTTCAGGTAAACGGAACGTTGCGGATTAAAGTACCAGTTGAACGGTAAAATCTTATCCAGTGAAGCGTCGTACATGCTTGCCAGTACCTCTGCACTAACGGGAACGGAATCTGCATCCAGTATGCGGAATTTCCAGGTTTCCTGGCTACCCGGCAGCAGACGGTCGCGGAAGGTCGTCGGTTTTATAGTCAGACGACGATCCGGTTGCCGGCGTTTGATCTGCGACTGGGTGGTGTACAACTTTCCGTTCTTTACGAAGGTGAAGCTGGCAACAATACCTTTTCCATAGTTTTCCAGGAATGGGATACGGAAAAGATGGTTCTCGTTATTTAATACCAGGCGTTTACGTGAAATACATTTGCCATCCTGATACAATTCATAAAGGACATGAGCCTCTTTGTCGGATGTACCGAACAGTATATTGGCTTCTTCTCCCGGCAGGCAATCGGTCTTCTCATTCAATAACCATAGATGTGTGAATACCGGTGGTCGTTTATCTTGCAGACTATATAAGATAAAGTCCTGTTGTGCAGTGGCTGGACGACCTTTTGAATCTTTAGCTTCCAGTTTGATACGATAACGACCGGCAGCCAGTTTTTTGAATGCCTCTTTATCGATGGCCTGTCCTGAAACGAATTTACCGGCTTCGACCTGCTGTTCTTCTTTATATTCTTCTTGTCCGTAGAGGGTCTCTGTTCCTTTATCACTTAATTTATAGATTGTATAAGTACCCTCGATAGTTAGTTTCTCCCCGTTCAGGGTCTGTGCCGATACGATTGCATTAATAGAATCCTTGTCTATTTGTGAAGGGATATCGGTATTCAGGACGATGCTGGTTTCTCCGACTGAGAACGTATAGGTTGCTTCCTGTGTCTCTCCGTTGCTGTCGGTCAGGGTTGCTGTTACGATGTAGCTCTGATAAGGGAAGAAGCTGTATCCGTTTGTCGATTTCTCCGGACGGAATTTGAAGGAGAACGTACCATCGTTGTCGATTGTTGTGGTACCTTCTGCCACCTGTTCGTTCGTGTTACCTCCAAAATAACCACGCATCCAGAAAGGCTGCTTGTTAATGCGGTAAGTCACTTCTCCGCTTTGCAGGGAAACGCCGGAGAAAGTCTTTGCTTTCCCTTCGATCGTCACCTGGTCGCCGAAAGAAATATCTCCTTTGATAGGTAATAGCTCGACAAAGAAAGTCGGGCGTTTGTATTCTTCCACACGTACGGTGGTGCTGGTATACTCTGTGGAAAGGGTGAACATTCCGCTAAGTGTCTGCTGAGGTAATGTAAACTCACCGTTGAAAGAACCGAATTTGTCGGTCTTCAACTCTTTGGTAGCCACTTCTTTCCAATTGGCATCCCGTAAAGTGATCTTATAGGTTTCTCCTTCCACGGCGTATGGTGTTTCTGTATCGTTGACATAAGCTATACCTTTAAAATAAAGATTTTGTCCCGGACGATACAATCCCCGGTCGGTGAATAAAGCCAATTGCGGACGGGCTTTTGTTTTATTTTGAATGATCTGTCCGCCCGGATAAACAAGCGTCAGCATTGAAGAAATATCTTCCCGGTGTGTAGCCTGATAACCCATCAGTTCGCTTTGGCGGGGAAGAATGGCTAATCCGTCACGGTCTGTTTTCACTGTTCCCAGCTTTTGCAGGTTGCTGCGTTTTCCGGAATAGTAAACGACGGCGGCATCGCTTACCGGCTTTCCGCTCAGGTAGTCTGTCACCAGCACTTCAGTGGAACTGTTGGGCATATTACGTGAAACAGTAGCCAGGCGGCTTACGCTGAACAGGTTGTTGGTCTTTATCTGCGTACCGGGCACCGTAATGATACATTCGTACAACCCCATATCTCTCATCGGGATAACAAGGCTTGTGTCAGACTCTGTGTATGTGTTGGGCTGTGATAAAGAGAAAGTGACCTCTTTAACAAGTGCACCGAGTGCCTGGCTGGTATCTTTTACATTATAATAGGTTGTCTGGAGAGGTGTTTTCAGACTTTTGTATATACTAACGGTGATCTTTGGAATATTCCTGTAATTCACTTTCAGGTTCAGTTCTTTTCCCGGATAGACTGTATTCTCCGTATTGACGCGTAACAATGGATTTTGCATTTCCGCCAACCGGTTCTTTAGTAGGCCGATCCGTTCGTAATTCGGGAAACGGGCAATTGTTTCCTTGCAAATATTGTATTCTATTGTATTGAGGGAATCCTGTTTTGCCGGATTGTTATAGTCGCCGGCAGACGTCAGTGCATTTAACCGGGCGGCAACGATTTCTACCGAGTAATCCTTTTCGGCATACACTTTCTGCAAGCTATCGAGGGCAGCCTGGTAGGGGACTCTGTCCTTTTCCTGATAAAGGGAAGGGTATTTGAACGACAGGTAATCAAGGGTGGTAAGTACCACTGCCTTTTTATCCGGTTGCGTATTCAGATAAGCGATCAGTTCTTCGTATATCTCTGTCGAGGGAGCAATATCCAGGGCACGGAATGCCAGGAAATCATACAGGGTAGGGCGAAGGGCCGGAGTATCTTTCCCCGTCTCAAGGATTGCCTTGAATTCGGATACCTGTGTTTGCTTCAACAGGTCGGCCGGTTGCAGCGAAGCATTTAGTTCCTCTTTGATCTTTTGGGTGAAAAGATTGGAAGTCCATTCGCGGATATCTTCCGGAACGTAACCGACCAGGTCGGTCCGCTGGTTAATCTTCCACCGGTTCTGTATGTAATAGCGGTTGTACATTTCTGCCACCATCGAATGGAGTACGGCTGTCGAGGCCGGATCTTTGCATTCGGCTGCATAGTTTTCCACTTCTTTAATAAGTGCAGGGAAGTTGTCCTCGTTCACTTCGAGTTGCTCTTTCATCCGGCTGATCAAAGCTTTAATCAGTTGCGGTGTGTTCTTACCTTGAATGGCTTCGGTAATCATTTTGCTTTCATTTTTCGATTGTGCCGCTGTTGTATACATGATAGTTGCCGACAAACAGCAGAGTATCAATGCGGAAACAATAATAGCTTTTATCTTCATATCTGTAATGGGTTTACATGTTAAACAACGTTCTTTGCTATATAGATACAAAGAAAGGGTAAAAAGATGTAAACTTATTGTTAATAAGGTGTAATAGTTGAGGCGAGGGAAACACCGGATGATAGTTCAGTTTATATTTTGTTTTTCTGAAAACAACTATCATACTATCATCTTTTTGAAATAAAACACTGTTTGTTAGGTGGTTATATAATGATAGTTGTACTTTTATACTGTCATTCATCTATCATAAACTATCATATTCCTATTTGAAAACCCAACGGGTTACCTCCTGTTTTCGATAAGTATAGGACTTATTTTCAATAAGATAACGACTTATTCTTTTTGAGATCCGGGTCTCGGTCGGTTTGAGATCCGGGTGTGAGCATCGTCAACATCCGGGTCTAAAAAGGGGCAAAACCGGGGTCTCGGATACTATTGGTAAGCATTTTCGTGAAAAAAGGAGAGGAGCTGTCGAAAAAAGTCAGGGAGGATACAAAAATAGCCAAGGGTAAATCATGATAGTGTGTCAAAAGTGCCGGATTGAGACTTTTGACACACTGTATTGTTATTTCTTACGGTGATAAGTAAGGAACGTATACGGATAAGCATGTTTTGCGTCAGCCGGGAATTCCTGGCGTTCCACTTCTTCCCACATATCCCAGTTTACCACAGGGAAGAATGTGTCGGCATCCTTAAACTCTCCATGTACGCGTGTGATGTACATCTTATCTGCTATACGCAATGCCTGGCGATAAACCAATGCACCACCCAGAATGAATATTTCTTCTTCTTTTTCGCAGATATCTAATGCTGTACCCATTGATTCGCAAGCGAAACAATTTACAAATCCTGCTTCCGGCAAAGTAGTCAGGACTACATTTTTGCGGTTGGGAAGCGGTCCTTTCGGCAATGACTCGAATGTCTTACGTCCCATGATCACGGCATGTCCTGTCGTCAAATCTTTAAAACGTCTCATATCGGCTGGCAAACGCCACAACAACTTATTGTTTTTACCGATAGCGTTGTTTTCTGCTATGGCAGCAATGATTGAAATTGTACTCATAAACTTATCGATTTATATAGTCTGTTTATATTCTATTACTAGTTACCTAACCCCTCAGACCGCCACTTCTCCTTTGATGTGCGGATGCGGGTCGTAACCGGTCAGATTGAAGTCTTCGTATTTAAAGTCGAAGATACTTTTTACATCCGGATTGATCTCCATCCGGGGAAGAGGACGCGGCTCACGGGTAAGCTGCAACTTTACCTGTTCGAGATGATTACTGTATATATGCGCATCACCCAGCGTATGAACGAAATCACCGGCAATAAGTCCTGTGGCTTGTGCCATCATTTGTAAAAGTAAAGCGTAGGAAGCGATGTTAAAAGGAACGCCGAGGAATATATCGGCACTGCGCTGATACATTTGCAGACTCAGGCGTCCGTTCGCTACATAAAATTGAAAGAAAGCATGACATGGCGGAAGGTTCATGTTGTCGAGGTCGCCCACATTCCAGGCACTGACAATGATCCTCCGTGAGTCGGGATTGTGTTTGATCGTCTCGACGGCTTCGTTGATCTGGTCGATAGAACCGCCTTTGTAGTCCGGCCACGACCGCCACTGGAATCCGTAGATATGTCCCAGGTTCCCGTCGGCATCAGCCCATTCATTCCAGATACGTACACCGTGATCCTGTAGATACTTTGCATTCGTATCCCCTTGTAAGAACCAGAGCAGTTCGTATATGATAGACTTCAGATGTAGCTTCTTTGTCGTAAGGAGAGGAAATCCTTCTTCCAGATTGAATCGCATTTGATGGCCAAAAATACTTAGTGTACCCGTTCCTGTGCGGTCTTCTTTTTTGACTCCTTCGGCTAATACGCGATCTAGCAATTCTAAATACTGTTTCATTTTTATCTTTCTAGTAGAATACAAAAGTACGAAAGGGATTTGTATTAAACAACAGGTAATTTGTAAAACGATCTGTTTCAGCCTGCTGGTGGTTTGAAATTGAAAGGGTGTGAAGGCTATGATTATATAAATCCTATAAATATTAAAATATTAGGCCGGAGGGATAAGCTAATTTTGGAGATGAATTTATTAATATTAAAGTACAGGTACGTTATAATAAGGCCTTTTCAATCTCTGGTTGTATCTGGCTTTTCTCCTATTTAACAAATAGCCCTGGTTTTATGTATTGCTTGATAATTATCTGATATGCTGTGGTTTGGACTGACTAAAAAAAACGTTCCTTTTTTTCGTTCAGCAAAAATACGCATTCCTTTCGAACCTGCAACCCTTTTCAGAACTTTTTTCACTTTTCTATCTGCTTTCTTATCAATACGATATGGAAACAGGGACAAAATAGCCACTTCTTGTTACAAAAGTAAAAGAATCTTAAACGAATGACTAGAAAAAAGGAACGTTTTAGCTCGTCAAATCGGCAATCGGCGTGTAAAAAGGATGCCGATATACAGGCGTTTAACAGTTCCGTTAAAATGCTTTTTTCTTGTGTCCTACGGGGTTAGGCGGTTGAAATAAGCGGAGAGAGGCTAAATGAGATCAAAATAATCAATTTGAGTATAGATCATAATTTTATTAATTAAATGTTTTACGTATGAGAAAAAGTACTTTGGTAAAAGGCGGGTCGGCCGCTCTTTTATGTGCTATGGCCTTTTATGGCTTGTCTCCGATGCTGAATGCAGCAGATCCGGACTATGCCAATATTAAGGCTAAGTGGTATGAAACAGTGAACACTGAAGGTGCGTGGAATGATGAAGGAGGCCTTATTGATGGCTCGATTCATTTGAAACCGATCGACAAGGTGAACGTTCACGATCATTGGGAAGCTAATTCGACTTCTTTTGGCAACTATGAGTCGATGATCGACTTTACAAAGATGGATGCAGGTTTGATGAATGGTGCTTTTGTGACCTTCTTTAATCTGGATGCAAGCGATGGTTCTAACTATCTGAAGCCTTTCACCGGAAAGTATCTGGAGATGGCTTATTCGGATATTAAGAATCACGAAGAGATGAACACCGCCGAATATCTGAAGTTCACAGATGACAAAGGTAATACCGGATTGGGTATTTATCAGAACCAGACGGCCAGTTCACGTGTAGATTTCCTATATAGCACAAAAGGCTTGACAGGTGTTGAAAGCGTTGAAATGGATATTCGTGCTTTTGGTAATACAGACCTGGTAAACCGTAAGATCGACTGGACATATGACGTATATGTTTATGATCTGTCTGGAGAATTTGTGGGTCAGATGGTTAGCGACCGTGCAGTTTTCACTGCCAGCAATCATGAAGTGGCTACAGCCCATACACATCATATTAAAGCGCATGTATCTGACGCCGATAATACGAATCCTAATTCATGGCAGCAGGGATCTTTGGACAACAAGATGATTATTGTTATGTTCAGAGGTGCTAAATCGGTTGCAGATGATGCAGTAGAATCTACAGGTTCAAAGAACACAGAGCCGTTGACAGTGTTCACAAATGCAAGATTGGCGTTCAATCGTCCGAGCGTTGCTTTCGGTGCTGCAAATGCAAAGATATTTGAAGCTGGTGCCGGACGTAATACTTCTTGTGCGACCGATACATTGACAACAACAGTAGATCTGTGGAATACATTGTATAAGAACAGTAAGTCAAACAATGTGTATACTGCAACCTTCAGCGGTGTATCTCGTGACTTACTTTGTACAGTAGATGAAACTCAGGCTCCAAAAGAAGAACTGGCATACTACGAATTAAACGTTGAGTATCCGTTTATCGCTGAAAAGATGGAAATATCAAAAGAAGCTAATCTGGCAGAAGTTGCAGGTTGGGTTTCTTTGGATGAGATGTTTGATGACGGTAAGATCGGTAGAAAAGGTACACCGGGTGTAGATAAGAAAATTACTTATCTGATCCCTCGTGAATTCTTCGTTCAGACAGATGCTACCGACGATCGCGATTGCAAATCAAGCGCTCGTTTCACTTATTACTTTGCTCCTCAAGAAGTAAAAGCATTTGAAAAATCTAACTATATCTGGTCTACTATCACAGCTGAAGCTTCAGATACAGCTCGTTATGCACTTCAGGCTACTTCTGTTCCTGAATATAACGAATTGAACGATCTGTTCTTCGACGAATATCTGGATTTCAAGACTGCAAAAGTTAGCTTCAAGAACTTGCCTTATTTCAACTCATTCGACAACGGTCGTACAATGGATGAACTGCATTATGGTGAATTATTGCTGGTTAACCAGACAAAAGCTCCCAGACATTCAACCGGTCGTTATGATGACGATGTGAATATCAAGGGGTGGAAGATTGTCTTCATTAATGATCAGAATAAGAAAGACTCTACTTATGTACCGGGTCGTTATCTTCCGATGACAGTTCAGGGACATAGCTATACTGACTATGCTTCATGGTTGGAAGAACATGGTTGTCCTGATTGCTATATTGAAGATGAACCGGAAGAAATCGGTTCTTATGCAACAGTAAAAGTAATCGACTGCTCAGGTAATATCTACCCGAACATCGTTAGCGTTAATGCTATCTTCAAATATCACCGTGGTGATGTAAACATCGGTGACGACGAGTCTAAATATGTAAATGAAACATATACTATCAATCCGGCTCTGACTTACGATGCTTCTATCGCAAGATATTTTGAAAATGACGACGTATTGAGTGGTACAACTTATACTTATACCGGTCAGAATCTGATGGATAAGGTAGGTGGTGCAGTTTATTCAGGTCCGATCAAGATCTTCGGTAACAATACATTCGTATGGTTCCAGGATACTGACCAGTCTCTGTTAAGCCACGCTATGGGCGTTCTTAGCTCTGAATTCCTGAAATATTTCGAACGTATCGACCGCAAAGATTTCTTCTTCGCTCCTTACGACGAATGGGATAACTACAAATATGAGTCAAGACCTCACACTGTTAAGATCTTCGCAACAGGTTTGAAACCTGATGTTGCTGGTGGTACGGTTGCTTCTATCAAGGTATTCAAAGAAAAGTTCTCTAAAACTGAAAGCCTTGACGATGCAGTTTATCATACAAATGCGTTCATGTTCACAGGTGCAAGCCTCGATTTTGCAAAAGTATATGTGAAGAAAGGTAATCAGGAAAAACCGATCGAAGAATACGACGGATACCAGTGGGGTAAATTTATCGGTATGAGCACAGGTGATACTTTGATTTATAAAGTTGACCTGGATAACGACTACGCTGTACAGTACTTGGAAGAAAACGGTCTTGATATGACTGTTAAATATGTACCTTACAACGACGTGAACCTGCTTCCGATCGCTAAAGAATATTGGGATTATTGCTGCTTCGAAGGTACTCCTAACGTATTCAACCACGTAGCTCAGTTCGGTGTAACTACATCCAACAAGAAGGGCTGGAACGAGTTCTATACATTCGGTACTACCGACAGAGGTTTGACTACAACAATGAATGCAGATAAGATCATCGGTTCATATACAAGCTTCTATTCATTCCTGACTCAGCAGTTCGGTTCATGCAACGATTGTGGTGGTGGCAATCCTCCGGCACAATATAGTACTTCAATTGGTAGCTCCGGCGACAACTGGGTTCCTGCTCCTAACCTGATCTATAACGAAATCTTCCGTAAGGATTACAAGACTCGTTATGTAAATACTTGCTATCCGGTACGCGACGGTCAGTTCATCATCTCCGGTTTGAACATTGTTGATCCGGTTGATATGGATGTATTCTCTAACAAGAAAGGTGCTTTCAATTATGAAGTAACAGTTCTTGCCGACCTCAATGGCCAACCTTATGGTAAAGTTGATACGGTAGGTACGACAGTTCAGATCTCTCCGAACAAATACGGTGAAGTATTGGCTCTTGTTTCTGCTAAGTTCGATCCGAAAGATCGCGATGGCATTGCAATGACTATTGATACAATCACAAGTGGCTCTGAAAAGGGTATGTGGGCTCGCTACTATGCGAAAGACTCTATCCGTCTGGCTCCGCAACAGCATGCTTCTGACGTTGAAAGATGGAATCGCGTATACTTCTTCGACCTGGATGATTACAAACACATTCTGTCATTCGAAGATGAAAAGTGGAAGAAATTCGGTATCTGGGCTCCTTACGGTGTTAATATTACCGATACGCTGACTGCTTCTATCAAGGGTGACGTGAAAGTTCCTGAAGTATGGTATAGCTCTGACGCTGCTGGTAAGAACAAGATCGATGCATTCCAGTTCGGTGTTGTAAATGGTGGCGCTTCTAAAGACTCGGTATTCTATATCCAGGGTCGTGACCTGCCTCATTACGGTACTACTGTAAATGATACGGATCCTAAGGTAGAACAGGAAATCAATGTATTGAGCACTTCTGACTTGTTCACATTCGGAACAAACAAAGCTAAAGAAGTGAAACTGTTCATCCGCGAAAAATCTATGGAACTGGCTGCTACGGCTGCTGATGCTCCTTACGAATTCAAGGGTGCTGAAGGTGACTTGGTGAACAATGTTCTTCGTGGGGACGTAGCTGCTAAGATCGCTGTTCGTGCAACTCCGAACGTAGAAGATCTGTGTGACGTAGAAAATGCACTGTCTCTGTCAGCTGTATGTGACGTTCAGAAGAATCTGCCGTTGGCATTCACTGCCGGTCTGGAAAAACCATATATCAAAGATATGGAACCGGGCGACGTAGGTGGTAGCGACGCTCGTATTAAGTGGACAGCCACTCCGGGTGCTCAGTACTATCAGGTTGCCGTAGGTCGCTTCACTCCGAAGTTCACTTCTGAAGACGTATTTATGTCTGAAGTTCGTGCTGACGATGCAAGCAAGACTATCTGGGTTGAATTGTTCAACGCAACAGGAGATGTTATCCACCGTGATAATAAAGTTAACTACTGGTTGGAAGTAACTAAAGAATATACTGATGCTGCAGGTAAACCTCAGAAAGAGGTAACTAAGGTAAGTGTAGACAACTTCGAACTGCAAGGTAATACGCAACCGATCGACAGAAACTGGGGGTATGCTCCGATTGCCCACCAGATGGACAACATGGATCTGACAACAGACATCACGAAACCGGTTAAATATACAATCCGCTTGATGGAAGGATTCCAGACAGACGAACACCAGATCGACATTTATCTGTTCGATACTCCTGCAACATGGATGGTTAGAAAGCCTGTTAACGGTATGCCTATCAACGGTGGTGCATTTAACACAGGTGACTGGAGAACTGAAGTAGGTTCATTGCCTATGGCATATTACGAATGGCAGGATGATGTCAATTTCGACGGTGAAGAATCGTTCAAGGTTGCTGCAACATCCACATCGATAGCTGTTCATAACTTGATCCCGCAGACAGCTTACACTGCACGTGTTCGTGCATTCAATGAGTGTGTCGGTGGTGAAGAAATGATTCCGTCAGAAGACTTCTATGACTTCGCTACATCTAAGACTGCTACCTCTACTGGTGATATCTACTTCGATGACGCAGAAGAAGTGGGCGTATCCAACGAATCTATCAATACAACTGCTGTAACAGTTCTGGGTGGCCAGGGTAAGGTAACGATCCTGAATGCTGCTAACAAGAAAATTGTCATCAGCAATGTATTAGGTCAGACTATTGCCAACTCAGTAGTTACTTCCGACAATGTTACATTCGACGCTCCTGTTGGAATCGTAGTTGTAACAATCGAAGGTGAAACAGCTGTTAAGGCAGTCGTTAAGTGAGACAATGAATAACTATTGATATAAAGAAGTTTATAATCAATAATTTCTAATAACCGCGTGGCGGATGTAGAGACGTTGCTTGCAGCGTCTCTACCTAATACCAATTAACCTGCGAAGGCGAAAAGGCGGGTATTAATACTAAAGTAATGAAATATAAATTCTTCCGCCTTAGCTCTGTGAAGAATGAAAGCGGATACAAACCCTGGCGGAGTTTTCTTTTGTCAGGGTTTGTATTATGTTTTATACAGACTTGATTATAAGCACTTACTGTCTATTGATTGAAGTATTAACTAATTAAAAAAATTGCGCATGAACAAAGTATACTTAATCGATGTGAGTAGGCGACTACTTATATTCGTTCTATTATTGGGAGGGTATATCACACAAGCAGTTGCAGCAGACATTTATGTCCCCGTGAAAGATGTCCTGTCGGTTTATGAAGGAACCAGTGACGCAAATGCAGAACAACTAAAAGCCCATATCCAAAGTTTATTGCAGGAAGTTGTTGACCTTAGTGATCAGACAGCGACAATATCCGATGTTACTATCAGAGGAGCAGGTGGCGATCAGACCGGCGATTTAGTGGCCGGTAGCTATAACTACACTTTCAAAGTAACTTCTAGCAGTACTGTTACATTAAATTTTGAACGGGCGATCGGAACAGGGAATATTAACCCTGCCACTCTTTTCGGCATACTTGATCATGAGTCGGTTGTCGTAACAAATGCTATCGAGATCAAAGCCCGTCAGACTGTCGGTAATCTGAATTTTCCGGCAAACTGGGGTAATTATGTGTATGGAACGCCTGTCAGTGACCTGAATACCAAAATACAGGTATCAGGTATGTCCGGAGTATCATTAACTGATGCTTCGGTTTTCCTGGTTAAAGACGGTGTGGAAACACTATATACAGGCAATAATAGTCTGGAAGCGGGAGAATATGACGTAGTACTTACGTTCCCGCCGACTGAACAGTTTGCCTATTCTCCCTCTCTGAGTAACTGTACCCAACAAGCTATCGGCTCTTACATTTCTACAGCAAAGTTGAAAGTAAAAGAGAAACCGATCAATAATACCGTATTCCCTGTATTTGCAGAAGGTGTAGGCGGCCTTGGCAAGATGGCTGCAAACACGAATCTGAACAGGGCGAAGAATCAGATCAATAACAACATTAATCCTTCCGACTTTATCTCTGAGATAAAGATCTATTCCGATGCCAATTTCAGCAATGAAGTAACAGCGGGCAAACTGGCCCCTGGAGTTGTATACAGCTATCGCGTCGTGCTTCTGCCGAATTATGGTAAAGGAAATAATGTGTCGGCCAGTGTTGGAGGTAAAACGATCAACTTCAATACAGCACAGCATAGTTATGATATCGTAAATGCAATTTCGGTTGAGAAGAATACGTTGGCAGTAAAATTGCCGGACTTCATTTCCAGCCCGATCCGTATCGGCGACTATAGCGATAATGCTGCGATGGCAACGATGCTGAAACAACTGATCCTGGATATCAATCCGGATATGGTCGACCAGAACCTTGTTCCGAAGGTGGATATCACCGACGGTACGGTTTCTTCTTCTATGCCGGACAATAGCCTATTGGGTTACAAGGTCGCTGTACAAGGTGATCTGACAAAGACCGATTTGAATTTTGTAACGAATGGTAGTGTAGCGTCTACAAACCTGACTGTCAACGGTAATGTTTGTACGTTCAAGAATTCACTGCTGTTCGTAACTACATTGCCTACAACCCATTCTTTGGCTTATCCTGGCAACTATCAGATCGACTACGAAAAAGATATGCTTCCGAATGCGGTTATCCGCCGTATCAAGAGCGACGTACTGGTTCGTAATGCAGGTGTATTAGGAAATGAAACATTCGTTGTTCGCCTGATCAATAATGACCTGAGCAATAAGAATGCGATAACTGAAACAGATGATTCGTTCGGCTATAAGATCATTATCACCAAGAGTGCTACTTTGCAGGAAATAGAAACACCGGCCGACCAACGGATCAACGTGGTTGATAAAGGTACGACTATTGAAATCACTTACTCGAGAAGTATCGCTATCGTTCCTCGTCCGACTATCGACTTCACATTCGGCGAATATACCGTTCAATATGTGAAAGGATTGACGCGTACACAAGTAGCAGATAAAGTACGAGACTTCATCTATCTGGCAAATCCGTTTATTGCAGAGTATATAACTAATGTACAGATCACCAATAACCGGATCACGGAAAATATGGGTACGGCTACTTACCGGGTAACGTTAAGTTCTGACCTGGATGTTCTCTTCTCGGAAGTAACCGTGAACGGACAGCCGCATAGTTCGACAACATTTGAAGGTACTGTAAACATCACTCCGCGTCCGATCGCAAAAGTGAAACTTTATAAGTATGAGTTCAAGAAAGATGGTGCATCCAACGATATGATCGAAAAAGCGATCCTGGCTGACCTGCTTTTGAAGAACCCGGATATGAAGGGGGCCTATATCTCCAGCGTAACATTAGTTCCTGCCATCGGCAGAGATCTTTATTCGTATACTGTCGTATTCAATCCGAATGACAATATCCGGAAGATCGAAGTATCTAATGAAGACGGAGGTCTAATCATTCCGATAGAATTATTCGGTTATACAACGGCTACTTACCTTCGCTCGGTACGATTAACCGACAACGGTCAGTCGCTGGCGGAATACCCGCTTCCGATCAATGTGCAACTGCCTCTGTGGGAACGTCCGTTCGGACAGACTGCCGACGAGTATGCACAAGACTTGTTGAATGATTTCAGACTGACTCCGGGTGCAGACCGCGTAACGGTTCCTGACCTGAATAACTGGGGTGTGAAAACATATCTGATCAACAACGAAACTTCTACGGGAGATGTTCCGGTGCGTATTGCCGGTGAAAGTTATCCGCAGGTATCCGACCTGTATGGTTACGAAGTGGTTGCAGGTGCTAATACCCAGTTCTCTGAATACTATACATTAAATTATACGGCACCATCCAGCATTCACCTGACCAGGAACGGTAACGATGTGATTGCCAAATTGGCTCTCCGTATAGTAAAAGCAAAACGTACGCTTATTTTACCGGAAGTGAATGTCACTTACAATGACATCAATACGAAAGTAGCTTTACTTGACTCCGTAAAGAAAGCAGTACTCGAAGATCCGGCTAATGTAGAATTCTTCGAACTGGTAGCTAAGACAGGTGTTAAACCTTTGAGGAGCTTTACAGTTACTATCAATAATATAGAAGAAGAAGGAACAACCGTTGCCAAGACTTATACTTATTCGGTAGCATTCATTCAAAAGGTAACGGATAATATCGAAATAAGAGAAACAGGTCCGAAGACATTGGTTGTCGGTCAGGCTCCGGTTGTCTTTACATTCCCGACAGATATTACATATCGTTATGGAAAACGTAAAGTGGCTATCGAAGCTGACATCCTCAGTCAGTTCCTAGCGGCTAACGAAGGTTTGTTAAGCGCATATACTTGTTTCGAAAATCCGGCGGACCTGTTCAAGGTGATGTTGACTAATGCTGATTGTTCAGCTGAAGAAACAGAAACGTTGCCGAAGAACGGTGATTACGGTTACAGAGTAGATGTACTTGATCCGAACCTGTTGTCGAACTTCCTGCTTGACAACCAATTCGGCAGTAACTTCCATAATGTACAGAACTCTGTTCAGATCGGTCAGCGTAAACTGACTATCACACTGCCTACTTATCTGGCCGCTACAGCCGAAGAAGAAACAGCCGCGAAAGCTGCATTTACATTCGGTAAAGCGACAAAGGCAGAGATCGAGCAGATGATCTACGATGATATCGTTGCATTGAATGGTGCGAAGATCAAGAGTGATTATACATTGGTAGTCAGCCTGGTTGCTACCAAGGCGCAATTGGATAAGAATAATCCTGTAATTGGCGACTACAACTATACCGTTGAACTGACCTCAGCCGATTATACTTTCGTTTATCAGATCGAAGGTGCTGAAGTGACTGACGGACCGGGTATGGATGTCGTTACTGCTGTCAACGCAGTGAAGGTGGTTGCTCCGGGTGTCGTTGTGATATTCAGCGAAGAAAAACTCGAAGGTGTCTGGACGATCGTAGCCGGTAAGCCGGTATATGAACTGACCAACCTGACACTGGCAAGTGATGATTATGGATTTACTCTGATCTCTATTAAGGAAGATCCGGAGAATCCGACACCGGCCATGACGTCTGCACGTTGGAACCAGTTGTTTAAGAACAATAAGTTACATTGGGCACTGTACCGCAACAATAAACTTCAGTTCCACGGTAATACATTGAACAGTGTCCTGGTCGACTCTGTAAAGAACAATGTAACCCAGGGTAATTATAAACTTCGTATCGTAGATGCTTCGACATTGAAAGCGGCTATCGGTAACTTCGAAATCCAGTTGGATGCTGACCTGGCTAACCTGAAGGTGACTCCGGCAACAGTAGAAGTGAAAGCGGCTAAAGATGCTTATACAAAAGTATATGGCACAGTCGTTACTAAAGATGCCGACCTGAATGCGAAACTTGTATTTGCAACAGAACCGAAGCTGAATGCAGCTAAACTGCTGGCAGAAAAGAATGTGATCGACTTGTTTGAAACGGTATATCCGCTCGATACAGACGTTTATGAAGCAACTGCCCCGATAGGCGACTACCAGATCCGTGCAATCGATGCAATGGTGAAAGAACTGTTTACTCCGGTTATCGGTGTTAAGTTTGCAGCAAGTGAAACGGAGGCTGAAGTAACTGTTACTCCGGCTCCGCTGACGGCAACCGACTTAACGGTTAAAGTATCCGTTACACGCGAATATGGCGAAGAGGCAACAGATGCCGATGTATATGCAGAAGTTTCCGGCAACTTATCCGAAGCCTTCCAGGCTGAGATTACCCAATTGCTGAATGCAGATAAAGTAAACCGTACAAGCTGGCTCGACCTGTCGGGCGTAAACAAGAAGACAGACGTCGGTACATACGAGTTACGCTTTACATCTTCGGCTGCTGCCCGGATCGCAGCCCTGCTTCCGAACTTCGATATCTCCGCTGCTACGCTTATTAATGCAGGCCTGACGGTAACGCCGGCTCCGCTGACCGTACGTGCGAAGAGCTATAACCGTCCTTACGGTGGTGGTAACCCGGATCTTGAAATCGAATACATCGGTTTGAAGAATAATGAATATGAAAACCTGGCGGATGTATTCTCTGTGATGCCGAAGATCGCGACAGATGCGAAATCCGACTCACGTGGTACATACGATATCTACTTCGCGGTAAAAGGGGAAGCACGTAATTATACGGTAACTCACGAAAACGGAACCTTGTCGATCGATAAGATCCGCCGTACAATCATTTGGCCGGAAGATCAGCGCAACCTGGTAATCCCGGTAGGTGAAACAGTTGAATTATCAGCCTACCTGAAATCGGAAGCCGACGGCAAACCGTCTATCTATGATATCCGTTACGAACTGTCGGGCAACGATCGCGAACGCGTGATCCTGTCTGAAACAGCAAGAGGCATTTATGCTGTAACCGGTAATGTACGTACGGAAGGAGACAACTATGTGACCATCACAGTCTTTGCCGATGGCGATGATACCTACGAAGATGCAACACCTGTAACTGGAACGATCAAAGTAATCGCTCCGGAAGGTGATGCTGCCAAAGTAAATGTAATTGTTTCTAATGTAACCAGCATTTACGACAGCAACCCGAGAGCAGTAAGCGTGAAGGTAACCGACGTGGAAACTGGTGAGGCTGTGAAAGACTTCAGCATCTATTACGAAGGTGACCAAATGGGTTCTGTTCCGACCCTGTATCCGTCTACCCAGGATGCTCCGACAGATGCCGGTGTATATATTGTAACGGTGAAGGCTACGCTCGGTTCTGTCACTTATTCTTACACAGCTAAGAACAAGATGGTGATCGCTCCGAAGCCGGTTGTGGTAACAGCCCGCAGCTTCAATATCCGGTACGGTAATGAACAGCCCGCTTACGTGAATGCATACGATTATAATAAGAGTGACTTCCTGAACGGCGAAGACTTCCTGGTTGGCCAGGCTCCGGTTGTCCGTCTGATAGCATACAACGGTAAAGCCGGTTCATATAAGCTGACTCCGTATTCTGCTCAGGACTTCGGTCGTAACTATGTGATTACTTATGTGTCCGGACTGTTGAATGTTAGTAAAGCTGCCGTGACTATCCAGGCTGATAACAAAGAAACAGTTTATGGTAAGGATCTGGAAGAACTGACCTACACGGCTACCGGCTTCGTGAATGGTGAAACGCTGAAAGACCTCGGTTTTGCTCCGCGTATCAGTTCGACTGTAACACGTACATCGGATGCAGGTGTTTACCCGATCACTTTCTCTGATAATTATACATCTGATAACTATGAAGTCTCTTACGTAGACGGTAAATACAACTTGCAGGCTGCTTCACAGAAGATCAGCTGGAGCCCGGAAACTACAATAGATGTAGAAGGTGGTGATGTGGTTCTTACGGCTACTGCTTCAAGTAAACTTCCTGTTACTTTCAATTCGTCTAACGACGCAGTTGCTTATGTAAACCAGATTGGTGACGCATGGATACTGACTCCGGTTACTTCCGGTACGGTAACGGTTACAGCTATGCAGCATGGTAATAAAAACTACAACGCTGCTGAACCTGTGGTGATAACATTCCTTGTGGATGATGAATATCTCTCGGTAGGCAATGAAAACCTAGTCGTTGCAGACCGGATCGATGTATATCCGAGACTGTTTACCAACACTGTCACAGTTGCTGCTCCGTCTGAAATCAAGCAGGTTGAACTGCTGTCGATGAACGGAACATTACAGACAGTTATTCGCAAACCGGGATCTGTTATTGATCTGTCGACATTTGGATCAGGCATCTATCTGCTCAATGTAACATTGGAAGACGGAACCTTCAAATCAGTGAAGATCATTAAGAAGTAACCTGTAAAACTAATTTAGTATGAAGAAATATATTAAATCAATATTCACATCGAGGAAGCAGCTTGTGCTGCTTCCCCTGATGCTTGTTTCAGGCGGTATCATGCAGGCGCAAACGGCTGCACCCGATACTGTGTACGTAAGCTTCAATACGAATACTGCGCTGACGATGACTTATGGTGACAACCTGAGTACGGCTGCCGCGGGTATCAGTGGAGCCAGTTTCAACTATTTCTATGTGAATGGGGATGGAAGTGAATACGGAAGTATCGGCTCAGGAGTATCATTCAAGTCTCCGGCACAAGCGATCGACATCCTGAAGTTTTCGGCTACTCCGACAGTGAGCGGTGGCGAGACATTAGGTTTCGTGGCCAATAACCTGACTGAATATTTCCAATATACCAGTCCGAATGTAGTATTCTTTGTCAGCAACCGGGCCGGTGCTTTTACCAGCCTGCCTTTAACGGTGAATCCGGCTACATTGGATATCGCAGCCCGCGACACCAGCCGTTTCTACGGTGATGAGAACCCGGCAACGCCCTGGTCTGCCAAAGACTTTGTGTTCAGCGGTTTTGTGAATGGCGATACGGAAGCGATCTTTACCAATTCGCAGGTGAATGTTTTACCGGACGTTACGTATGGCGGAGCAGATAAAAACTCGGCTCCCGGTACATTTGTAATCGGTATGACCGGAGGACAAGCAGCCAACTATACACTGAACCTGCAGGTTTGGTCGGATGCCTGGCCCGATGGTAGAGGGTTGCTGACAGTTAAGCAAGCCCCTCTTACCTTGGCTGTCCCCGACAGTGCCCGTCTGTATGACGATGCAAATGTGAAGAATATCTCCGGAAAAGAACTTCTCATCACAGACGGAACTTTGAAGAACGACCAGACACTTGAGGCTTTGTTCGGTAATATCAAATTCCCGGTTACCCATACAGCAGTTTCCGGTGCATTGGGCACAACCAAAAGTGATGTAGGAACTTATAGTTATGAGTTGAATGCAAATGCAGCTAACACGGTTGCAACCACTCTTTCTAACTATGATATCCTGGCAATCACCGCCGGTAAATACGAAGTGAAGAAAGACACAATCACTATCACCGTATTCCCGGCAGAAGTAGAAGTCGTTATCAACGACAAGCCGGTTAAGGTGATGCAGAAGGTGTATGGTGAACCTAATCCGGATGGTTATTTCTATCTGACTAAACGTTTGGAAGAAGGTAGTGCTCCTTCGTATGCTTTCTCGAAAGCAGCTGAGGCAGTCGATTATATCTCCGCAACAGCCGAAGGCGACAAAGGTTTCAAAGTGGCTCCGCTTGCCGGATACTTCGATTATGAAGGACGCAAGGCTACTGAAAAGACCGAAGTAAACCTGAAGCGTGAGAAACCGAACCAGAAAGAAGACAGCCTGTATGTCGCCAAGGTGGACAATGCAGACAAAGTATCTTCTCTGAACTACGCTTTCAAAACAGTAGACGGAACCTTCCTGATCAACCAGCGTCCGTTGGCCATCTGGAAAGTGATCGTAGACCGCATATATGGTGAAGCCGATAAGGATACGACCTGGACTTTCGAACCGAACGATGCCGAAAAGAAACGCGGGCTCGCCAGCTTCGATGTTAAATATCAGACAACAACTACTCCTGACGACATTATCGACTTCATGCCGAAAGTAGTTGTTAAGCCGGTTGCTGCCGATAATACCCTGCACGCGGGTTCTTACAACGACACCCTGCATATCAAGGTTATTACCGAAAATAAAACAATCCAACCGCCGTATGTGGCAAAGGATCGTAACTATAAGCTGATTATGAACACACTGGTTCCGGGCACAATGACAAACGACAGTGTACGTCTCGAAGTTGCCAAAGCTCCATTGATTATCCGTCTGGATACCATCAAGAGAGCATTCGGTTCGGCTGATCCTGAGTTCAACAAAGCGGAAGTCCAGAAAGAGTTTATCTCTTACGAAGGCTTCAAATTGGATGAATCGGCCAATAGCCTCGACTCGACGGCTACCGTTGCTGTCGGCAACCGTATCAAGAACCTGGTTATCAACAACCGTCCGGAAGGAATTCTGCCGGTAGGAACATACGAACTGACAGGTATTACCGAACTCAACAAGGTAAATCCGAACTACGAAATCACCATCGTAGGCAAAGCCCGTTATCAGGTATATCCGGATAATAGCTATGTAATGGTTTGGACGCCGATACAGAACGAACTGATCGTGGGCGACCTTGTACGTTTGAATGCAGTCGTTAAACAAGGATCGACCGTAATAGCCGAAGGTTCCCGGATCGTTTACGAATCATCCAACCCGGCTCTGATCCAGGTAGAAAAGGTAGAAAGTATCTGGTATCTGCGTGCGAAAGCATTGACAGGCGATGAAGGCGTAACGATCACTGCCCGCTACAATGCAGAGTCCGGACAGGAAGAAGCCTTGAAGTCGGAAGTGTTCAAAGTCTTGCGTCTGAAGAATGAAGCAGACTTCAACGTGATCCTGGGTAACATGGTATTCGATTACGACGGAACCGGCAAAGAAGCCGATGTGAAGCTGACTGACCTGAAGGGTATCCAGACATATACTCCGATCATTACTTATAACGGTGATCCTGAACTGCCGGTTGCGGCAGGTATCTATAACATCTCCATCTTCGTGAAACATAACGGTTCCGACCTGCTTGTCCGCAAAGAAAAGATGCAGATCAAACCGCGCGAAGTAACCGTGAAACCGAAAGATGCTCTGGTTGCATTCGGTGAAGTAATGCCTGAATCATTCGAATATACCTATTCCGGATTTATCGGCAGCGACGATTTCAAAGCCGCTTCTGCTCCTACGGTAAAAGTGGCAGGAACAATAACCGGTGCAGGAAATTATACCCTGTATGTCGAAGGTGGCGATCCGGGTGACAACTACACCCTAGTAGGTGGAACCGGAACCCTGACTGTTTCGAAAGCTACACTGACAATCAGTGCCGGTACGGTAGATATCGTTTACGGTGATGAGATACCTGAGCTGAAACCGGTATACACCGGCTTCGTAGGCAACGATAACCCGGATGCCCTCAACTTCATCTACACAGTGAAGACCAGGGTTAACCCTGTCAACGCAGGCTCTTACGATCTTATCATCGACTGTCTGAGCTCTGAAGAAGACAACTATGCCGTGACTTTGGTTCCTGGTAAGTTGAATATCGCAAAAGCAGCCGCCGGCCTTGAATGGTCTGTCGAGTCGACATCGATCACCGTTGGCGACTCTGTTCTGTTGTATGCTTCCTGCGAATCTCCGGCAACAATCTCTTACACAGTTGAAAACATCGCTGTCGCAGGTACGAGAAACCATATCGAAGGTGTGCATGTGATCGGTAAGAACGAAGGTATAACGAAGTTGTATATCACAATTCCCGAGTCGACCAACCACCTGTCACATCGTGACTCTGTCACCTTCAATGTGAAGCTGGGTACGGTAGGCAACGAATCGATCACCCTGCAGGGTGTAGGTCTGTATCCAACTTTGGTAGAGAATAATGCAACAGTAGTTTCCGAATCTCCTGTAGATGCCATCATCGTGATCGATGCAGCCGGTAGAGTACAGAAGGTAATCAACAAACCGGAGCAGGTAGTCGACCTGAGCCGGTTGCGTAGCGGTTATTATCTGGTTCGTATCGTTCTGGATAACGGCGAAGCGAAGACTGTCCGTATTATTAAGAAATAATCCTGTTTTGTTCCCTTTTCCCCCTTAAGGGAATGAACTATAAGGAGAAGCTGTTCCAGGCATTGTCCTGGGACGGCTTCTTTTGTTCTTATAACCGGTGTATGCATGCGTTGTATGGCGTCTTTCAACCCTCTTTCATTTAAGACTATGACAACTAAGCCGGAACATCACTACATGTAAGGTCTTTCTATATGATAGTTAAACCCTAAGTAGCCTACATTAAAAAAAGTAAGGTACTAACTGCAAATATGCAAGGCATGCTCTACAAAAAAGTAAGGCTTGCCTTACATATTTGCAAAGCATGCCTTACTTTATTAAAAGTCCTAAGAAAAGCCATTAATTCCCACGTTCTCAAACCTTAAAGATAATGATGAAAATGCTTAGTTGTAACCATCTTCTGAAAATAAGATAGGAAGTCGCTGGAAAACAGTTAGTATCGTACTGTGTAATATATTTAAATGTACGTGCGTACATTAATATATATACTTTGTTATTTTCCTATAATATAATAAGTGATTGTTGATTGTTTACACCTTGAAAAGCAATATATTTATGAAATATATTAGGTGACTAGAAAAAACGGTCGTTTATTTCCGTCAACAAAAGTAAGCATAAGTTTTAAACCTGCAATTCTTTTGATAATTTTTTTTCCCTCTCTATATGCTTTCTTATCAATTGGATAGAAAGATAAGTATGAAATTACTTCTTTTCATGACAAACTCAAATACCCCACCTGATGATGGCGATAATAAACGACCGTTTTTTCTAGTCATTATATATAATTCGCCCATAAAAGAAGGGCTGTAAAGGAGTTTTTAGTAACACTATTATTAATATTAAATTTATTGATTATGAACAAAAAGTTTTCTACGTTAATGGCAGCGAGTCTGGTTTTGGCTGGTTCGTTGTGGAGTGGGGATGCTTTGGCGGAGACTGTAAAGATTTCGACATTGGCAGAACTACAAGCAGTAACAAATTGGTCTGACGTAAAAGGTCAAACAACTCAATCAGATGATAATAAGGAGTGGACATTGACATCTGATGCGGACACTCTTCTTTTTACTAATAAGGATATTATCAAATTTGGAGAATATGCTTATGGAAAAAAGGAATTATCTCAAGTTGCAACGAATGTTAACTATCTGACAATTGGTAAGTCTGTTGTTATTTTAGCAGAAAAAGATAGTAAAGGAATTGAAGGTCACCTGAAGATTACTAAAGATGGTGTAGTTGTAAAGGGACTTGCTATTTCTAATAAATCTATCAACAACCAACCGGCAGCAACAAAGACTGCTATTGAAGTTGCAGCAGATGTAACAAAAGTGACTTTGGTTGATAATGTTATTACAGAGCCTAAGTTGGCAGATGGTTTCATGACTTATGGCATTCTTCTTAGAGGTGATGCTAAAGATATGACTATTGAAGGTAATAAGATTACAGCTAAGGCTTTTGTTAAAGGTAATGACAGTTATAAGTTCTCGTTCATTTCTGCTGGTTTGGTTTTCTTAAGCCAAACAGGAAAGACTATCTCTGCGGATATTGCTGCAAAAAACACTTTCGTTGATTGCGGTATTGATTTCTTTGATGAAAGAACTATTACTGAAACAAAAGCTGATGCAATTCCTTATTATTATAGTGCACAAGTGACTTATAATTCAGCTCGCCCTGAAGCCGTTCTTGATGTACTTGATGGTTATAACGCAAAGAGCAAATCTTTGGTAATTAAAGGTGCCAGTGCTTTAGATGTTATTTCTGCAATCAATGCAGCAAAAGGTCAGACTTACACTGCTGTTCCTGCAACATTTGCAGTTATAGCTGATGGTGCAAATGTTGTAAAAGGAGATGCTGATCCTTTGAATGCTTCTTTAAAAATTGTAGCTGTGAAAGAAGTGTCTTCTGGTTCTAACACTGTAACTTTAGATAAAGATAATTCTACAGCAGACATTGTAGAATACACCGCAACAGAACTTAACAAAATTCTGGGCGATGGCTTCATCTTAACATTAACTGATGTAGATGACAAAGCTATTGATAATGGCGATGTTGTAAGTGAAAAGTTACTGACTGCAACAGGAACTACTAGTGAGTTTAAGTTGATGTCAGGTAAGAAATATTTGACTGTTGTTGCTGAACAATGGGGTAATATTACTGATGCTCCTTACAAAGTAAAATTTGTAGACAAAGAAGCTGATGCTACTGAATTTAAAATTACAAATGTAGATGGTAAGTTAGCTATCAGCTCAAAAGTTGGTTCTGACAATGTTTATTTGACAGTCGTTTCTACAGATTTAGGCACAGTATTGACTGCTGTTAAGTCTGATGTTGTTAAGACTGATTTGACTGCTGTTCTTAGCAAAACCAACATGGTTAACGGTAAAGTTGATGAAAAGAACAACCCGTTGTTAAACAAATATGTAACATTTACTTTCGCAACAGCAGACAAGAACATTGCTGCTAAAGACGGTAAAGTATTAGGTCTTGACAATAACGGTGGAAATGCAATGGATTTAGTTGCTGCCGACAGATATCTGCAATCTAAACCGGAAGGTCAGTGGGCTGTAACTCTGGAAAATGATTCAGAATACAACTTCAAGTTCACAAACCGTGAAAAGAATGTTTCTTTCTCTGCTTCTGCTCTGTATCTGATTGATGCTAAGACAAATAAATATGCAGTTGTTTATAATGGCGGAACTAGTACTTTCTCTGGTGGTGTAAGAGATACTTTCGTTATCAATGGTGTTGATTTGAAACTGGTTTCTAAAGATTACTATGTAAACTACAAGAACGACGAAATCAAAGATACACAGTATAAGATGGCTATCGCTTCTACAGAAACAACAGACTTCTATGTGACTGAAAACCACGAAGGCAAACACTTGTTGGGTCTTACTAAAGAAACTGCTAATTCTGTAAACTGGAAAGTCGTTGCTACAAAAGATACAGTTCTTTTGATCAACAACTATGGTAAATATGACGAAGATGGCGACTATGTAGCTCAGCCTGATACAATGAAGATCCCGACTTATGCATTCCAGAATGTTGCTAACGATGAGTATATGACTTATGCTCCGGAAAAATTAGCTTTGGACGAAGATGCTATGTATTGCGATCCTAACTCAGTTAAGTTGACAAATGAAAATGATCTGTCTGCTTATGCATTCGTACTGAAGAAAAGAGCTGACGGCTTGTTCAATATCATCGGTATCAAGAAAGATGGTGATAACTATGTATTAGATCTGAGCAAGAAACTGTTCGGTGCAACTACTGAAAAGAATGGCCAGGTTCAGGTTGAAGAATCATGGGAACAGATCAACTCTAACGACTTGTTCAAATTGACACCTGTTGACGCTCCTGAATACCACTTCGTAGAAAATGGTTTCGGTGAAAAGGTTAGCATCTTCCGTGAAGAAAACGATGCTCAGGTATTGTATGAAAAACGTGATATTAAGTCTGTTGTAGACAACGATACATTGAGCTTCCTGAATATTGATAACGTTTATCAGTTCGACAAGATCAATCCATCTATGTTTGTTGATACAGCTTATATCAACAGAGGTGAAAACACTCGTTGGCAGTATCTGTTGGCTGTAAATCCGGAAGTTCATAACCCTGATACTTGTACAATCCCGGGTCACCCGAGAAATGACCGTATGGTAACAGGCCGCTACTTGATCAACCTGATCGATACAGCTAACGTATATGGTGCAACTCACCTGCATAACAACCCGTACATCAACAGAACAGAAGCTGGTGAATATTTGGCTAAACTTTCGTTCGTAGATGCAATGCATATTAACGATACTCTGATCATCAACCGTAAAGGTGGCGAAGCTGTAAAACTGTTTATGGATACTCCTGACTTCAATGTAGCTAAGTTTGCATTCCGTTATGTAAATCCTGCCAGCGAATCAGATAAGACATTCAAGATCCAGACTCAGTATAAAGATTATAAGAATGGTGATTTGACTGCTAAAGACAATGCATCTAACGAAGGTTACCTGAAATGGATCAACGGTACAGTAGTTGTTGTTAACGGTTATGCAAATGGTGATGTATTCGGTATCAACGAAAACGAAGACCGCGATGCAGTAGCTAACGAAGACGTTACAGTATCTTCAATTAGTGTTGTAGCAACAGACGGTGCAGTTATCATCAAGGGTGCTGAAGGCAAGAAAGTTGTAATCAGCAACGTACTTGGCCAGACAGTGGCTAATGCAGTAATTTCTTCTGACAACGCTACAATCTCTGCACCTGCCGGTGTAGTTGTAGTAGCTGTTGAAGGTGAAGCAGCTGTAAAAGCAATCGTAAAATAAGCAATTATTTAAAATCAAATAATTCTAAATTGTTTACCGCGTGTCGTAGGGGCGGTTCGCGAATCGCCCTTACCCCAATTACCCTGCGACAGGCGAACAAGCGGTAGATATTAATACTAAAGTAATGAAATAAAGTTCTTCTGTTCTATCTCTGTGAAGAGCAAAGACAGACAAAAACAAACCTCCCTGGATTATCTCCGGGGAGGTTTCTGTTTATTAGCGCAATTTTATCTTAACGGACACAAATATTATTCAGAGAAAAGTGTATATTTGCCCTCATCTGTAATGAAAACACTTTAAATTATTAATTTTCAAATGAAGAGACTATGTATGGCTGTCATGGCAATGTGTTTATTGCTGTCGTGCGCCGAAAAGAAAGAAGAGGCTACACTCTCCGGGTTATTGAAATCTGATTTCGTGTCAGAGGTAGAAGGAAAACCAACAGCATTGTATGTGTTGAAGAATAAAAACGGTGCCGAAGCGTGCATTACCAATTATGGCGGACGTTTGGTTTCTGTCATGGTGCCCGACAAGAATGGGAAAATGACCGATGTGGTTTTAGGTTATGATAATGTGGATCAGTATGTGAAATCTGATGGTAACTATGGTGCGCTGATCGGACGTTACGGTAACCGTATCAATCAAGCTAAATTTTCTTTGGATGATACAGAGTATACGCTCCCTGCAAATGACGGCATGCATTGTCTGCACGGTGGTCCTCTGGGATATCATACCCGTATGTGGGATGCAAAACAGTTGAACGACCAGACTTTGGAATTAACTTATCTGTCGAAAGACGGAGAAGCAGGTTTCCCCGGAAACCTGGATATAAAGGTTACTTATACTTTGACAGATGATAACGCTGTCGGTATCAAATATGAAGCAACTACCGATAAGAAAACAGTGGTGAACCTTACCAACCACAGCTATTTCAACCTGTCGGGCGTTCCCGGTTCCGATGTCCTGGATCAGGAGATCATGATCAATGCCGACAATTATACTCCGGTTGACGAAACATTGATCCCGACAGGTATAAGCACTGTTGCTGAAACTCCGCTCGACCTGCGTACTCCGGTAGCTATCGGCCGGCATATCAATGAACCTTTCGATCAATTACAGAAAGGCCGCGGGTATGACCATAACTGGGTGTTGAACTCAAACGGTGATAAGAACGTACTGGCAGCAAAGGCCTATTCTCCAACTAGCGGTATAGCTTTGGAAGTATACACGAATGAACCGGGCATACAGTTCTATACAGGTAACTTCATGGATGGAAAAGATACCGGTAAACACGGTGTATTGTATCCCCACCGCGGTGCATTCTGTCTGGAAACCCAGCATTATCCCGACTCTCCAAATCATCCGGACTTCCCAAGTGTTGTGTTGAATCCGGGAGAAAAGTATGTCAGCGAATGTATTTATAAGTTTACAGCAGAATAACTCAGTTATAGGATATACGGATAGAACAAGTCTGTCTGTTGATGCATAAAGGGTACCGTTTACGGTGCCCTTTTTTTGTAGTTAATAATTCTTTGCAATCAATATATTTTATTGCTTTTCGCTATCTTTGCTCCGACAACATGTTGGCCGGACATTGAGTTTCGGCTCTTCATCAGTTGGCAACGTTAAGCGTTTAAGATATTATCTTTGGAACTGAAAATCGCCAAGTTTCAAGTCGAACAAGGATAATAGGCAACTAAACGCTCACGCTTGTTATATATATTCATGTATATAATAGGGCGTGGGCTGTTGTCTTATTATTTGTTCGATGGGTGTTTGGCGATACCTCAGTTCTGAATAATAGATTAACAGTTTCCACGCTTCTTTATAATATAAAATGCCAAACGAGGGAAACGGGGCGGCACAGAGTTAGAATATGAATCCTAAAGAAAAAGAACGGATTGCTGTTTGCTGTGTTTTACTGGATATCGCCGAAAGTATAGGAGGCAGTGTTGCTATATCCGATTGTCCTCATTATAAACAGCTGAAGGATAGAATCGTCCTGACGGAACAGGATTTTGAAATGGCCCGCAACGCATCTGTGTTGACAAGTTTAGCGGTTTTGAAGAATGTACATTATAACACAAAGATGATGCTGGCCTTAGCTGTCTGCGACCTGTATTCCGAATACATGGTTGTTCCGTTCGACTATCGTGTTGCTTTCGAAACATTGATGAACGCGATAGATTGGCCTATCTCATTCTCCGAAGTTCTGGCACGAAGCAGAACGGAATAACAATCGCAGTTAGAATAAATTATAGTTTGTTCGAAGTACCTTGAACTCTGTACGACGGTTTATCTGATCGGCCATTTCCTGTTGTTCGGGAGTGAGCGTCAGGATAAACTCTTCCGTCAAAACATCCCCTTCTTTCAAAAAGTCGAAACTTTTTGCCAGTTTCTTATTGATTGTCTTCGGCACGCTTTCACCATATCCTTTGGCTTCCAGGCGTTCCTTGTCGATACCTCCGGCGATCAGATAATCGACAACGGACTGGGCACGCCGCTGGGCGAGACGTTCGTTGTACTGGTCGGTTCCTTTACGGTCGGTATGTGCTCCTAATTCGATTGTCACATTCGGATTATCATTCAGCATCTTGATCATTTCATCCAATGCTTTTTGCGATTCGGGGCGCAGGGTCGCCTTGTCGAAGTCGTAGAAGATATTATCGATCACTACCGGTTTACTGATCGGGGAGAGGTAGAAGTCGACGATATAGGTCTCGTTTTTTTCTTCCGGGCCTGTCTTCAATTCGAAATTCTGGTTGAGGTAACCGCGTGCACTGGCCATCATTACGTAACGGATGTCGCGTTCCAGTTCTACCCGGTAGCTACCGTCTTTCTTTGCCGGAACTTTTACATTCAGGCCATCTTTACCGACAATGCGTATGGTGGCGTCTTCGATCGGGTATTCATCCACGTCCGAAACGAGTCCTTCGATAAATATAGTGATGGTTGGCAGTTCGAATGAATAGAGGTGGTCGTAACCGCGTGCGTCGTTGCGGTTGGAGCTGAAGAAACCTCGTTCCTTGTTTCCTTCGAAGGTAATACCGAAATCATCACCCATTGAGTTGATCGGGGCTTTCAGGTTTTCCACATGCCACTTGCCGGTACTGTCCTGGGTGGCTTTGAAAAGATCGAGACCGCCCATACCCGGATGTCCGTTCGATGCAAAATAGAGCGTGACGGAGTCGCGGACATACGGGAACATTTCGTCACCGGGAGTATTGATCTCCGGTCCCAGGTTTTCCATCGGGCCGAAGTCGCTACCCACGAGTCTGGAACGGAAGATATCTTTTCCCCCGAAACCTCCGACGGCATCGGATACATAATAAAGATATTTCCCGTCGGGAGAAACAGACGGATGTCCCAGGGCGGTTACGGAGTCTTTTACGATGGATGCGCGTGTTCCTTTTCCCCATTTGGCGCTGCTACGGGTGGATACGTATATTTCAGAGGTACGCGGTCCTTCCGGATCTTGTGCGCAGTAGGTGTAATACATGGTGTTTCCGTCTTTAGAGAAAGAAGGTGTTCCTTCATCAAATTCGGTGTTCACTTCATCTTCCAGTTCGATAGGAGCCAGCCAGTTACCTTGTTCGTCTTTTTTGACCAGGAAGAAGTCATTATTTCTTATTCCGGTGATGGCACTGACCGTTTCCTCCTTATCTTTCCCGGCTCCTTTTGGGGTACGGGAAGAGGTGAAATAAAGCTGATCGTAAGCCTCTCCGAATAGCATCGGGCAGAATTCACCGCGGCGGGAGTTGAACTTCTCCATACGTTTAACGGTGTAACGGGTGGGGTTCTGTTTCCATTGCGGAGCCAATTCGCTTCCTTTGATACCGTTCAGGGCCAGTTCGCTTTCCGGGTTTAGTTTCAGAAACTCGTTATAGTAGCGGATTGCTTCGGCATACCTGCCGCTTCTCTGGTACATCTGTCCCAGGCGAAGGTTTACAATGCTGTCGGGATAGTCGTAGCGCAGTGCATTCATGTAGGCACTTGTCGCTCTCGGCGTATTGTTGATAAGCCGGTTACATTCAGCCATTCGATAGGCAATATATCCGCGTAGGTCCCGCTTCTGGGGAGAAGTTTTCGTATAAACTTTCCGGTAAATGGCTGCTGCTTCAAAGTATTCACCAATGCGTTGCTTCTCCTCCGCATCACTCAGTTTGGCTGATTTACAGGAAAACAAGAAGAAGAATGTAAAAAGCCCGAGTATATAATAGAATAATGTTTTCAGTTTCATTGCTATATCTTACTTCTAAAAATAACGTAACAGAGTAAATCTTATTGCGTGAAAAGGTATATTTCATTTAAAAAGAATTATATTTGTCTCTAATAAATTATTAAAACCAGATACTATGTTGAATAATACAAATGAGATAAAAATGGAAAACCAGCCGGTAGACTGTGTTACCATAAAGAAAGAAGTTGATGCCGATTTTATTGAAAAGGTAAATACCGGATTATATGAATCTGCATTAGGATTAGTAAATACAAAAGAAGAAGCAAAGCAGAAATTATCCAAATGGTTGTAATAAAATGGACTAATTTTGCTATCCAAAACCTTAACGATATAGGAGACTACATTGAACAGGATAGCTGTTGGCAGGCGGCTTTTGTTGTCAATTATTTATTTGATTCGGTTGATATTTTGGAGCATTATCCTTTTATTGGTCGAATGGTCCCTGAATTTCAGGTAAAACAATCCGTGAACTTATTCGTTTGAAATATCGTATAGTTTATCTGGTTCTGAATGAAGAACGGATCGACATTCTTACCGTCCATCATTCAGCTAGATTATTGCCTGATTTACCGACACTTTATAGGAGAAGTGAACTATCCCCGTAACTCAGGAAACGGAAATCGTTAGCGAGTGCATAATCGTAGATATTCTTCCAGTCGCCTTTGACAAAAGCGGAGATAAGTAGAAGCAAGGTGCTTTTGGGTTGGTGGAAGTTGGTGACGATACCTTTGACAATCTTGAATTCGTAGCCCGGGGCTATGATGATCTGGGTGGCGGTTACCAACGTATTCAATTGATGCTTATCCAGATAATCCAGGATGTTTTGCAATGCCTCGGCGGGTGTCAACCGGTTATTGGATTCGTCGTATGGCATCCATTGTTTGACAACCAGTTCGTCGGAAGTTGCTTCCGGGTTAGATGCCAGTGCAACACCTATATAATACAGGCTTTCGAGTGTACGGACAGAGGTCGTGCCGACGGCAATGATCTTACCGATATTCTGCATCACCCGTTCGATGGTGCTTCGGCGTACGGAAATGAACTCCGTATGCATCTCATGTCCTTCGATCGTCTCGCTTTTTACAGGCTTGAATGTTCCGGCACCCACATGCAACGTCAGTTCTTCGCGACCGAACCCTTTTGCATCCAGATCGGCCAACACCTCCGGTGTGAAATGCAGTCCTGCCGTCGGGGCTGCCACCGAACCTTTGATCTTGGAGTAGACTGTCTGGTAAGTTTTCAGGTCGCTCTCTTCTGTTCTCCGGTGAAGATAAGGAGGGATAGGTAACTCTCCCGCAGCATCGAGCACTTCGGCAAAGCTGAATCCACCGTCCCACGTAAACCGTATCTGATGCGTCTCTCCGTAACTCTGTACTTTTTCAGCACGTAGTGTCACCTTTTGTCCGTTGATCTCGATCTCCCGGCTGAGGCAAGGCTCTTTCCACTTCTTCGCATTCCCGATCAGGCAGATCCAGCAACAAGTTTCCGTCTCCAGGAAGATCCGTTCATAATCGTGCGGCTCGGAAGGATCGAGACAGAAAACTTCTATCTGCGCTCCCGTTGCACGTTGGAACAGTAGCCGGGCTTGTATTACGCGGGTATTGTTGAAGACCATCAGTGAACCTTCCGGAAGATAATCCGTGATCTGTTTGAAGATACTTTCGCTGACCTCTCCGTTGCGGTAGAGTAACAATTTAGACTCATCCCGTTTCGGCAGCGGGAACTTGGCGATTCGCTCGTCGGGCAACGAATAATTGTAATCTTCGATACTTATCTGTTGAGTTTTTGTGACCATTGCATTCATTATTACGGGGTACGATCTTACCGAACCCGGCTGCAAAAGTACAAATTTGTATGATATTATGGTATAATGAAGTATCTTTGTCGACACGAATATAAAGATAAAATAAGTATGAATATAAAGGTTGGTGATAAGGTGCGTTTCCTGAATACGACAGGAGGCGGCATTGTACGTAGTTTTAAAGGGAAAGATCAGGTATTGGTGGAAGACGAAGACGGCTTTGAAGTTCCGGCCCTGATCCGGGAATGTGTTGTTGTCGGCGGCGATAACGAGATGCAGGTGCATAGCTCTAACCGTCCGCGTGTGCAGCCTCAGCTCCAGGTTCAGCAACCGATGCCGAAACCCCAGCCCAAAGAGGAAGAGGTGAAGGTGGAAGAAACAGCTGAAGGCGAACGCCTGAACATCCATCTGGCTTATTTGCCGGTTGAACCATCGAAAGTTATACAGGATAGCGGCTATGAAGCTTATTTTATAAACGATAGCAACTACTATCTGTTCTTCAATTATATGAACCGTCATAACAATAGCTGGATAAGCCGTTACAACGGTCTGGTTGAACCGAACACAAAGATATTTATAGAAGAATTCGGCAAAGAAGAGTTGAACGACCTCGAACGCATATGTGTGCAGCTGATCGCTTTCAAGAAAGATAAACCTTACTCGTTGAAGAATTCCATCTCGGTTGAATTGCATCTCGATACGGTCAAGTTCTACAAGCAACATTGCTTTATGGAAAATGATTTCTTTGAAGAAGACGCTATGGTTTATTCCATCGTACGTAACGACGTTCCGGAAAAGGAATTGCTTATCTCTGCAGCAGAGTTGAAAGAGGCTATGTTTCAGAAAGCCCGTGAAGATCGTCATGCCCCGCAGCCGATCGTTAAGAAGAAGTCTGACGGTGCCATCCTGGAAGTCGACCTGCATATAACTGAACTGTTGGATAATACAAACGGACTGAGTAACGCGGACATGCTGACTTATCAGCTGGATAAGTTCCATGAAATTCTCGGTAAGTACGCAAACCATAAAGGGCAGAAGATTGTCTTTATCCACGGTAAAGGCGACGGAGTACTTCGTAAGGCTATCGAAAAAGAGTTGAAAACGAGATACAAACAGCACTATTATCAGGATGCTTCTTTCCGCGAATACGGTTTTGGTGCCACTATGGTAACGATCAAATAAGGATTTGCTCCTGATTAATAAGAAATAAGTACCGTATGAATACTGTTTTCCTTTGCAGAAAATCTGTTGCCGACGCCCTCGACAGATTTGCCGACGTCGTCGACAATATTGCTGACGCCCTCGACAATGTTGCCGACGCTGTCGGCAACAACTTTCCTGCAAGGGAAAACTGAAACAGGTGCTGTCCCAATACAGCTAACAACCGGATAAACGAGAATGATATGGCTACTGAAATAGAAAGAAAGTTTATTGTAAGAGGAGACTTCTCAGCCGATGTATTCAATTCGCAACGTATTGTGCAGGGATATATCTGTGCAGTGCCCGGACGTACGGTGCGTGTACGGATCCGTGGGGAGAAAGGTTTTCTGACTATCAAAGGCCCTTCGGACGAAAAAGGGCTGAGCCGTTACGAGTTCGAACAGGAAGTGCCGCTTGCGGATGCCGAACAGTTATTGAAGTTATGCGAACCGGGAGCCATCGATAAAGTGCGCCACCTTGTCCGTGCAGGGAAGCATATCTGGGAAGTGGATGTCTTTCACGGAGCCAACGAAGGTTTGGTTATGGCCGAAATAGAACTGGCTTCCGAAGACGAAGTATTTGAGAAACCGGAATGGATAGGGGAAGAGGTAAGCGGTGACAGGAGATATTACAACTCGATGCTTACCAAAGAACCTTATACCGGATGGGCAAAGAAATAATACTAATTTAAACGATAAAACACTATGAAGAGAATCTTATTATCCCTTTTGGCTGCCGCTCTGTCATTGCCGGCCGTAGCCGACGAAGGAATGTGGTTGCTTCCTTTACTTAAACAACAGAAATTTCCGGAGATGCAGGCACTGGGCCTGAAGTTGCAGGATTACGACATTTATAGTCCCGACTCTGCCTCGCTGAAAGATGCCGTTGTCATCTTCGGTGGCGGTTGTACCGGTGAGATCGTATCGCCGGACGGTTTGTTATTGACCAACCATCACTGCGGATACGGTCAGATACAGCAACACAGTACGCTGGAGCACGACTACCTGACCGATGGTTTCTGGGCAACCACTCGCGACCAGGAACTTCCCAATCCGGGACTGACCGTGACCTTCATTGACAAAATAGAAGATGTCACCGACTACGTGAAAGCGGAACTCGAGAAAGATACCGATCCGAACAGTATGAACTTTCTTTCTCCCAAATACCTGAACGGACTGGCTAAAGCCCGGGTAGGAGAAAAGTTCCTGCAGGATAACCCCGGAACGGAAGTGGAGATCAAAGCCTTCTACGGCGGTAACGTATATTATATGTTCACGAAGAAGATCTATTCGGATATCCGCCTGGTCGGAGCTCCCCCTTCTTCTATCGGTAAGTTCGGTGCGGATACCGACAACTGGATGTGGCCGCGTCATACGGGCGACTTCTCTGTCTTCCGTGTTTATGCCGATGCCAACGGTAACCCGGCTGAATATGCCGAAACCAATGTTCCCCTTCATCCGAAACGCTGGTTCAAGATATCTATAAAAGGAGTGGAGGAAGACGATTACGCCATGATGATGGGATTTCCGGGACGTACGAACAAGTATTATACTTCCTGGGAAGTAGCCGAACGTCGTGATATCGACAATGCAGTCCGTATCAATGTCCGCAACCTTCGTCAGGAAGTGATGCTGGACGAGATGCTCAAAGATCCGTCTGTACGTATTCAGTACGCCAGCAAATATGCCGGATCGACTAATGCTTACAAAAATGCTATCGGTAGCAATTGGGCGATAAAAAAACGTAACTTCGAACAGGTAAAGAAGGAAGAGCAGGATCGCCTGGTTGCCTGGTCGCTGGATAATGACGAGTCTGATTACCCGGAAGCCTTATCGACGATCGAACAGATCGTTTCCGATCGTAAAGACCTTCGCTTCCGCAGCTGGATGCTGGATGAAGCAATCCTGCGCGGTATTGAATTTACAAAAGTGCCTTCGGATATTCAAGCTATCAGCGAAGCCCTGAAAGGTAAAGACCGCAGCGAACAACAGAAGCAGGTGCGTATGTTGGAAATGGCCTACCATCGTTTTGCCGATAAGGATTACGCACCCGAAGTGGACAAGAAGATAGCCAAAGTGATGTTGAAGGAATATCGCCGGCTGGTTCCGGCTAAGTCACAACCGGCTTACTTTGCCCTGATCGACAAGAAGTTCAAAGGTGATGTAGACCGTTTTGTGGATTATCTGTTCGACAAATCTATCTATGGAAGTGAAGAAAACTTTGATAAATTTAAAACGCGCCCGTCCGTTAAAGCACTGGAAGAAGACCCGATGATCCTGTTTGCTAAATCTGTGCAGGAAGAAAAGTCTAACCTGAATGCTGCCCTGGCGGATTTTGATGCCGGTTATGCCATCGCTCACCGGATGTATGTAAAAGGGCTATTGGCCATGTATCAGGATAAAGCCAATTTCCCCGATGCCAATTTCTCCCTGCGTCTGACTTACGGCCAGGTGAAGGGATACAGTCCGCGGGATGCCGATTATTACAGTTGCCAGACTACGCTTGACGGTGTGATGGAAAAAGAAGACTCGACCAACTGGGAGTTTGTTGTTCCTGCCCGCCTGAAAGAATTGTATGCCGCAAAAGACTTTGCCCGTTATGGTATGGCGAATGGTAAGATGCCTGTTGCTTTCAGTGCGACGACGCATAGTACCGGAGGAAACTCGGGTAGCCCTGTTTTGAATGCAAACGGAGAACTGATCGGTATTAACTTCGACCGTAATTGGGAAGGTGTAGGAGGCGATATACAATACCTGCCGGATTACCAGCGCAGTATTATCGTAGATATCCGCTACGTTCTGTTCCTGATCGATAAATATGCCGGTGCCGGCTACCTGTTGGAGGAAATGGATCTGGTGGAATAATCGAATAATGGAAGTTACTACCATAAAAAAAGCGAATGATCTTTCGATCACTCGCTCTTTTTATATCTGATATAATTAAAATATGCCTTTTTCCAAGTCAGCTGCCTTTACGCGGAAAATATATCCGTTGCGAGAGAAGACTAATTCTCCGTCTTCTTTCTTTTTCTGGTTAACTAAGCGTTGAAAAGCTATATTGGCACCTTTAACTATATTCTCTTCAAATTCTCTTACTTCTTGTTCACTCATGATGTTCAAGTTTAGTGTAAATATCCGAATTATATATCTCTTTTTTATCATTCCTGAATCCTTTGGCAATTACTTCCATCGGAGACATAGAATTGTCTGTTACCATCCAATAATCACTAATGGGGATATATAGTTCAAAAAGATTGTGAATACCCGCTTCATATCTACGACGGATAGTACTCTCCGGTATGTTATGACCACCGGCTGCCACTCTCATTTTTACCCGTTCCACTGCCAAATCCGGCGTATTCAGCCAGAAATACAACAATGTAACATAATATCCTTCCCTTTGTGCTTCCCTGATCAGGTTTGCGACTGACCGGGTGGCAAGCGTAGTTTCCATTGCAAAAGTCTCACCGGCTGCGATGAGTTCTTTAATGCGCTTATACATAATTCGGCTTGCTTCTACAGCTACGGCGATGCTATCTGCGTTAAAAGGGGAAAGCCCCTTGGCTATCTCGTCGGAGTTCACAAACTCTTTACACTTCAACATCTCTGGAAGAATTGTAAATGAAGCTGTGGTCTTCCCTGCTCCGTTGCAACCTGATATTATATATAAATATGGCACTATTTGCTGCTTTTTGACAGGGCAAATATAGATAATAGTTTTATATGTTGTACTATTTATTTCTCAAAAATCGTGAAAATGTGCAGAATTTGTACGAATAACCCCCTGTTTCGTTGTTTCGGAGGCCTGTTTTGTTAATTTTAGACCCATAAAAGGTCGCTCATTATACTATCTGATATGAAAATTCCGTTGCGGGAAAGCGTTAGGTTTTCGTCTTTTTCGATAAGAAGTCCTTGCTTGAGGTAAGGGGCGGCCTGCTTTTGGCAATAGATTAATTTGTCTTTTCCGAACTTTCCTTGAATTTCGGTTAAATTGACGCCCCACATAGTACGAAGCCCGGTAATAATGAAATCGTTATAACGGGTGCTTATATCCAGCTCTTCCACCTCTATCTCTGGTGATCCGCTTTCAATCCCCCGGATATAGGCCGGAAGGGAAGAAACATTCCATTGACGGCTTTCCCCATTGTAGGAATGAGCGGACGGACCTGCTCCCAGGTATTTCTTCCCGGTCCAGTAGGAACTGTTATGACGGGAGATCATTCCGGGGCGTGCGAAGTTGGATATTTCGTAATGAAGATAGCCGTTTGCCGTCAGCCGGTCGATCAGAGAGGTGAACAGAGATACGCTGACCTCTTCTTCGACAGGAGATATCTTTCCGGCTTCCTTTAATTTATATAAGGCGGTTCCTTCTTCATATATTAAATGGTAGGCTGAGATATGGGGAATATCCAGGTGGATAGCCCTGTCGAGGTTCGACTCCCATTCTTTCAATGTCTGTCCGGGGAGACCGTAGATCAGGTCGATACTTATATTCGAGAGGTCATTTTCTTTACATAACTCAACGGCCCGCAAGGCTTGTTCCCGGTCGTGCCGGCGGTTGAGGAAGCGCAGGTCTTCCGCCTTGAAACTTTGTACCCCCATGCTGATACGGTTGAAAGGAAATGTACGAAGGCTGGCAACGTACTCGGGTGTCATATCATCCGGATTGGCTTCGAGTGTGACCTCTTTGCAACCGGATATGTCGAATAAGCGTTGTATGGCATCAAATATGCGTTCGAAGTCAGTGGCTTGTAATTGGGAGGGAGTTCCTCCTCCGAAGTAGATCGTTTCCAACGGTTCATTGCCGATGTAATCCTTTCTTATTTCCAGTTCTCGAATAAGGGCAGTCACATACGGTTCTTTGTATTTCATTTCCGTGTTGGAAAAAAAATCGCAATACAAACATCGTTTGGCACAGAATGGAACGTGTATATAAAGGCCTGCCATATCGCACTAATTTAGCTCTTTTTATACAAAGGTAGAAATAAAAAGTGGAAATAAGAAATACGGGGTAATGGAATTGATTGACAAGGGGGTTGGAAAATTTAAGATTGAAAGGCGAAGCCATCTAAAACCGAGGTAAAGCCAAGTTGAACAGGAGCTGCGTAACCTAATAATAACCTATGCGTTTCTCGGCCTGGAACACCGTTTCCGTACGTTGATGACTGTGTACGAGCAATATCTAAAGGATTATAAGAAATATGCGATGAAAAGATGAAGTCTGTCAAGACGACGCAAGTCTATGCGAAAATAACAAAAGAAAAACTGAACCGTGATATGGGACGCATGTCTGACCGGCTAGCGGACATCTAGGAATTTGCCGTTATTCTGCCGGCATTAAATGAAAAATATCCATATTTTTGTCTTTCATAAAATAATAAGCTCATGTCATCAGAAAGATATGTTCAAGATTTTACGGCGTTGGAGGCTTTGTTCAAACGCTTTTACAAGCCCTTGCGAGCGTATGCTTTCCGTTTTGTTAACGACAAAGATCTGTCGGAAGATATCGTGCAGGATGTCTTTTTTGAACTGTGGCAACGGCGTGAAAGCATTCGTTTTGAAGACGCTGCTGTGAAGTCCTATCTTTTCAGGGCGGTTTATACGCATGCCTTGAATGCGCTGAATAAAAAGCAGCAAGATGTATGTACTCTAGAGCCGGCAAGGGAAGCAGACATTTTGGATCAGTATGTCACTTCTTATATGCAAAATTCCGAGCAGAGTTTGTTATTGAAAGAACTAGAAGAAGAAATCATATCTTATATAAAGACGCTTCCCCCTCAATGCCGTAAAGTATTTATGCTAAGTCGGAGCTACGGCTTGAAAAACCGCGAGATTGCGGAACAGCTGGATATTAGCATCAAGGCGGTTGAAAAACAGATAGGTAAAGCTCTTTATGGCTTGAAGAAACATCTTGTCCAAAAGAACTTATTTCCTTTGTTGGTGCTGGCAGTCACTTGTCTTTCTCATTAGATTGCTGGAGGATGAAAAGAAACATAATTTTTGTAGGATGGAGGTAGGGTAAAAAGCTCTTTTTTTGTATTACTAATAAATGAATCTATAAATGAAAGAAGGAACAAACGATATCAACGAAATCATAATCCGTTATCTGGATGACTCGGCAGCGCTGGAAGAGAAGATGTTGCTGCTTCGGTGGCTGAAACAATCGGACGGTAATCGGGATGATTTTGCTGTAACCCGTGATTTGTGGCTGTCTTGTAATGTTGCAGCCGGAAACGAGTTGGAGGTCGATATCGCTTTGGAGAAACTGAAAGACCGTATCTTGCTGGAGCAGGGCCGGATGGAAAGGGAATCGCTTACGGAGAGAAAAACGTTATCGGTGGTTTTGCGTTGGACGCGGGTTGCTGCCGTATTGTTGCTTTTGTTGGGAATAGGTTATGGTATCGGCAGTTGGAGGGAGCATTCCGTTTCGGATGTCATCGTACAAAATCAATTGATAACAGCAAAAGGAAGCAAGGGCCGGTTCACGTTGCCCGATGGATCGGTGGTTTGGCTGAATTCGGAAACCAAACTGACTTATCCGAATCAATTTACTGGTAACAGGCGGTTCGTCTCTTTGGAAGGAGAAGCCTATTTTGAGGTGGCGAAAGATGCGAAAAAGCCTTTTGTCGTACAGGCGGGAGAGATAGATGTGGAGGTCTTGGGTACTTGCTTCGATCTTGATAGCTATTCTTCCGGTGAATTTGTAGAGACCGCTTTGCTGAACGGCAGTGTGAAGATATCGGGAAAAGCTTTGAAAGATCCGGTTTACTTGAAACCGAATGAACTGTTCAGATACCGTAAGTCGGATCAGATCGCCTCTGTCGAAGAAGCGAAAGTCGGTTTGTATGCCGACTGGATCAAGGACCGCCTGGTGTTCGACAACGACTGTCTGGCTGATATCCTGATCAGTATGGAGGGACGCTATAATATGGAGATCGAATGCCCGAAGCAGTTTGCCGCTTCCACTCGCCTTTCTTTCACGATCCGGCAGGAGAGCATCGAAGAGGTGATGGAGGCAATGAGTCTCATAGCGCCTATCAGGTACGAGATAAAAAGTGGGAAAGTATATATTATACCAAAATAGTATAAAAGCGAAGTATTAACCTTAAAAATAATAAAAATATGGGAAAGGAGGAATGATGTAAGTATTATTAATGCAATAGGTGAATGCGGTAACATCCACCTATTTAAGAATTTTATTAACCTATCGCTTCTCTTGGCGGAGTTCGGCGATAAAGTCTAACAAAAAAACCATGTAAAAATATGAATAATTTTAATGGAAAGGATGTCTTGTGCCCTTTCTTAACACACAAAAATGTTCGGATTATGAAATTAGTCCTGATTATGTTAACCGTTATGCTATTTAGGGTTTCTGCTACAGAGTCTTATGCACAAAGTACTCGGATAAACCTAAGCATGGAAAATTCAACTGTCAAAGACGTTCTAAAAGGAATAGAGAGTAAGAGTGAGTTTACTTTTTATTATAATGACAAGGTCATTAATGCGGACAAGCGAGTCACTGTGAATGCCGAAGATAAAAATATATCGGAGATATTGGCATTGATTCTGCCGGATTGTGATTTTAAGATTTATAATAAGAATATTATAATAACGGAGAAAAAGGCAGAGGAAACAAAAGTTACTCAAGAGGGAAAGAAGATCACAGGTGTTGTCTTGGATGCATTCGGTCCGGTGGTTGGAGCGAATATTGTGGAAAAAGGAACAATGAACGGTATTATATCCGATTCGGAAGGACGTTTCGTCCTTAACGTTGCACCTGGTGCAACGTTAATAGTTTCTTATATAGGATATGTCTCTCAAGAAATAAAAATCAATGATCAGGCGACGTCCTATACCATAACACTCCGGGAAGATACCGAAAGATTGGAAGAAGTAGTGGTTGTCGGATATGGAACCATGAAAAAGAAAGACTTGACAGGCGCAGTCAAAAGGGTGAATTTGGAAAATTCGCCAGCTGTCTCTAATATGAGTTTGTCTCAGGCTCTTGTCGGATCTACTGCCGGTGTCAATACTGCTCAGAGCGGATATGCCGGAGAGGATGTAAGTCTGAGTATTCGTGGAACAAATTCGTTTTCAGCCTCTCAAAATCCTCTGATCGTTTTGGACGGTATTATTTATAATGGATCTATGTCTGATATCAATGTAAACGACATCAGTAGTATCGATATCTTGAAAGATGCAAGTGCGGCGGCTGTGTATGGTGCCCGTTCTGCAAATGGTGTGATTTTGGTAACGACTAAAAAAGGGAAAACAGAGAAACCGACCGTTTCCTTCAATATGTCGATAGGGACACAGTCTGCCTCTAATTATAGCGCAAGCTATATGAATGCAGAAGAGTATACGATGCGTTTGGCCGATTATGCCTATCAGCAGGACTTGCATACTTGGTATCAGACGAATCCGACAAGTGATACTGGTCGTCCCGCTTATCCGGATGTTTCGACTAGAGAGGCGAGAGCCTATTATTTGAGATCGCAGGAAGAGAAAGATAACTATATGTTGGGCACGGATATCGATTGGATAGACAAAGTGATGCGGACCGGTTTGACACAGGATTATAACTTAGGTGTCGGAGGAAGTTCGGAGTATGTCAATTATTATTTGTCAGGTGCTTACCATGATGAAGAAGGTTTGCTGTTGAATGACCAGTTCAAGCGTTATACTTTTAATGCGAAAGTAGATACGAAAGTGACGGATTGGTTGAAAATCGGAGCAAATGTCAATTTCTCCCATCGTGATTATTCAGGTGTTTCAGCCAATTTTGATTATGCGACAAAAGCGACTCCTATGGCTACTTATGATTTTGATACGCCGGGATATTACCGGATGGAGTTTGCGAATGAATCGGCCATGAAAGACCCGCTGCAATATCTGGCTATCGATAATTCGGACTTGCGGAACACACTTTTCCTAACGTTGACCGGACGTGTGGATGTGCCTTTTATCAAAGGTTTGTCTTATGACTTCAATTATTCTACGACTCGCTATCATCGGGATAATAATACGTTCTATCCGGCAGATGTGGATGGTGGTTTTATCAATAACGGGAAGGCTGTGAAAGAACCGGAAAATGAAAATGCTTATTTGTTCAACCATATTTTCGCTTATCAAAGAGAGTTCGGTGATCATTCGTTGAATGCTACATTTGTTTATACGACGGAAAAGAGATGGGGAGATAAGACTACTGCTACTGCTGAGTCGTTTGATACGGACAATTTGGGATATAACAATTTGGGTATCGGAACCTTGTTTACCTTAGCAAGTACGGCTTGGCAGGAATCTAATGTAGGTCTGATGGGACGTATCAATTACAACTATAAGAATCGTTATTTGTTGACGGGTACGGTTCGTCGGGATGGTTACTCCGGCTTCGGTAGCAATAATAAATATGTGACGCTTCCTTCTGCTTCTATCGGTTGGGTGATTTCGGAAGAAGATTTTAATCCGTTTGAAGATACCTATTTGAAGTTGCGTCTTTCTTATGGGCAGAACGGAAACCAAGGAATCGGTCGTTATGCTTCACTTGCCAAGTTAGGATTAGGTGCTTATAACTATAATGACGATAAGGTGATCTCTTTATATCCTTCTGCGATGGCTAATAAGGACTTGAAATGGGAACGTACTTCTTCGTGGAACTTCGGTATTGATTTCGGTCTTTTTAACCAACGTCTGAACGGTTCGTTTGAAGTGTATAAATCAAAGACATCGGATGTATTAGTTAAGCGTACGTTACCAAATGTCACCGGATATAGTTGGGTTTGGGCCAACTTAGGCGGTGTGGAGAATAAAGGTTTGGAAGTCGAACTTAATTCAGTAAACATTCAGAATAGTAATTTTTCTTGGTCATCAGGTTTCACTTTCTCGTTGAACCGGGATAAGATTACTGAACTCTATGGTGATGGAGCTACACAAGATTTGACGAATGGTTGGTTTGTCGGCGAATCGATCGGAGCTATCTATTCGTATGAAATGACCGGTGTTTGGCAAGAGGAGGATTTGTATTCCGGTGAAATTTATGACGGTTGGTATCCGGGACAACAGAAGTTTGCCGATTTGAATGGAGATGGAAAGATCGATGCAGAACATGACCGTAAGATCATCGGTAACAAGAATCCGAGTTGCCGCTTCAGCTTTAATAATACGTTGACATGGAAAAACTGGTCTTTGTACTTTATGCTGAACTCGATGTTGGGTGGAGGAGGCTATTATATGGGAGGTAACGGTCTTTTGGCTCCAAATAATAGTTCTGATTATGTAATCCGTCTGAACCAGCCTTCTACCCGGGAGTATTGGACACCGGAGAATCGCTCAAATGAGGGACTTGCCCTGTTCAGAAACCAGCAGATTGCGACCGATATCTATCAGAATAGAGGTTTTGTCCGTCTTCAGGATGTTTCTTTGATGTATACGTTTGATAAGAAGTTATTGCAGAAAACGGGAGTTATCGGTCAGCTGCAACTATTTTTGACCGGAAAGAACCTCTATACATTTACTGGTTGGGATGGATGGGATCCTGAATATACGACATTCCCACTGACTCGTAGTTTGCAATTTGGAATCAAGTTATCACTTTAAATAGATAAAATTATGAAATACAATTTTATATCAAATACGATCTTTTCTAAATTAGTGGCAATGACATTCTTGTTGGGTGGATTGTTAGGGTGTAATGAGAATTTCTTAGAAGAGAAACCGTTGGATTTTTTGTCTCCTGAGAATACCTATACAGAAGCTTCGGGTATTAAATTAGGAATAAACGGACTTCACAACTATCTGCGTGATGCGTTGTACTATGGAGATGATGCCATTGTCTATTTTTACAGTTCGATGGCAGATGTCAGCTATAACGGAGAGAATCCGGGAGGAGTGACGTATGAAGTGTTGACCCCTACTAATAGCTTGTTCTATAAATTGTGGAACAACATGTATATGCTGATCAGTCGTGCCAATGAATTGTTGCTCTATATCGATAATGAAGCAACGACTGGCTGGGAAAGTGCAGAACAGCAGGCAATGTATAAGGGAGAAGTTCTTTTCTTCCGTGCTTATGCCTATCGTTTGCTGGCTTCATTTTATGGAGATATTCCTTTGGTGACAGAGGCTGTGAGTACGCCTAAGACTGATTTTGTCCGTACCCCTTTGAAAGAGGTGTATGCCCAGATAGAAAACGATTTGCTTTTTGCTACCCAGCATCTTCCTGATCCCGGTAAAGAAGATGAAAAGGGGCGTATCACGAAAGGGGCTGCTTATCAGTTATTGTCTGAAGTCTATTTGCAAGCAGGTGAGTATCAGAAAGCGGTTGATGCTTCTACACATGTAATTGATGATTTTGGTTATCGATTGATGACCGAACGTTTCGGTTCGACAAACGATGTGTTTGGCACGGGGGATGTCTTCTTGGATCTGTTTGCTTATGGAAATCAGAATTTGAGTGAAAACAAAGAAGCTATCTGGGTTGCTCAGTTTGCTGCCAACTTATCGGATGGAGGAGGTCAAAATAACGGTCCTCGCCGTCATGGTCCCCGTTATTATTCTTTAGGAAATGATCCAGCCGGATATACTTGTATATTAGGTGAATTGATCGATGGTAAATATACAGGATATACAGATACGTTGAGTCGTCCGGTTTCCTGGTCGCGTCCGACTTACTATGTAACAAATAAAGTTTGGGAATCGGATTGGAACAATGATATTCGGAATGCTCCTCATAACATCAAACGAACCTACTATTTCCAAAATCCGGAATCCCCTTATAACGGACAAGCAATCGATTTCAGCTTGTGGGGCAGTTATGAAACGAATGGTCGTAATCAGATGAAGGATACATGTAACTATATTTATCCTTATTGGATCGGAAAGGTCGGTGATCCTTGTCATGTTCAGGCCGAGCCTCTTCGTAGTGGTGCCGGATATACGTGGAAAGATTGTTATTTTATGCGATTAGCGGAAACTTATTTGAACCGTGCTGAAGCATATATTCAGTTGGGCGAAATGCAAAAAGCGGCAGATGATATTAATGTGGTCCGTTCACGCGCGAATGCTAAGCCGATCACTGCAAGTGATGTTTCGATTGGTTATCTGTTGGATGAGCGAGTTCGTGAATTATATACGGAAGAAATTCGTGATGTGGTTTTACGTCGCACAGGCAAATTCCTTGAATATCTGCGGAAGAACAATGATAACCCGCAGGCTCCGGCTATGAATGTGAGGGATTATAATATCTTATGGCCGATACCACAAACGGAGATTGATGCAACTGGTGGTGCGTTAACGCAAAATCCGGGTTATAATTAATAAATATCAATAAGTGATTGTAAAAATATAATCTGATGGAAAAGTCAAGAAGAACATTCTTCAAAAAAGGGTTGACCTGTGCTGCCTTTATAGCTACTCCAGGTTTAGTGAAAGCCCATGTTACAGATATGGTGAAATCAAGGGTGGAGAAAGCTGTGAATCCTTTTCATTTGGGCATGGCTGGCTTTACGTTTGTTGCGTTTGATTTGGAAACTACGTTGAAGACTTTGCAGCGTCTGGATATTCATTATCTCTGTATAAAAGATTTTCATCTGCCTTACGATTGTACGGATGCACAAATAGAAGAGTTGCATACCAAATGTGCCTCGTATGGTGTGAAAGGATATGCTGTCGGTCCGATCAATATGAAGACAAAAGATGAAATAGACCATGCGTTTGAATATGCAAAGCGAGTAGGAGTAAAAACGATAGTCGGTGTTCCAACGTATGAACTATTGTCATACGTGGATAAAAAGGTAAAGGAGTACAATTTTCACTATGCCATCCATTTGCATGGACCTGATTTGCCAGTATTCCCGAATGCCAAAGATGTGTGGGAACATACGAAAGATTTGGACCCACGTATTGGTATGTGTCTGGATATAGGTCATGATTTGCGTAGCGGCCGTGATCCTGTCGCTGATTTGAAAAAATATCATACGCGTGTATTTGATATGCATATCAAGGATGTGACAGACTCGACAAAAGCAGGACATAGTATTGAATTAGGTCGTGGAAAGATTGATTTTCCTGCTTTAGTACAGATGATGCGTGAAGTCAACTATACAGGAATGTGTAGCTTGGAATATGAAAAGGATAGGAATGATCCGTTTTTAGGAATTGCTGAATCTATCGGTTATTTCAAAGCTGTTAGTGATATGGTTTATTGATGTTTAATTTGAATTTATAAAGATAATGAAGTCAGATATTATTTCACGTCGCTCATTTTTTAAACAGGCTTTGGCTTTTTCAGCGGTATCGGCGATACCTTCATTTTGGATTCCCAAAGCGAATGCTGCTTCTGTTGCACCCCGTATGAGTGCAAATGATAAAGTGAGAGTCGCTTTTATAGGTATCGGCAACCGGGGAGCTGATATTTCACAACGGATGTTTAAAACCGGACTGTGTGAAGTGATTGCCCTTTGTGATGTCGATATGGGAGCTCCGCATACTCAGAAGATTATTTCAATGTTTCCGGACGTCCCTCGTTTTCAGGATTTTCGTCAGATGTTTGACAAAATGGCTGATAAGATCGATGCTGTCACGGTTTGTACTCCTGACCATTCCCATTTTCCAATTACTATTGAAGCTATGGCTCATGGAAAGCATGTTTATGTGGAAAAGCCGATGGCTCGTACTTTCCAGGAAGTGGAACTGATGATGCGGGCGGAAAAGAAATTTGGGGTAGTTACTCAAATGGGAAATCAAGGACATTCGGAAGCGAATTATTTTCAGTTTAAAGCATGGAAAGAGGCTGGATTAATAAAAGATGTCACTGCAATTACTGCTCACATGAATAATCCTCGTCGTTGGCATGGTTGGAATCCGAATATTAAGCATTTGCCGATAGGTGAACCTGTTCCGAAATCATTGGATTGGAATACTTGGCTCGGCGTACGGCCTTATCACGAATATAATCATGATTATCATTTGGGACAATGGCGTTGCTGGTATGATTTTGGGATGGGGACTTTGGGCGACTGGGGAGCGCATCTTTTAGATACGGCTCATGAATTTCTTGATTTAGGTTTGCCTAATGAAATTAATCCGTTATATCTGAAAGACCATAATCCGTTTTTTTATCCGATGTCGTCTACGATCCTTTTTAAATTCCCTGAGCGGAATAATATGCCGGCGGTAGATGTGACTTGGTATGATGGTTTGGATAATATTCCGGCTGTTCCTGAAAATTATGGTACTTCAGAGGTTGATCCGAATATCCCTGCTGTGAATGGAGGTAAATTGCAATTGGTGAATCTGAATCCAGGTAAAGAAATTTATACGAAAACATTGACGTTTAAGGGAGGATCTCATGGAAGTACATTGTCTGTTATTCCGGATAAAATAGCGAAAGATATGAATCCGGTTTTACCGGAGTATGGAAAAAGTCCTTCAGATCATTATGCAAATTTCTTATTGGCTTGTCAAGGAAAAGAAAAAACTCGTTCTCCTTTTTCTGTGGCTGGGCCGTTAAGCCAAGTCTTTTGTCTTGGAGTATTGGCACAACGTCTGAACAGAAAATTGGTTTTTGACCGGGAGTCGAAACAGATCTGTAATGATTCGGTTGCAAATCAAATGTTAATAGGTGAACAACCTCGTGAAGACTGGGAGCAGTATTACAAAATATAGTGATAACTTTATTATTGTGGGATACTAAAAAATGAAGTGCACCCCAAAAGTTAGACAAAAAACTTTTGAGGTGCACTTCAAACTTGTGAGGGTAACGGTTTCCAAACGTAAAAATAAAATTTCATACCTTCTGATAACAAATGTAGGTAAAAAAGCTGCTTATCAAAAACTCCGGAATGTTAACGTTGCATAGTCCGACCGGAGAATTAAAGATTTACCGTCTGCTTTGATTACGTCGAATACTGTTTCCGTACTGTCCATGCCAAAAGGCAGGAGCTGCTCCCCGGTAGCCATTACATTTTCATTGTAGGGAACATTAAACTCTTTTACTGTAATCTTTTCGGCCTCCTGGTCGTAGTTGAAACGGCCGACGAAAGTACCGTATTTGTTCTCACTTTTATCTCTGATTTCCACCAACTGTAATTGTATGGCATAATATATCCGTTCGCACGGGTGAATGGTTCCGTCCGCCGTTTCGAAATGTATCAACTGCCATTGTCCATCTGCATTGCCGTTCATAGGCGCTTTCTCGCAGCCGCTTGAAAAGATCATGCAGCAAAGAAGCATGATAAGTATATTCAGGTTCTTATTTATTCTTGCTTTCATATGTCTTATTTCAGGATGATCCCTTCTTTTTTGATTACTAACATGCCGCCGGTGTTGTTCCCCAGATAAGTACCGTGGTCGAGTCCCAGTGCAGCAGAGATAGACCAGCCCCGGAGTTTCCGTGGACTGTATGTGACTTCATACAGGGAGTTGAATTGTTTGCGAACTTCATCCAAAGGATTATCGTATGTCCCCCAATGTCTGGTGTAACTCATCAGTACGCGGTAGCTTATTTCTTTCGAGGGATTTCCGTTGAAGCCGATATGTTGTGACAATATGCGGTTACTCTTAAACAGTAAACTTCCGTCTTCATTATAAAGAGGTGCCGGAAGGAGAGGGTTCCCCATTCCCATACCCCAGTGCTGCCAGCTTTGGTAATAGTAATTATTGTAATAGTTGTCTTTCGCGCTGATCTGGTATTCGCTGAAGTGGCCGGCAAACCCGTCGTACAACATCGGACCTGTCTGGTCTTTGGTGGCCAGGCCTTCCCATACGAACGTACTGACCCACCGGTTATGAGGCAAGGTTACTTCCAGGCCGATATGTCCGTCCTTCCACCGTCCGTATTCAAAGAACATCTGCGAATGGTCGTCGAAGAAATGTTCGTAATATCCTCTCAGTACCCAGTTGTCCAGATAGTAACTCAATGAAAGGTTCCAGCTGCCCACATGGTTACCCAGGATATTGACCTGGTCTCCCCAGGGCGAATCATCGCCTCCCTTTCCGGGTATAAATACATCGAAAAACTCCTTTATCCCATTCGGCATGGTGTAGATTTGTTTGGGATGCCGGTTGGCATCATATTCGTAGACCTTGCCGCCGAACTGTGCTGCCATGATCATACCGAAATCGAGTTCGAGAGGAAATTTCTCTTTTTTACCGATACGGAATAATAGAGACTTACTGTGATATAATATATCTTCTACATATTGCTTGTTGACAGCCACATAATCACGTTGCCAACGGTCGTCGGTAAAACGTCCGTAGGCTATGTGTCCTTTCACTTTCAACCAGGCGTTGGTAAAAGGCACATCGGTGAATTCCTCAATGCCGACTCTTACCTGGGGAACGGGGCGGGTATTATTCCCTTCTACCATTCCTCCGCTGCTTAATTGCGGATTTTTCCCAAAAGGATCGCGTTCCTTACTGCCGACACTCATACTTAGGCATTGCCAGGATATATCAGCATAAGCCTGCTGAATAATAAATGCAGAAGTGTTGTTTGCCGCTGTTGCCAGATCGAGTCCGGCTTGTAGGTTCCAGTGATGCTTCAGCTTTCTATTAAAGGTAAGTCCGGCTTCCAGATAGGCACTGTTAGGTTCAATACTGGACAGACCGTTCCTATTGGCGGTAAACCAGAGTGGGGCATAATTGCCTCTCCCCGCAGTGGCTCCTGTTTCTACATGATAGGTAAGAGACGGATCTGTTGTTTGTCCATATAAGAATGTAGTGTGACAACAGATAGTCAGTAACACTGTTCGTAATTTGTATATCATTAAATACTTGTTATAGATATTTACTTCAGAATATAGCTATTCTGTTTAGTAAATTCATGTACATAAAATAAGTAGAGTGCGAGCCTCCGCAATAAAAACAAGAGGACAAAGATAGGAAATATTCAATAATGACTTTCCTGTAATCCGCTAAATTTAATTCTAGCCTTGTAACCAGTTTGCCGTGTTAGTCAATCGGATATGTGGCATAGTGGGTAAGGTCGGATCTATGTAATAAGCATAGTCTGCTGCATAACATAGTTCTCAAACACCGGACGATAATTGCATTTTTCCTGTACATTCTCTAATTTGCGGCCTCGTGAGTAATTCACGTGGTTGATATTTATTGTTAAACTCAATTAATACCTGATATCATGAAAGTATACCAAACAAACGAAATTAAGAACATCTCTATCCTGGGAAGTTCGGGCTCTGGGAAAACCACTCTCGCTGAAGCTATGCTTTACGAGGGTGGAGTTATAAAACGTCGCGGTACTGTAGACGCAGGAAATACGGTGAGCGATTATTTCCCGGTTGAGAAAGAGTATGGTTACTCAGTGTTCTCGACCGTTTTCAGTGTTGAATGGCAAGACAGGAAGTTGAACTTTATCGATTGTCCGGGTTCGGATGACTTTATCGGTGGAGCAGTTTCAGCCCTGAACGTAACCGATACGGCACTGATGGTATTGAATGCCCAGTATGGTGTGGAAGTGGGAACAATGAACCAGTTCCGGTATACAGAACAATTTCATAAACCCGTTATTTTTGTTGTAAACCAGTTAGATAACGACAAGGCGGACTTCGATGGTACTATTGCCCAGCTGAAAGATCAGTTCGGTAGCAAGATCGTCCAGATCCAGTATCCGATCAGTACCGGTTCTTCTTTCAATGCTATTGTCGACGTTTTGAAGATGAAGATGTATCGTTGGAAGCCGGAAGGTGGCGTACCTGATGTATTGGAAATTCCTGAAGAGGAAATGGACAAAGCGATGGAACTTCACAAGGCCCTTGTGGAGGCTGCTGCCGAGAACGACGATATGCTGATGGAAAAGTTCTTTGAAGAAGGTACTTTGAGCGAAGACGATATGCGTGCAGGTATCCGTGCCGGTTTGGTCATCCGCGGTATGTTCCCTGTCTTCTGTGTATGTGCAGGACGCGATATGTGTGTGCGTCGTACGTTGGAATTCCTTGGAAATGTAGTTCCTTGTACAGATAAGATGCCTCGTCCGGTGACAACCGAAGGTGTGGAAGTTACTCCCGAATCGAGTGGACCGACCAGCCTGTTCTTTTTTAAGACGACTGTAGAACCGCATATCGGCCAGGTTTCCTATTTTAAAGTGATATCAGGAAAAGTAAAAGAAGGAGATGATTTGCTGAATGCCGATCGTGGATCGAAAGAACGTATCGCTCAGTTATTCTCTGTTGCAGGTCAGACCCGTAATGCTGTGACTGAAATGGTTGCCGGTGATATCGGTGCGACTGTGAAACTGAAGGATGTACGTCGCGGTAATACATTGAACGGAAAGGGTTGCGACTACAAGTTCGACTTTATCAAATATCCGGATCCTAAATATCGTCGTGCCGTGAAACCGGTTAACGAAGCCGATTCGGAAAAGATGATGGAGATCCTGAACCGTATGCGTGAGGAAGACCCGACATGGGTGATCGAACAATCCAAGGAGTTGAAACAAACGATTGTTTCCGGACAGGGAGAATTCCACCTGCGCACATTGAAGTGGAGAATTGAAAATAATGATAAGTTGCCGATCGAATATATCGAACCGAAGATTCCGTATCGTGAAACAATCACGAAGGCGGCCCGTGCGGACTATCGTCATAAGAAACAGTCCGGTGGTGCTGGCCAGTTCGGTGAAGTTCACCTGATCGTGGAACCGTATTACGAAGGTATGCCGGCTCCGGATATGTATCGTTTCGGCGGACAGGAATTTAAAATTAGCGTACGTGATACGCAAACTATTGATTTGGACTGGGGTGGTAAGCTGGTATTTATTAACAGTATCGTTGGTGGAGCCATCGATGCACGTTTCTTGCCGGCTATTCTGAAAGGTATTATGGCACGTATGGAACAGGGACCGTTGACCGGTTCGTACGCCCGTGACGTGCGCATCATTGTTTATGATGGCAAGATGCACCCGGTAGACAGTAATGAAATTTCTTTCATGCTGGCCGGTCGTAATGCCTTCAGTGCTGCCTTTAAAGAAGCAGGACCTAAGATTCTGGAACCGGTTTATGACGTAGAAGTATCCGTTCCGGGTGATTATCTGGGTGATGTAATGAGTGACCTGCAAGGTCGTCGTGCCATCATTATGGGTATGAACAGTGAAAAGGGATTTGAAAAGTTGTTGGCCAAAGTTCCTTTGAAGGAAATGGCAAGCTATTCAACTTCTTTGAGTTCTATTACTGGTGGCCGTGCTTCATTTACAATGAAGTTTGCCGCTTACGAACTTGTTCCTTCTGATGTACAGGATAAACTGTTGAAGGCTTACGAAGCTACTCAGGCGGAAGAATAATCAAAAAAGAATCTCTAACCATAAGGCAGCCCTTGTTTCAAGCGGCTGCCTTTTTTCTTCCTAAAGCTCCCTCTTCAACTGCTCCAACACCTCAAAAACACCCGGACAAGTTTGCGCATTCTTAATCGTCAGTGCATGTATCTGATAAAACTTCTTCCTGTCCGTATGCGGATACTCGCGGCAAGCTTTCGGCCTGTCCTCATAAATACTGCAATAGTTATCCGCCCCCAGAAACGGGCAGGGCATCGACCGGAACACATAGTCCTTATCTTCGTCTATATGCAAATGGCGTGTTACTACTTCATGTGGTTTGATGCGGAGCGCCTGTGCAATCCGTTCGATGTCGCGATCTGTGATACGCGGTCCCAGCGTACGGCAGCAATTCCCGCATTCCAGGCAATCGATCGAGTCGAATACCTCTTCGTGGATGGCATGAACCGTATCGTCCAGTACCCGCAAACGATTCTTCTTAATTGATTTGAAAAAAGCTTTTGTCTCTTTTTTACTTTCTTAGCTCTCTCCGGGAGGGAGTTAATATCCATAAAACGATTGGGTTTTAATTTGAGGGAACAAATGTAATCATTTGCAACGGAAAAAGAAAAAGCATCTTCACACGGTTGTTGCATCCCTGTAATAGTAAACCGCTTCTTTTGTACAGTGTAAATCTCTTACGTATGAAATTAAGAAAATATTATCCGACCGTTGTGCTTTCTGACATTCATTTGGGTTCCGAGCACTCAAAGACAAAAGAAGTAACCAATTTCCTTAAATATATCGACTGCGACCGCCTGATACTGAACGGTGACATCATCGATGGTTGGCAACTCCAGAAGTCAGGCAAACGATGGAAGCAGGCACAGACCGACTTCTTCAAAGTCCTGATGAAGATGATGGAAAAGAAAGGGACAAAGATCATTTATGTACGTGGTAATCACGATGATTTCCTGGATAAACTGGTCCCGTTCCAGTTTTCCAATATCTCTATCGTCAAAGATTATCTGCTGAACAGTCACGGGAAGCGTTACCTGGTGACTCACGGTGATATCTTCGATACAGTGACCACCCACATGCGCTGGCTTGCCATGCTGGGCGACATAGGATATACCTTCCTGTTATGGCTGAATAAAATCTATAACAAGAACCGGGAAAAACAGGGTAAACCCTATTTCTCCCTTTCCCAACATGTGAAGCATCGGGTAAAAAGTGCCGTCTCTTACATCTCCGACTTCGAAAAGGAACTGGTGAAGCTGGCTTTATCCAGAAAACTGGACGGTATTATCTGCGGACATATCCATCAGGCGGCCAATGTCCGGTATGACAATGTGCACTATCTCAATTCCGGCGACTGGGTGGAGAGTATGACTGCCCTGGTTGAAAACGAGCAAGGCGAATGGAGCATTCTCACTTATAACAAGGCTGAATATGAGGCCGATGAGGAAAAGATTTCGAAAACTGTATTATACGCAGAAGTGATATGAAGATACTGTTTGTCATACAAGGAGAGGGAAGGGGCCACCTGACCCAAGCCTTATCTCTTCGCCAGAAGTTGACCGACGAAGGTCATCAGGTAGTTGGCGTACTTGTCGGGAAAAGTCCGGTCCGCCGTATCCCGTCGTTTTTTACAGAGAAGATCAATGTGCCGGTCTATCACTTCGAAAGTCCGAACTTTCTGCCTACGGCTAAGAACAAGCAGGTGAACCTGTTGAGTAGTATCGGTTATAATCTGCTGCGTTTACATAAATATGCCGGTAGCATCCGTTACATCGACCGGATGATCCGGGAGACGGAAGCCGATGTGGTGGTCAACTTTTACGAATTACTGACGGGACTCGCTTATCTGTTTACCCGTCCGAAAGCCGTTATGATTTGTGTCGCTCACCAATATCTTTTCCTCCATCCCGACTTCTCTTTTCCGAAGTTGAATAGCGTTTCTTTATCCCTGTTGAAATTCTTTACCCGTGTGACGGCTATCGGTGCGACGAAGAAGCTGGCTTTGTCTTTCAGAAAAATGCGTGAAGTGCCCAATGATAAGATCGTTGTAGTTCCTCCATTGTTGCGTAAGGAGGTAATAAATAAAACCTCGCGTAAGGGCAACTACCTGCATGGCTATTTATTGAACAGCGGTTTCAGTGAAGAAGTAAAAGCTTGGCACGCCAGGCATCCAGACGTTCCGATGCATATTTTCTGGGATAAGAAAGATGCAGGAGAAACAACCCGGATAGACGATACCCTTTCCTTCCATCAACTCAGCGACATCCGCTTCGTTAAATATATGGCAGGAGCGAAAGCTTATGCGACGACTGCCGGTTTCGAGTCTGTTTGTGAAGCAATGTATCTGAATAAACCCGTTCTGATGGTTCCTACTCATATCGAACAGGCTTGTAATGCCTATGATGCCTCTTTGTCGGGAGCCGGGGTAGTTGCCGGCCGTTTCGATTTGGATGCTTTATTACATCTGTCCGAAACTCACCAGCCGAACCCGTCTTTTCGTCATTGGGTGAAACAGGCGGATTGGTTGATCCTGCGTGAGTTCCGAGAAGATTTGTTGATGGAGGAGATGCCTTCTTCCGTATGGCATCGTTTCTCGATGCACTGGGTGTATAGGCTGGCGAAGAACTTCTCGTTGTAGCACACCGGATAGTTCCCGGCAGATGAGCCTTTTATTCAGGATATCTAACATTGTAGCTCAGGAGTATTAAGCTCTTAATATCCTTCTTTCAACTATGTAATGTATGCTTTTCGAAAAAGTAATGCCTGCCTTGCATAAAAGTAAGGCAAGCCTTACGTATCTGTAAGCTAAGCCTTTCTTATTTTAAATAAGGGAGTCTGATGATTAATCATGGTATGCCGGAAGTTTAGCTCCCGGTAGCTGATCGCTTAATGGTAGGCAGCTGCCGACGGGGATCGTGTCATGCAATATACACCAGAATTCATGTTGTGTCAAGCATTTGCGATTAAAAATGTATGAATGAATCCGGATTATATATATAAAGTACGCGTACATTAATATATGCATATTCTTTTGACATTATTATCGACAGTCTTCTGTCCTTTTATATTATCAAAATAACTATCCCCTCTCTGGGAAGGGGTAGGGGATGTGTGAATTTCTTCTTTGTAACCCTAACTCCCCCTTTCGTACAGAGTACTGTATTCAATTGATAAGAAAGGATATGATGATGTAAAAAAATCAATGAAAATAATTGCGGATAAAAAACTATTGCTTACTTTTGCTGAAGTATTTGACGATCGTACAAGCAAGCCGATAGAAGATAGATCGGCATTATTATAGAATAGAACTTAGAATTACTTAGTATTAATATTAAATTTTTGATTATGAACAAAAAGTTTTCTACTTTTTTGGCAGGTGCTGCGCTTTTGAGTGCAATGTCTGCTTCAGCAGGAACTGACGTTACAGCTTTGCCTACAGATTATGGTAAGAAGTTGTTTCAATTAGAAGCTAATGGCTCTTATTTGTCTATGACTAATACTGGAGCATTGAAGCTTGAATCTGCTGTTACTTCTGCAAACTTAGCTAGTACACTTTGGTGTGTTGAAGTTACTGAGCAAGGATTAGGTAAAGCTCCTATCTATGATTTCACAAACAAATTGACAGGACAGAGATTAGACATTCAGTATGATGGAACATCTTTGGTTACTTTAGCTAAAGAAACTGCAACTACTGATTCTACTTATGTTGGTGGAGAAATTTCAGGATGGGCTTTTTCTACTCAGTATTTGACAGGCTTGACACCTGGAACTCTTTACTCTTATTTTAAAGCAGACTCTGTTATTGGGCTTGTTAAAGATGCTAGTAATGATGCTGTTCGTTTGATGAAATTAGGAGCAAATGATGCAGCAGCAGATGCTACAATAGGCGCAAAATTGACATTGTTTACTCTTCAAACTGCAGATGCAATCGTATTGAGTGCTAATGAAATCAATACAATTTTAGGTGTTCAGGAAGCTGATAAAGGTGTTAAGTTGACATTCACACCTGACGAAATGGGAGAAAAACTTCCTGTTCCTAATCCATTTACAAATGGTAAATTTACAGCAGAAACATCAACTGATGCTAATTTTGTATTTGTAAAGAATGCAGATAAGAAATATCTGCGTGTAGATACAGCTTATACTAATGCAAGTGGTAGTAAATTCTTGGCATTTAACTGGATCGATAAAGTTGTTAAAACTGGTGAAACTGCAGAAGTTGATGCTGATGCTACTACAATTGAAAATTCTGATTTGAAGGATCAATATAAGTTTGCGTTCACTTACTTCCCTTCTATTGACAGTTTGGTTATTCAGGTTAAGTCTGTTGTTAGAAAACCGGAAGGAACAGATACATGGAAAGATGCACTGGGTACTGCTGGTAATATTACTACAGCAGATTTGACAAACCTTGCTACAACAGCAAAGAACTATGTTACTGTTCAGGATCTTATCGCTGGTAAAGTACGTATCATTACTATTGCTGATAAGAAAGAATCGGATGTTAAGTTAGGTTATGAAGGTTGTAATCTTGTAGCTAATGGTAAAACATCTGTGGCTGATGGTCTTTATTTTATTAAGAATTCAAAAGGTCAGTATTTAGCTGCTCCTATCCATCTTAATGGAACAATCGCCTGGACAACAGTTAAGGAGTCGGAACAAATGCCTGCTCACATGCCTGCTTACCAGTGGGTTGTGTTGAAAAAGAATACAGGAGACAAAGTTAGTGCAACTTCTCCTGTTGCTATCACGAACCGTGAGTTTAATACAAACACAGTAGAAACTCAGTTGAGTGCAGCTGAAGGATCTAGCGTTTATGCATCTGCTGTTGCATTGTTTGGTACTGCTGCTGATTCTTTGACCTTTGAAAAAGTTGATGCTGTTAAATATCCTGAAGCTTATAGCGACTCGACTCTGGGTTATAAAAATATTCCGGATGCTAAATATAATTTGAATGTTTATACATTTAATTATCTGCATCCGTATGCAACTGATAAGTTTATTGCAAAACCTGCTAAAGATTCAGTTCTTACTGTATTGGAAGGTAAAACAGCTTTCACTTTGAATGAAGGTGGACAATACGCTTATGGTTATTTAGTTGATAAAGTTGCTAAGGAAAGAATCGGTTTGGCTCAGCTTTATAGAACTTCTTATAAAGTCGCTTTAGATGGTAAATATCTGGGTGAAGCTGCTGAACAGAAATATGCAATTGGTGCATTTACTGCTCCGGTTGACAGTTTCTACTTCAAAGAAAACAATCATGTTGATGCTGCTGATTATTATGCAATTGTAAAGGCTAATGATAATGCAGTTGGTACACACAAAGCAGGTGTAACTGATGATGATCTGGCAGCTACTTTGAAAGTACAGGTTTTGGCCGAATCAAGAACATCTTCTTTTGCAATAGACCAGGATAATACGCCTCTTTACAGACGCTTTAATTCTGCAAAACTTGAAGGTAATGCAGGTGATGCTACTGACACATTAAGATTCTATGAAAATTATCGTAATGAATATCTTCAGATTGAAGGCAATGATAATTTCATTGTTAAGGGTATTGATTTCTTAGGTATTTATACAAGTGATAAAGCTCCTTCAGGATTGTCATTCGTTGTTGATACTGCTTGGGTAAATCGTGGTCAGGGTTATATTAAACCTCAATATTTGATTTCTATCGAACGTCGCGATCAGGCAGCTATTCCTGGACAACCTTGTCCTGAAGCTGGACCTCACGTAGATGCAAATGGTAATATTACTGATGCAGAACATTGTGTTCATGCAATCCCTGCAATTCCTGGATTTGAAAGAGGTAAATATCTTGTAAACTTCGCAGACTCTGCAGCTTATGCTACAAATAGTGATGATTACAAATGGAAAGGTTATACTCGTGCAGGTTTTGTTGATGCTATCCGTGTTCAAGACACATTGTATATTCTGAAAGATGAATTTGCAGGTATCGCTAATAACAAAGTAAACTTTGCTGCAATAAAAGCTGCTGATGCAAAACAGCCAGTAGGTAAAAAGTACATCCATTATCTGAATAACGATAATCACAAGCTAGTAACTTGGTCAATGCGTTTCATGGATACTAAGGTTGCTGCAAACGAAGTAGAAGCAGACAGATCTTTCTTATTTGAATCAATGGCTGCCGCAAATGAACCTGTTATTGCTCCTAAGAAAGCTGCTTGGCTGAAGATGCAGAATGGTTGTTTAGTATTGTCTAATGAAGCTGAGTCTAGCTTTGATGATATCAAAACGGGTGGTGACGATGCATTGATCTTCAATGTTAAACACGTTGCTAACGATGAAATCGCTACAGATACTGAAGAAGTTGGTGTTAACACTGTTAGCGTAATTGCTGGTAACGGTACAGTTACTATCAAGGGTGCTGCTAACAAGACTGTTACTATCGCTAACGTTCTTGGTCAGACAATCGCTAACACAGTTCTTTCTTCTGACGATGCTACAATCTCTGCTCCTGCTGGTGTAGTTGTAGTAGCTGTTGAAGGCGAAGCTGCTGTTAAAGCAATCGTTAAATAAGAAATAAATAATAATTAAATGAATGCTTCTCTACTCTTCCCTTCGGGGAAGGGTGAGTAGCCTGTGAAGGTGAACAGATTGGAAGCGCAATTTTAGTAATAAAAATAAAATAAAGTTCATCCATGAGTACCACTGTGAAGTGAGGAAATGGACAAAAAACAACCCCGTCGATATTTATTATCGATGGGGTTTTGTTTTTAAAGAGCTCCAGGAAACAGAGTCTATTATGTTAAATAGAAAAACCGTATTATATAGAAGACGATTCCTGACGGAAAGCATCTTTCACATAATACGGTTATCTTATATGAACTAATAATTCTTATTGCTTCAAAGCCTGCTCAATATCAGCAATGATATCGTCCGCACTTTCGATACCGACAGAGAAACGGATCAGATCCGGAGCAATACCGGCTTCCTTCAACTGTTCGTCCGTCAATTGACGGTGAGTATGACTTGCCGGGTGAAGCACACAAGTACGGGCGTCTGCTACGTGAGTAACAATAGCTGCCAGCTTCAGGCTATCCATAAACTTGATAGAAACATCACGTCCACCCTTCAGACCGAATGACAACACGCCACATGAACCGTTCGGGAGATATTTCTTTGTCAGGTCATAATACTTATTCCCTTCCAGATCCGGATAGTTCACCCAAGCAACCTTATCGCAGTTCTGCAACCATTTAGCAACAGCTAATGCATTTTTACAATGCTGTGGCATACGTAAATGCAATGTTTCCAGACCCAAATTCAACAGGAATGCATTCTGCGGAGACTGGATAGAACCCAGGTCACGCATCAGCTGGCTGGTTGCTTTCGTGATATAAGCCATTTTGCCGAATGTCTTTGTATAAGTCAGTCCGTGATAAGATTCGTCCGGCTGGCAAAGACCCGGATATTTGTCGGCATGTGCTTCCCAGTCGAAGTTACCGCTGTCGACGATACAGCCACCGACTGCAGTAGCGTGTCCGTCCATGTATTTGGTAGTAGAATGTGTTACGATATCTGCACCCCATTCGAACGGACGGCAGTTGATTGGTGTGGCAAATGTGTTGTCGACAATCAAAGGTACACCATGCTTGTGGGCGATGTGGGCAAACTTTTCGATGTCCAATACCATTACTCCCGGATTGGAGATCGTTTCGCCGAACAATAACTTTGTATTCGGGCGGAAAGCTTTACTGATCTCTTCTTCGCTGGCATCCTGATCGATGAAAGTACATTCGATACCCAGCTTTTTCAGTGTAACGGACAACAAGTTGTATGTACCTCCATAGATACCGGTTGCACTTACAATATGATCGCCGGCTTCGCAAATATTGAAACAGGCAAAGAAGTTAGCAGCTTGTCCCGATGAAGTCAACATGGCTGCAACGCCACCTTCCAACGCAGCAATTTTGGATGCTACGGCATCGTTTGTCGGATTCTGCAGACGAGTATAAAAATAACCACTCTCTTCCAAGTCGAACAATTTAGCCATCTGTTCGCTGGTTTCATACTTGAATGTAGTACTCTGATAGATAGGGAGCACACGCGGTTCTCCCTTTTTCGGTTGCCAGCCACCTTGCACACACAAAGTTGCCGGCTTGAATGAATTGCTCATATTTTTTATGTTTGCTATGTAATTATATTCTGCAGACAAAAGTAAAGAATAGTTCGTTCTATTTACACAAATCTTTGATCAATTATAAAAAATACACTATTGTTTCAAAATAATCGTGTACCTTTGTACCCGATTTTGGTGTCACGCTTCCAATTCCACGGAAAAGTGATGAAAAGGGAATCAGGTGTAAATCCTGAACAGACCCGCTGCTGTAAGCTCCGCCAAAGTCTTTGAGCACGACTCAATCCACTGTTCGCAATGAATGGGAAGGACGCTCAAAGATGGAGTAAGTCAGAAGACCTGCCAAGATAAGAAGTTTAAAGCTTTCGGGAGATAAGGCTAAAAACATATGAGAAAGAACATTCATCTACTTTACCGGAGGTTCTGCCTGTTCATGTGTTCTATTGTTTCTTTCATCGAAAGCATGTAAAAAACAATTAATGAATTTGGTGAAATGAGAGGTTTCATACATGTATTTCTTTTATTGAGTTGTTTGTTTCCAGTAAGTCTGGCGGCACAGAATAAAGTGATTCTATCCGGCGAAGTGAAAGAGAAGGATGGGACACCGCTTCCGTTGGCTACTGTCGCTATAGAAAATACGATTTCGGGAACGTATACAGACGACCGGGGACGTTATTCACTGTCGGTAACCCCCGGCAAACGCACTCTTATAATTACCCTGTTAGGTTACAACACCATAAAGACCGTTGTCGATATCCGTAAAAATATGACAATGAATTTCACGATGGAAGAAAACTCCATAACCCTGAATTCGGTTGAAGTATACGGTAAAACGAAAACCCAACAGGTGAAAGAAAGTGCTTTTGCAGTCAATGCGTTGGATGTTAAACCACAGATCAACACTCTGAAGAATCTGAATGATATGGTGAACCGTACAACCGGTATTAAGATTCGGGAAGAGGGTGGAGTCGGTTCAGACTTCGACTTGTCTATCAATGGATTATCAGGAAATTCCGTTCGTTACTTTATTGATGGGATGCCTTTGGATACAAAAGGAAGCGGTGTCTCGCTGGCAAATCTTCCTGTCAATATCATTGACAGGGTGGAAATATATAAAGGGGTAGTTCCTGCCAGCTTGGGAGCAGATGCTTTGGGGGGGGCTATCAATATTATTACCAGTCAGGAAAAAAAGAATTACCTGGATGTTTCTTATGGTACAGGTTCTTTCCATACGCATAGAACTGACCTGAATGCCCAATTCGTAGAACCGAAGACCGGATTGATCATCAAGCCGACTATCGGAGTCAATTATTCGAAGAACGATTATGAGATGAAAGGCGTTGAGGTATGGGATGAAGATAGCCGTAAATATATTGAAGTCAACCGTAAACGGTTCCATGACGATTATTTTTCCTTGTTGGGCCAATTGGAAGCCGGCTTTGTCGATAAAGCGTGGGCAGATGCTTTCTTTGTTTCCGGGTCTTATTCCAAAATAGATAAAGAAATACAGACAGGGTCTATCCAGACAAAGGTGATCGGTAATGCGGAGCGTCATTCCGATGCATGGAATGTATCAGCCCGTTATCAAAAGCGGTTTGAGAAAATTAATACAAATGCATCGCTTTCCCATACCTGGGACGCATCGCTTACTGTCGATACGGCTTATCGTATCTATGATTGGAACGGAGATTTTACTCCTTCATCCCGTAATGAGCTTAATGGCCGTGGGCGTTCCATACGTCATTACAACCGCCCTATGACTATTTTTCGAGGAGGCGTCGATTATGCGATCAACCGGCATCATTCAGTCAGTTTGAACTATCTGCTTAACCGTACCGGAAATAAACGTCGTGATGATGTCGACGAAACTTTTGAGCCAACCAATGATGTGCTGACCAAGCATATTCTCGGGTTGACTTATAATCAGTCTTTTTTCGACGGAAGATGGGAGAGTACCGTTTTTATTAAAGATTATATCAATGCCACCTCTATCGAACAAAACGATCTTGCCTGGATAACCGGCTCGGAAAATCTCAAAGGACATTTTTCGAAGAGTTATTGGGGAGGTGGTTTGGGGCTGCGCTATACCATTTGGGATGTACTGGCGGGAAAGGTTTCTTATGAACATAGTGTGCGCCTTCCTTTGTCGCGTGAGCTGCTTGGAAACGGAACGACTATCTATCCGAATCTCGCCCTTCATCCCGAAAGCAGTGATAATATAAACCTGGGTCTTTTTGGTAACTGGTATCCTTCTTACGGTCATTCCTTCTATTATGAGGTCAACGGATTTCTTCGGTTTGTCGACGATTATATTCAGGCAACCGTATCGGAAAAAGAAGGTATGATGCAATACGAGAATATTCCGGCTGTACATGTGAAAGGTATTGAAGGGGAGATGCGCTACAATTGGAAAAATAGCTTTCAGATAATGGTCAACTGTAGTTATAATGAAGCACGTGACCAAAAGAAATATAAAACCGACGGTAAGCCTTCGGCTACTTATAATAACCGTGTACCTAACCGTCCCTGGGTGTATAGCAATGCTGATGTAAGCTATGCATTTCATGATCTGGCACAGAAGGAAGATGATCTTCGCATCGGATATTCCTGGCAATGGATACACTGGTTTTACTTATCGTGGGAAGCATACGGAGCCCTTGAAAGTAAGTCGCGTATACCGACTCAGAATGTATCGAATCTTAATGTGAGCTATTCATGGATGAAAAGACGCTATAATGTGTCATTGGAATGTAGTAACCTGTTTGACGCTACGGTTTATGACAATTATAAACTCCAGAAGCCCGGTCGTGCATTCTTCGCTAAATTCAGATTATTCATTAATTAATAATTTAAAGATTATCAAATGAAAAAGTTTCAATTACTATTTTGGGTATTATTAACGGCATTGCTTACCTTGTCTTTTAGTGCTTGTTCCGACGACGATGAGCCTACTCCCGGACCGGAGCCTGCTCCAGAAGCACAAACCTATCACTTCGACATCTGGATTGCTCTGGATAAACACGGTGGTATGGGACGTGACGTACAAACTCTTGTCAAGAGCATCGACTCTCTGAAGGCTGGTTCGGAAAAGATCAGTTTTGAAGGAGATGGAACAGAAGTTCATAGTGTTATGTCTTTGGAAAGTATTATCAAAGGGAAATACTACTATCAGGTTCCTGTATCGGGGGATCGTTTTTCCAAGTATACGCTGTCGAATAATAAGATCAATGTTATTCAAGAGCAGAAATTCGGCACAAATACGTACGATACCCGTAAGTATACACATGCCTGGATCGATGATAATACGCTTGTGATCATGGCTTCTAACGGGGATGGAGATAAAATTATCTGGACGAAACTGAATGCGACCGATATGAGTATTATCAAGGAAGGCGTTCTTGATATTCCTCTTCCTGAAGGAGATAAATTATTCTCTACTTCAGGTATTCTGAACTATCGTAAAAGCGATAATAAACTTATTTATTTCTATTTGGGGAAGAAAAGTAAACGTGGAGATACAACACCTTTCTTCTTTACAACTGTAATCAATGCTGAAACAATGGCCGTTGAAAGTAATATACGTAATACGATGGCTCATCAGATGGTTGGTAGTGCTTATGGTGAATTGTTACAGAAATGTACGCTGGTTGACGAGAGTGGAAATCTTTATCTTGCAGGTTTCTCCGAAAATGAAGATGGAACGGAGAAGAGCCATCTGATTCGTATCAAAGCCGGTGAGAAAGATTTTGATCCTAGTTACGATGCTTTCACTAATACAGGAAAACTTGTTTCTCTCGAATATCTGGGTGATGGTAAAGTTCTTGCATATGCACGTCAGGATGAACTAGGTATGGAAATTGATAGTTACAGCCATTATTATACGATCATCGACCTCAATAGTAAAACCAGCAGCCGTGTAAAATACAATGGACAGGATCTCCCGTACAGCGGTGGCCGCTTCTCTCAGCGTACTGCAGTGGTTGATGGTAAGGCTTATATCGGTGTTAATCCGGAAAGTTCAAATCCTTGTGTCTACATTTATGATATAAAGACAGGCAATATAGAGAAGGGTGCTGATATTAAAGAAGGCTACTACTTCGAGCAGATACGTGTACTTGATAACGAAGATGCTGAATAAGAACCTTTCAGGTTCCAGTCGAAATGTAAATTGAAGTGCACTCCTTTGGTTGAGTCCAACTTTTGGGGGCACTTCAGTTTGACTTATAATCTTCCGGAGGTTTTGCTCATTATCAATACCGGTTTCCCTAACGGAGGATATGACTTTTGAGATTTTGTTTTTGTCTCAGTCCAGGGAGCTACATTATCAGACTGCATAAAGTCTTCAAACGTATATGGTTCTCCTGCAAGCCTCCTGATTCTGTCAACAATCGCCCAGCGGCTGGGAGCATTGTAATATGGAATGTTAATATCCATACAGCTGATCTTTTCAGGACGCCAAATTCCTGATTGATAAAGAAAAGCACCTTCATAAGCTCCTACATAAGTATACTTTTCTTTTCCTATAAAATCACTCCAGGGAACCCGGGATAAATCATTTGTCAAAGAGATATTCCGATAACAACCGAATTTTTGCCAAAGGAACACTTCGGCCTTTACATCTTCTGAAGCTTCACCTCCATAAATATATTCATCTGCTAAAAGTCCGAAAGCGTGTCCTCCCGCTTCGTGATGCACTAATCCTTCAAAATCATAAGGAGGTGCCTCTTTACTGATTGGACAGGCTGCAATACAAAATCCGCTTGAATAGAGACGGGCTGTTCCGGCATATTTACTGCTGTTCAGGAAGAGGATCGTGGTCATTTCTACGACATCTCTTAATTCCGGGATCAAATTTAGATAAACTTCGCAAATGCTATCGCTCCAATCAATATTAGTGCCTTCTCCATATATCGATCCGAAGCGGTTATTGATCGTAATACCCGGTATCTCTCCGTTTACGCCGGCTTCTTCCGATTGAGCAAAGATCATATAAACATTAAAATATTTTCGGTTTGATTTATAGGGCTCTATGTTGAAAAAATGTTCCATCGTTTGGTTTGCCAAATTCTCATATCGTCCGTCTTTCAACAAGTCTGCTTTGGTGAATCCATCTCCCATAATTGCTACATTTACGCCTTTACCGGCTGATGCCGTCTGCAAACGTACATATTCACCATCTGCGTAATAGGTCAGTCCGTCTTCTTGTTGTATGACACGGACTGTTGTTGTTAGAACGGAGGATCTTATGTTGATTTTTGCTTCACGTCCTACCTTTGTATCATTAGCAGAGACTGAAACAAACAGCAGTTTTGAGTCTTCGCTTTTTTTCACTTGACACCAGGACGCTACTTCCGGTTCAATGGTATACGTATATTCAGGATTATAATCGTGGTCGGTATGTGTTGAATTGACTGCTATTATTCCACTGCCACCCTCGGAGGTGAAATCAAGTTGTTCGGTGGACACCGTAAATTGAAGAGCCTCCTGTAAAACTAAAATCGTATCGGCAGCAGAGATATTTGTTGCTTTGATATAGATAGCTCCTTTACGCATTTCAGGCTCCGGGTTCTCGCTGATCGTTAAATATAATGTATCTGTCGTTACAGCTTTTGTTTCAGAGATTTGGAGCCAATTCCGGGCTTCCGGAGATATGCTGACTGTATAGTCTACATTCCGGTCTATCGGAAATGGCCATTTACCTCCGGGTTGTCCTATGTACCATTCCCTATCGGTCGCAACAAGTGTCGTTTTTTCCTTTTGAGTGACCTTTAAACTCTGAGCAACCTTGCCTGCACGAAACCGAATTTCGGCTGTACGTTCTTTATCTGTATCATTTTCAGCGAACATAATACGTACCGAAGAGGTATTTACATCCCCCGATATTGTACTTAAGGTTACCCACGAAGAATTCCCTGTCGGAATTACCTCTGCAAACCATACCGAATTTGTATTGATCTCAATAGATTGTTCTTCTCCTTTAGCCGGTATGTTCAATTCTGAAACAGAGATTGTCAGATATTCTTCTTCATCTTTGCAACCTGCTAGAAATAGTAATGACCAGAAAATGAAAAAGAAAATATTTGTGCAATAATAAGATTTGCAGATATTCATATTGATGGTGTTTTCAATTATTTACAAAGGTACACTATTTTCCTGATTGTACAAGAAAGGTATATAATTCAACCTTACCCTTTAGGGCTGTCTAAGACATTGTAAACACAAACTTATTTTAATATTTTTTTCTGCAATGCCCGGAACCAGATAAACGAAACAACCCCTTTCAACATACTCGATATACTGATCGCCCACCATACACCGATAATCCCTAATCCCATTGCAGACAAAACGATCGCCATCGGGATACGCAGCGAGTTGAAAGTAATGCTGATGATCGCAGGCGGAACCGTACGTCCTGTCCCGTAGAACAGACCTTGCATAGTGATCTCAAGCATCATGAACAGCATTGAATATCCGTCTATCCGCAGGAAAATACCTCCGGCCTCAAATGCTTCCTTCTGGGGAACGATCAGTGAGAAGACTTCGCTACCATAAAAGACGAATAATAAAGTACACAGAGTACCGAATATGGCCGTCATTTTTAACGTCGTGTGATAGGCCTCCAATACCCTATTCTTTTCGGAGGCCGCATAGTTCTGGGCAACGAAGGCGCTTAATGCCGTACTGAATCCCTGGGAGGTGTTCCAGGCAATCGCTTCAATCTGCCCTCCGGCCGTAAGCGTCATCAAGCCGATATGCCCTCCGTAAGTGGAGGCAGTCCGTGCCATAAAAATATTGATAATGGCAAATAGTGTATTCAGCATGGCAACCGGTAATCCCAGTTGCAGTATCCTTCGTGAATAGTTTTTCTTTAGTTTGACGAAGAATGAGAATCCTCCCAATAACCTGCTTTTCCATTTTAGTTGATATACGAATATGGCGCATACTGTTGCTTGCGACAGCCAGGTTGCCCAGGCTGCTCCGGCTGTTCCCATGTCGAATACAAAAATAAATACCGGGTCGAGTATCATATTAATGATAAGTCCTGTTCCGCTGATGTAAAACGGTATTTTACTTAGCCCTGCTGCATTGTGGATGCCGGTGAAGGCTGCCGACAGGAATATAAAAGGGAAGGCTGTCGATACGATCCGTAAATACTCCACGGCATTAGCAGCAATAGGTGCTTCCAGTTTATAGACTCCGATGATAGGGGTTGCAAAGACGAACAATAATAATCCCCAACAGACGGAAATGATCAGGGCGATGGTAAGATTATGGGAAGAATAATTTCTTGCATCTTCTTCGTTGCGTGCACCGATGCTTTGTCCGACGCTTACTTCCGAACCTACTTTGTTCAATAAGGAGATCGAGTTGGTCATCCAGGTCAGGATGCCGACGGCCCCGATGGCGGCAACAGCCTCGCTTCCCAAGCGCCCAACCCAGGCCATATCGGTAATGCTATAAGCCATCTGAATAAAAGAAGTTCCCATGATCGGTAATGCCAGATTGAATAATTGGCGTTTGATGGGACCTTGTGTCAGGTTCTTTGTTCCTTGCATGTTCATCTAATTTGCTGCAAAAGTAGGAATAATCGTGCAGTTTATATTACTTTAAACTAGTTTGTGGCTTTAGATTGATTAATATTTGTAATGATTCTTGCGCTATAGAAGCAATTTTTGTGTTGTTTCTAATAGAGAAAGCCGTACTATAATTTGCTTATAGTACGGCTTTCTTATTGAGTGGGGGATTTAGAAATTAATATTAACTCCAATCATAGCACTGAACTTCTGTAACGGGTAACCGCTGTAAAGTTCGTATTTCTGGAATAATACATTGTTCAACTTCAGATACAGACCGAAAGTATCGTTAAAGTTGTATGCTCCGGTCAGGTCCAGTTCGTTGATATTTTTCATCTTGTTATCATTGATATGATCCATCGTTGTTTTACGTCCTGTGGCCAGATAGTAATCCAATGATGCTGACAAATTTTTGATCGGTCTGACAGTTACACCGGCTGTGATCTCCATTTCAGGCATACCGTATGCTTCCGGCTCTTTCAGGTTCATAAAACCATTTCTCCGATCTTTAGAGTATTCAACGTTCCAGTTATTGTAAACTCCTTTTAAAGATATTTCAAATAATTGCTGGTAACTGTATTTCAGGTTGGCTCCGACAAATAATTGTTTGGAGTCCACAAGGTTTAACGGGTCACTAAAGTTTCCGAAATGATCTATTGTATTGTTTAGGCTTGGGATAAAGAAATAATCATCACTTGTAATTCTATATCCTCCGAAAATATCAAACCAGAAACCTGGAGCTACCCCGCTCTTAATCCCCAGTATTCCATCTAACCAGTTGCGTGAAGGAGTTATTCTGGATATAGGAGAAGTATAACGGTTTACCTGGAACAAGTCATACATGCTATTTGATTTTAACTTACCATTAGCATTCAGGTACAATACAGTCTTGTCTGCCACTTCAACGTCTGCTGAGATATTGGGTGATGCCATGAATTCTTTATGTTCTCCGCTGAAGAACATTGCGTTTACTCCTAGTTTGACATGCCAGTTATCGCCTTCTACCTTATAATAAGGACTTAATGTGGCAGCAGCAAAATTGTCGAAGTAATATGCGTATCCTGCTTTTTCTCCATCCGGTATCTTCATTTCATTTGGTAAGCTATAGTTGAAGTATTGGAAGTTTCCATCTAATCCCACTCTTTGGTTGCCTCCGAAACCTGCATTTAATCCAAAATTAAGATTGAATGTTCCTTCTGTCGGTCCATCTAAAGGTTTGCCAGTAGCATATTTATAGGAGAAATTGGTATAACCTAAATCTAACAGATAACCGACAGGCGCGTCTTCTTTTGATTCAACACCTACATTAGCTTTGACCGTTTGGGCTACCTGGTTGGTTTCCACATCGCTTACTAAGTCGGGAGCTACACTCGAGGCCGGATCTAAATCAACTGGAATCCCGTAATAATTAAATCCGGAATAACCATATTTAATACCCATCTTCAATGCCAGCTTATCGAAGTTGTGCTTGAAGTTAAGGCCTCCCATATTATCGTTCAGTTTGGCTTTCACCTTTTCATCTATCTGAAGATATTTCACCTTCCCATTCGTGGAGCGGTGGGAGAACCAGATATTCAGCTGATCTTTGTCGGTGCTGAGGATGTGATATCCCAGGTCGCCATTCAGATTAAGATAAGTTCCGGCACCGAAGTTGAAATAACCACGGCGTTTGTTGTACTGGATATCCGTCATGATGTTGCCTGAAGGAAGCAGACTGATCTCTTTCGCCGGGTCGGCTGGCACCGTAAAGTTGGCATAGTCTATCGGCATCTTCTTTACCACCGGTTCTTTGATGACCGGCAGGGTGTTGACTTTACTTGCGTCTTGTACCGAAGGATCATATTCGCGTTCGAGCGTCATTTCCCGGTCCAGATTCTGTTTCTTCGAAGTATCTTCCTGTGCATTGACTGTGGCTGCTGTTCCCAACAGAGCAACGACACACAGTGTTTTTACATTATATATAGTCTTCATTGTATTCAATTATTGCTTTAGTTTACCTAATCTATCTTCTATCATGCCGGCAATTTCGTCGTCACCTTTATAGTTATTCTTCAGGTTGTTCAAATAAGCACGAGCCTGAAGGTCGTCTCCCTGGCGGATATAAATATCAGCCCACAGGATAAAGCCACGTGCCAACCAGTACTGGTGAGGTGTACCGTTCTTGGCAAAATCTTCCAGAACCTTTTCGGCATTCTTATCGTCTTTGGTGTCGTAGAAGTATTGAGCCAACAGATATTTGGCTTCGGCTCCGTGAACCGTACGGGTATCTTTACTAAGAACCTTCAGGTCTTCCAGCGCTTTCGCCGGCTGCTTATGGTCGATATAAGCCTTAGCGCGGATATAGCGGGCTTCGGCTTCTACCTCAGGAGACAGTTTCGGATCTTTCAGCAATTCGTTGGCAGCGAGCTGTGCTTCTTCCTGTTGTCCGGTCTGTAAAGCGCAACGCATGATACCCAAACGGGCTGCTTGTTTGTTTTCCGGATTTTCTGCGATTACCTGTAAGCGTTTGAAGGTTTCCAGTGCCGAAGCGAAATCCTGGGTGAGGTATTGCATTTCTGCTGTACGTGCCACCGACTCTTCAAGGAATTTAGTATCGCCGTTATCGATAACCGATTTGAAGCGTTGCAGGGCTTCATCATATTCTTTCTTTGTAAAAGCAATGCTTCCCAGGTAATAATTGGCATTCGAACTGAATGCTCCTTCCGGGAATGTCTGCAGATAATTGATCAGGCTGCGACGTGCTTCTTCGTTATTACCCCGGTTGAATAGTTTCTCGGCAGCAATATAAGTCAGTGAATCCTGTTCTCCCACTTCCAGACGAACGTTGCCGCCTATCGAATTTACATAGTTGGCATAAGCATTGATATCGTTCAAGTCGATGTAAACAGACTTTAAGTCTTGCAGAGCTACTCTTGCTTCTTCGCTTCCCGGATAGTTGCTGATCACCTTTTTATAGGCTTCGGCTGCTTTCTCCGGCTGGTTGTCGTTGAAGTAAAGCAGACCTAGCTGGATGCCGGCTTTACGTGCCAGGCTGCTTTGCGGGAATCGCTGAACTAATGACTCGAAAGCCTGGGCGGCCTGCGAACTGTTATCCAGTAATACATAGGAACGTCCTTTTTCGAAAAGGGCATCGTCTACATATTGTGATTCAGGATAGTCGCGGATCAGGCGGTCCATCATATTGATCTTCCCTTTATAATCTTTCTGCAATCCCAACAGGAATCCTTTCTGGTAAACTGAATAGTCTCCGGCAGAAGGTTGTAGTTGTGCAGCGCGAGAATAGTTTTCTTCGGCTTGTGCAAACTGGCGGTTCTGATACTGACAGTCGCCGATACGGTTGTAGGCATCTGCCAGGGCCGGAGCATTTTGGTTACCTTCAAGGTCGACATACTGGCGGAAGCGATTTTGTGCCTCTCCGTATTCTTTCAGTTTAAAGTAGCAGTATCCCAGATTATAATGAGCCAGTGCGTACATGTCAGTATTGCGCTGGCGGGTATTGTTCAGGTAGGTGCGGTAATCGGAAATCGCTTTCTGGTATTCTCCGAGTCGGTAATAAGACTCTCCACGCCAGAAGTAAGCATCGTTACGTGACTCCATGTTATAAGAGCCCAGATTGATAGCCTGGCCGAACAGGTCGACCGCTTCATCCAGCTTCATATTGGTAAATGCCTGTGTACCGAGCTGGAACAGGATATCCTGTTTAGCTTCCAATATCTTTGTACTCGGACGGTTGATCTTGTTGATCGAACTGAGGGCGGCCTGATAGTTCTTTGTTGTCAGATAGACTTCCACCAGATAATCGTTAACCTTATCGGCATATTGGGAATTAGGGAAGTCATTCAGGAAATCTTCGAAGATGGTAACCGACTCGCCGAATCCGGTAAAGGCCGTTTCGTGGATCAGGAGAGCGTAGTTAAACATGGCCGTTTCCTTTATTTGCTTGTCGAACGAAGAGGTTGCTGCCGCTTCGAATGCCATGCGGGCATTGTTCTTGTCGTTCAGCTTCAGATAGCTTTGTCCGAGATAGAGGTAAGCATTCTGTGAAAGTGCGTCGTCTTCACGAACAGTCTGCGACAGGGCATTGACAGCACTGTTATAGTTACCTTTATTATAATAGCAAACTCCGAGGATATACAGGTCGCCTCTTAGCGGACTGTCGGTAGACGATACGTATTTGCTTAGCATATTGATCGCCTTGTCCTGATTACCCAGGTGATAATAGGAATTACCTAAGACACGGTATATTTCGCTATTATTTTTACTGTTAGGGTAGGAGGATAGGAGTTCTTCTCCTTCGCTGATAACCTTTTCGTATTTATTTTGTATAAAATAGATCTGTGTGATGTAATATAACGATTGTTCGCGGTAGTCCGGCATCTCTTTCAAACGACTGAATTCTACTAGTGCGTTATTATATTTGCCGGTAGCGTAATCGATATAGGCTACATAATAAGTAGCTGCTTCACGATACTGTGTTCCGATCTGTTGGATACGTGCAAAATATCCGCGTGCCTTATCCATTTCTCCTGTTTGTAACAGAGAGTAGGCCAGACGGAAACTGTAAATCTCCTGTTGTTCCGGACTAAGCATGTCGATATTCGACTCGTTGAACCAGAAAATAGCTTTCTGATATTCGCCACGTCCGAAATGAACCGAACCGATCAGGAAGTTTACCTCATCACTGTGGCGTGAAGCCGGATAGTTTTCCAGGTAATCTTTTAATAGTTGGTCGGCATTGGGTCGTCCTTGCTCATAAGCCGCATATACGATCATATAGTTGGCTTCCTGGATCAGATCGGCATCTTTCGAGTGCTGTTTGTAAGCTTCCAGCTTATCGATACAACCCGGATAATTCTTTAAACTAAACAATTCTTTACCTTCTATGAACAAACGGTCCGGTGCCTCAAACTGGTACGACCGTTGCCCGCTAGCCACATGACTTCCTACCACCAGGCACAGTGGAATAAGTATTCTTTTCATCACTCCTTCGCTTTAATGTACAGATATTAAACAGTCTCTGTTAGTTCTAAGTTGCAAATATAAAGAATAACATACAAATGCTAAGTAAGTTATTAACAAAAAGAATTAATATTTGGAATCATAAACAAACGTGTCAAAACAAAAAGTGATGGTATCGGTCATGGTTTCGTTTAAAAATGTCTTATATTTACACTCTCTTCATACAGCAAAAGATGGGTGGATCGGAAGACATAAAAGAATTAAGCAGGTTGTTGGAAAGCTATAAAGGCCGTTTTATCAGCTTTGCAAATTCCTATGTGCAGGAATTTTCCGTAGCGGAAGATTTCACGATGGAGGCTTTTATGGATTATTGGGAAATGCGGGAAATGCTGCAGCCTGATTCGAATGTGCCGGCCTATATCCTGACTTTGATTAAGCACAAATGTCTGAATCACTTGAAAAGAAGACAATTGCAGGAAGATGTCTCTCAAAGGTTACGAGCGGTTGCCGAATGGGAGTTGAATCTGCAAATATCCTCTTTGGAAGTCTGCGAACCCACAGAGCTTTTCACTACAGAAATAAAAGAGATAGTAAACCGAACCCTTCAGCAATTACCCGAACAGACACGGCGTGTTTTCCTGATGAGCCGTTTTGAGAATAAAACCCGTAAAGAGATTGCCGACGAATTGAATATGACTTCGAAAGGCGTAGAATACCATATAGCCAAAGCTCTGGCTGCCCTTCGTGTGAATTTGAAAGACTATTATACGATCCTTCCCTTTTTATTTTATAATCTGAAATTTTTAACTTTTTTAAACTAGGCGCTTGCTTCTCCCGATTTCTATATATACAGAAGATAGAAATATGGAGAAAGAATTACTATATAAGTTTTTTGCAGGAACTGCTACACTGGAAGAAAAAGAGTGCATTATGCGTTGGATACAAGTATCTCCGGATAATAAAGCAACTTTTCTGAAAGAAAGGAAATTGTATAATGCGATGCTGTTGAATGCTGAACCGGAGAATACATCGGTTGCCGGGAACAAAAAACAACATTGGTTGCATTCAGGTTTCATGAAATTCCTGCGGATAGCGGCAATGATCGTCATCGCTTTCGGATTAGGGTATTTCGCTCAGGACAGAGACGACAAGGGACAGGTAGCTATGCAGACTATAGCCGTTCCTGCCGGCCAATGCGTCAATATCACGTTGCCTGACGGCAGTAACATCTGGCTGAATGCGCAGACAACTATACAATATCCGGTTTCGTTCAACAAACATGAACGTAAGATCAAGCTGGATGGCGAAGCTTACTTTGAAGTGGCGAAAGATAAGAAACGGCCTTTTATCGTCAATACAAAAGAATGTAGTGTGGAGGTCTTGGGAACGAAATTCAATGTGGATGCCTATTCCAGCCGGGATAAATTTGAAACGGTGCTGATGGAAGGAAGCGTCAAGGTATCCATGCATAATAGTCCTTCGGAAACAATTTCACTAAAACCCAATAATAAGGTGTATCGTTCGAATGGTAAACTGTTGACACAGAAAATTGATAATTATGAAAGATACCGCTGGAAAGAAGGGTTGATCTGCTTCCAGGATGAACCGTTCAGACTGGTGATGGAAGACTTTGAGAAATTCTATGGGGTGAAGATAATTGTGAACAACCAGAAAGTGACAAAGTATTTGTACACAGGGAAATTTAAGCAAACAGATGGTATTGACTATGCGCTTAGCCTGCTGCAAAAAAATATCCACTTTGCCTATCAGCGTGACCGCGAAAATCATGTGGTGTATATTAATTAAATAAAATAATAACCTTTTTAAATCTGACTGCCTATGGTATAGTAAAAAATGTTTTTGTTAACGAAAAAGCCGGTTGATGGTGACGCATCAACCGGCAGGAATCTCAATCACAATTAATTAAATTGTATTATTTTGAAACACACAAATGTATGAAAAAAAATACTTTACAGGGACATTATTGCCTAAAAAGTCCCAACCTTAAACAACTCTTTAGAATTATGCGAATAACTACATTCTTGTTATTGGTCTGTATCTTTTGTTCGTTTGCCTCTACTTCCCATTCACAAAATATGCGGGTGAGCATAAGTAAATCAAGCACACAGTTAAACAAAATTTTCTCTGAAATAGAGAAACAGACGGAGTATCTGTTTGTTTATAACAACCAGATAGATGTGAATCGAAAAGTTTCTGTTAATGTAAAGGAGAAACAAGTTGTCCAGGTATTGGATGAGTTGTTCCGCGATACCAATATCGAGTATATGATCCAGGGTAATCATATCGTTTTGTCCTCCAAAGAAAATAAACAGGAGACACAGCAGCAGTCGAGACGTCAGATCTCCGGAGTTGTTGTAGATGATAATGGTGATCCGGTTATCGGAGCCAATGTGCTGGTAAAAGGAACAACGACCGGGAATATAACGGATGTGGATGGTAAATTCTCTTTCGAAGTGCCGGATAATGCCGTACTGGAAGTATCCTATATTGGTTATTTGACGCAGGAAGTTAGTACAAAGAATAAATCGATTCTGAAGATTATTTTGTATGAAGACACTCAGAATCTGGAAGAGGTCGTGATTGTAGGTTACGGTACGATGAAGAAAAGTGACCTGACAGGTGCTTCCGGTTCTGTAAAAGAAGATGCGTTGGCACAACGGACAGTTACTTCTTTCGGACAGGCTTTGTCGGGACGCGTATCCGGTGTGAATATCTCGACTAATTCAGGTCGTCCGGGCGGACGCGCTTCCATCCGTATCCGTGGTAACTCTTCTATCAGTGTAACGAATGATCCTCTTTATGTGGTGGACGGTGTGATCCTGAATGTAAGTACATTGACCAACGGAACATCTCCGATCGACTATCTGAACCCGAACGATATCAAGTCGGTGGAGGTATTGAAAGATGCGTCGGCAACAGCCATCTACGGTGCCCGCGGTGCGAATGGTGTTATTTTGGTTACAACCAAGAAAGGTGAAGGTGTGGGTACAAGTATTCGTTACGATACCGACTTCGGTATAGGTGTTCTTCCTAAAAAACTGGATGTACTGAATGCTGCCGAGTTCCTGCAACTGGAAGATCTGGCCTATGCGAATGCTCAGAAGTTCGATCCGGAAGGATGGCAGAATGGAAACTATAAAGATCCGAAACTGAAAAGAACTGACTCTCGGTTGTTCGACTCTAATGGCCAACCGTTGTACGATACAGATTGGCAGGATGAAACCATCCGTAATGCTTTTTCGCAGACACACCAGATATCCGTGTCCAATACAAAAGGTGGCGACAGTTACGGGTTGTCTGTCGGATTCAGAGGCGAGGATGGTCTGATCATCGAATCTTACCTGAAACGTTATTCCGCCCGTTTCTTTATGGATAGCGAGTTGACCAAATGGTTGAAAGTGGGAGGTAGCTTGAGCTATGCTTACCAGAAAGAACGCCAGACCGACTCAATGGGTGATGGCGGCATCACGGTGGGACGTCAGATCGTGGAGGCATTGCCTTTCCTGCCTGTCCGTTATGAGGACGGAACTTTTGCCGGAAACAACGATTATCCGGGGATGGAAGGCGGTAACAGTCCGGTGCAGGTTGCTAAAGATCGTAACTATACATTGGAAACACAGACTATGTTGGGTAATGTATATGCGAACATCACTATTCTTCCGGGACTGGAGTTCCGTTCCGTATTGGGAGCCAATATCATCAATCAGAAATCGAATTATTATGGAGGTCGTCAGTTGATCTGGATCTCTTCTCCGAACGGCAGTGCATCCATAAATAATAACCGGAATAACTCCTGGCAGTTTGAAAATTATGTGACTTATCATAAAGATTTTGCCCGGGCACATTCATTTACCGGTATGGTCGGTTTATCCTGGCAGCATGTGGATAACTCTTCGTCCACAGCATCGGCTACAGGTTTCGAAGATGATTTCTTCCAGTATAACAACCTGGGGATCGGAACTTCTCCTACGGCAGCATCGAGTGCCAATGCGTATGGTTTGAATTCTTATTTCGCCCGTGTCAATTATGGCTATAAGAGTAAATATTTATTGACGGCAACAGCCCGTTTGGACGGATCGTCTAAATTCGGCCAGTCAAACAGATATGCATTCTTCCCGTCTGTAGGTGCTGCGTGGCGTATCTCGGAAGAGAGCTTTATGAAACCGGCTACTGCTGTCTCTAATTTGAAGTTGAGAGCCAGCTACGGTTTGACAGGTAACTCGGAAACAGGTGCTTATGCTTCACAGGGTAGTTTGGGTAATTATACGACTGTTTTCGGCAGTTCGAAAGCATCCGGTATCGGTGTTTCCTCTTTGGCTAACCCTGACCTGAAATGGGAAAAGACTTCTCAGGTAAATGCCGGATTGGACATCGGTCTGTTCAACAACCGTGTAAATCTGGAAATGGATGTATATTATAAAAAGACGACAGATATGTTGCTGAGTGCTCCGGTACCGGCTTCCAGCGGTTTCACATCGATTACGAAGAATGTCGGAAGTATGAGCAATAAAGGTTTCGAGTTTTCTATCAATACGGTAAATATTACCAATGAAAATTTCTCATGGGAAACGACGTTCAATATCTCATTCAATAAGAACAAGGTGCTGGCATTAAGTGAGGGAGACGATGATATTTATCCGGGACCGGATATTTTGTCTTCAAGCAATAACATCATCCGCGTTGGTGAACCGGTAGGTTCTTTCTACGGTTACAAACGTCTGGGAACCTGGGGTACGGATGAAGCGGAAGAAGCAGCCAAATATAACTTGCGTCCGGGTGACCTGAAACTTTGGGACCGTAACAATGACGGACAGATCAATGATATGGACCGTCTGATCATCGGTAAAGGTATTCCTGACGGTTACGGAACATTTTCCAACTCATTCCGTTATAAGAACTTCGACTTAGTTGTCGACCTGCAGTATATGTTCGGCAACGATGTACTGGATATTTCCAAACACTCGGCAGAAGACCGTACCGGTATAGCAAACAGTTATAAGACGGTACTGAATGCATGGACTCCAGAAAACCAGAATACGATGATCGCACAGATCAGACCGACCGGTGCGGGATATACGACGAACATCGATTCTCATTTCGTGGAAGACGGTTCGTTCCTGCGTGGAAAGAATCTGGTTTTGGGATATACTTTCCCGTCTGAATTGACAAAGAAGATCTCGATCAAGTATCTGAGAGTATACGGTAGTGTTCAGAACTTCTTCCTGATCACTAAATATAACGGTTATGACCCGGAAGTGTCGGATGCGACACAGACGTTTGCTCAAGGTATCACCGTATTCGGTTATCCGAAACCGCGTACGTTTACGATTGGTCTGAATGTTAGTTTTTAACTCTTAATACTATTATTAAATATGAAGACAAAATATGCTTTATTGATATTATCACTGGTGCTCGGTTGTAGTTGTACTGACTTTCTGGACGAATCGAATCCGTCTAACTTTACTCAGCAAAACTATTTTAAGACAGCGGAGCATGCGCGTAGCGTGGTTAATTCTATCTATGCAGATCTGCGGTATTCGGCAAACGGCGACTATGGTGGCAATCCGTATTTTATGACCGATTTCCTGACCGGGCTGGCAGGAACGAAAGTAAGCCAGAACGTCAACATCAATAATATCCGTTTGGTCGTGAATAATTCGGACAACGAGTATAGTAAGAGTTGGTGGAACTATGCATACCGTGCTATTGCCAATGCAAACCTGGCAATCACTTACATACCGGGAATCGAGATGGATAAATCGATCAAAAGTAAATGTTTGGGCGAAGCCTATTTCCTTCGTGCCTATAATTATTTCAACCTGGTACGTTTGTTTGGTTCTGTTCCATTGGTATTGGTGCCGGTGGATGCTTCTTCCCCCGAATTGTATCCGCAACAGGCTTCTACGGAAGAAGTGTATAACTCGATCCTTTCGGACCTGAAACAGGCGGAAGAATCTGATCTGGGCTGGACGGATGAAACCGGACGTGTGACAAAAGCGACAGTGAAATCTTTGCTGGCAAGCGTTTATCTGACAATGGCGGGATATCCGATGGAAAAAGGAAAGGAATATTATGCGCTGGCTGCATCCAAGGCAAAAGAGGTGATCGATAACGGTAGTTATAAACTTTTTTCTTCTTACAGCGACCTGCATAATATTGAAATGGAGAATAAAGGGGAGCATCTGTTCATGATACAGTATCAGTCCGGTATCGTAGAGAATCCGTTCCAGAGCTTGCTTTTGCCTTATAATATGGACGTTTCTTATTATTCGACGGAAACAGGTTCTGTATATGCACTGGATGAATTTATCAATACCTATGAAGAAGGGGATAAGCGTACTGAAGAAGGTGAGTTTTATTATACACAATTCACATCGAATGCCAATCGTGAAGAAGTTGTGAAATTCGGTGGTTATTACATCTATAAGTTCTTCGATATGGATGCTCATTTGAATACGGCTAAGAGTAGTCTTAATTATCCGTTGCTTCGTTATGCCGATCTTCTGTTGATGTATGCGGAAGCTCAGAATGAAGCGGAGGGCGGTCCTTCGGCTGCTGCTTATGCTTGTGTCAATCAGATCAGGCAACGTGCAAATCTGAAAGATTTGAGCGGATTATCGCAGGAAGATTTCCGTTATGCAGTCTGGAAAGAACGTTACCATGAACTGGCTTTCGAGAATAAGATTTGGTTTGATATGGCACGTACCCGTAAGGTGTTGAATCTAGCGACCGGTAAGTTTGATGACTATGTCGGACATAAGTTTGCATATGGTCCTACATTGAGTTCACGGGAATTATTGTTCCCGATCCCGACGAACGAGATCAAGAACAATAAGAACCTGAAACAGAACGACGGTTATTAAAAGAATGGTTATTTAAGTAGAATAAAAAAGGTATATTTGCCGGTTGACTTTTCAGAGGAACCGGCAAATATTTTAATAAGGAACAGTTATGAGAAAAAATGTATCAATTCTTTTGTGTCTTACCTTTTTATGTTGCCTGGCGGTACAGGGTAAAACACAACCGACAAATGGAACTTCGGATCTGCGTACTTTGCAGCAGCAATTTGTCGATCTGAAATTCGGGATGTTTATACACTTTAATATTCCGACTTTTATGAGTGACGACTGGGCTGATCCCGATGCCAGTCCGGCTATCTTTAGTCCTATGAAACTGGATTGTAACCAGTGGGCGGAAGCAGCCAAAGCGGCCAAGATGCGTTATGGTTGTCTGACGACCAAACATCACAGCGGTTTTTGTATATGGGATACAAAAACGACTGGTTATAATGTTATGAACAGTCCGCTCAAGCGGGATGTAGTAAAAGAATATGTGGAGGCTTTCCGGAAGCAGGGACTTAAAACGATGCTTTATTATTCTATACTGGATACGCATCATAAATTGCGTCCCGGATTTATCACGAAAGAGCATATCGACATGGTGAAGGCACAGTTGACGGAGCTTCTCTCTAACTATGGCGAGATAACCGCGATCATCATCGACGGCTGGGATGCTCCCTGGTCGAGAATATCTTATGAAGATGTTCCTTTCCAGGAAATATACCGCCTGATTAAAAGGCTTCAGCCCAACTGCCTGGTGATGGATCTGAATGCTGCCAAATATCCGAAAGATGCCTTGTTTTACACAGATATAAAGTCGTATGAACAGAATGCCGGGCAGCATATCTCGAAAGAGTCGAACCGACTTCCTGCTTTGTCTTGCTTACCGATCAATAAAAGCTGGTTCTGGAAAGAGCCTTTCCCGGTATCGCCTGTAAAAGATCCCGTTGCGATCGTTAAGGATAATCTGGAACCCTTCAATCAGGCTTATTGCAATTTTATATTGAATGTGGCTCCTAACCGTGACGGTCTGATCGACCCGAATGCCGTTGAGGGATTGAAGAAGATCGGAGAGCTTTGGAAAGACGATGTAGCCGTACCCCGACTTCCGGCCTATGATGCCCCGATAATTGCAACGAACATAGCCAAACATAAACCGGCCAATTCCAGTTGGAGTGAGGATATGATGATCATGGATTTTGGTAATGATGACGACTTTACAACCAGTTGGCTCTCGAACAAGGCTGTAGCAAAGCCCTGGTTTGAAGTGGATCTGGATAAATGCCATTCTTTTAATATGATAACAATAACCGACCTTAAGGGAAGTATACAACGGTATCGCTTGCTATATGAAGCTGATGGTATCTGGAAAGAGATCTGTTCGGGCGATAAAGCTGATAAAGTTAAAGTACATCGTTTCGACCGTGTCTGGGGAAACAAAGTCAAAATAGAAATAGATAGCACCAATGGGCAGGCTTCAATTGCTGAGTTCGGGGTGTATGATGAACAACGCTGATATAGTATATAAAGTAAAACCGCCGCGAATCACTTCGGGGCGGTTTCAGTCTCCACATTTACCATCAATTATGTTTTATTTAATTGTTGTGGAAGTATCGTTATTTCTAGATAAATTGTATTCGTATATAGCAATTGACTACACTGCCATTATTTTCAACTTGAATAGGCAGATCGTAGTAGCCTTTTTGCTTATTTTTAAAATAAAGCATTTCAATTTCTCCATCCGAAATAGTCATACTTTGGGTGTAACCATTTACAATAGTAGGTGTTACAAATGCACAATATATAGGTAGGACATGACTGATAGGAAAATTATAAAATAAACCTTGTGTCGGATCTTGTCGGATGACATCAATACATGAACCTTCGAAAACAGGACCCTTTTGTGCTTTTGCTTGTATCCCTACCATTAAGATAAGAGAAAGGATAAAAATGATTCTTTTCATGACTAATTAGATTTAATGTGTTAATAAATTCTTTGTAATTGAGTGTGGCAACATTCATTATTGCCACACTCATTATTATAAATAAGTTTATTGATTATCTAACCATTTTGTAATACTCTTTCTTAGCCCAGAACAGGTTGGTATAATAACCACTTGGCTCTTCGTAATTCTTGGCGATCGCTGCCTGGCAGTTGTCACTGTTGTATGTCAACTCATCGTTCGGATAGGGCAGACGGTTAGGAGGAGTCGGGTAATTAGATACCTGGTTGTCTGTTGCAAATTCTACAACAGGATAACCGGTACGACGTACTACATTCCATGCTTCCAGCTTGTTCATGAAGCCGAAGTCTAACCATAGTTGTGTGCAGATTGCTTCCTGTGTCGGTTTCCAGATACTTTCAGCGTATGTTGTGATTGCGTCGTCTGTCGGTCTGACCAGCGGACGGAATCCTCTGTAGCTGTCATTACCTGCCTTGTGAAGTGAACTTGTCTCTTTCATATCCCAATAATATTGGGTAGATAGTTTCACACCTTCAACGAAGTGAGCTTTTGCCTTGTTGACATCGGCTGCCACGCCATACCCCATCAAATAGGCTTCTGCCTTGCTGAGACTAACCTCTGCAGCACTCAGCCATAGACCGAATATGTTTTCATTTCCCTGATATGTATCCCAGCCAGCGGCAGCGATGGTGTCGATTTCACAAAAATAGTTGGCTTGTGACATACCTCTGTTTACATATTCCTGATGCTTTTTGTTTGAAAGATTCGTGATTTCAACATCAGTCATCATAACATCGTAAGCAATGTATTCCCCATCGGGATTACAATCGTACATAACTTCCAGACGTGGGTCAGTATTTTCGCCGGGTATACCGTTTGCAGGTACATTCATCGCATTCAGAACTGTTTGTGAACAAGCTGCCATACCACTTGAGCGAAGTGCTTGAGAGAATGACTTACCGAAGTTAAATTCATCCTTTTGGGTGTCGGCTGTTACTCCCATATTTTCCGTATTGTTGTCAATCAGCGGATACTTGCCCGGATTATTCAGGATTTCGGCAATGGCAGCATGTGCTTCAGTTACGCAATCGCCGGCAGTTGACAAATGAAGGGCAATACGCAAGCGGAGCGAGTTTACATATTTTTGCCAAATTGTTGCATCCCCGGCAGCGATTGTATAATCCTGACGGCTTAAAGAAGTAAGACCGATTGCGTCCACATTGCCACTGGCGAAATAGTCACCTACCTCTTTCAGGTTGGTAAGAATCTGTTTGTACAGTACAACGTCGTCATCATAAACGCATTTCTCTTTGGCAGCATTATAGTCTCCGTCTCTCCAAAGCGTACCGGCTCCGTTGAAAGGAACATCGCCGAACACAGACAACATTTCATGTAGTTGCGCTTCAACCATTGTACGCCCTAAATAATAGAACACCAAGTTAGAAGGTTTTTCCGTATCCGAAAGATTTTCGTAGTTATATTCCAACAAACGTAACTGAGTTACCATATCATAGAAGTTTTTCCAACGATCGTCATAACGGCCTTCACCGGATCCCATATAGCGACCAGCTGCATTGTTGGTGCCAATTATACCGGAGAAAATACCGGATGTGGTAGATTGTATCCAATGACGATAATAAATTGGGTTCATCCATGTATTACCTTTGTACATCACGCCGGTAAATACCTGAGGAACGCCTACTGTTGTAGTCTTCGAGGGATCAGCATACTTGTCATCATACGCTGAATCGGCGCATGATGAGGCGAGCGATACCAGTATGATTCCTCCTGCTAACAATGAAAATATCTTTTTCATAAATTCTTCTTTTTAATCTGATTTAATAATTAGTAAGTTAGAAGCTTGCGCGGACTGAGAAACCGAATGTACGTGCACTGGCTGTAGAACCGCCGATTTGTGCCTGGTAGATCCAGTTTGTTCCGTCTGTCGCTTCAGAGTCGAACAGTTTCAAAGTACGATATACATAGAATGGGTTACGTACGAAACCGGAAACCATCAGGTTGTTGCAAGCAAACTTTCTGGTCCATTCTGCTGGCAAAGTGTAACCCAGGCTGATTTCACGACATTTGATGTAGCTGTTTTTCTGGATAGCATCCTGATAAGTCCGGGTTGCATTTGTTCCCCAACCATAAAGTTTGCTGTTAGCTTCCCTTTGAGTTACAACTATATCGTTCGGTGTACCGTCTTCCTTTACACCCGGAAGGATCAAACCGTTGTCCCACAGATAGTGGCCGTTATACATATCGCCACGTTGGTAGTTGCCTTCAATACTTGCGACTTCATCCGGAGTAAGCACATGAATAGCTCCTTTGTCTTCCATCTTTTCTGTCTCACTGTAGTAGAACAAACCGCCGGTTGAACGGTCACGGACACCAATAGCATCGGTAATAGTACCGGTGTTCATCATAAACTGCCAAGGGCTGTTCAATACATCGCCACCGAAGCGGAAGTCGAATGCCATGTCTAATGTGAAGTTCTTGTAGCTTAGGCTTGTACCGAAACCTCCGGTTACCTTTGGCATGGCGTTACCTACTTTATGACGCTCTGAAGTGTCGCTGATATACAAACCATTACTACCTACGATGTAGTTACCGTTTTCGTCGGTTTTCCAGGTATAGGTGTACCAGTCACCCATAGATTCGCCTACATGCGATTCAAGAACAGCAGCTCCACCGTCGATGTTGGTGTGATTCAATACGTCCAGACCATCGGCTAGTTTTTTCACCGTGTTTTTGTTCCATGCTACATTGGCACGCAAATCCCATTTCCAATCCTTGTTTTCAAAAGGCGTGCCATATACGCTTAATTCGATACCTTTATTGCTCAACTCGCCGACGTTCATCAACATGCTTGTTGCCCCCATTGAAGCAGCACTGGTTGTAGAAAGAATCTGATCTTTGATGGTGTTGCTATAGAAGTTGAATTCCATGCCCAAACGGTTCCCAAAGAATTTATTTTCCAAACCGATTTCAAATTCATATTTGGTTTCCGGTTTAATACCTTCGTTACCGATGCTTGTATTTATATAATTATAGGCATAAGTAGATGATCTCAGCAAAGAGCCCTGTTCGAATGCCAGGTTTGCGCGATAGATTTCGGGGGCATTACCTACGATACCGTAAGAGGCACGAACCTTACCGTAATTCCACCAAGTCGGCATTTGGTCTTTCAGCAACTCTGTATAGAGTACGCTGACGCTGGCAGAAGGATACCAGAATGAGTTATTGCCCTTCTTCAAGGTCGAACTCTTTTCCTGACGGATAGAACCTTCCACAAATCCCCATCCGTTATAACCGTAGCTGGCTGTCAGGAAGGCTCCTGTTTTAAGCAATTCCTGTTTGGTCATGCTCGCATTCTTTGTGCCGACGGAGGCGTTCAAGTGGAACCAGTTTTCCTGTGTCAGCCCCTGATTGGTACTCACATCTGATTTGTAATAGGATTCTTCGCGAGCTGTCCAACCCAGGTTGGCTGTTACGTTATGGAGCTCATTGAATGTTCTGTCGAACATCAACATCACATCGCTGTAGATAATCTGGTAACGACTGTTGTTCAATCCGTAAGAGTCGCTGTACTGGCCGTTGGTAGAAAATACATGAGCGTTACTTGCGTAGTTTTTGTTTTCGATTTTATCGACGGTGAGGTCGGCAGCCAGACGTCCACCTAATGTCAATCCGGGGATGATCTCCCAGGTCGGGTTGACGGAACCGATGAAACGCTGATGTTCTTCCAATTGTTCATTACCCATAATCTTCCAGAAATATTCATCCATCAGTGAGGTTGAACCCATTGGTGTGTAAAGGAATTGTTCATCCGGTGTTAAAGTATCGCTTGTACCGCCGTTGTTAGCTGAGATACTGTTCATGTAACCGAGGCTTGTCACCGTATGGTCGCGTATATAAGCAACATCGGTGAAACCATTGAAGAAACCGGTAAAGTTATTAGTCAAACGGCTGATACGATACGGACGGTTCTTAATGTATTGGTTCTGATAAGTGGCTGTATAGTTCAACTTGATTGTCTTGCTCACATCGAATGTACCGTTCAGGTTGAAGTTATGCTTGTGGTTGTTTGAGTTGAGCTGCATGGCCTGCGCATCGTTGTAGGTGTACGAGAAACGTACATTATTATGCTCAGTACTATTGGTTAGTGACAGGTTGTATGTCTGATTTATACCGGTGCGGAAGATGTCTGCCCACTGGTTGTGGTCGATCGGAGTGTATGCACGCTGTGTACCGTCGAAATAGGTTACCATCTTGCTCGGATCGTATTTGGCACCCCATGCGGAGTATGTTTCTTGGTTAGGTGTAACGATCGTGTTGCCGTTACGGTCGACAAGTTGCTGACGGAAACCAGTCAATGCCTCTGGGTTATCGTTCCCTAAGGAAGAGTTGTCGGTACCTGGGCCATATTCTTTCTGGATTTCAGGCATGTAGGCAACTTTGTCGAAACTTACGTTGGCACTGAAATCGATTTTTGTACCAGTACCAGCTTTTGCCTTCTTGGTCGTGATCATCACAACACCGTTGGCAGCTTCCGAACCGTACAATGCTGAAGCGGCAGCACCCTTTAAGATAGAGATGTTCTCGATATCTTCGGGGTTGATATCGACCATACCGTTGGAGTTGATACGTTGGTTACCCCAATAATCATCATTATTGGTGTTTCCGTTGTGAAGAGGCACACCATCCATGATAATAAGCGGTTGCGTATTACCCGTGATAGAGGAAAGACCACGTACGGAGATAGATACCGCTGATGTACCGCCACCGGGAGCAGCCTGAATACGTACACCGGTTGCCTTGCCGTAAAGTCCGCTAGCGATGTTCGAACCACCGGTTCTGGTCAATTCGTCAGATGATACATTACTTACTGCATAACCTAACTTCTTGGCATCTTTCTTTATACCCAAAGCCGTTACAACTACTTCGTCGAGCTTTTGGCTGTCCTCAGCCAATTTAATGTTCAATGAAGCTTGTCCTGCATAAGCAATTTCCTGAGTCGCATATCCGATAAAGGATATCTGGATAATGTCTCCGTTTTTTACTCCTTCCAGGCTGAAGTTACCATCCATGTCGGTAATACTACCGTTTGTGGTTCCTTTGATCACTACTGATGCTCCGGCTACAGGGCCGAAATCATCTTCTACAACACCGGTCACTTTCCCGTTTTGCTGAGAAATGGCGGTTCCTTGCTTCTCTGGCGCTAAGTCAGCATAGGCACTTGCGGGAAGTGTTATCGCTCCTGCGATAAGAATTAAGCTGACAGGTTTGAAGTGTTTCAACATAATTAATGAGTTTATAGATAATAATACTAGTGTTAGTGGAGTTACCTTAGATTTGACGTTTATTGATGTTTTTGATCTTAGTTCTAAAAGTACTAAGGCTATCCTGGTCTCATAACATTATTATTATTAGGTATATACGGATTGTTAAGTCTGATTAAAAAAACTTTTTTACAAAACAGCTGTTGGAGACTTGTGATTGATTACGTTCTTTGCAGTTAATAAATATTGTGTAAATTGATAAGGTGTAAATTGTGGTTGATATATCGGATTATAATACGAATAAAATATACAATATGAATATAATCAAAGGGTAAAGTTTGTAGTCGGATTTTCCGGTTATTATATTTGCTCTCTTATTGGAAGTGTTAAAAACAAAGCAAAATATCACTTTTATTGACGTAAAATAACAATACGTAATAAATAATTAATACATTTGTGCCAGATATTTAGTACGGAGTTCTTTTAGAACTAAGGTGCTATTTATGATTATGTGTCCTATTTTTTTGAAAAAAATCTTATAACTATAGTTGGGTGTAGAGATCTATAATATAGAAAACAAAAAGAGCGGAATGCGCCGCTCTCTAATTGTCAATTGTAGAAATGAAAATGTGAAAGTTAGCTGTTGCTTTTTTGATAAACCCCAATAGCCTTCTTTATTGACATCAATCCGAAATCGTCGGCATTTAACTCTTCTTTTTTCATAATAACGATTTCGGCAGCATCATCTTCTGCATGAACATTGTTGAAGTTTTCCACATGGCATTCGAAAAACATGTCTACTGTGTGCACTTCAAAACCACTATACATATAAAGATTAGGGATAGAAAACAGATAACGGCATTTGGTAATATCCAGTCCTGTCTCTTCTTTTACTTCGCGATGAACTGCTTCTTCCGCCGACTCGTACATATCGACAAATCCTCCCGGAAGATCGAGTGTGCCTTTGGCCGGATCTTTGGCACGTCGTACTAATAGCATTTCACCTGTCGCATTACGTATGAAGCAAGCGACAGCTGACGAAGGATTGAAATAATAAACAAAACCGCATGTTGTACACTGTTTGGCTTTTTCGTTGCGTTCTACGAATGTTTTGGCACCACATTTGGGACAGTAGACGAACTGATGTAAAGGATGACTCATAGGATAGGTTTATTATAAATGTATATAAATGAATAAGGGCGGCTTGAAGCCGCCCTTGATCCGGGGCAGACCCCCTGTGAAATACGATTACTCTTTTACTTCCCAACCTAAAGCGCTGGCACCTAATACGGCGGCATCGCTTTCTTTCAATTGAGAGAAAAGAAGTTTAGTTTTACCTTCGTATACTTTCAGCATATTCTTTTCCATAGAACGTTTGATCGGATTCATAATCAGATCGCCAGCCTTGGTAAGACCACCGAATAGAATAATAGCTTCCGGGCTTGAGAATGCAACAGCATCAGCAAAAGCTTCACCCAGGATATTTCCTGTGAATTCGAAGATTTCGAGAGCCAGCTTGTCATTCTTCATAGCTGCTTCATATACATCTTTTGAAGTAATTTCGTCCGGGTCGAGTTCACGCAACAAACTGTCGTCCTTGCGGATTTCCAGATATTCGCGTGCTGTACGAGCCACACCTGTTGCCGAAGCATACGTTTCCAAACATCCCTGACGACCGCAACCGCAAGGACGTCCGTTGTTACGACGCATAATTACGTGACCAAGTTCACCGGCAAATCCATCGTGTCCGTAAACCAGGTTACCACCGATAACGATACCGCTACCGACACCTGTACCCAACGTGATTACGATAAAGTCTTTCAGACCGCGTGCTGCGCCGTAAGTCATTTCTCCGATTGCAGCAGCGTTAGCATCGTTTGTCAATGCAACGGGAATACCTCCGATCTGTTCGCTGATCAACTGTGCCAAAGGAATTTTGCCTTTCCACGGAAGGTTTGGGGCAAATTCAATACAGCCGTTGAAGAAGTTACCATTGGGAGCTCCTACGCCTACACCTTTGATTTTGTCCGGACCTCCGGCCTGATCGATTACTAATGACAGACCCTGACCGAGTTCGGTAACATAATCATTGATATCACTATATTTCCCTGTTTTGATTGATCCACTGTACAAGATTGTTCCTCTTGCATCCACAACACCGAAAACAGAATTGGTACCGCCTATATCAATACCTACTACATAAGGCTTCTCCATGATTTTATATTTATGATTAATAATGAGTTTTCTGGAAAGCAAATATAAGAGGAATATGGTTAGCTGCAATGATTTTCTTCAAAAAAATGTAGAATGAGATTCGTTTTAGAATATTACGATAAATGTAAGTTTAGTTAATTACAGGATCAAAATATGTCATTTTCAGCTTTTTCACCTCTTCAGATAGTGCTACTTTCAATGATTGTTTTATCTTTGATAAATTCTTAACCCATTAATGAATAACACTATGCCACAGGTTTCAGACATACGGTTCATGGTCAGGGCAGAACAACCTGTTTTATCGGCTCGCATGAAAATCAGCTACAAAGAATTGGAAAGGCAGTTTGCCAAAAAGCGCGAAGATGTGCTAGCTCTTCTCCGTCCTACCGGAGTATATATGACCGATGTTCCTTTTATTATTTACCACGATTATTTGAATCTGGATGTGGAAAACCTGGATTTGGAGATTTGTTTTCCCCTCTCTATCTGGATGGATGGTGATGAAAACCTGCAACCTCGTATCATTCCTCAGACGAAAGTGGTTCATTGTATGTTCAAGGGCGATTATGAAGAGATGGATTATTTGTACGGAGAAATGACTGCCTGGATCATGCAGAAGGGATATGAACCGGAAGGTTCGGCCTACGAATTCTATTATATAAAGAAAGATCAACCTTATGATGAAAGGTTGACCAAAATTGTATTGCCTGTAAAGGGCTGATACAATTTTGGTAGATGGACAGTTTGCCCGGTTTTATTTAGCAGGCAATACCTCGATCCAGTAATCGTCCGGATCGTTGATGAAATACAATCCCATATCGGTGTTCTCATAACATACGCAGTCCATTTCTTTGTGGAATTTACGTACTTCGTCGTAATCACCGGCTACGCGAAAACAGAGATGACTTTCGTTATCTCCCAGTTCGTATGGTTCGTTGCGATCTCTTAGCCAGGTCAATTCCAGTAGGAAACCAGTTTGGTCGTCTGTCAGGTAAACAAGGATGAAGGAGCCGTCGGCTGCTTCTTTTCGGTGGTGTTCTTTCAATCCCAGCGCCTTGTTATAGAAAGCGATACTTTTTTCAAGGTCGAGTACGTTGATGTTGAAATGATCAAATTTGCCTTTAATTTCCATAATTGTTTTCTTTTAAATTAAAAATCAGTGCCTTCTCCGGGGACGGACAACAATATATAGCGGCATCCTTTCGACTCTGCATAAGGTCCGAAAGCCATCACTTCGGCCGGCCGTTCCCAGAAATGCATCGGAACTAATACATCCGTTTTTATTTTATCGATAAATTGTTCGGCTCCACGCATAAAGTCCGTGCCGATACGTGGATCGACGGGAAACATAGCCAGATGCAGATGTTGTGCCGTTTGAGCCAGTGTTGTCAGTTCATGCAGATAATCGCCCTCAGCCTTTGCCACCTCTTGTGGGGGAGACTCGTCTTTCCAGTGCCAATTGTTGAGGTCGCCTGCATGAAACAACAGTTTGCCTTCTGCTTCTATCAGGAAAGAAATACCGATGTCGGTCGAGCCGAAAGCCTGTATCCGCAGATGTTCGTCTTCGAATACGTCTCCCTTTTTCAAATAAGTTGCGTCCTCGGCGTTTGCACGTTTCCGTTTCAGGATATCCTTGGAGAAAATATATTTGATATCCGGTTTTATCTCTTTCCACTTTAGGATATCCGGGTTGAAATGGTCCGGATGGAAATGGGAGGACAGTATATATAATGTACCTGTGCGATGAAGCAGTTCGTCATGGACGAATCCTGTGTCCGGTGTCTTGCCCGTGTCTTTAAAATAATCGATCAGGATCGCATATCCTTCTCCTTCGATGGCAAAGCCACTATGATAAATATAAGTAAGTCTCATACTGTATTCTTTTTTCTCATGTAAATAAAACATGATACCAGGTGATTAAGTTGCTTCCTGCGGTACAAATATACAAAAGGATGGGGTGATTTGGAAAATAGTAGGCAATGGAATGTAAATATATCTTGAGAAATGTACTTTTTGTTACCAACCTGATTGGCTGCCGATAATTGTCAACAGGCTTGTCGATAATTGTGGGAAAGCTTGTTGACGATTGTGAGCAGGCTTGTTGATAATTATCGGCAGCCAATTACTTCATGAATAAAATATGAAACTGTCGCTGATAAGTATTGGTCAGAATGTTACTTTTGTAGGATAAGTATAGTATCTGGTCTTGATTGTCGGTTGGTATTATTTTATTAATTAATACTTAAAATTGATGGAAGATGCAGTAATAATAAGAATAATCAGTTTATTTAATAAGTTTTATGTGTTTACATGGTAATAAAGCAATAGTTAATATAATGTAATAATTAGTACCTTGTGATACAAGGTATCTTATATAAATATACATTTGTTCCGTCAGAGAATAAAAAAGTTCCTTAAACATGTAACATTTTTAGCAATGTGTACGTCTAATAATAAAAAGAAATGACAGATATTATGATTCAGCTGAAAGGAATTAACAAAACGTATTTCAATGGTGCTCCGTTGCATGTCTTGAAAGGTATAGACCTGGAGATAGAAAAGGGAGAGATGGTTTCGATCATGGGGGCTTCCGGATCGGGAAAATCGACACTGTTGAATATATTGGGAATATTAGATACTTATGATACCGGTACTTATCATTTGAACGGACAATTGATTCAGAACCTGAGCGAAACCCGTGCAGCTGAACTTCGTAACCAGATGATCGGTTTTATCTTCCAGTCATTCAACCTGATCTCTTTTAAGAATGCGATGGAGAACGTGGCTCTTCCTTTATATTATCAGGGAGTGAATCGCAAGAAAAGAAATGCCATGGCGATGGAGTATCTGGATATGGTCGGTCTGAGAGACTGGGCGGAGCATATGCCGAGCGAAATGTCCGGTGGACAGAAACAACGTGTTGCGATTGCCCGTGCCCTGATTGCCAAACCACAGGTAATCCTGGCCGACGAACCGACCGGTGCACTTGACAGTAAGACTACGGTTGAGGTAATGGAACTTCTTCGCAATGTGAATAGAGAAGGCATGACTATGGTGATCGTTACCCACGAACAATCCGTAGCCGATGCAACAGAAAAGATTATCCGCGTCAAGGATGGTTTGATAGAAAACATAGAAAGAGGAAAAGGGTATGTTCGACTTTGATAATTTCCGCGAGATATGGAGTACGATCAAAAAGAACAAGCTCCGTACATTCCTCACCGGCTTTGAAGTGCACCCCAAAAGTTAGACATAAAACTTTAGGGGTGCATTTTTTATGTATAGACATCACAGTTTTGAAGAGAAACTAAACATTGTAACGAAAATTCAGCATGGTATTCCTCTTGGGCGATTA